>JBKEDF010000049.1:0-136560 GCA_047975325.1 Pseudorhodobacter sp. | reverse complement strand
TGGAGTTCGTCCCACATTTTCCTGTCGCGTTTTGCGGTCCAGATGCGGGGTGTGTCGATGCCGCGGGCTTCGTCATAGGCGCGCGCGACATTGAAGGGCAGGCAATGTTCGTAGATCGCGTAATCGGCGAATTTCGGGTCGCAGGCCTCACGGACCGCGTCCCAGGCCTCCTTGAGGCTGCCCCCCCGCGCCGCCACACGCGCCGCCGGGCGATAGGTGCTGTCGACGAAATCCCGGGTGCTTTCGATGGCCCTGTTCACCATCTCCCGCCCGTTCAGCGCATCGCCGCGCCCCGGGGCGATGGCCTCCACATCATAGGCCCTGATCGCATCCAGCGTTGCGCCCCAATCCTCGAAATGGCCATCCCCGCAATAGCAGGCCGAATGATATTCGACGATATCACCGGTGAACATCACGTTTTCATCGGGCACGTGGATCACCGCATCCCCCGCCGTATGGGCCCGGCCCAGATGCCGGATATCAATCCGGCGCCCGCCCAGATAAACGGTCATGCCGCTGTGGAATGTCGTCGTCGGCCAGGTCAGCCCGGGGATCGATTCATGCCCCTCGAACAGGCGTGGAAAGCGTTGGAATTCACTGTCCCAATCCTCCTGCCCGCGCTCCACGACCATCGAACGGGCCTTGTCCGACATGATGATCTGATCCGCCCCGAAGGCCGAAGCCCCCAGAACCCGGACCGCATGGTAATGCGTCAGGACAACATGGCTGATCGGCTTGTCGGTGATCTCGCGCACCTTCTCGATCACCTTGGCGGCAAGGCGCGGGGTGGCCTGGGCCTCCACGATCATCACGCTGTCATCGCCGATGATCACGCCGGAATTGGGATCCCCTTCCGCCGTGAAGGCCCAGAGATCCCTGCCAACCTCGGTGAAGCTGATCCGTTTCTCGCCCGTGTCACCTTGCGATGCAAATGCTTTCGCCATGATCCTTGCTCCCTTGCCCGATTGTCGTGCCGCTGTCAGTTCCTCATTGTTGCAAATGCAACGTTACCGTTATCATTGCAATTGCAATGAATGTCAAGCCTGTTCTATGTTGACCCGGGACGCCTTTGCAAAACAGCTTGCGAAGGTGGGTAGAAAAACAAGGGTAGCCCTATGAAAATGGAAGATTTCTTTCCTTACCAGCTGGCGGTTGCGGCAGCGCATTTCTCACGCCGGCTGGAAGAGGTCTATCGCGGGGAGGCGGGGCTTTCACGTGAGGAATGGCGGGTCCTGTTCCTGCTTGCGGATATCGAAACCCTGACTTCCAAGGAACTTTCGCGGCGCTCTTCGCTTGATAAGGTGCAGATCAGCCGCGCGGCGCAGCGGCTTGAACGGAAAGGGCTGCTTTCGGGGCGGGCGGCCTCTTCGGACCGCCGATTACGTGACTACACCTGCACGGATAGCGGACGTGCCTTGTTCAGGGCGCTGCTGCCGCGTGTCGATGCGCAGGCAAGGCAGATCTTTGCCAAAATGACCCCGGAGGACATGGCGGCGCTGAAAAAGGGCGTGGCTGCATTATGTATCGCCGCTGCCCCGCAAAAGCCCGGCACGGAGAACATATGACAAATGTCCGGTGGTATCCGTCCCGGGGGGCGTTATCGCAAACCGGGCCATCCGCGCTGTTGCAGGCAAAACCGGAAATGCGTTAAGGATTGCCTCGTTTCTGCCGTGAATGCATGAGATGCAATGCACCGTGATACAGCCAGGATAGAAGACACCCCGGAGCTTTCCAGATGACCTATTGTGTCGGCCTGCTTTTGAATGAAGGTATGGTCCTGCTTTCCGATACCCGCACCAATGCCGGGCTCGACAATATTGCGACCTATCGCAAGATGTTCACCTTTGAGGATCCGGGCGAAAGGGTGATCGCGATCCTGACGGCGGGCAATCTTTCGGTGACGCAGACGACGATCGCGCGGCTGAACGATGCGATCGAACATCCCGATGCGGATGAATCAAGTTCCATCATGAAGGCCGTCAGCATGCTGAAAGTGGCTGAGATGGTTGGCAATACGCTTGCGCAGGTGCGTCAGGAAGTGGATCACAAGCTTGCCATGGGCCAGGGGGCCGGGGCCTCGATGATCCTGGCCGGGCAGCGGGCCGGGGGGGATATGCGGGTCTTCCTGATCTATCCGGAAGGCAATTTCATCGAGGCAACGGAGGACACGCCTTTCCTGCAGATCGGTGAACATAAATACGGCAAGCCGATCCTTGATCGTGTGGTCGTGCCGGATACCAGCCTTGCGGAGGGACAAAAGGCCGTGCTGCTTTCGATGGATTCGACGCTTCGTTCCAACCTTTCGGTTGGGATGCCTCTGGATCTTGCCGTGATCGAAAAGGATGATTGTCGTATTTCCATGCGGCGCCGGATTGAGGCGGGGGATGAGGATTTCCGGCGCATGTCTCTGGCCTGGTCGGAGGCGCTGCGGGATTCCTTCCTGAAGATTGACCTGTGATGGCCCCGTCCATCCTGATTACCGAATCGATACATGAAGATGCGCTGGATCTGCTGCGGGCGGGGGGCTGTATAGTGCGCATGGCGCCGTGCGGGGAGGTGATGACACCTGCCGACGCCCTCCTGATCCGGACCCAGCCCCTGGGCGAGGCGGAGGCGGCCCTTTTCGGGCTTATTTCGAAACACGGGGTTGGGGTGGACAATATTCCACTGGATGCGGTGCGGGAGGCCGGAGGATGGGTGATGAACACACCCGGGGCGAATTCGGCGGCGGTATCGGAACAGGCTTTGATGCTGATGCTTGCCTTGGCGCGCAACCTGCGGGGGCAGGAACTGGCCCAGCGGGAAGGGCGGGATCCCCCCCGTAGCCCGGGGCTGGAGGGTCGGCGGTTACTGGTTGTGGGTTTTGGTGGCAGCGGACAACGGCTGGCACTTCTGGGGCAGACTTTGGGGATGAAGGTCCGTGTCTTGTCTCGCCGCACGGATCCTGCCGCCAAGGCCGGTTTTGCGGTAGCCACGGATCCTGATGAGGCCATGGCAGAAGCTGATATCGTCTCCCTCCATTGTCCGTTGACCGATGCGACGCGGAATTTCCTTTCTGCCGAACGGCTTGCGCTGCTGCCCAAAGGCGCTTTTGTTGTCAATTGCGCGAGGGGCGGGTTGATTGATGAGGTGGCACTGGCGGAAAACCTCCGATCCGGACATCTGGGCGGCGCGGGGCTGGATGTGACGCTGACGGAGCCCCTGCCGTCATCGCATCCGTTGCACGGGGCGCCGCGGTTGATCCTGACACCCCATGCCGCGGCCATGTCCGAAGGGGCCTTTCGTCGCATGGGAATGATGGCGGCCCAGAATATCCTCGATCATTTCGCAGGCTGCCCGGATCCGTCTCATGTGGTGTTGTCAGGGCGCCCGACCCATCCCTGAAGGCCTATAGCCTGACGGCTTTGATCTGATCATAGGATCAATCTGTAACCTTCTGATTTTACGCTGATGCTGTGTAAATCTGATGATCAAATTTGCTTCTGTCAGCTATATGTCCGGCTTGTTGTCGCCTGATCGAAATGCGCGGCAATCAGGGCAATGGCACGGTCGCGCATCGTATCACTTTCCATCAGAACTTCGTGGCGGGCCTTGTCGAAAAGTTCCAACTGCGCTCCGGGCCAGTTTCCTATCCGATCGTGGATGACACGGCTGTCGACAACTTTTTCATCGGTTCCCAGAATACAGAGTACTGGTACATCCGGCGCGGGTTTCGTGGCAAGGTCGCGGCTTTCGCCAAGCGCCTCATCAAGCCAGCGCAAACTCGGCCCGGCCAGGCCGAAACCCGGTTCCTGTCGCAGGTGCCGCCGCATCCGTTCATAGGAAGGTTCATGACCGGTCAGCAGATTGCCGCGGAAACGTTGTGACAACACATAGGAATTGCGATTGGCCAGCGGGGTGAAACATTGCCCCAGTCCGGTCGTGATGCGGCCCAGACAGCCCAGTCCACGCGCGATTGGCCGTATCCAGGGGGGGAAATTGATATCCCACATTGGTGAAGAAAAGGCCACGGCACGCAGTGGCATGCCGTCCAGCATGGCGCGAAGGGCGATGGAACCGCCCATGGAATGTGCCAGAAGGAGGGGGGCGGTTTCCCCCCTGTCATGCAGGCAGGCACGAATCGCGGCGACATCCTTCTGGTAATCCGCGAAGGCCGGGATATGGCTCAGGAGCGGATTGTCGGCCAGTCGGTCCGACAATCCCTGACCGCGCCAATCCACTGCCATGGCGCCATAGCCATGCCGTGCCAGCCCGGCCACGACCTGGCCGTATTTTTCAGCATATTCGGTGCGGCCGGTAAAGATCAGGATCCGCCCCTTCGGCCCCTCTGGCCACAGGCTGAGCCGGATGCGAACACCATCGGTGCCGCGCAGCCAGATGGCATGTCCCCCGTCAGGCCCATCGGCCAGATCGGCACGGAAGGGGGCCGGGTCCGTCATGCCAGCGCCGAGGCCAGTTTCATTGCCACGCCCATTGCGCCATCGATGGTAAGCTTGCCCGACATGAAGGCGGCGGTCGGATCGAGGTTGCCGTCAAGGATTTCGCGAAACACATCCGCCTCTGCCGTGAGCGTCACATCCGCCTCCTCATCTGCGGCGCGGACGCCATCCTCATCGATCATGACCGTGCCTTCGCCGGAGATGACAAATTTCGCCACCCCGTCAAAACTGTCGATCTTCTGGCTCAGTGCCGTCACTGCGGTCTGGATAATCTCGCTCATATCCGCTCCTTTCCCATCGCGGTTTCGTGCGCGCCCGCCTCTGGCATTTCGTGGCGGCTGCGTTACAGTTACCGTTATGAAAGTGGAAAAACGGTTACTCAATCCTGTCGTTGCGGCATTTGTCGGGATGTTGCTTTGCGCCCCGACCATAATGGCGCAAACAGAGACGCTTGACCGGCTGTATGAGGAACTGGCCGGGGCCGAAGGCCGCACGGCGGAACGGATTGAACGGCGCATCCGTTCGGAATGGTCGAAATCGGGATCGCCGAGCATGGATCTCCTGTTGCAGCGGGGGCGCGACGCGATGGAAGAGGGCGACGTGACGCTTGCCATCGAACATCTGACTGCGCTGGTCGATCATGCCCCGGATTTTGCAGAGGGCTGGAATGCCCGCGCGCTGGCCTATTTTCAGGCCGGGCTTTATGGGCCATCCGTGCGGGATATTTCGCGCGCGCTGGCGCTCAACCCCCGGCATTTCGATGCGTTGACGGGATTTGGCCGGATACTGGAGGAAACCGAGCGCGAGGAAGAGGCGCTGGAGGTTTATGAATCCGTGCTCGCTATACATCCGCAACTGGAGGGGATAAGGGATTCGGTGGAACGGCTGCGCGTCAAGGCGGCCGGGCAGGATTTGTAAACCGACAGGCAAGCCAGAACATGCAGGCAACCGGACGGGTGACAGCGGTTCTCGGGCCAACGAATACCGGAAAGACGCATTACGCCATTGAACGGATGCTGTTGCATCGCACCGGGGTGATCGGGCTGCCGCTGCGGCTTCTGGCGCGGGAGGTTTATGACCGGATCGTCGCGTTGCGCGGGCCTTCGGTGGTGGCGCTGGTCACGGGGGAGGAACGCATTGTTCCCGAACGTGTGCAATATTGGATTGCCACGACAGAGGCCATGCCGCAGGAAATCGGCGCGGATTTCGTTGCGGTGGATGAAATCCAGCTTTGTGCTGACCCCGAACGCGGTCATGTCTTTACTGATCGGTTGCTGCGGGCACGAGGGTTGAAGGAAACGCTGTTTCTGGGGGCTGATACGATGCGCGGTGCGATTGCCGCGCTGGTTCCCGGGGTGCAATTCATGGCGCGGCCCCGACTTTCGGATCTGTCCTATGCGGGGTCGAAAAGGATTGCACGCCTGCCGGAACGTTCCGCAATTGTCAGTTTTTCGGTCGAAAATGTCTATGCCATTGCCGAACTTATCCGCCGGACCAAGGGTGGCTGTGCGGTGGTGATGGGTGCGCTTTCCCCACGGACCCGCAATGCGCAGGTGGCGCTCTATCAGAATGGCGAGGTGGATTATCTGGTGGCAACCGATGCGATTGGCATGGGGTTGAACCTGGATATCCGCCATGTGGCCTTTTCCTCCACGGTGAAATTCGATGGACGGCGGATGCGCGGGCTCAATCCGCAGGAACTGGCACAGATTGCCGGTCGGGCAGGGCGCCACATGACGCCCGGAACATTCGGTGTGACGGGTGAGGCGCGTCCTTTGCCCGATGAGATGGTTGCGGCAATCGAGAATCATCACTTCCTGCCGGTTCGCAAACTGCAATGGCGTAATGAGATCCCCGAATATGGATCACTCGACCGGCTTATCGCCGGGCTGGACCGGCAGACCGATCATGAATGGCTCAGCCGGGCGCGTGATGCGGATGATCTGGTCGCCCTGAAGGGGCTGGCGGCAATGCCGGAAGTCCGGGATATGGTCAGGCGGCCGCAAGAGGTACGGCTTTTATGGGATGTCTGTCGAATCCCTGATTTTCGGGGCATGTCGGAAACTGATCATGCAACGCTGCTGTTGCGAATTTTCGAATTCCTGCGCGAAGGGCGGGTGCCGGATGACTGGCTTGCGGCGCAAATCGCGCGGATCGACCGTACCGAAGGCGATATTGACACATTGTCGAAACGTCTCG
Source organism: Pseudorhodobacter sp. (assembly GCA_047975325.1). GTDB lineage: Bacteria > Pseudomonadota > Alphaproteobacteria > Rhodobacterales > Rhodobacteraceae > JBKEDF01. Next base: position 129,922 of record JBKEDF010000049.1, on the reverse strand, counting down.
CCTTTATCCGGACCTGGACCTATGTGGCGCAACGTCGGGGTTGGGTTACAGACGAATCCCATTGGCGCGGCGAAACGCGCGCTGTAGAAGACCGCTTGTCGGATGCGCTTCATGCGCGGCTGACCCAAAGATTTGTTGACCGGCGCACATCCATATTGATGCGCCGGTTGAAGCAGAAGGAGAGCCTGGTGGCCGAAGTGAATGACAAGGGCGAAGTGACGGTTGAGGGCGAATTCATCGGCCGTCTGGAAGGGTTCCGTTTTCGTCAGGATGACAGTGCTTCCCCCGATGAGGCGAAAACCCTGCGCGCGGCGGCGTTGCAGGCGCTGAAACCCGAATTTCACCTGCGCTCCGACAGGTTTTACAATGCGCCCGATACCGAACTCGACTTTACCGAACAGGGTGGGTTGATGTGGGGGGAACAGGCCGTTGGCAAGCTTGTTGCCGGACCTGACGTCTTACGCCCGACGGTCGAACCTTTCGTCGATGAGGATGCAGGCCCCGAGATTGCGGACAAGGTGCGCCGTCGCCTGCAGCATTTTATCGACCGTAAGGTCGCGGCACTGTTTGAACCGCTTCTGGGACTGAGCAAGGACGAAACGCTGGACGGTCTTGCGCGGGGCTTCGCCTTCCGGCTGGTCGAATCCCTTGGTGTGTTGCCGCGCGCCCAGATCGCCGAGGAGGTCAAGGCGCTGGATCAGGAGGCACGTGGCCTGCTGCGCAAGCATGGCGTGCGTTTCGGGCAATATACGATTTTCATGCCACTCTTGCTGAAACCTGCACCGACACGGCTGCGGCTGCTGCTCTGGAGCCTTGCGAATGGTCTGGAAGAATTTCCCGAAAGCCCGCCGCCGGGGCTGGTGACAATCCCTAATTTCGCCGAATTGCCGAAAAACCACTATACGCTGGCCGGGTATCACCCGGCAGGGGTACGTGCGATCCGGATAGATATGCTGGAACGTCTGGCCGATCTGTTGCGCGCCCAGGATACCCGTGCGGGCTTTGAGGCAACGCCCGATATGTTGTCGATCACGGGCATGACGCTGGAACAATTCGCCGATCTGATGGCGGGCCTCGGGTATCGTGCCGAGCGGGGGGAAAGGATCAAGGTCAAGGCCGAGCCCGCATCCGGAGCCCCTGTTGCCGCAGCGGGACAGGAGGCTGCCCCAGACCCCGAATCCGGGATGGCATCGGCAGAAACCGGTGAACCAGCCGAAGGTCAAACTGCACCGGAGGCGGAAGAAACACCCGCTGCGGACCCCACCCCTGAAACGGTGGCCGGGGACAAGGCGGAAACTGTTGTGCAGCAGACCACGCCAGATGCGGTCGATGATCTCGCGCAGGTTCCCCCTGTCGTTTCGGAGGCAGATCCGGCTGAACCGGAACCCCCGAAATCTGATGCAACCGATGCCGATGGGGCTGGCCCGGAGATGGAGATTTTCTTCACCTTCACCTGGGCGCCGCGCCCGCGCCATCATCGCCCAAGGGGGGATGGCAAGGCGCAACGTGGTGCCAAGGGCGATGGTCGCAAGGGCAAGGGCGGTAAACCCGGCAAGGGCGAGGGCGCAAAATCGAAGAAATCGGGATCCCGTCCGTCCCGCTCGGAAAAACCCCTGGACCCGGACAACCCTTTCGCGGCCTTGATGGCCCTCAAGGGAAAGGTCTGATTTGGCGCCTGCGGATGAACGGATCCGGCTGGATAAATGGCTCTGGCAGGCGCGGTTTTGCAAAACGCGCGCCATTGCGGCTGCCCTTGTCGGATCGGGCCGGGTCCGTATCAATGGTCAAAAGGTTGCAAAAGCTGCCCATCAGGTTGCCCCGGGCGATGTCCTGACGCTTCCCTTGGAGGGGCAGGTTCGGCTTATCCGGGTTCTTGCGCCCGGTCACAGGCGTGGTCCGGCCGTCGAAGCGCGTGCGCTTTATCACGATCTTGATACCGATCCGCCCGATGTTGCGATGTTACGCCCGCTTGAATGATTGCGCAGGGTGCATTAACAGACCCTGCGAAACCCGAAGAGAAGAACCGCGATGACCTATATCGTCACCGATAACTGCATTGCCTGCAAATATACCGATTGCGTCGAGGTTTGCCCGGTGGATTGTTTCTATGAGGGCGAAAACGCGCTGGTCATTCATCCGGATGAATGTATCGATTGCGGGGTCTGCGAACCGGAATGCCCGGCAGATGCGATCCGCCCCGATACCGAACCGGATATGGAACAGTGGGTCGAGTTCAATCGCAAATATGCCGAGCTTTGGCCCGTGATCACTGAAAAGCGTGACCCGCTGCCCGAGGCGGAAGAACGCGATGGGGAACCCGGCAAGCTGGAGAAATATTTTTCTCCGAATCCGGGGGAAGGCAGCTGATTCGCTGCGAATCGATTCGCCGTGTTTTCGTCCAAAATGTTGAAATCCGGCTGTTTGTACTTGATCCGACTATCAGAATCGCGGTTGGAATCCTCCCCGACGGTTGGAATCGGGGTGATTCTGTGCTATATATGAATAGTCAATAAAAACGGATGTCCCGCCCATATGCAGGGTCTGCGCCTTGCATCTGGATATTTGTTTTCCGCGTTGTCCTGATCGTCGGGGTCAATCTGGCCGCGAACGATCTTTTTTGCGGAAAATTTCCGGGATGTCCCTCCTGAGGAAGTATCCATATGTCCAAGGCCAAAAAGCCCGAATTTCGCCCTGATGAGTTTGTTGTTTACCCTGCCCATGGTGTCGGCAGGATCGTGTCCATTGAAGAACAGGAAGTTGCGGGCCTGCAGCTGGAACTCTTTGTCATTTCCTTTGAAAAGGACAAGATGACCTTGCGCGTTCCGACGCATAAGGCGACGGAGGTTGGCATGCGGTCGCTTTCCTCCCCCGATATCGTCAACAAGGCGCTCGACACGTTGAAGGGCAAGGCCCGGGTGAAGCGGGCCATGTGGTCACGCCGGGCACAGGAATATGAACAGAAGATCAATTCGGGCGATCTGCTTTCGATTGCGGAAGTGGTGCGCGACCTGCATCGCAACGATGATCAGCGCGAACAAAGCTATTCGGAACGCCAGCTTTATGAAGCTGCGCTGGAACGGCTGACGCGTGAGGTTGCGGCTGTGGCTGGTGTGGATGAAAAGGGTGCACAGAAAACCGTGGACGATGTGCTGTTGACCCGCGCGGCCTGAACATCCCGGAAAATTGTTTGAAATGGCGGCCCATGGGCCGCCATTTTCCGTTGTCATCCCCTGATCAGACTGCAAGGGCGGTCAGGACCGATAACGCCACCGCCTCGGATACCTGTTGGATTGCACCGAGAATATCGCCGGTTTGTCCGCCAATCTTGGCCCGGGCCAGGCCTGCGACGATTGCGGAGGCCAGGACGATGGCGAGGATTGCCGCCAACCCCGCCCAACCGGTTGAAACCAAAAGCGCCAGAACACCGATCATCACGGCAAGTGCGGCGGACCAGAATGGCGGATGCCCTACGGATTGCGAAAGGCCGGATCCCCTCGCATTGGGTAACAGGGCCATGGCCACTGCGATTGATGCCCGGCTTGCAGCCCCGACGGCAATCAGCGCAAACCATTGCCCGGCTGCAATCAATGCGGTCAGGGCCACCCAGCGGATAAGACAGGAAAGGAGAAGGGCCAGAACCCCATAGGTGCCGATATGGCTGTCCTTCATGATATCCAACCGGCGGCCCCTGTCCCAACCACCCCAAAGCCCATCGGCGCTATCGGCCAGGCCATCTTCATGCATTGCTCCGGTCAGCATTGCCTGGGCGCAAAGTGCAACCCCGGCAGCGATGCCGGGGCCTGCGGGCAATGCCAGCCCCGCCGCACAAAGCGAAAATCCCGTCACCACCGCCCCGGCAAGGGGCCAGGCCCAGGCGGCGGCTGGACGTATAGGTTGCGTTCCCGCAGGCAGGGGCAGGCGGGTAAGCAGCTGCAAGCCTTGCAGGATATCCGAAAGCTGCGGCCTGTTCTGCGATTCCATCTGATGCTGCATCCCGGCTGGTCAATCCTTGTGGTTGTCGATAACCAAGCAATGGGCTTTCGGCAATCAGGGGATGATATGGAAATCGCTTCGCTTGAGGATCTGATCAATGCACTTATGTCGGCCCCTTCACCCGATGAGGATGCAAGCTGCGCGGCCGCAGCGCGCAATCGCGACCTGACCAAACCGCATGGCGCCCTAGGAAGGCTGGAGGAGATTGCAGTCTGGTATGCAGGCTGGCGGGGCAATCCGACACCCCGGATCCGGGCGCCGCAGATCCTGGTCTTTGCCGGCAATCATGGGATTGCGGTACGCGGAGTTTCGGCCTTTCCAGCCGAGGTGACCGTCCAGATGGTGGAAAATTTCCGGATGGGGGGGGCTGCGATCAATCAACTGGCCAATTGTTTCGGCGCGTCGCTGGCGGTGCATGCACTGGAACTTGGCCGGCCCACTGCGGATTTCACCGAAGCCCCGGCCATGGCCGAGGCAGAATTCCTCGTGGCGCTTAAGACGGGCTGGGATGCGGTGGATCCCGAATCCGATCTTCTGGTGACGGGGGAAATGGGGATCGGCAATACGACCTCTGCCGCGGCGATAGCCTGTGCAATGCTGGGCGGGGATGCGCAGGAATGGGTTGGGCGCGGTACCGGCGTCGATATGGCCGGGCTTGCCCGCAAGGCGGAAACGGTTGTGGCGGGGCTGAATTGTCATGGTGATAATCTGAAGGATCCGATGGAGGTCCTGCGCCGGCTTGGCGGGCGTGAAATTGCCGCCATGGCCGGGGCCATTACCCGGGCGCGGGTCTTGCGGATCCCCGTCCTGCTTGACGGGTTCATCTGTTGTGCTGCGGCCCTGCCACTTGCGCGCGCGGTTCCCGGGGCGCTGGATCATTGTCTGGCAGGCCATCAAAGTGCGGAGGCCGCGCATGGGCGGCTTCTTGATGCACTGGGAAAAAGGCCGTTGTTGTCGCTGGGGTTGCGCCTGGGGGAAGGGTCCGGGGCGGCGCTGGCCATCGCGGTGGTGCAGGGGGCGCTGGCCAGCCATTCCGGCATGGCCACCTTTGCCGAAGCCGGTGTCTCGGCAGGATAAGCGGGTTATTCAGCGGCCTCTTGCCGGGCCTCCTGCCGGGTTTCCTGCACATCCTCATTCACCGCGAGGGCGAGGTCTTCGTCCAGCTGCCGTGAACGCGCGATATAGGGTTCATTTTCCTGGATTGGCCTACCCGGCACCCAGAGTTCGGCCAGATCCCGGAGCGCCTCGCGTTCAACCTGGAAATAGGTCTGGCTCAACCGCGCGGCTTCATATTCGGTGAGGCCGATATTTTCCAGAACGTAGCGGCCCGCGCGCAGGGAACTGTCAAAGGTTTCGCGCACGATATCATCCGCCCCGGCGCGGTAGAGTTCATAGACATGAATACGGTCGCGGGCACGGGCGATGATATGCAGATCCGGGCATTGTTGCCGGGCATGGTGGACAATCCGGGTTATGGCTTCGCGGTCATTGACCGCGATCACAAGGACCGAGGCTTCCCGCAGCCCCGCAGCTTCCAGCAATTCGGGACGGGTCGGATCCCCGAAAAACCCCTTGATGCCGAAGCGACGCATCATCTGTATGGTTTCGATATTGGAATCAAGAACCACCGTCTGCGCCCCGGCCATCCGCACCAGCCGGTTGACCAGCTGTCCGAACCGGCCGATGCCGGCGATGATGACCCGGCCCCGTTCATCGATTTCATCGGCGGGGGTGTCGTTTTCGGGTTGGGAGCCGCCTGCGGCAAGTCTGTCATAAAAGATGAACAGCAAGGGTGTGAGCAGCATCGACAGGCTGATAACCAGCAAGGTTATCTGCGCCAATGCCGGGGTCAGGGCCGATTGCTTGGTGGCAAAGGCCGTGATGAGAAACCCGAATTCCCCTGCCTGCGCCAATGACAGGGTAAAGAGCCAGCGATGCGTCCCCTTCAGCCGGAAGGGCAGGGAGACAAGGAACAGAACCGCAGCCTTCAGGGCGATCAGCGCAAGGGTCAGTGCAATGACCAGGACGGGGCTGGCGGCAAGGATCATGAAATCGATCCCGACACCCACTGTCATGAAGAACAGCCCCATCAGGATCCCCTTGAAAGGGGCGATATCGGCTTCGAGCTGGTGACGAAATTCGGAATTGGCCAGGACCACCCCGGCAAGGAAAGTACCAAGCGCGGGGGAAAGGCCCACGATCATCATCAAAAAGGCGATCCCGAAGACCATCAGGAGCGCGATGAATGTGCCCATCTCCGGCAGGCGCGAGGCATGGACAAAACGAAAGACGGGCCGGGTCAGGAAATGCCCGGCGAGGATGATACCCACCACGATACCCAGGGTCATCAGCGTGACGGCCCAGCCGGGCAGCGAGTGGATGAAGGAAAGCAGGGGCTCCGCCGCACCGGGGGCGGCATGGGCTTCGGCCGTATCGCCCGGATTTGTGATCCCGAAGGTGGCCGCACTGATCCCCTCCGGCATATTCGCCGCGCCTGCGGAAAGCAGCGGAATGATGGCCAGCATCGGCACCACGGCCACGTCCTGGGTCAGCAGCACCGCAAAGGCCGAACGTCCACCCGTGGTGCGCATCAGGTTTTTTTCGTTCAGGCTCTGCAAGACGATTGCGGTGGAGGAAAGCGACAGGATCATGCCCAGAACCATGCCGATCTGCCAGGGCAGCCCGGCATAGACCACGGCCAGGGTAACGCCCCCCGTGGTCAGCAGGATCTGCATGCCCCCCAGACCCAGAAGCCGGTGCCGCATGTTCCAAAGCGCGCGTGGCTCCAGTTCCAGCCCGATCAGGAAAAGCATCATCACCACGCCGAATTCGGCGAAATGCTGCAGATCTGCGGTTTCGGTCCCCGCCAGTCCCAGAACCGGACCCATCAAGATGCCGGCTGCCAGATAACCCAGAACGGAGCCCAGCCCCAGGCGCACGGAAATCGGCACGATCAGAACGGCCGCGCCAAGGTAGACACTTGCGAGTAGGAGAAAACTTTCCATTCCTGCCCCCGGCGGCGTCAGCCTTTCGGCATGGCCAGGCTCAGCATGCGGCCGCCCTTCTTGTAGCGGACTTCACTTGAGGTGATCGCGGCGACCGTACCGCCATCCACCCGATCACCCACGCGAACCTTGGTATAACGCCCACTGCCACTGCGGATCAGCGCATAACGCTTGTTCTTGGTGCCATAGACGCCGATCAGGTTGATGCGGGAAAGGTTGATCGCATTCTTGTAGGTGGCCTGCCGGGCCACATTGGCACGGGTTGGAATACGCGGTGCGGCGGAGGTCCGGGTTTCGGGCTCGGGTTCTTCCTCCGGGGATGCGGCGGCGGCGGCCTGCCCGCGCGATTGCGAACCGGCGGAAGATTGCGTGGCTTCCTGAACGGCGGCGGCGACCGCACGGGAAAAATCACGTGGCCGTTCGGCGGGGCGCAGGGAATAGGCGACGGGCAGCACATTGGGCCGATCCTCGGCCATGGCGGCGCTGGCGGCTGAGGTTGCAGCGACCAGCGAGGCCGCCTCGGCTTCACGGCGCGCGGTTTCCTCGCCACGCTCCGCCACCGCTTGCGTGCGTTGGCGGGGCCGCAGGCTGACCAGGCGGGTGTCGATCTCGTCGCGTATCGCGGCATCGTCATCCCCCGGTTGCCGAAGCAGGGAATCAATGCTTTGGGGCCGGCGCGTGGGTCGCAGGAGTGAAGCCGCTTCCGGATCGGGGGCGAAGGCCGGATTACCTGCGACGGCTTCGGATATTGCTGCCTCGATTGCGGAATTTGCGGTTTCTTCCGGCGCGTCGGAAGGGGGGGCCGCCGCCGGTGTTTCGGTTTGAGGTGCCTCGGAACCGGGGCGGAGCGGCGGCATGATCGAGGGGCGCGCGGCAATCAGCCAGAAACCGCCCGGCGTCACTACCCCCCGCGCGGTGGCGCGGATCGTGCCATCGGGGTTGAATTCATATTCTTCACCAAATGGCGGGGGGGGCATCGCCGCTTCCGGCGCAGCATCGGGTGCGGAACCAGGAGGCGGCAGTGCGACGGAATCAAAGGCAGGCGGCGGTGTGTCGGTGGTTGCCAGGAAAATCTCATCCTGCGGCGGATTGTCGGAACCGGGCTGGGCCGCGCCTTCCGTTCCCTCAACAACCGGGGCTGCGGTGTTTTCGTTATCGGTGGCGGCTTCGGTTTCCGGATCCTCGGGGGGTGTTTCGGGGGGAAGTGCGGCAAGCACGGCCTCTTCGGCGGCGCTTTCGGCATCGGCCAGCGCCTCCGGATCATCCGGGGTGGCTTCCGTATTCAGATCTTCCTGGCTTGATGGTACCACAGCGGCGGGCGTGTTGATGGCCTCATCCGTTGTGGTGGCCTCATTCGCGGCCACGGCTGGCAGAGCGTCGTCCTGTTCCCCCTGCGACAGGTAGATGGAAGACCAGGCCGCCACGATCGCAAGAACCAAAAGCAGGATCCCCGTCAGGGCAAGGCCAAGAAAGCGCGGCTTGCCACGGCCCTGTGGAAGCTTCTCGAAACCTTCCATACCCTCGGCTTCGGCACGGGCCTTGGCGCGACGGCGCATTGCATTGGGGGGTGGGGGCACCGGGCGTTCCACAGGGCCATCGGCCTTTCGCATCCGGTTGGCCGCTGCCGTGCCGGGGATGCTGGGGGCGGTGACCATGGGGGGAAGAGGCCTGGCCGGGGAACGCGGCGCCGTTGAAGGCGCGCCGGAACCCAGGGCACCCCCCCGTGGTGGGGGCGGGGTAGCCTTTTTATCCGACCCTGCTTTATCCGACCCTGCGCCTGCATCTGGGCCTGCCGCACCATTGATTGACACATCATCGGCCTTGCTGGCGGATGATCCGCTTGCGGATTTTGCCGCAGCAATCGGGGTGACATCCCCGGTCGTGTCGGGTGTCGCCGTTGCGGTTTTTTGCGGGGAAGTTACCTTTGCCGTTTCGGCGCGATGGGGGTCTTCCAAGACCGAAGCCGGTTTCGCGGCAGGGGCCTTGGCCGGTTCAGGTGCGGGGGTGGTCACCGCTGCTGCCATACGGGCGGTATCGTCCCGGCGACGGCTTGAAAAGGCGGGGATTGCGGCGCCCAGGGGTTTGGAGGTTCCGGTTGCCGGGGGGGCCGTTGCACTCAGGGCCGGGGGGGCCGTTTCCTGTTTGCGTTCTTCCTCTGCCTTGCGCGCCTCTTCGGCGGCGCGTCGGGCCTCTTCCTCGGCCTGTTCCAGGGCGCGGGCCTCGGCCCGGCGGCGGTCAGCTTCGGCGCGTTCGCGCATGATGCGGTCGGCTTCGGCCTTGGCGGCGGCTTCGGCCTCGCGTTCCTTCCGGGCCTGTTCCTCGGCTTTGGCACGTGCCTTGGCCTCGGCGTCCCTCGCGGCCTTTGCAGCAGCTTCGGCCTCGGTGGTCTTGGCCTCCGCTGCCTTATCGGTGCCCTTGGTTTCGATCTTGCTGTCGGATTTTTTCCCGTCGGGGGCTTCTTCGGCCTTTTCCTTGCCCTTGTCGGGTTCTGCGTCGGGTTCTGCCGCGCCCTTTTTCTTTTCCGAAGGCTTGTTATCCTTCGGTGTCTTTGATCCGGTATCTTTCTGATCGCTGCCATCAGCGCCCAGGATCTTTACCGGATCCTGATCGCGCTCAACCTTTTCATCATCTGACAGCAGTTTCCCGGCAAGGGTCGACGGGCCGAACCAGGGTTCCCCCGTGAACTCCGCCTCATCGGGCATGGTGACGAAGGAAACCGGGTTGAAGCGATGCGTATCGGCAAAGCTTTCGGCTACCTCCAGCGTTTCCCGGGCAACAATGGCAACGGATAATTCCGGCCCCTTGCCCGACCAGTCAAAGACCAGTTCGTCAAGACCATATGGCGTACGCCCGTCGATTGCCTCACGGATCTGGGCTTCGCGCGCGGCCTTGTCCTGCCCGGGGGCTTCGACCTTGGTAAAAAGAACCTGCGAGGATGGCAGGATCAGCTTGGTGGTAATGCCCTGTGGCGAAAGGCCCAGGGCGGAGGAACGCAGATATCCCAGCGCTTCCTCCAGATCGGGGCTGTCGAAAGCCACCTCACCGATGGACTTCCAGCCCTTGGAGGTGCGATGCAAGAGCCCGATATGCGTATCGGAGATATTAAGAGCAAAGTTCGGTTTCATTGCGTGGGTCTAACATAGGTCCCGAGGGGCCGTGGAGTCTTCCAGAGCTGCTTGCTTCTTCCTACAGCAGGTTTCCGCCGAATGAAAGGAACAGCAGGAAAACCGTCATATTTCGGGCAAATTTAATCCAAGGATAGGCAAGGGAGCAACGTCATACTATTGTCAAGCAAGAATTCGTGAAGGAGTTTCAGATGCGACTTGCCGGAATTGCGCTTTTTGCCCTCTGTCTTGCCATGCCCCTTGGGGTTTCGGCGGATACGGATGATGACGATCCCAGCATCATCGTCACGGGCCAGGGCAAGGTTGAGGCCCCCCCGGACATGGCGACATTGTCGCTTGGTGTTCAAAGTGAGGCCGCAACCGCAGCGGAGGCCATGGCGGCCAATTCGGAACAATTGGGTACCGTCCTGGCCAATCTGCGTTCGGCCGGGGTCGAGGATCGTGATTTGCAGACCTCGGGCCTTTCGTTGAATCCCAACTGGACCCGGCCGCGGGAAGGGCAGTCGCCTGCCATTGCGGGTTACAGGGCGTCGAACATGCTTTCGGTTCGTGTCCGCAATCTTGATAATCTGGGAACATTGATAGATGCCGCGCTTGCCGATGGGGCAAATACCCTGAACGGAATTTCCTTTGGCGTCAGCGATCCCGAACCTTTGCAACAGGAAGCCCGCCGCAGGGCAGTGGCCGATGCGCGTGCGCAGGCCGAATTGCTGACGGAAGCTGCCGGGGTCGAATTGCGCGAGGTGCGGCGGATATCCGCAGGCGGCGGATCCTTTCAACCGGAACCCCCGATGTTTCGAAGTGGGGCAGCCATGGAAATGGCGGTTCCGGTGGCCGAAGGTGAAATATCCGTTACCGCCTCGGTTTCGATCGAATGGGAAATATCAAATAAATAATGATATCAACATAATATCATTTTGTATTCATCTGGTTTAATAGCAAGATTCCCCACTTTCATGGTTATCCCGTGCCATAAAAAAGGCCGCGCATCTTGCGCGGCCAGTGGGGAGTTTGTGACAGAAAGCGTCAGGCTTTCCAGAAGGGCCTGACGCTTTCCCTTTCGGCTTCCTCAGGGGTGTAGCCGATATCCTGCAGCATTCGTTCGTTCAGCCGGGCCAGCGCCCTGCGGCTCCGGAAACGATCATCCCAGGCCAGAAGCACAGCCGTCAGGGCGAAGGCAGGGCGCGCAACGGGCGGCAGCGGCCGACGGGCTTCGACGGAGCGGAAGGCTTCGTAGGTCATGGTGCTTTCCTTTGTGTTGATACAATATTGTTGACTTTGGCTCAATATAGATACAATACTCTTTCGGCCAAAGCTAGGAGAACATTGTGACGGGTACAAATTGGCAGCCGGATCTGGCACAATATCCGGGGCCGAAATATCTTGCCCTTGTGCGGGCACTGCGGGAGGCGATCCGTTCGGGGCAATTGGCGGCCGGGGCGCAGCTTCCGACAGTGCGGGATCTCGCCTGGGGGTTGCAGGTCACGCCGGGGACGGTTTCTCGTGCTTATCAGCTGGCCACGCGTGAAGGGTTGCTGGATGCCACCGTGGGGCGGGGTACCTTTGTCGCCTCGGCGCAGCCGCGTTTCGGACCAAGCCAGAGCTTCTTTGCCGAACGCGATCCTGCCAGCCTGACCGGGCGGGTGGATATGCGGTCACCCAGCCTGCCCGATGTGGGGCAGGGCAGGGCTTTCGCCGAATGCATGGCGGCCCTTGCACCGCAGATTGCCGAAGATTGGCTCGACTACCCCAGTCAGCGCGCGGAGGAGCCGCTGCGCGAGGCGCTGATCGATTGGATGGATGGGCGAGTCCTTGGACCTGTCAATGCCGATGATCTTGCGCTTTCCTATGGCGGGCAGCATGCGATCACGATGGTATTTCAATGCTGCCTGCGTGGTGACCGGCCCAGTGTTCTTTGTGAGGATCTTGCCTATTCGGGGTTCCGGCATGCCGCTAAACTGATGCGGACGGAAGTGATCGGGCTGGAGATCGACGCCCATGGGCTGCGTCCCGATGCGTTGGAGGCGGCCTGCAGCCGCCATGCTCCGCAGATCCTGTGCATCACGACGGAAGCGCAGAACCCCACGACGGTTTCAATGCCGGAAGCCAGACGGCGTGAAGTTGCGGAAATCGCAAAAAGCTATGATTTGCAGATCCTTGAGGATGATTGCTATTCGGTTGCGCAAAGCAACCTGCCTGCATTGCGCGCGCTGGCGCCGGACCGGACCTGGTACATTGGCAGCCTGTCAAAGAGCATTTCCGCCGCGCTGCGATTTGGCTATATCATCTGCCCTACCGGAACCGGGCAGGCAGGGCGGCTGACGGCGCAGCACAGCTTCTTTGCGCTTTCCCGTCCCGTGTCGGATCTCTGCCTGGAACTGCTGGGCTCGGGGCGGGCGGCGAAGCTGCGTCAGGACGTGCAGGCGGTTTTTGCCGACCGGCTGGAGGCGGTGGTGAATGTATTGGGCCACCATGGCCTGTGCTGGCAGCCGGGGCTGCCCTTCGCCTGGTTGCACCTGCCTGCGGGATGGCGTGCCTCCGTTTTTACCCGCATGGCGGAGGCAGAGGGCGTGTTGCTGCGCTCCGCCGATGAATTTGCGCTGGTCCATGGCCGGGCGCCCAATGCCGTTCGCCTTGCCTTGCCCGGCAATCGCAGCCGCCGCTGTATTGAGGAGGCCTGTGAACGCCTGGCATCCCTCCTGTCCAGCCCGCCCGAGGAAATTTCGGTCTGACGGATCTGTTGCGCGAAGGACTCAACTTTTGTCCTGTTGGCCCGGGGGGAATTGACGCAAGACCCATATTTAAGGGATTCTTTTTGCATCGAGCAAAAAAAGAGACCCGAAAATGGGATATCAAACAAGTTTTCATGCGCCCGATGGCGGCGCGAATTTTCTGGGCTATCGCAAGACGCGGGCGGGTGCGACGGAGGTTGTCTTCGACGATGGCGTCAGCAGACGGCTGGTTTGGCGGGTAACGGCGGATCGTTTCGACGAAAATGAACTGTCGGAGGCGCTTAGTCAGGCGGTTGGGGCCCTGCGCATCGTACCTGCCCTGATTGCCGAACTGAACAAGCGCGCGCTTTCTGTCGAACGCGTGACCCACTGACGCCCGCGTTTTCGAACTGATGGCGGGGTATGCCCGACCGTTTTGCCGAAAGGTATCGCAACCCCTTGCGGTACCGGTGCGGAATGGTCAATCTCTGGAAAAGTCGAACAGAGAGGTGCCCCATGCCCGTCAAGAACCGTTTTGCAGAGATGCTGCCCGAACTTACCGCGATCCGACGTGATTTTCACGAACATCCGGAATTGCTTTTCGATGTGCATCGAACAGCGGGCAAGGTGGCGGATTTGCTGCGGGAATATGGCTGCGATGAGGTGGTCGAGGGGATCGGCCAGACCGGTGTTGTCGGTGTGATCAAGGGCAAGACCGACAAGGCGGGTCGGGTGATCGGGCTGCGGGCCGATATGGATGCCTTGCCGATCATCGAACAGAGCGGCGCGGCCCATGCCTCGAAAACCCTGGGGAAGATGCATGCCTGTGGCCATGACGGCCATACGACCATGTTGCTGGGCGCTGCGAAATATCTCTGTGAAACCAGAAACTTCGATGGCAAGGCTGTTGTCATCTTTCAACCGGCCGAAGAAGGTGGCGGCGGCGGGCTTGAGATGTGCAAGGACGGTATGATGGATCGCTGGGGGATCCAGGAAGTCTATGGCATGCATAACATGCCGGGGATTCCGGTAGGGGAATTCGCGATACGACCGGGTGCGATCATGGCTGCCGCCGATCAGATCGAGATTACCGTGACGGGCAAGGGCGGGCATGCGGCCAAGCCCCATGAGGCAATCGATACCACCGTCGTTGCCGCCCATATCATCGTCGCGCTGCAGACCGTGGCCTCACGCAATGTTGATCCGCTCAAGCAGGTGGTGGTTTCGGTTTGTGCGGTTGAAACCGACACCCCGGCCCATAACGTGATCCCGCAGGTGGTGAAGATGAAGGGCACGGTTCGCACGCTGGACCCCGAAACCCGGGATCTGGCGGAACGGCGTATCGCCAAGATTGTCAGCAGCACGGCGGCTGCCTTCGATGCCACGGCAGAGGTCGATTATGAACGCGGATATCCGGTGACGGTAAACGACCCGAAACATACGGAATACGCGGTGGAGGTTGCGCGTGGTGTCTCCGGGCAGATCGACCCCGAAACGCCCCCGCTGATGGGGGGGGAGGATTTCAGCTTCATGCTGAACGAACGCCCCGGGGCCTATATCTTTGTCGGGAATGGCGATACGGCGATGGTGCATCACCCCGCCTATGATTTCGACGATAACGCCATCCCCTTTGGCGCAAGCTGGTATGCCGGAATGATCGAAAGCCGCATGCCAGCGGCCTGATGCCGGCCTTGCCCGGATATCGTTGCCGAAGAATGTCATTTGGCCCTGCCGGACCCGGCAGGGTTGTTGGCTATCTGGCGTAGACGGTGACTTCGGGCAGCCCTGTCAGGGGCAGGTTCAGCGCCCGGTAGGCGGCCAGCGAAAGCTGTGCCGCGCCATCGCCGGGCAGCAGATCAACCTGCAGGGATTCGCCCAGTGTCGTGGTGATCCGGCCCTGCGTCGGCTGCGTTACCAGCGAGGACCGCAACCAGAACCCGGCCTCTGTCGCATTGCCCAGGGAAACGAAAACCTTGCCCAGGTTGCGTTCGATCGAAGGCTGCGGTGCCGTGTTGAGCGCGGCGGCCTTTTCGGCATCGGTGGTCGTATCCAGCGCTGCGGCGGTGCGGGCGCCCGCGGGCGGCGGGCGGGCCGTGGCGGAGATCGTTTCCCCGGGCGGGTTGGCATTCGCGCCTTTGCCCGCACCAGCAAAAGGATTGGGGATCGACAGGTTCGAACATCCTGCAACCGCGGTGATCGAAAGGGTAAGGGCAAGGATCATATGTCTCATGGCGCGACGATAGGCGCAGCCCGCGCGCCTTTCAATGCCCTTGCCTGCCCTTCGGCGGAAGCTTACCTTATGGCCATGAATGTCAGCATGCCCCTTCCCCTGATCGATCCTTTCGCGCGGGCGATCAGCTATCTGCGCGTCTCGGTGACGGATCGCTGCGATTTTCGTTGCCGTTACTGCATGTCGGAAAACATGACTTTTCTGCCCAAGGCGGAACTTCTGACGCTGGAGGAGCTGGACCGGCTTTGCTCGGCCTTCGTTCGGCTGGGGGTCCGCAAGCTCCGTATCACCGGGGGCGAGCCTCTGGTGCGCAAGAATATCATGGTCTTTTTCCGGGCCATGTCGCGCCATCTGCAAACTGGCGCGCTGGAGGAACTGACCCTGACCACGAATGGCAGCCAGTTGCGCAGGTTTGCCCATGAGCTTGCCGATTGCGGGGTGCGTCGGGTCAATATTTCCCTCGATACGCTGGATGAGGCGAAATTTGCGGATATTACCCGTTGGGGGCGGCTGCCGCAGGTGCTGGATGGTATCCGCGTGGCGCAAGATGCCGGATTGCGGGTAAAGATCAATGCAGTGGCGCTCAGGGGTTTCAATGAGGCGGAACAGTTTTCCCTTACCGAATGGTGTGCGGATGAGGGGCATGACCTGACATGGATTGAAGTCATGCCGATGGGCGATCTCGGCAATGAGGACCGGCTTGATCAATATTGGTCGTTGCGCGATCTGCGCGCACGTTACGGCGAACGTTTCACCGTGACGGATCTGGCCGAAAGCAGTGGCGGCCCCGCGCGTTATGTTCGGCTTGAGGAAACGGGTCAGAAGATCGGTTTCATCACCCCGCTGACGCATAATTTCTGCGAAAGCTGCAATCGTGTGCGGCTGACCTGCACGGGTCAGCTTTACATGTGTCTGGGGCAGGAGGATCGGGCCGATTTGCGGACCCCCCTGCGGGCCGCATCGGATGATACGGGGCTGGAGGCGGCCATCCGGGCCGCAATCGCACTGAAACCCAAGGGTCATGATTTTGACTATTCCCGTCAGGGAATTGCCGGGCAGATGAGCCGCCACATGAGCCATACCGGGGGGTGAACATCCTGCCCCCTGGCCTTGTTTTTCTGCCGACGGCAGGTGTCTGTGCCAATATGGAAGCGCAGTTGCCGCAGCCCCTGATGGGGAACGGTTCGGACATCCCGCATCGTTGCCAGATCCCGGATGTTGGCAAGAATGTCGCGATACGCGGGCGGCTTGGTTGTGCCATGGTATCCTGTGTTGCCGTAGCCGGCCTTCTGTGGCAGAACGTTGGACAACAAAAGGCGAGCGGCGTCATTCATGACCAATTTTTCTTTGCGTAGAACGATGATGGTGGATACCCAGGTGCGCCCCTCGGATGTCACCAAATTTCCGATTATCGAAGCAATGCTGGCAGTCCCGCGGGAGGCCTATGTGGGCGAGGGGCAGCGCGAGGCGGCCTATCTTGGCGACAACCTTGACCTTGGACCGGGCCGGGTGTTGCTGGAGGCGCGAAGCCTTGCGAAGCTCTTGGATGTGATTGATGTGCAACCTTCCGAGGTAGTTCTCGATATCGGTTGCGCCTATGGCTATTCCAGTGCCGTGATTGCCCGGATGGCCGATGCTGTGATTGCGGTGGAAGAAGATGAAACCCTGGCCGCCGATGCACAGGAACGGCTTTCCGAACAGGGCGTCGATAATGTCGCGGTGGTTACC
Organism: Pseudorhodobacter sp.; assembly: GCA_047975325.1. Lineage (GTDB taxonomy): Bacteria > Pseudomonadota > Alphaproteobacteria > Rhodobacterales > Rhodobacteraceae > JBKEDF01. The sequence goes on along the minus strand of JBKEDF010000049.1, from coordinate 113,130 downwards.
GGGGTTCTGGCCGAAGGTGCGGCAAAACATGGACCCTATGACGTGATCCTGATTCAGGGCGCGGTGGAATCCGTGCCGCAGGTGATCACCGACCAACTGGCGGAAAATGGCCGGATCGGCGCGATCTTCATGAAAGGTCGGTTGGGGGTGGCGCGGATCGGCCACAAGGGAACGGACCGGGTCTATTGGCGTGATGTCTTCAACGCGTCCGCGCCGGTGCTGCCCGGTTTTTCCGAAGCTGCTGAATTTGCACTCTGAGATGCCTCAGATAGATTTGAAAAGCTAGGGAACGAGGAAAGATGCAGGGAATAAACAGGCTCCTTGGCGTTGCTTTCTTGGCAGTTGCAACGGCCTTGCCGCAGGGTGGCATGGCGGAAACGCTTGCGGATGCCCTGATCGCGGCTTATCGCAATTCCAACTTGCTGGACCAGAACCGCGCGGTATTGCGCGCCGCAGACGAAGACGTGGCCCAGGCAGTGGCCAGTCTGCGACCGGTGATCAATCTGCAGGCGGGTGTGGTTCATAACAATACCCGCGGCAATATCCCCTCGGATGGATTGAGCGCCTCGCTTTCGCTGACGGCGCAGCTGACGCTGCTGGATTTCGGGCGCAACAGGGCCTCGATCAAGGCGGCAGAGGCATCGGTTCTTGCCTCGCGTCAATCCCTGATCGGGGTGGAACAGGATGTTCTGCTGAGTGCGGTCGCGGCCTATGTCAACCTGCGCCAGATGCAGGATGCGGTCGGACTTCGCGCGGCCAATGTGCGCCTGATCGGTCAGGAACTGCGTGCCGCCCAGGATCGTTTCGAAGTGGGGGAAATTACCCGCACGGATGTTTCCATCGCCGAGGCGCGATTGGCATCTGCCCGCGCCGCGATGGCCGAGGCGCAGGGGGATCTGACCGTCGCACGGGAAAATTACCAGCTTGCCATCGGCCATCCGCCGGGTAGCCTGTCCCCCCTTCCGCGCCTGCCCGCAACAGCGCGCAGCCTGGAAGAGGCGCGTGCCATCGCATTGCGTACGCATCCCTCGATCCGGCAGTTGCAACATATGGTTTCCGTTTCGGAGGCGAATGTTGAACGTGCCAAGGCGGAAATGGGGCCGAGCCTGACCGCCAATGCTGCCATCAATGATCGTTCCGGCGGTCGTGGTATCGATAACCAGAGTGTCGGGATCACGCTGAACCAGACGATCTATTCGGGTGGACGGATTTCATCGCTTTATCGTCAGGCGCTGGCCGGGCGCGCTTCCACGCGCGCGCAGCTTCATCAGGCCGGGGCGATTGTCACGCAGGGCGTGGGGGAAGCCTGGTCCAATCTTGCGGTGGCGCGCGCCTCGATCGCGGCCAGCGATGAACAGATCCGTTCTGCCCAGACCGCCTATGAAGGGGTGAGGGAAGAAGCCCGCCTTGGCGCCCGGACCACATTGGATGTCCTTAATGCGGAACAGGAATTGCTGAGCGCACGCACCGCGCGGCTTTCGGCGGAATCGGTGCGCTACACTGGCACCTATGCGCTTCTGGCGGAAATGGGGTTGCTGACGGTGGAGCATCTTAACCTTGGCATTCCCGTTCACGACCCGGAAGCCTATTACAATGCCGTACGTAATGCTCCGGCGACCTCGTCGCAGGGAAGGCGCCTTGATCGGGTGCTGGAGGCCATTGGCAAAACGAAACCTTGATTGAATACGTCGTTTTCCGCCTATATGTAGTTTTTGCCCGGCCTTGAAGCTTGTCAGGAAAGGCCAGAAAGGTTAGGCTTTCGGTGAGGCAAATGGGCATAAAACGATGGCTGAACCAATGAGTTCCGTAGAGATTGAGGATGTCCTGTCCTCTGTCCGCAGATTGGTGGCAGAGGATATGCGGCCCAAACCGCTTGGCGCGAAGGCTGGGGGCAAATCCGAACCCGGCAAGATTGCGACCCTGATCCTGACACCCGCGCAATGCGTGGTAAAGGGAAAGCCCCCTGAAGAATGGGTGGATGAAAATTCCAAACCTGCCCGGCTGACATTGACCAGGGCGATGGCTGCCCCGGCGGCAGGGTTGGGGCAGACGGATGAGCCGCCCAAGCGCAGGTCGCGACCGCGCATGACGGCGGTTCCCGGCGGGCTCGCAAAGGCCCAATCCCATCCCGATTCCACCGAAACGGCATCCCGCCGCATGAACCTTTCCGCCGCGCTGAATGCAATCCGTGATGCGGTGGATGAGGAGCTTGAAGATTGGGAGGCGGAGCCGGAGCAACGCGCGGTCGATGAAACGACCTGGAGCGATGATGAATGGCGCGCGCTTTCTGATTTGCCTAAGCCGGGCAAAACCGAAATCCGGCCGGATGAAGGTGATCTGGCGGCGCGCAGGGGGGCTCTTGTTGCCGGGCTGACCGATGTCGAAATCGGTGAATCGGCATCGCCCCAGGAGACCCGTTTGAAAACGGGCCCGGTTGCCGAAGCAAATGGTGAGGATCAGCCCTCTGGCAAGCCGGCCCCTGTTTCGGGGGAAGGGGATGAACTGCGCGACATGGTCCGTGAAATCCTGCGTGAGGAATTGCAGGGACTGTTGGGCGAACGGATGACCCGGAATATGCGCAAGATGGTTCGTTCCGAGATTGCCCGCGCCATGACGATGCGTGACCTCTGAAACTGTTCAGTCGGTTGTGGTAATATTGTCGGCCGAATGATGCCGGATTCTGTCCGCCCAGATCATGCAATATGTTGCCGGAAACGGTAGCCCTATCAGGATAGGTCCGGACACAGTGCCAATGGCAGCGGTCGGAGCCATAGAATTGTGATGCAGCTTCAGGGCGACATGTTATAGCGTGGCGATAAGGTATGCGGGATGCCATTCCGTTCTATGCCTTGGCCCCTGTAACCTTTTCGGAAGGATCGCATCATGCGGGACAATAGCCCCAATAGTTGGGAAAGCCGTGCCGATACCTATTCGCTTTATGGTTTCACCGATCTTCCTTCTGTTCACGAACGTGGCGCGGTGGTCGTGACCCATGGCAAGGGGCCCTATATCTATGATGTTCATGGCCGCTGTTATCTTGATGGAAATTCGGGCCTGTGGAACATGGTGGCGGGGTTTGATCACCCGGGGCTGATCGAGGCCGCCAAGGCGCAGTATGACCGTTTTCCGGGCTATCACGCCTTTTTCGGGCGCATGTCAGACCAGACGGTGATGCTTTCCGAAAAGCTGATCGATGTGTCACCTTTTGACAGTGGCAAGGTGTTTTATACGAATTCCGGCTCCGAGGCGAATGACACGATGGTCAAGATGCTGTGGTTTCTTGCCGGATCCGAGGGGCAGCCACAACGGCGCAAGATCATCACGCGCCTGAATGGTTATCACGGGGTCACGGCGGTTTCGGCATCGATGACCGGCAAACCTTACAATTCCGTTTTCGGGCTACCGCTACCGGGCTTCATCCAGGTCGGCTGCCCGCATTACTGGCGCTTTGGCAAGGAGGGGGAAAGCGAGGCCGATTTCACCCGTCGCATGGCCAATGAACTTGAGGCGACCATCATCAAGGAAGGCCCGGAAACCATCGCCGCATTCTTTGCCGAACCGGTGATGGGGGCAGGCGGGGTCATTCCGCCTTCGAAGGGTTATTTCCAGGCCATTCAGAAAGTGCTGCGAAAATACGCGATCCCGCTCATCTCTGATGAGGTGATCTGCGGCTTTGGCCGCACCGGCAGGACATGGGGTTGCGAAACCTATGATTTCATGCCCGATGCAATCATTTCTTCCAAGAATATCACAGCAGGCTTTTTCCCGATGGGGGCGGTGATCCTTGGCCCGGATCTGGCCGATCGTGTCCAGCGCGCCGTGGAAGAGATTGAGGAATTTCCCCACGGCTTTACCGCCTCGGGCCATCCGGTGGGATGTGCGGTCGCGCTGAAGGCAATCGATCTGGTGATGAATGAGGGGCTGGCCGAAAATGTCCGCAAACTGACCCCGTATTTCGAGGCGGGCCTCGCCCGGCTTGCCGAACATCCGAATATCGGCGAATGGCGCGGCAAGGGGTTGATGGGGGCGCTGGAGGCAGTGCAGGACAAATCCACCAGGACGCCTTTTGATGGTGAGCTTTCCGTTTCCGAACGCATCGCCAATACCTGTACTGATCATGGGCTTATCTGTCGTCCGCTGGGGCAGGCCATCGTCCTTTGTCCGCCATTCATCTGTACCGAAGCGCATCTTGATGAGATGTTTGGGAAACTGGAAAAGGCGCTTGATCAGGTTTTTCGGGACTTGGCCTGAATACCGGGCTTGGCCAGACTGATCCTCAGCCGGGTCCGGAGGGGCTTGCGGTTCGGGGCGGAAGGCGGGTAGGGGTTTTGCATGGCTACGCTTCCCACACCGCGCGGCGTCCTGACGCCGGATCGTTCGCTTTCGGATCTGACATGGCTGCGTGTCGGCGGGGCGGCAGATTGGTTCTTCCAACCTGCCGATGAAGAGGATCTGGCGGCGTTTCTTGGCGCGCTTGATCCGGGTATCGCCGTATTTCCCATGGGCGTCGGGTCAAACCTGATCGTGCGTGACGGAGGGCTGCGTGCAGTGGTTATCCGGCTTGGGCGCGGCTTCAACGGGATTGAGATTGAGGGGGGTCGCGTTCTGGCCGGGGCGGCGGCCCTTGATGCGCATGTGGCGCGACGCGCGGCCGAGGCGGGGTGCGATCTGACCTTTCTGCGCACCATTCCTGGGGCCATTGGCGGTGCGGTGCGGATGAATGCGGGATGCTATGGGCGCTATGTTGCCGATGTGCTGGAGGAAGTGCATCTTGTTACCCGCGAGGGGAATTTGCGCCGGATCCCCGCAGCCGATCTTGACCTGTCCTATCGCAGTTCGCAGATCCCGGAAGGGGCGGTTGTCACAGCGGCGATATTCCGGGCGCCTGCGGGGGATCCGGAGGTGCTGCAGGCACGGATGGCCGAACAACTGGCAAGGCGGGATGCCACGCAACCGGTGAAGGAACGCACGGCAGGTTCGACCTTCCGCAACCCCGCCGGATTTTCGTCGACGGGAAGGGATGACGATATCCATGATCTCAAGGCCTGGAAGCTGATTGATGAGGCGGGAATGCGCGGCGCACGGCGCGGCGGCGCGCAGATGAGCGAGAAACATTCCAATTTTCTGATCAATACCGGGGGGGCCAGTGCCGCCGATCTGGAAGATTTGGGCGAAGAGGTGCGAAAAAGGGTTTTCGAACACGCCGGAATAACGCTAGAATGGGAAATCATGCGGGTCGGTGAACGGGCCGCTGAATAATAATAAACCGGGTCCAATGAGACCCTGAGGCAAATATGGCGGCTGGTTCGAGCGGACAAGCCCTCAAAGTGGCGGTATTGATGGGTGGTCCCTCGGCGGAACGCGAGGTTTCACTTGTCTCGGGGCATGAATGTGCCCAGGCCCTTCGGGTGGCTGGATATGAAGTGGTAACGGTGGATGCCGGGGCCGACCTTGCCATTCGCCTTTCCGAAATCAAACCGGATGTTGCCTTCAACGCGTTGCATGGCCGTTGGGGCGAAGATGGCTGTGTGCAGGGGCTGCTGGAATGGCTGCGCCTGCCCTATACGCATTCCGGTGTCCTCGCTTCGGCCCTGGCGATGGACAAGGAAAGGGCCAAGGCGGCCTATGCCACGGCAGGGCTTCCGGTCCTGCCATCGCGGCTGGTTTCGCGACAAGAGGCGCGTGAACGCCATGTCCTGCCGGTTCCCTATGTCGTGAAACCTTACAATGAGGGATCCTCGGTGGGGGTCTATCTGGTGCAGGAAGGGGCGAATGGCCCGCCGCAGCTTGATGATACCATGCCGGGCACCGTGATGGTGGAGGCCTTTGCGCCGGGGCGGGAACTGACCGTGACGGTAATGGGGGAACGGGCGCTTTGCGTCACGGATATCGTGACCGAAGGCTGGTACGATTACGATGCGAAATACAAACCCGGCGGATCGCGCCATGTCTGCCCGGCGGACCTGCCCCAGCCGATTGCGGAGGCCTGTCGCGATTATGCACTGCGGGCGCATCGGGCGTTGGGATGCCGTGGGTTGAGCCGCACCGATTTCCGCTGGGATGAGGCGCGCGGGCTGGAGGGGCTGGTGCTTCTGGAAACCAATACCCAGCCGGGCATGACGCCGACATCGCTGGCGCCGGAACAGGCGGCTGCGGAGGGGATCGACTTTCCCGCCCTTTGCCGCTGGCTGGTGGAGGATGCGTCATGCGATCGTTGAACCCTTTCCGTCGGAACCGTCGCCGCGACCCGGCACCAAGCCGCATGGCTTATCGGATGAACCGGCTCTGGCTGACGCCGGCGTTTCGGACCACGTTGCGGGTCGGGCTTCCGGCCTTCGCGCTGGCCTTTGCCGCGGGGCTTTACCTTTCGGATGACGGGCGGCGGGAGACACTTGCGCAAACCTGGACCGATCTGCGCGATTCGGTGAAGAACCGCCCCGAATTTCTGGTCACGCTGATGTCGGTTGAAGGGGCCTCACCCGTGCTGGCGGATCAGGTACGTGCGGCGCTGGCCCTGCCGCTGCCGCAAAGTTCGCTCGATATCGATCTGGAGGCCGCGCGGCTTCGGGTATCGGAAATCGCGGCGGTAAAGGATGTGCGGCTGCGGGTGCAGACGGGTGGGGTGCTGCAGGTCGTCGTGACCGAACGGCTGCCCGCCATTGTCTGGCGCGGGCCGGAGGGGTTGAACCTTCTGGATGAAAGCGGCCATCTGGTGACACATGTCGTGTCGCGTGCGGAACGCCGTGACTTGCCGCTGGTGGCAGGGCAGGGGGCGGATCGCGCCATTCCGGAGGCCCTGCGAATTATGGCCTCGGCTGGCCCCCTGTTGCCACGCCTGCGCGGGCTGGTTCGTATGGGGGAGCGCCGCTGGGATCTCGTGCTGGATCGCGACCAGCGGATCCTGCTGCCGGTGAAGGACCCGATCCGCGCCCTGGAACGGCTGATCGCCCTTGATCAGGCGCAGGAATTGCTCGAACGCGATGTGATTGCCGTGGATCTGCGCGACGAAGGCCGCCCGACCCTGCGGCTGTCCCCCTATGCCCTGACCGAATTGCGCCGCCTGCGCGGCATCCTGCCTGTGGAAGAGAGCCTATGACCGACCTTTATCAAATGCAGCGCGCCATGCGAAACATGCGACGCGTTGCCATGCAGCGTGGTGTGATTGCCATCCTCGATATCGGTTCGTTCAAGGTCGCCTGCCTGATCCTGCGTTTTGACGGCGAGGCACGGCTGCGGGAAACGGATGGTCTGGGATCGATGGCAGGGCAGGCCTCCTTTCGGGTCATCGGCGCGGCGACAACACGTTCGCGCGGGGTGCGTTTCGGTGAAATTGCGGTGATGAACGAAACCGAACGGGCCATTCGCACCGCCGTGCAATCGGCGCAGAAGATGGCGAATGTCCGGGTTGATCACTGTATCGCCTGTTTTTCAGGATCCGAGCCGCGCAGCTATGGGCTGGCGGGGGAAATAGAGCTGCGCGATACGGCGGTGGCGGAACCGGATGTGGCGCGGGTGCTGGCCGCTTGCGATCTGCCCGATATCGGTGAAGGGCGTGAGATCCTGCATGCCCAGCCTGTGAATTTTGCGCTTGATCATCGCACGGGGCTGGGTGATCCGCGCGGCCAGATCGGCAATCGTCTGGCCTGCGATCTGCATCTGCTTTCGGTCGATGCCGCGGTGATGCAGAATATCATCTACTGTATCAAACGATGTGATCTGGAACTCGCCGGGGTGGCATCCTCGGCCTATGTTTCGGGTATTTCCAGCCTGGTTGAGGATGAACAGGAACTGGGGGCCGCTTGTATCGATATGGGAGGCGGCACCACCGGCATTTCGGTTTTCATGAAAAAGCACATGATCTTTGCCGATTGCGTGCGCATGGGCGGGGATCACGTCACTTCCGATATTTCCAAGGGGCTGCAGATCCCGCTGACAACGGCGGAGCGCATCAAGACGAAATCCGGCGGGGTGCTGGCAACCGGCATGGATGACCGCGACATGATTGAGATCGGCGGCGATAGCGGCGATTGGGAAAAGGACCGCCGCCGTGTCAGCCGGAGCGATTTGATCGGGATCATGCGCCCCCGGGTCGAGGAGATCCTGGAGGAGGCGCGCACGCGGCTTGATGCGGCAGGATTCGATTTTCTGCCGAGCCAGCAGATCGTGCTGACGGGAGGGGCGAGCCAGATCCCCGGGCTGGACGGGTTGGCCGCGCGTATCCTGGGCCAACAGGTGCGCCTTGGCCGTCCGTTGCGGGTACAGGGCCTGCCACAAGCTGCGACGGGGGCGGCCTTTTCCTCGGCCGTGGGCCTGTGCCTCTTTGCGGCCCACCCGCAGGATGAATGGTGGGATTTCGATATCCCTGCCGAACATTACCCGGCGCGATCGTTGCGCCGTGCGTTCCGCTGGTTCAAGGAAAACTGGTAGGCATGTTCCCAACCGGGATCTGTTTTTCCCGCATAACCAGTATTTTGTCGGTCTGCGAAGCCCCGGCTGCAGATTCCAATTCACCCGGTCGATGAATTCCGCTACGCTTTGGAAAACGGCCCGCAGAGGCCGAATCTGGCAGAGCAGTCCTGCCTGAAATCGACCCTTTCACCGCGCGGATGATTCCGACGCGATCTTTTCACTTATTTGCCACACTTGGTATGTAGCGGGGCCAATACCCCTGAATCTGGTCGATTTGGCGAAATGACGCGGAATATTGCCGATTGGGGGCTATATTTTGTGGTTTCAGGATGTTTTTTTCGTGACCTTTTTCAATGCGCCAGATATTGTCTGCCGTAATTCATGGGACACTAAAGACGTTCATTGAGGGGCGTCGAAACAACAAATAGGCAGGCGGACTGGCAATGGCACTTAATCTGACAATGGCTTCGGAGCGTGAGGAACTGAAACCGCGGATCACCGTTTTCGGGGTTGGCGGCGCAGGTGGCAATGCCGTCAACAACATGACCGAAAAACAGCTTGAAGGCGTGGAATTCGTGGTGGCGAATACCGATGCGCAGGCCCTTCAGCAAAGCCGGGCATCCTCATCCATCCAGATGGGCGTGAAAGTGACAGAAGGCTTGGGCGCGGGCGCCCGGCCAAGTGTCGGTGCCGCCGCCGCCGAGGAAACCATTGAGGAAATTGTTGACCACCTTGCCGGGACGCATATGTGCTTCATCACCGCCGGGATGGGCGGGGGCACTGGCACCGGGGCTGCTCCGATCATTGCGCAGGCCGCACGGGAACTTGGGGTTCTGACGGTTGGCGTCGTGACCAAGCCCTTCCAGTTTGAGGGTGGCAAGCGCATGCGTCAGGCCGAGGAAGGGATCGAAGCGCTGCAAAAGGTCGTCGATACGCTGATCATCATTCCGAACCAGAACCTTTTCCGTCTCGCGAATGAGAAGACAACCTTCACCGAGGCTTTCGCGATGGCCGATGACGTGCTGTATCAACGCGTCAAGGGCGTGACGGATCTGATGGTCCGCACGGGGCTGATCAATCTCGACTTAGCCGATGTCCGCGCAGTGATGGATGAAATGGGCAAGGCGATGATGGGCACCGGTGAGGCCGAGGGCGAAGACCGCGCCCAGCAGGCTGCGGAAAAGGCCATTGCCAACCCGCTGCTGGACGAAATCAGCCTCAATGGTGCCAAGGGTGTGCTGATCAATATCACGGGTGGCTATGATCTGACCCTGTTCGAACTGGACGAAGCCGCGAATATCATCCGTGACAAGGTCGACCCCGATGCCAATATCATTGTCGGTTCGACGCTGGATCCGACGCTGGAGGGGGCATTGCGTGTTTCCGTCGTTGCGACGGGGATTGATGTAACGGCCTCAAATCGGGCCGAAACGCCTGCGCCGCGCAAATATACCCCGGCTCCGCAGGTCGAAACTGTTGCAGAACCGGAAGTTGCATCTGAGGTGCCGCATCCGGCCGCCGTTGCCGCAAGACCGGCTGCCGTGCCCCCTGCCGCTGCCGCATCCGAGGCCGATCTGTTTGACAAGGTGGAACGTCAGCCCGCCCCCGCGGCTTATCATCCCCAGCCCGAACCCGTTATCGAAGAGGTGGATGATCTTCCGCCCCCGGCCTATCGTCCGCAACCGACGCAGCCCGCGTCCCTTGAGGCCGATGCGGCGGAATTCGTGGCCCCGCGGCCCCGCGCGCCCGGTGCCCCGACGCCTGAGGCGCTTGCCCGGCTTCAGGCTGCCGTCAGCAAGGCCCCCGCACGGCAACCTGCCAGTGCCGCACCCGTGGCGGCAGCGCCTGCGGTCAGCCATGGGCCGGCCGAAACCCTGCGTCCCCGTTTCGGTATCAGTTCCCTCATCAACCGCGTGGCGGGGCATGGTGAACACCATGGCGAGCGCCCGGCAGCGGTACCCCAGCGTCAACAGCCGCCCGTTACCCATTACGAGGAGGAAGCGGAGGCATCTGCCGATCAGGAACGCATTGAAATTCCCGCCTTCCTGCGGCGCCAGGCGAACTGAGCGATTCAAATCTTTACATGGAACAGCCCGCTTTGGCGGGCTTTTTCATGTTCTATTTCAATGTGTTGCTGTCGGCATTCCGGTCTTGGGCAATTTTGCACCTGCTATGTTACAGAAGGTCACAAAGAGTGAGTTGTTCCCCGCGCAGACATTGATTAATTAAAATTCGCCGGATACCGAGCTGCCTGAAAAGGATCTGGCCTTGAGGAAAAACGTTTCCCGGATCTATCGGGGCGCGGGCAGAAAAAACAATAACTGAGGCCGTTTCGTGCAGACCACTTTGAAATCCGACGCGATCTTTACTGGCACCGGGCTCCATTCAGGGCAGCCCGTCCGGATGGTCGTCAAACCGGCTTCGGCGGATTATGGAATCTGGTTCCGCCGTACCGATATCACCCAGGGCGATGCGATGATCCCGGCCCGCTGGGATGCCGTCGTGCCCTCGCGGCTTTGTACGCTGGTGGCCAATGCGGCAGGTCATAGCGTTTCCACCATCGAGCATGTAATGGCGGCATTGGCCGGATGTGGCATCCACAATGCGCTGATTGAAATCGACGGCCCCGAAGCCCCGATTCTGGATGGCTCCGCCCGACCTTTCGTGGCGGGTTTCCTGGCGCGTGGATTGCGGGAACAGGCGGTGCCGGTTCGGGCACTCCGCATCCTGAACCCTGTCGAGGTGCGCGAGGGGGAGGCCTTTGCCCGGCTCGAACCCGCCGACATGCTGGAGATTGATTTTCGCATCGACTTTACCGAACGCGCCATCGGCGTGCAGGAAAAGCGGCTCAACATGTCCAACGGGGCCTTTGTCCGTGAACTCTGCGACAGCCGGACGTTCTGCCGTCAGGCGGACGTTGATACCATGCGCGCCAATGGGCTTGCCTTGGGCGGAAACCTGGAAAATGCGGTGGTTTTTTCGGGGAATGAGGTTCTGTCACCGGGGGGGCTGCGCCATTCCGATGAACCGGTACGCCACAAGATGCTGGATGCGCTTGGGGATCTGGCACTGGCAGGCGGGCCTATCCTGGGCCGTTATACCGGCGTCCGGGCGGGCCACGCATTGACCAATAAACTGTTGCGCAAGCTCTTTGCGACTCATGGTGCGTGGCGGGTGCTGGACTGCGCGGAACCGACGGGCTGCAAGCTGCCCGGTGTTGGGGTGGTGCGGTCGGATATTCCCCTGCATTGCTGAGCAGTTTCAAATCCGATAAAGGCGTTTTGCGCCCCGCATTTTTATGTGCTAGGACGGGGCCAACAGGGCGGGCTGCGGTATATTTCGTGGCTTGCGATTGCAGAATAATGGGGTAGGGCGAAAGATGGCAGTCGGCAAGGCGGGCAGGGGCATCCTGACGGCGACGCTTTTTTTGACGGCCCTGACGGGCTGCGGCAGTTGGGGCGGGTCCAATGAGGCCCCGCTTGACGCGCTTACGGCGGAAGAAATCTACAAGCGCGGTGAATACGCGCTGGAAACCCAGACGAATCCCGATGATGCGATTCGGTTCTTTTCCGAGGTGGAACGTCTTTACCCCTATTCGGAATGGGCAAAGCGGTCATTGATCATGCAGGCCTTCAGCCAACACAAGGCCGAAAACTACGAAGAAGCCCGCGCCAGTGCGCTGCGTTTCATTGACCTTTATCCCGGCGATGAAGACGCGGCCTATGCCAAATATCTTCTTGCACTTTCCTATTACGATCAGATCGACGAAGTTGGCCGCGATCAGGGGCTGACCTTCCAGGCCCTGCAGGCCATGCGTGCCGTGATCGAGGAATATCCCGATAGCGAATATGCATCCTCCGCGATGCTGAAATTCGAACTGGCATTCGATCATCTTGCCGCCAAGGAAATGGAAATTGGCCGGTACTATCTGAAACGCGGTAATTTCACGGCGGCGATCAACCGTTTCCGTGTCGTCGTACAGGATTTCCAGAATACGACCCACACGGCCGAGGCGCTGCACAGGCTGGTGGAGGCTTATCTTTCACTGGGTCTGGTGGATGAAGCCCAAACCGCCGGTGCGATTCTGGGGCATAACTATCGCTCCAGCCCCTTCTATGACGATACCCACAGGTTGCTGACAGGACGGGGGCTTGCTCTCGAAGCCAGGGGTGATAGCTGGCTGAGCAGCGTCTATCGTCAGGTTATCCGGGGTGAATGGTTGTAACCGCGCACGCCTGACGGGTTGGTCTGATGCTTCGAGCGCTGGAAATCCGAGATCTTCTTCTGATTGACCAGTTGAGGCTGGAATTCAAATCCGGCCTGAATGTCCTGACCGGGGAAACAGGGGCGGGAAAGTCCATCCTGCTTGATGCATTGGGGTTTGTTCTGGGGTGGCGCGGCCGGGCGGATCTTGTCCGGCAAGGTGCCGAACAGGGTGAGGTCACGGCGGTTTTCGAATTGCCACAGGGCCATCCTGCCCTTGCCATCCTGAAAGAGGCGGGAATTGCCTCGGGGGCGGAACTCCTGCTGCGCCGGGTCAATAATGCGGATGGGCGCAAGACCGCATGGGTCAATGACCGCCGCGCCAGCGGAGAGGTGCTGCGCGCGCTTTCCGCGACACTGGTTGAACTGCATGGACAGCATGATGATCAGGGCCTTTTGAATACCCGGGGTCACCGCCAGATGCTCGACAGTTTCGCGGGGCTCGATCTTTCTGCGCTTCGGGAGGCGTGGAAAGGGCTGGCCGGGGTTCGCAAGGCAAAGGCCGATGCGAACGCCGCGCTTTTGGCTGCGCGTGCTGAAGAAGACTACCTGCGCCACGCGGTCGCGGAACTTGACCGGATCGATCCGCAACCGGGGGAAGAAGCCGAACTCGACGCCCATCGCCGTGCCATGCAGGCGGCTGAAAAAATCAGGGGCGATATTGCGCGCGCCTGTCAGGCCCTGTCCGAACAGGGTGCCGAGGCGATGATGCGGGATGCGCAGCGCTGGCTGGAGGATGCCTCCGACAAGGCGGGTGATCGCCTGGAGGCGCCGCTTTCCGCCCTTGGCCGGGCAATGATTGAACTTGGCGAAGCCCATGCGGGGGTGGAAAACCTTTTGGGTGAATTGAGCTTTGACCCCAATGAGCTTGATCAGGTCGAGGAACGGCTTTTCGCGATCCGTGCCCTGGCCCGCAAGCATAATGTGCTGGCCGATGATCTGAATCTCTTTGCCGAAGACCTGCGCAGTCGCCTGACCGCGCTGGATAGCGGCGAACGGGATCTTGCCGCACTTGCGGGGGAACTTCGTGCGGCCGAAGCGGCCTATGCGGAAGCGGCCGAAGCCCTGAGCGCCGCAAGACGAAGGGCCGCAGGGCAGCTCGACAAGGCCATGTCCAAGGAGCTGTCGCCCCTGAAGATGGAACGCGCGCTTTTTGAAACCCGGATTGAACCAGCCGAGGCGGGGCCGGAAGGGGCAGATCAGGTTCATTTTACCGTGGCGACCAATCCCGGCGCACCGCCCGGACCATTGAACCGCATTGCCTCCGGTGGGGAACTTTCGCGTTTCCTTCTGGCCCTGAAGGTCTGCCTGACGGGGGATATGCCGGGCCTGACCATGATCTTTGATGAACTCGACCGTGGCGTCGGAGGGGCGACCGCCGATGCGGTGGGGCGGCGGCTGGCGACCTTGTCACGTCGGGCGCAGGTTCTGGCCGTGACCCATTCGCCGCAGGTTGCGGCACTGGCCTCCTATCACTGGCGGGTGGAAAAGCGGGTGGAAGGGGGGATGACGACCTCTTTCGTGACCCCGCTCAATGCGGCCCAAAGGGTGGAGGAAATCGCGCGCATGCTGGCCGGCGATACTGTAACCCCTGCTGCACGTGAGGCTGCACGCGCGCTTCTGATCTGAAAGAACCCGACGATGATTATTCCCCGTATTGCCAAATTTGCGGCTGACCTGACCGAATGGCGCCGCGATTTCCACCGTTATCCGGAGATCGGATTTGAGGAACACCGTACGTCCGCACGGGTGGCGGAACTGTTGAAAGGCTGGGGGATCGAGGTGACGCGCGGTATTGGCCGGACCGGCGTGGTTGGGGTCCTGGAAGGCAAGCGACCGGGCCGGTCAATCGCTCTGCGCGCCGATATGGATGCGTTGCCGATGGAAGAGCAGACCAACCTTCCTTACCGGTCGGAAAATTCGGGGGTTTTCCATGGTTGCGGCCATGACGGCCATACCACGATGCTTCTGGGCGCAGCGCGTTATCTTGCCGAAAATCGTGATTTTTCAGGTCGCGTGACCTTTATTTTCCAGCCGGCGGAGGAAGGTCTGGGCGGTGCCCGGGCGATGCTGGCCGATGGGCTTTTTGACCGCTTCCCTTGTGATGAACTATATGGTCTTCACAACAATCCCTATGCCCCGCATTCAAATGTCAGCCTGCGTTCGGGGCGCGCGCAGGCAGGGGCCGGATTTTTTGATCTTGTCGTCACAGGAAAGGGCAGCCATGGCGCCTATCCCCATATGGGGCGCGATCCGATTGCCATTGGCGCAGCGCTGGTCGGGGAAATCCAGCGCATCATATCGCGGGAAACGGACCCTACCCATCCCGCAGTTGTTTCGGTGACCGAATTTCATTCCGGTTCGGCCTATAACGTGATCCCGGCCGAGGCCGTGCTGCGCGGGACCTTTCGGTTTTTCGATGAATCGGATGCGGTGCTGATCGAAACCCGGATGCGACAGGTCTGTGATGGTCTGGCAATGGCCCATGGGATTACCATCAATGCCGATATACGCCGTGTCTTTGACGTATTGGAAAATGATCCCGAACGGGTTGAGGATGTTATCCGCGCAGCCCGCGATGTGGTTGGTGACAGGGCCGCCGCCGATGCCGAACTGACCATGGGATCGGAAGACATGGCCGATCTTCTGCGCGTGGTGCCCGGGGCCTTTTTCAATCTTGGACATGATGGCGATGTGCCATTGCACAACCCGGGTTTCATCTTTGACGATACGATCCTGCCTGTGGGGGCGAGCATCTTTGTGCGTCTGGTCGAAAATCGCGGCGCGCCGTGATGGCGGGGGAAAAGGAAAAACCGGTCGGGTTACGACCGGCCTTCCATATCTTACGAGGTAAATCGGGGGGAGGGTCCCCGTTCAGGGAATGATCCGGGAATATTTGACACCGGCCAGTGTGGCCCCTGCGATCAATCCGGATTGCCCGAAGACCAATGCGATAACGGGGTTGATCTCGGTCGTTTCCTTGCCCAGGCTCGCGCCTTGTTCGGGGGTGGCATAACGCACATCGGCCCCGACGGCCCAGCCCGGGGAACGACGGAAATCGGCCAGCGATTCCTCGGTCAGGAAGAAAAGCGCATGGGCATCTTGCTGTGCGCCGATCTGAAGGCCGACCGTGGCCGTTGTCGCCGAATAGTAATCCACCGTAACATCATTGATCCGCAACGCGCCCTGCCCGTAGGAACCGCCAAAGCCAAATCCGGCCTCGGTGACCAGTGGCATGTAAAGGACGCCCGAACTTTTATTTGCCAGATCGCGCGTGCCGGGATAGCGATTGAACAGGTAGTCCCGCGTCGCATCAACCCGGGCATCAAGCCGCTGTGACCCGGTGCTGCCGATACCGTTGCCGCATCCCGCCACCATCAGGCCCGCCGCGCCGGTGGCCAGAAATGTCCGTCTGTGTAATCTTGTCATTGTTGCCCGCCTCTTTTGCCCCGCAGCCCTGCCGGGGCCATGAATTATCCGGGGTTCTATGCCCCTTGCCACAATATATAGCGGAGGGTCACCTGCCTGTCATCCTCTGTTGTGCGTTATTGCGGATCTGCGCATGATCTTGCCCAAGATTTCGCGCGCCTCCCCGTCAGGGTTAAGGATCGGTGCAGGGCGGCGGGTCCTTCTTGACATGACCCGCCCGGACGCGAGAACTGAAAAGGCCGGCACGTAAAGCGCGGCTGCAGCCCAATTCGGGATTCGTTTTCGTGCCGAAACGACATACAGGAGAGATCATGGCCGTCCGCAACATCACAGTCACCGCGTTTGAGGGGCAGAAACCCGGCACTTCGGGCCTGCGCAAGAAAACGCGGGTCTTCATGCAGCCGCATTATCTGGAATGTTTTGTTCAGGCGATCTTCAAGGCGATTGGCGGGGTGAAGGGCAAGGCTCTGGTTCTGGGGGGGGATGGCCGGTTTCACAATGACCGTGCGGTACAGGTGATCCTGCGCATGGCTGCGGGGCAGGGCGCAGCGCGGGTGATTGTGGGGCGCGGCGGCATCCTGTCGACCCCGGCGGCGAGTCATCTGATCCGGCTTAACGGCACGGATGGCGGGATCATCCTGTCGGCTTCCCATAATCCCGGCGGGCCGGAGGAGGACTTTGGCATCAAGTTCAATATGCCCAACGGCGGCCCCGCACCCGAACCCGTGACCCAGGCTATTCACGCCGCAACAGGGCAGATACGCGCTTATAGTTATTTCGATGCACAGGATCTGGACCTTGATCGTCCGGGCAAGGTTGCCCTGGGGCAGATGGAGGTCGATATTGTCGATCCTGTTTCCGACTATGCCGAACTGATGGAAGGCCTTTTTGATTTTGCCGCGATCCGGGCGATGTTCGAAGGCGGTTTTACCATGCGCTTTGATGCGATGTGGGCGGTGACCGGCCCCTATGCGGTGGAGATCCTTGAAAACCGGCTGGGGGCGCAGCCCGGGACGGTTGTTCATTCCACACCATTGCCGGATTTCGGCGGCATGCATCCTGATCCGAACCCGACCTGGGCACATGAATTGATGGATGAAATGATGGGGGGGGACGCTCCCGATTTCGGTGCCGCCTCCGATGGGGACGGGGATCGCAACATGGTGCTGGGGCGCGGTGCCTATGTTTCCCCATCCGATAGTCTGGCGATACTGGCGGCCAATGCCCATCTGGTGCCCGGTTATGCGGGTGGGATTGCGGGTGTTGCCCGTTCCATGCCGACCTCCGCCGCCGCTGATCGCGTGGCCGAGGTGCTGGGGATAGCCGCGTTTGAGACCCCGACGGGATGGAAATTTTTCGGCAATCTTCTGGATGCCGGAAAGGCGACGATCTGCGGCGAGGAAAGTTTTGGCACCGGCTCCGATCACGTCCGCGAAAAGGACGGGCTTTGGGCGGTGCTTCTGTGGCTCAATATCCTTGCTGTCCGGAAGGAAAGCGTGGCGGAGGTTCTGGCCGACCATTGGAAACGATTCGGGCGCAATTATTACAGCCGCCATGATTTCGAGGCGATCGAGACCGAAAAGGCCGATGCGCTGATGGTCGATTTGCGGGATCGGCTTGACGGGCTGGCGGGACAGCGGGTCGAGGGCATGACCATCACCGCCGCCGATGATTTTTCCTATGCCGATCCGGTGGATGGATCGGTAAGCCAGCGACAGGGGGTGCGGATCCTCTTTGAGGATGGCAGCCGGATCGTATTGCGGCTTTCGGGAACGGGAACCGAAGGCGCGACGCTGCGACTTTATCTTGAACGGTTCAGTGCGGGACCGGAAGGGCTTGACCTGGATCCGCAGGAAGCGCTGGCACCGGTCATTCGCGCGGCGCATGATCTGGCCAGGATTGAGGAGCAGACCGGCCGCAAGGCGCCGAATGTCATTACCTGAATTTTGCCTGCGCCACCCCATGGGCCGATCTTTGTTGCCAGCAAGGCCTGCCTCATGACATGCTGTTAAAAAATCGGTGAAGCCGGGCTGTGGGTCCGGGGGCGAACACCGACCCATCAAGGGGGGGAATGCGTGAAACTTACCGATCAGCGGGATATCGCGGCCGATGTTGCAACGGTCTGGTCCGCGATTCTTTCGGCCGAGGTGCTGAAGGAATGTGTTCCCGGCTGCGAAAGCATGTCCGGCAACCCCGAGGAGGGGTTCGAAGCCATCGTGGTGCAAAAGGTAGGGCCGGTGAAGGCCAAATTTACCGGCAAGGTAACCCTGTCCGATATGGTGGAGGGCGAAAGCCTGACCATCAATGGTGAGGGCAAGGGGGGTGCTGCGGGCTTTGCCAAGGGGAGTGCGAATGTGACCCTGGCCCCTTCGGAAAAGGGGACATTGCTTTCCTATGAGGTGGAGGCCAAGGTAGGGGGCAAGCTTGCGCAGCTTGGCAGCCGGATCATTGACGGCTTTGCCAAGAAGATGGCGGATGATTTTTTCACGCGGTTTCAGGCGGCTGTGGAGGAAAACCCCGAGGAGGCGGAAGAGGAGACCGCCGAAAACAGTGGTGATACGGAACGGAGAAAGGGCTGGTTCAAACGCATGTTGGGCTGATTGGACCGGGCCGCATCGATACCCAGGGTTATTCGAGGGAGGATGACGATGACCAAAGTCACGATGGTGGTGAACGGGAATTCCGTCTCGGCGGAAACGGAGGGACGGACGCTTCTGGTGCAATTCCTGCGGGAAGGCCTGGGGATGACGGGCACCCATGTGGGCTGCGATACGTCGCAATGCGGGGCTTGCGTGGTCCATGTCGATGGCAAGGCGGTCAAAAGCTGTTCGGTCTTTGCCCAGGATGTGGCTGGTGCGGAGGTGCGCACCATTGAGGGGATGGCCAATGCCGATGGTTCACTATCCACGATCCAGCAGGCCTTTCAGGACCATCACGGGCTGCAATGCGGTTTCTGCACCCCGGGCATGGTGATGAGCGCGGCAGCGCTTCTGGCCGAAAACCCAAGACCCAGCGAGACCGAGATCCGCCATTACCTTGAAGGCAATATCTGCCGCTGCACGGGCTACCACAATATCGTGAAGGCGATATTGGCGGCCTCGGGGCAGGAGGCATCGGCCATCGCCGCCGAATGATCCCGCCCGGGGCGCCGGGAGGGGGCCCCGTGGCAAGACAGGCCGTTGTCGCAGGCGGCCAATCCAAAGGGGGAGGTTCACATGCCCAAAGATGGTGGCATCGGCGCCAGCACCAAGCGGCGCGAAGACGTTCGTTTTCTGACCGGCCAGGGCCGTTATACGGATGATATCAATATCCGTGGTCAGGCCTATGCGCATTTCCTGCGTTCCGATGTGGCGCATGGCCGGATTGACGCGGTGGATCTGTCCGAGGCGGAGGCCATGCCGGGGGTGTTGCGTATCCTTACGGCAAAGGATTTCGAAAGCGCGGGCGGGCTGCCCTGCGGCTGGGAAGTTACGGACCGTTTCGGAAAGCCGATGCAGGAACCCAAACATCCGGTTCTGGCAGAAGGCAAGGTACGCCATGTCGGCGATCCCATTGCGATGATTGTGGCTGAAAGCCTGGAACAGGCTCGCGATGCAGCGGAGGCGATTTCGGTTGAGATCATGGAACTGCCGGCGGTGCTGGACATGAAGGCGGCATTGGCGCCCGACGCGCCAAAAATACATGAGGATCTTTCTTCAAACCTTTGCTATGACTGGGGTTTTGTTGAAGAAAATAAGGCTGCTGTCGATGAGGCCTTCATGAAGGCCGCCCATGTGACCACGCTGGAACTGGTTAATAACCGGTTGATCGCCAATCCGATGGAGCCGCGTGTCGCGGTAGGGGATTACGAGGATTTTTCAGGCAATCATACGCTTTATACCACCAGTCAGAACCCGCATGTGATCCGGCTTCTGATGGGGGCTTTCGTGCTCAATATCCCCGAACACAAGCTGCGCGTTGTGGCGCCGGATGTCGGCGGCGGGTTTGGGTCAAAGATTTTCCATTATGCCGAAGAGGCGGCGGTGACATGGGCGGCAAAGCTGATCGGCCGTCCGGTGAAATGGACCTCGACGCGCAGCGAGGCCTTTATTTCCGACGCGCAGGGGCGCGATCATGTCACGAAGATTGAACTGGCACTGGATGCGGAACATAATTTCACCGCGCTCAGGACCGATACCCATGCCAATATGGGGGCTTACCTGAGCACCTTTTCCACCTCGGTTCCGACCTGGCTGCATGGGGTGTTGATGGCGGGCAATTACCGTACGCCGCTGATCTATGTGAATGTGAAGGCGGTGTTCACCAATACCGTGCCGGTTGATGCCTATCGTGGGGCCGGGCGGCCGGAGGCGACCTTTCAGCTTGAACGGCTGGTGGACAAGGCTGCGCGGGAACTGGGGATTGATCCGGTGGAACTGCGACGACTGAATTTCATCAGGCCGGATCAGTTTCCCTATCAGACACCGGTGGCGCTCGTCTACGATACCGGAAATTATCATGCCACGATGGACAAGCTGCTTGAGATCTGTGATCGTGCAGGGTTTGAAGCCCGTGCAGCGGAAAGCAAGGCCCGGGGCAAGCTACGGGGCTTTGGCATCGCGCATTATATCGAGGCCTGCGGCATTGCCCCTTCCAACCTTGTGGGGCAATTGGGCGCCCGTGCCGGGCTTTACGAAAGTGCCACGGTCCGGGTGAATGCCACGGGCTCGATCTCCATCTATACTGGCAGCCACAGCCATGGGCAGGGCCATGAAACAACTTTTGCCCAGGTGGTGGCCGATATGATTGGCGTGGATGCGGGTCAGGTGGAAATCCACCATGGCGACACGGCCAATACCCCCATGGGGATGGGGACCTATGGTTCCCGCTCGCTTGCGGTTGGGGGGTCTGCCATCGTACGGGCCACCAACAAGGTCATCGACAAGGCCAGAAAGATCGCAGCCCATCTTTTGGAGGCGTCGGAGGCCGATATCGAATTGAAGGATGGCGCCTTTTCGGTGGCTGGGACCGATAAATCGGTCGATTGGGCCGGGGTGACCCTGGCGGCCTATGTTCCGCATAACTACCCGCTGGAAGACCTGGAGCCGGGACTGGAGGAGACAGCCTTTTACGATCCGTCGAATTTCACCTACCCCTCGGGCGGTTATGCCTGCGAGGTGGAGGTGGATCCTGAAACCGGCAAAGTGGATATCCTTTCCTTCAGTGCCGCCGATGATTTCGGAAATATCGTCAACCCGATGATCGTGGATGGCCAGGTCCAGGGGGGGGTGGCGCAGGGGATTGGCCAGGCGCTTCTGGAACATTGCGTCTTTGACGAAAACGGGCAGCTCCTGAGCGGCTCCTTCATGGATTACGCCATGCCCCGGGCGGATGATGTCCCGTCTTTCAAGGTGGATCACAGTTGTGTCACGCCCTGTACGCATAACCCGCTTGGCGTGAAGGGATGTGGTGAAGCAGGGGCAATCGGTTCCCCCCCGGCGGTGGTCAATGCCGTCATCGATGCGCTGCATCGGGGTGGTCACAACCATGTAACCCATATCGATATGCCTGTTTCGCCGGCGCGCGTCTGGGCGGCGATCCAGGGTTGAAGGAGACAAGCCATGTATAATTTCGAACTGGTGAAGCCGGGATCACTTGCAGAGGCGGTCGAGGCGATGGCGGCGGAAGGCGCGCAGGCGCTTTCGGGGGGGCAGACGCTTTTGCCCACGATGAAACAGCGGCTGGCCGCGCCGGAAGTTCTGGTCAGCCTGAACGGTGTTGCCGAATTGATCGGCGTCTCCACCGAAGGTGGAATGCTGCGGATCGGAGGTGCAACCACCCATGCGCAGGTCGCACGGGAGGCCGCCACGGCCTATCCCGCGCTGGCCGCCCTTGCAGGGCAGATTGGGGATCCGGCGGTACGTAATCGCGGCACGATTGGTGGAAGCCTTGCCAATAATGATCCATCGGCCTGCTATCCGGCTGCTGCGCTTGGTTCCGGTGCCACGATCCGCACCAGTGCGCGGGAAATGGTCGCCGATGATTTCTTTCAGGGCATGTTCACCACAGCGCTGGAGGAAGATGAGATTGTCACCGGTGTGGATTTTCCGATCCCGGAAAAAGCGGCCTACATGAAATTTGTCCAGCCCGCATCGCGTTTTGCGTTGGTGGGGGTTTTCGTGGCCAAATATGGCGATGGGGTCAGGGTGGCCGTCACGGGGGCCTCCAATGATGGTGTGCATCGCTGGTCTGCGGCGGAGACGGCGTTAAGTGCGGATTTCCGTGCCGAGGCGCTGGCCGGGCTTGCGGTTCCGGCGGATAACCTGATCGCCGATCTGCATGGCAGCCCGGAATATCGTGCACATCTGGTTACGGTGATGGCCCGGCGCGCGGTGGCGGCGGCGGGCTGATCGGCCTGCGGGGCGGTGCCTATATTCCGTCGCCAACAAAGGCCTTTTCGACGACATATTCCTTTGGGTCGGAATTTGCGCCCTCATTGAGGCCGAAACTTTCGAGCACCTTCTTGACGTCGATATTGAAATCCAGGCTGCCGCAGACCATGGCGCGATCTTCCTCGGCGTTCATTTGCGGCAGACCAAGATCGGCAAAGACCTTGCCGGAGCTCAGATTGTCGGTGATCCTGCCCATCTGCGCGGTCTTTTCGCGGGTCGTGGTGGGGTAGTAGTGCAGCTTGCCTTCCACCATCTCACCGATCAATTCGTCATTGCGCAGGTTCTCGACCAACTGACGGCCATATTCCAGTTCTGCCGCCTCACGGCAGGTATGCATCATGATGACGCTGTCATATTTTTCATATGTTTCAGGGTCGCGCATCAGTGAGGCGAAAGGTGCGATACCGGTGCCGGTGGCCAGAAACCAGACCCGTTTCCCGGGCAGGAGCGCATCGTGAACCAGCGTTCCGACCGGCTTGGGGCGCAGGATGATCTGATCGTCCGGCTGGATATGTTGCAATTTTGATGTCAGCGGCCCATCGGGAACCTTGATCGAATAAAATTCCAGTTCCTCATCCCAATTGGGTGAGGCGATGGAATAGGCCCGCAACAGCGGTTTTCCGTTATCCCCAAGCAGCCCGATCATCACGAATTCACCCGAACGGAATCGCAGGCTTTGTGGTCGTGTCACGCGGAAGGAAAACAGCCGATCCGTCCAGTGCCGTACGGAATTGACCGTCTGCGCATCGGGAAGTGTGATCTTGGCGGGGCTGGGGGCGGTCAAGGTCGGGCTCTCGGTCATGTCTGGGTCCGTCCGGTTCGGGACCGGCTCCTTTTGTCTACTAGCGTTGATCCGGGGAGGATGGAAGCGCGACTCAAGCGCGCATACGGGATTGATAGCTGCGTGCCTGCCAGTCAGCGCGAAACAGCCATTGGTCCTCCGGCTGACGCGCGGCGAGGTCCTTGTCGATTTCCACCTCGTCAAAACCGACGCGGCGCGCCATGGCATATTGATCGGCAAGCAGATGGCCGTGGGCGCGCAGCCTGCCCTTGTAGCCCATCATGCGCAACCGTCGCGCCAGGGTAAATCCGCGCCCGTCGGTAAAGGCGGGAAAGGCCACGCGGATCAGCCGCAGATCGGCCAGATAGGAAATAAGCACCGCGGGGTCATCGGTGTTTTCCAGATCGACCACCCCGTCGTGAAGGGTGATCTGATCAAGCTTGACATAGCTGGGGGTGGCGGATTCGGTTGAAAACCCCTTGTCGGTGACGATCACGTTCATGCCGCGTCCTCCTGATTGATGCGAACGGGTTTGCCATCGATGAAATGGATGCCGCATTCTGTTTTATGGCTTCCACGCCAACGGCCTGCACGGGGGTCTTCACCCGGTTTCACGGGGCTTGTGCAGGGGGCGCAGCCGATAGAGGGATAGCCCTTGGCCACCAGTGGATGGCGTGGCAGGCGGTTATTGACGATATATTCCTCAAGATCGTCGCGGCCCCAATGGGCCAGCGGATTGACCTTGATACGGATATCACCCTCCTCCTCGAAGAAATCGACGGTTTCCCGCGAAGCCCCCTGGTACCGTTTGCGCCCGGTAATCCAGCCGTCAAAATCGGCAAGGGCACGTTCCAATGGTTCGACCTTCCGCAGATGACAGCAGGCATCGGTGTTGAATTGATGCAGGGTGTTGTCCGGATCCTCAAACGCGAGGCGCGAGGGCAGGGCGCGGATCGTCCGGATATCGCAAAGATGCAGCTTCTCGGCCAGTTCACGCTGATAATCGAGTGTTTCGGGAAACAGCATCCGTGTGTCGATGAACAGCACCGGAGTTTCAGGCGCAATGACCGAAACCAGATGCAACAGTACCACCGATTCCGCCCCGAAGGAGGAAACCAGTGCCACGCGGCCCAGATCGATATCCTTGAGACTATGTTCCAGCACTGCTGTCGCCGAATGATGGCGATAGCGGGCGTTGAGCGCGGTTACCCGATCCGCGACGGGGGCAAGATCACGCGGCATCGCGTGACCCTTCGGCGGGATAAAGCGCTGCCTTGAAGGGATCGGGACCCAGGCGACGGTAGGATTCGAGAAAGCTTTCCCCCGGATCTTCGCGCAGTTCCAGATAGGCAAGGATCAGCCGTTCGATGGCGGGTACGATTTCATCATAGGCGAAACCGGGGCCCGCGCGCTGCCCGACTGCGGCGGTTTCGGTCCCGTCGCCCCCCAGCGTGATCTGGTAGTTTTCCACACCTGCGCGATCAAGCCCGAGAATCCCGATATGGCCGACATGATGATGCCCGCAGGCATTGATGCCGCCGGACATCTTGATCTTCATCGCACCGATTTCCTGCTCAAGCCCCAATTCGGCAAAGCGTGTCGCGATCTGCTGTGCAATCGGGATCGAACGTGCCGTGGCGAGGGAACAGTAATCCATCCCCGGGCAGGCGATGATGTCGGAAATCAGCCCGATATTTGCGGTCTCCAGCCCGGAGCCACGCAAGGCGGCATGCAGCGCAGGAAGATCGGCCTTGTGGACATGCGGCAGGATCACATTCTGTTCGTGACTGATGCGAATCTCGGAATGACCAAAGCGTTCCGCCAGATCCGCAATCAGGCGCATCTGGTCCGAACTGGCATCGCCTGGCGTCGCGCCATGGGCCTTCAGGCTGATCGTGACGATGGCGTATTGGTCATTTCTATGAGGGGCGAGGTTGGTATCGGTCCAGGCCCGGAAAACAGGATCGGCCCTGCGATGGGTTTCATAGGCGTCGATGGGGGCATCGCGCAATTCGGGGCGGGAAAAGGCTGCCTCGATCTCTGTCAGAAGCGCCTGATCATTGCCGCCGAAAAGCGGGCGAAGCTCTGTGAAACGTTCCTCAATCAATCTGGAAAGCTTTTCTTTTCCAATTTCATGCAGGGTAATCTTGATGCGCGCCTTGAACTTGTTGTCACGACGGCCAAAGCTGTTATAGACGCTCAGGATGGCCTCGACATAGGGCAGAAGATCGGCCTTTGGCAGGAAATCCCGTACGGTTTTTGCGATCAGTGGTGTGCGGCCAAGACCTCCTCCGACCATGACCTCAAAACCCGGCTCTCCGGCGGCGTTGCGCACCATGCGCAGGCCGATATCATGTGACCGGGTCACGGCGCGGTCATTGGGGCTGCCGGTAATGCCGATCTTGAACTTGCGTGGCAGAAACTGAAATTCCGGGTGGTCGGAGGACCATTGCCGTAAAAGTTCCGCCACCGGGCGGGGATCTTCGATTTCATCGGCGGCAGCACCCGCAAAATGATCGGCGGTCACGTTGCGCACGCAATTGCCGGAAGTCTGGATCGAATGCATGCCGACATCGGCCAGCGCCGACAGGATATCCGGAACATCGGGCAGTTTGGGCCAGTTGAACTGGATATTCTGTCTTGTGGTGAAATGGCCGTAGCCCTGATCCCAGGTGTCGGCGATCATGGCAAGCTGCCGCATCTGCCGGGGGCTGATCGTGCCATAGGGGATGGCGATTCGCAGCATATAGGCGTGAAGCTGAAGGTAGAGCCCGTTCATCAGGCGCAACGGGCGAAATTCCTCTTCGGTCAGGGAGCCATCGATGCGGCGACGAACCTGCTGGGAAAACTGCGCGGTGCGGGCACGGACGAAAGCCGCGTCAAAGTCGGTATAATCATACATTCTTCGGCTCCGCCTGCTTGCCATGGGCGTAGTTGGAAGGACCGCGGGTGCGGAACGCTTCGCGGAAATGAATGGGCTCGGGCCCGTCAGGGCCGCGTCTCGCCTCGGCCAGATAGGGGCCAACGACGCTGCTGTCACCTTCGGCCCGCAGCAGGCGTAATTGCGCATGGGCTTCATCCTCGATGAATTCGGCCTCGTTATGCAGGCGTGTCCAGCGGTTGTCGGCGGTCAGATAGATCACATCGCCTTCCAGAAGCGCGTTGGCGGTGACGACCTTGGGTTTGAAGGCGCGGCTCATGCGCGTGGCTCCTGAAATCGGGGAAGGAAGGGCGCGGCATGCCGCGCTTGTCTGGCCGTGTCAAGCACCGGATAACGGACAATACCCGCAGCGGTGCCGATGAGGCGAACGGGAAGGGGACCGGGCTGTCGCATGGTAAAAATCTCCAGTAATTCGCATCTTGTATAGGATATTTTCCTGTTTCAACGCCAGATACCCTTGAAGATAAGGAAAAATGTTTTGATACTGGTCCGGTACAGAATATAATTCGGCGATGGAGGAGATTGCTGGAATGGCCGCCCGATTGGACGAGATGGACCGGAAAATCCTTGCCGAGTTGCAGGTCGATGCGGCGCAATCGCTGGATGAAATTGCCAGAAGTGTCGGCTCCTCGAAAACGCCGGTCTGGAACCGTATCAAACGGATGAAGGAAACCGGCGTGATCCAGCGTCAAACGGTGATCCTTGAGGCTGAGGCGCTGGGGCTTGAGGCCTGTTTCTTCGTATTGATCCGAACTTCCGAACATGAATCGGAATGGCAGATGAAATTCCTGCGCGCGTTGCAGGAACGGCCCGAGGTGATGGAGGCGCACCGGCTGGCGGGGGATATCGATTACATCCTGAAGGTCCGGGTCGAAAATGCGCGCGCCTATGACATCTTTTATCAGGCGCTGATTTCCGAGGTGCGGATCTTCAACGTCACCGCGCTCCTGTCGATGGAAGAGATAAAATCAACCACCGCATTGCCGTTGTGATGTCTGTTCAGGTTTTCGGCCCGACTGCTCCATCCGATTTTCCGGGGCGCCAATACAGCCCGATATAACCCAGGAGGGTGATGATCACGGCGCCCCCGGCGAAAAGGGCAAAGCCAGCAATCAATGCAGGCGCATTGCCAAGCGGGGGGAAAAGCGTGATCCATGGCGCGGGAAGGCTGCGGGACCAGATTGCCGCGCCCAGGGTGGCGGCAAATAGGGCGGCGAAGGCCAGCCCCACGGGCAAAAGCAGCCGCCAGGTGCGCCATCCCATGCGGGATGTCAATGCGCGGCGCAAGGCGCGGGCGGGGCGGCGCAGATCCTGCTCTATTCCCAAAACGGCGGGCACGAGGATCAGGACCAGCAGCATTCCAAAGCCCAGCCCGTAGACCAGCGTGATCACTGTCGGGCGCAGGAAGGCAGCCTGGCTGGAACTTTCATAAAGCAGCGGGGCAAGACCCAGAACGGTGGTCAGCGTTGTCAGGAGAACGGGGCGCAACCGGTCGGCAACCGCCGAAACGATCGCGCCGCGCAGATCCTGCCGTTTGGCATATTCATCAATGGTGGTGACCAGAACGATGGAATCATTGATGATGATGCCCGCCATGCCGATCAGCCCGATGATGGAAAACATCGCAAGCGGCATATCCCACCAGTAATGCCCCCAGATCGCGCCGATCAGGCCAAAGGGGATGACCACCATCACCACAAGCGGGCGCGACCAGCTTGAAAAGATCCAGGCCAGGACGAGATAGATTGCCAGCAGGCATAGCAGGATACCCAGTTGGGCATCGCCCAGGAATTCGCGCTCCTGTTCGGCCAACCCGGAAAGCCGGGAGGTGACGCCGTAATCCCCCTCGATCCGGGGCAGGATTTCATTGCGCAACCGGGTCTGGATTTCGACGGCGCGGGCGGGGTCGTCTTCTGCTATATCGCCGGTGACGGAAACCATTCGCAGCCCGTTTTCGCGCCGGATGGTGGAAAACCCGCTGCGTGTTTCAATGGTGACGATATCCGACAGTGGCACATAAACGCCCGGCGCGGCCCGCATGCGCATGGTTTCCAGAAAATCCGCGGCGCGTTCATCTTCGGGTAATTCAATTCGGATTTCGGCGGAACGGGTGCCTTCGGCAAAACTTGCGGCCTCAACCCCGTTCAACCGGTGGCGCAGATCGCGGCCCAGACTGTCGATCGAGAAACCCAGTGCCTCCCCCTGCGGGGTAAGCGTCAGCAGGAGTTCGGCCTTGTCATAGGCGAGGCTGTCTTCAAGGGCGGAGGTTTCGGGATAGGCGGCCAATGCTTCCTTCAGTGCCTCGGCGGCGGATTTGAGCGTCTCCGGGGCGGCCCCGGCCAGATCGATGGATAGTGAATCGCCAGCCGGCCCGAAGCGGCCACCACGAAAGCTCAACTCCTCCAGCAGCGGGTGCGGGCGGATTTCCTGTTGCAACTTGCTGATGAAAGCCGCGCTTGACCAGCTGCGCAGGTCCGGATCGACGAGTTCCAGGGATATCCCCCCCAAAAGGTCGGCATCCTTGCTTTCGGCACTGGCCAGACCGCGCCCGGAACCGCCGCCGATTTCCGCCATTGCGAAAGTGACGGCGTCGATGCCGGATTCCGGTGTGAATTGTTCCGCCACGACATCCGTGGCGCGTTGCAATTCCCGCATCATGGCCAGCGTGTCATCGCGGGTGGCCCCGGGCAGCATGGCGAAATTCCCGCTGATCGTGGAACGTTCCGGCCCCGTGAACAGCCTGAAGGGCAGATCGCCGCGAACAAGCAAGGCAACCTGACTTGCCAATAGTAAAACCGCCAGCGCCAGCACCGGATACCGTGCTTGCAGCACCAGCCGGGTCATGGGCTGCATCGCATAGGTGGAAAAAAGCAACAGCCCGCGATTGGTAAGGCGTGATGGCAGATCATACCATGCATTCCCGGCCCTGGCGGCCAGGGCATGGCCCATGTGATTTGGCAGGACAAGGAAACACTCGATCAGGCTGGCCAGCAGGACGGCAATCACCGTGAAGGGGATATCGGCGATGATCTTTCCGAAATTGCCGTCGATGACCATCAGGGCGGCAAAGGCGATGACCGTGGTCAGGGTGGAGGCAAAAACCGGCATTGCCATGCGCCGTGCCGCGCGTTCGGCAGCCTGCATCGGGGACTCCCCCAGGTTTCTGGCACGGAAATCGGCATGTTCGCCAACCACGATGGCATCATCCACCACAACGCCCAGCGTGATTATCAGTGCAAAAAGCGAAATCATGTTCAGTGTCAGCCCGGCGGCATACATGACCCCGATTGCCGCCAGAAGTGCCGCCGGGATCCCGGCGGCAACCCAGATTGCCGTGCGTGCGTTGAGAAACAGGAAAAGCAGGCCCAGCACCAGCGCCAGCCCCATTTCCGCATTGTCCAGAAGCAATTGCAGGCGGCCTGATATCGCCTCCGCCCGCGCCCGGACCAGATCCATCTGTACTCCTGGTGGCAGCAGCGGCAACATTTCCGCCACGACCGCCTCCACCCGGGCCTGCATCCTGACGGCATCGCCCGAGGCGCTGCGTTCCACCCGCAGGCTCAGTGCCGGATGGCTGCCTACGAAACTGGCACGGCCCCGGTTACCGGGTTCCTGCCGGACCGTGGCAATGTCGCCCACCGTCAGGCGATTGCCTAGACGGTCCTGCCGCAGGGTAAGGGCCGCGATGGATTCAGGGTCATGGGCCTCCGCCCCGGTGCGGACCCGGCTTGCGCCCGAACCGATATCCCCGGCGGGGGAGGTCTGCGCCGCCTCCGCAATCCGGCTTGCGATTTCGGCCAGGGTGATATCATGCCGGATCAGCGAAACCGAGGGAACCTCGACAAGGATTTCGGGATCGGCAAGGCCGCGGATGGTGGTGCGGGTAATCCCTGCCGTAAAAAGCCTCGTGGTCAATTCATCGGCAAAACGACCAAGCTGTTCAAAGGAAACCGGGCCGGAAATCACTACATCGGTAACCTGATCGCGCCAGGCATTGCGCCTGATGACCGGATCTTCCGCCTCTTCGGGCAGATCCTGCACCGCATCGACAGCGGCCTGTACATCCTCGGCGGCTTGCATCAGGTCATGATCGGGTTCGAATTCCAGCGTGACCCGGGCACTGCCTTCGGCGGCCCTGGAATAGGCATCGGCCACGCCTTCGACCGACATCAGCACCGGTTCCAGCAATTGCACGATTCCGCGATCCACGTCTTCCGCCCCCGCGCCTGACCAGATGACGGAAACCGTGATCTGTGAGACCGCCACATCGGGGAAAAACTGTGTGCGAATCCGTGTCAGTGCGGCAAGCCCAGCGACGATCATCAATACCAGCAACAGGTTGGCAATCGTCCGGTGCCGCGCGAAATAGGACAGGATGCCCCCTTCCGGCCTGTTGTTTTCTGGTGTGGTGGGGGGCAGGGCGGTCATGGGTTAACTAGCCGCCCATACGGCGTTCAAGCCGCTCTACGACCCCGGCAGGGACTTCGGGTTCAGCCAGTTGTGCCAGGATCCGGGAACGGGCATCGGGGGGCATCTGGGTATTGGATTCCACGAAAGCCACCAACCGGGCGCGCCGTTCGGGGCTCAGCATGATCATCGTGAGATTAGCCTCCCTCGGGTCGTTCTGAACTGCGACAGGGGCGCCAGCGGGGCGAATTCGGATCCCGGCCCCCAGAAGCGGGGTGTTTTCAGCCACGATCTGGCGCCCGGCAAGGCCCTCGGCTGCGAGAATGACCTGATCGCCCTGTCGTCGCAGCAATGTTACGGGCAGTTCCTCCAGCCGGTCCCCGGGGCCAAGCGCCAGCAGTTTTCCGCGTGGTCCCAGTGCTGTGGCCGGCAGCAGCACGACATTGTCAAGCGCGGGTTCGGCAATGCGGATCGTCACGAAATCCCCCGGCTGGAAGCCTCCTGCGCCTTCCAGCCGGGCATAGACGAGCCGCCCTGTCTGTCCGGCCTCTACCGCAGCAGCCGTGCGTTCCAGCACCCCGCGGGCCAGAAGCTCCGTCCCCGCGATATCGAGCGTGACGCCGACCTCATGCGGCAGGATCATGCCATCGGGTCCGATCAGGCGCGCAAATTGCGTGGTGGACAGTTGAAAGGCGACCTCCAGTGCTATCGGGTCTATCAACCGTCCCAGCGTTTCATTCGGGCTGAGGATCTGGCCCGGAACAATGGAGGTTTCCGAAAGCAGCCCGTCAAAGGCCGCGCGCAATTCGGTATCGGCAAGCTCCCGTTCGGCCTCGGCAAGGTCGATCCGTGCGCGGGTCAGGGCAGTGGCGGCATTATCCACCCGGGCAAGGGCGGCATTCATGGCATTGGCGCGTGAAAGGGCGGCCTGCCGTGCTGCCGAAAGGGCAAGGGCAGCCGTTTCCACTGCCGCATCCGACCCCACCCCCCGGGCCAGAAGGTCCTGTTGCCGTTGCAGCGCCTGTTCGCGCAGATCCCGCTGTTCATCCGCTGCGGCCTGATCTTCCAGGGCAAAATTGCGGGCGCGGGCGGCATCGCGGGTTTCGGCCTCGGCATCGGCAAGGGCGGCACTGGCCCGGTCGCGTGCAGCTTCGGAATCGGCGGGGTCAACCCGTAGCAGGACCTCGCCCGCCCGTACTGCCGCCCCGTCGAGGAAGGCCGGTGAAAGTTCGATCACTTCGCCTGCAAGAGGTGCGCGTAATTGCAGGATGCGGGAGGAACGGATTTCACCAAAGGCTGTCGTGACAGGGTTGATCCGCGCGGCATCGGCGGAAATCAGATTGGCGGTAAAGACCCGTTCCCGCGCTGATGGTCCGGTATTTCCGCCTGCCTGCCGTATGGCCAGCGCATCAATGACCATCCGGCCCGCAAGGGCAAGAAACCCCAATGTCAGGGCCAGCATCAAAAGCCCCATAAGGGATCGTGTCAGAAACCGCATCGGCAACCGTGCCTCGCCTCTTTACCTTATGCCATGATAGACGCTGAATCCCCGTCAACGCATGCGAATTTCCCGTGATACGGCCGTACGGGATCTTTCCGTCGCGGAAGTTGCCGTTTTTTTGCGAATGGGGGCATGTTTATGAAAAGTGCAAAATAACCGGATTTGCCCTGACCGTTTCGCCATTTTTCTGCCAGGATGTCTATTTGCGCCGTAGATGTTCGTCGAGTCTTGGCAGGATTTCCACAAAATTGCAGGGGCTGTGCCGATAATCGAGCTGCGCGGCAAGGATCTCATCCCAGGCATCGCGGCAGGCGCCGGGGCTGCCGGGAAGCGCGAAAAGATAGGTCCCCTGGGCAACCCCGCCCGTGGCGCGGCTCTGCACGGCGGAAGTGCCGATTTTCTGCATCGATACCAATGTGAATACTGTGCCGAAAGCCTCGATTTCCTTTTCATAGACATCCCGGTGGGCTTCCACCGTCACATCCCGGCCGGTCAGGCCCGTCCCGCCCGTTGTCAGGATTACATCAATATCCGGATTGGCGCACCAGTCGCGCAGGATAGCGGCAATCCTGTCGCGATCGTCGGTTACGATATCGCGGGTGGCAAGGATGTGGCCCGCGCCTTCCAGCCGGTCCACCAGCGTGTTGCCGGATCGGTCATCTTCCGGCTTGCGTGTGTCGGAAACGGTCAGAACCGCGATGCGAACCGGGATGAAATCCCGGCTTTTGTCTGGTTGGGGCATGGGGTGACGGCTCCTTTCAACCTTGCGGAAGGCGGTTGTGGATCATGCCAGTTCCTCCAGCCGGGCGCGGATATCCAGCAGATCCGCCCAGGCCTCGCGTTTGGCGGCCGGGTTGCGCAGCAGGTAGGACGGATGGGTCATTGGCATAAGCGGCAGCCCCCCGCAATCCTTCCAGTTGCCGCGCAGCCGCAGGATACCCCGCTGGCCCAGAAGGGCGGAACAGGCCGTGTTCCCGGCTGCAATCAGCACCTTCGGGCGTGCCAGGAAGATATGCCGCATCAGAAAGGGCCGCATCATCGCAATCTCCTCCGGTGAGGGGTCGCGATTGCCCGGTGGGCGCCAGGGCAGGGTATTGGTGATATAGACCGCCTGGGCAATCTCTTCGGCCTTGCGCGACAATCCGATGGCCGCCAGCATCCGGTCCAGCAATTGCCCCGCCTGACCGACAAAGGGGAAACCGGCAAGATCCTCTTCGCGCCCCGGCGCTTCGCCCACGATCATCAGATGGGCACCCGGTTGCCCATCTGCAAAGACGAATTTTCGCGCCCCTTTCTTCAGGTCGCACAGATCGAAAGCTTCCATTGCGGCACGCAGGGCAGAAAGATCTTCCGCGACGGAGGCGGCCTGCGTGGAAACTTCAACAGGATCGGGGCCTGCTGCTGCGGGTGCCGGGGAATGTTCTGGTGGCGTGCGCTTTCGGGAAACCGGAGGCGCAGATTCCGGTTCAGGCTGTGGCGGGGCGGGTTTGGCAAGCTTTTCGGGAAGGGCATAGGCATCGACGGGGGTATCGCCGACAACCTCTGTCACGCCAAGTTCCGCCTGCCAGACAAGGGCCGCCAGCGCGGCATTTCCGTCATAATCCGTGGTCTTGTCTTCAGCGTCCATGGCGCGAAGCTTAGGCCGGGCGGGCGGGCAGGGCAATGCCGCGCGACTGGGGGTCGACAGCCATGGCGTGGTGGGTCATTTTTTCCTGCCGATCCTGGGTTCATTGCCCGAACGCAGCCGGGCGATATTTTCTCGGTGGCGCCAATAGACAAGAATTGTCAGCACGATTCCCAGAATGGCCATGTCGCCGCGTCCGAATATCAGCATCCAGATCGTGGAACTGGCCGCCGCGACAAGGGCTGCCAGTGATGAAATACGGCCCAGCAAGGCCGCGACCAGCCATGTGGCACAGGTCGCCAGCCCGATCGGCCAGTAAAGCGCAAGCAGCGTGCCAAGAAAGGTTGCCACGCCCTTGCCTCCGCGAAAGCGCAGCCAGACCGGATAGAGATGCCCCAGAAAGGAGGCCAATGCCGCGACTTGCGCGGCATCGTTGCCCAGGGCGGCCCTGGCGATCAGCACCGCAACCCCGCCCTTGGCGGCATCAAGCAGCAATGTCGCCAGCGCCGCGCCCTTGTTTCCGGTGCGCAACACATTGGTCGCCCCGATATTGCCCGATCCGATCTGTCGCAGATCGCCCAGACCAAGCGCGCGGGTAATTACAATGCCGAAGGGGACGGAGCCCAGCAGGTAGGCGATGATGGCAACCAGGATCAGGGACACCGGATCGGAGGTGAATATCGGCATTGTCTAACCTTTCCCCGCGTCGAAGACCCGGGTTCCGGCGACATAGGTGGCAATGACCCGGCCTTCCATCCGTTCGCCGTCAAAAGGCGTATTGCGTGATTTCGACCGCAGTGTGAAACGGTCGAGAACGAAAGGCGCATCGGGATCGAAAAGG
This sequence comes from Pseudorhodobacter sp., assembly GCA_047975325.1. Lineage (GTDB taxonomy): Bacteria > Pseudomonadota > Alphaproteobacteria > Rhodobacterales > Rhodobacteraceae > JBKEDF01. The sequence continues at coordinate 78,503 of JBKEDF010000049.1, read as the reverse complement.
ACAAGATCCGCCGGCGCGCCTTCCGCAATCCGGCCCTGCGGCAGCCCCAGAAGATTTGCGGGGTTTAGCGCTGCCGCGCGAAAGATCTGTGGCAGATCAAGCGCGCCTGCGTGATAAAGCCGCATCAAGGCCGGCAGGAAGGTTTCCAATGCCACCGCGCCGGGGGTTGCATCTTCGAAGGGCAGGCGCTTGCTTTCTTCATCTGCGGGGGTGTGCATCGAAGAAATCACATCGATCAATCCCTCGGCCACGGCCCCGACCATGGCAAGCCGGTCTTCTTCGCTTCGAAGGGGCGGTGTCAGTTTGAAGAAACTGCGATAATCCCCGACATCCAGTTCGTTCAGTGTCAGATGATGGATTGAGATCCCCGCCGTTACCGGCAACCCATTGGCCTTGGCGCGTGACAGGGCGGGCAGGCTGCGCGCCGTGGTGATCTGATCGGCGTGATATCGGGTGCCTGCCATCTCGATCAGTCCCAGATCGCGGTCGAGGCCAATTCGTTCGGCAAGGGGATGCACGCCCGGAAGGCCCAGAAGCGAGGCGAATTTCCCGCTTGTGACGGTCGCCCCCGCCGAAAGCCCCGGATCCTGCGGATGGCCGATTACCAGAGCGCCAAGTGAGCGCGCATAGGTCAAGGCGCGTGACAGAACCTTGGTGTTGGTTACCACCCGGTCGCCATCGGTAAAGGCCACAGCCCCGGCATCCAGCAGGAAACCGATTTCCGTCATCTCCCGGCCCGCCCGCCCCTTGGTCAGTGCGGCCATGTGGCGGATCCGGACCGGAGAGGCCTCCTGCGCGCGGCGGGTGACGAATTCCAGAACCTCGGGCGCGTCAATTGCGGGGTCGGTATCGGGGCGCGCGATGATGGTCGTCACCCCACCCGCCGCCGCCGCCAGCCCTGCGGAGCGGAAGCTTTCACGATGCCGTTCGCCCGGCTCACCGATCTTGACCCCGATATCCACGATGCCCGGTGCCAGATACTTGCCGTTGCAATCGACGATTGCCGCGCCTTTCGGGGGTGTCTCCGCCCCGATTGCAGCAAGAAGGCCGTCCTTGATCGTGACCGAGGTTTCATTGACCGTACCCGCCTCCGGGTCGATCAGCCGCGCATTGATCAGTACAAGGGGTTTGGTTGCCTCGTCCCCGTGGTGGTGCATATCGCCGGTCATGCCATCACCCCCACGGCCTGCCGTCCGCGTTCGGCGCGCAGGTTGCGCGCCAGCAGGTCCATGGCGGCCATGCGTACCGCGACGCCCATTTCAACCTGATCCTGAATGACCGAACGGTTGATGTCATCGGCAATGGTTCCATCGATTTCCACCCCCCGGTTCATCGGGCCGGGATGCATGACGATGGCATCTTCCCTGGCATGAGAAAGCTTTTCGGCATCAAGGCCGTAACGATGGAAATATTCGCGCTCGGAGGGGATGAAACCGCCATCCATCCGTTCCTTTTGCAGCCGGAGCATCATGACCACATCGGCACCTTCAAGCCCGGCGCGCATGTCATCGAAAACTTCGGCACCAAATTCTTCCACACCTGATGGCATCAATGTGGGGGGCGCAATGAGGCGGATGCGATTTTCCATCTTGCCCAGCAGGATCAGGTTGGAACGCGCGACCCGGCTATGGGCGATATCGCCACAGATTGCCACTGTCAGGCGTTGTATCCGGCCCTTGGCGCGGCGGATCGTCAGGGCATCGAGCAATGCCTGGGTCGGGTGTTCATGCCTGCCATCCCCGGCATTCAGAACCGCGCAGTTCACCTTTTCGGCCAGAAGGTTCACCGCGCCTGATGATCCGTGCCGGACCACCAGAAGATCGGGATGCATCGCATTGAGCGTCATCGCCGTATCGATCAGCGTTTCCCCCTTCTTCACGCTGGAGGTCTGCATCGACATGTTCATCACATCCGCGCCAAGCCGCTTTCCCGCCAGTTCGAAACTGGCCTGGGTGCGGGTGGAGTTTTCGAAGAACATGTTGATCTGGGTCATGCCTTCGAGCGCGTCGGATTGTTTGACCGTGCGCTGGTTCAGCTCGACATAGCGATCCGCGAGGTCGAGCACGGCACGGATTTCCCCGGGGGCAAGGTGCTGGATGCCCAGCAGGTGACGCGATCGAAAACTCATGGCCGCTCCGTTCCGGTTGCGGGGGCGTTATGGCAAAGCCGCGGGGAGGGGGCAATCTTCAATTCGTCCCGCCCATGTTCATCGGCCCAGCCGCGCGACGGTCTGTTCAACGGTTGCCCGCCTTTCGGCATTGGGCGGGTGGGTGCCCAGGAAACTGTCACCGGGATCGGCGATACGGCCAAAGAATTCAGCGCCGCGCAAGGCGCTGAAGCCGGCACTTTCGGTAATCTCGGTGCCAAGCGCATCTGCCTCCAGTTCGAACCCCTTGGAAAAGGTCCGCGCGCCAACGGTTGCCCCCAGCCGCTGTGCAGTATCCACTGCGGCGCTGCCACCACCGCCCGCCGCAACGAGAATCCCGGCAATCAGGGCCCCCTGTTGCGCACTGCGTTGGGTTTGCGGGATATGGCCCAGAATATGATGCGCCGTTTCATGACCCATGACGAAGGCTATTTCATCTTCATTGCGTGCATCGGCAATCAGCGCCAATGTGAAGACCAGAACCGGGCGCCCATCCTCCCCGATTGTCTGAAAGGCATTGGCAGGCTGGCCGGGCCGGTCATCGATCAGGATCAGAAAATCGCATGAACTTCCGCTTGCGCGGCGACGGCAGACCTGTTCCGCAACCGGTTGCACGCGCCGGACGGCGGTCACGAAATTACGTGCCGCCTGATCCTGTGACACTGCGGGCGGGCCGGATTGTGGTTGCTGCGATTGCCCGGCCGGGGGGGACATGGGCATCACGCATCCGGCCAGAAAAGTTGTAATCACCAGGGCTGCCCAGTATTTCATCGCCTGCTCCATCCATATCCATATTGTTTTGCCCGACGTTATCGCATTTCCGCGCAAAGCTTAATCACCAATCCCCCTTTTATCCGGGCTTTTGCGCAACCGATGGGCCGGGGTGATCAAAGGGTGCCGCTTGGGCTTGTGCACAGTTTTGGCGCTGTTATCCTGCGGTGATGTTTACCATTGAGCATGAATTTGACGCAACGATCGTCACCCTGATCGATGAGGGCGGGGCCCCGCTTGCCGAAGATGTCACGATTTCGGCCTTTGATGATTGTGTGACCCTGGAACAACTTGATTCGCGACGCGGCGAACCGGTGACGGTTTCGCTGTCGATGGTTCAGCTTCGCGATCTCATGGCGGCGCTCGACCTTCCCGAAGGTAGCTATCGTCTGGCGCGAACGCGCGACTGAACGGGCGGCGTTTGCGCCTTATTCGATCCGGAAAACCTTGTCGCGCGCGGTTGCCCCGCGAATGAGGCGCAGCCGCGAGGGCGCAATCCCCAGCGCAGCGGCAAGCAACCGCTGGACTTCGTGATTGGCCTTGCCGGCCTCGGGCGGTGCCGTCACCTGCGCACGCAAGCGCCCCCCGGCATCGCGATCAAGCGCGCATCTTTGCGCCCGGGGCGTCACGCGCAGCGCAAATTCCGCACCGTTTTCGGCTTCGGCGGAAAGATCGGGGAAACTGTCGGGCGGGCGGGCCATGAAACCAGCAATAGCCATCTGCGGCACGGGGCGAAAGTGGTGATTTCCTCCCGGACCGGTAAAGCGGTATAATCGGTATGAAGACAGGAGATTGCCATGCCCCTTATTGCTGATCTGACCCGTTTGGCCCTCATGGCAGGTGCAGGGTTCCTTGCCGCCTGTGGCACGCCGCAGGAACAATGTATCGCCTCCGTTACCCGCGATATCCGGGTATTGGACCGCTTGATCGGTGAAAGCGAAGCCAACCTGCGGCGGGGTTATGGCATGGAAGAATATATTGAAACCGATTCGCGCCTGGCGGTCTGCCGCCTTGGCATTCCCCCGACCGCAGGCAGGCCGGGCCGTCCGCCCCAATATTGCTGGCGTGACTATGACCGTGTGGTGTCCCGTCCGGTGACGATAGACCTTGCGCGGGAAAGGGCCAATCTGTCCGAGATGCGCAAGAAACGTCAGGGCCTCATGAAGGCGGCCCAACCGGCGATTGCCCAATGTCGCGCGACCTATCCCGAATAGCGCGCGCGAAATATCAGTGCGCAGGGGCGGTCACGCTGTCGATCAGGCCACGGCCACCGTCCAGGGTAACGACCTGTCCGGTCATAAAGCTTGACGCGTCGGATGCCAGATATTGTGCGGTTTCGGCCACGACATCGGCCGGGGCGATGCGGTTCATCGGTGTGCCTTCGGTCAGCATCTGGTGATAATCGGGATTTTCCTTCAGCGCGGCCTGCAAGCTTGCGCTCATTACCGAGGCAAAGGAAATCGCATTCACGCGGATCCGCTTCGGGGCCAGTGCCACGGCCAGGGAACGCGTCATCTGATCCACTGCCGCCGCGGCAATGGAATATCCCATCAGTTCCGGCTGTGTCCGGGTTGAGGCAAGCGACGAAATATTGATGATCGACCCGACGGGGCCTTCGGTCTGTCCGGCCTTTTCAGCCTGGGCGATCATTCGCTTGGCCGTTTGTTGTGAAAGCCGCAGGCCGCTCATCACATTTTGCTGCCAAAGGGGTTCCACCCCGTCTTCGGTCGGATCGAGAGGATCGGATTCCCGAAACTGGCGGCTGGCATTGACCAGGATATCCACCCGGTCAAAGGCATCGATCGTGGCCGAAAGAAGGTTGGCGATGGTCAGTTTTTCACAGATATTTCCACCGAAATAGCGTAATGCGCCTTCGCTTTTGGCCTCTTCCTCGCATTCCTCATGCAAAAGCGTGTCATTGACATCGGCGAACATCACATTCGCCCCGTTATCCAGGAAATGACGCGCGATGGCACGCCCAATTCCGGCGGCGGAGCCCGTGACGATGGCGGTTTTTCCTTGGAGGGAAAAGGACATTTGGCGTGTCTCCGGTTTTGGGGTCAGGCTTTGGGGCGGATTGGACGGGCAGCCCGGCAGAGCCGGAACCTCGTATTTCCGCCAATTTCTTCACTTTCGCGAAACAACTCGGCCAAGGCACGATCATAGGGCAAGTGACGGTTGGCCACCAGCCAGAGCGTGCCATTGGGTGCCAGAAGGCGCGCCGCTGCACGCAGAAAGCCAAGGCCCAGATTGGGATCGGCGTCACGCCCGTTATGAAAAGGTGGATTGCAGATCACGTGATCGGCCTCTTTGGGCAGCTTGAAGCCTTGCGCATCCGCCCAGTGAAACTGCGCGCGCGGGTCGGTCACGTTTTCGCGCGCGGCCTTCACTGCGGCGGCTTCGGCCTCGACCAGGTGGATCCGGCGCACCCCGTCACGGGCGAGGGCCGCACGCGAAAGATATCCCCAACCCGCGCCCAGATCGATGACCTCGCCATCCAGTTTTTCGGGTAGGGCCCCGGCCAGCAGTGCAGAACCCGGATCTGGCCCGTCGGCGGAAAAGACGCCAGGATATGTAACAAAACCCTCCGCTATCTGCCGGGGCTGTGCCTGCCATGTATCCGGCAGCAGATCTTTTTGGCCCCGAAAGATGAAAAGCTTGCCATGCGCCTTGGAAAACGGGGGGGAGGTATCCGTGATTTTCCGCAGCTCTTTCAGGATGCTTTCTATCCCGTCGGTTTTCTGGCCGTCCACCAGCACCATGCCGCCCGGCACAACCCGACGGGCGGCATGGTGCAAAAGCGCATGTGCCTCATGTCGTGACCGGGGCAGGCAGACAAGCGCTACCGCTGGTGCGGGCAGATCGGCCTCATCTTCCGGCAGGGCGAAACAGCGATATCCCGCTGCGGCAAACGTATCATGATCGGGGCGAAATCCCTGCACGATGCGAAGCCGCGAGATGGGCAAGGGGGCCAGTTCCTGCGGTGTACGGGGCCGCAACACGACGATATCGCCGCTTTCAGGCAAATCGGGCAGGGCGCCGTTCAGGGCAAGGGTCAATCGGGAGGATCGCATGGGCGGCCGCTTGTCTGCAGCCTGGCTCCTTACATAGGGGGATGGCGCGGATCTGCGCTATTCCTTTTCCATCGTGCATTGCAGCGGGTGCTGATGACGGCGGGAAAAATCCATCACCTGCGCCACTTTCGTTTCGGCGACCTCATAGGAAAATACGCCGACCACGGCGAGTCCCTTCTTGTGTACCGTCAGCATGATTTCGAAGGCCTGTGCATGGTTGAGGCCGAAAAACCGTTCCAGAACATGCACCACGAATTCCATCGGTGTGTAATCATCATTCAGCAGCAGCACCTTGTAGAGTGGCGGCCGCTGAGTGCGGGTCTTGGTCTTTGTCAGGATCGAGGCATCGCCTTCGGTCCCGTCCGGTTTTTCCGACATGATGAATGGCGAAAGGATCAAGGGGGCCAGGACTCCGTCTTCATGGGATTCGGTGAAAGTTCGGTGCAGCAATATAGTACAATTTTGCGGCACGAAAAGGGGGCGGATCCCGGGGCTTGCGCTGAAGACATGCGGCGGGCATGGTCCGAAGGCTCAGGGAAAGGGCGCGCGATGGGTGAAATCACGCTGGTAGGCTTTGATGCCGACGATACGCTTTGGCAGAATGAAACCTTCTTCAAGCTGACACATGCGCGTTTTGCCGCGCTGCTGTCAGACTATACCGAAACTGATCATCTGATGGAACGGTTGCTTGAATCCGAAAGGCGCAACCTTGGCCATTACGGGTTCGGGGTAAAAGGCTTTGTCCTGTCGATGATCGAAACCGCAATAGAGGTGACGGAGGGCAAGGTTGCTGCCCCTGTTATCGGGGAAATCATGGCTGCCGGACGGGAAATGCTGCACCATCCGATCGAACTTCTGCCCCATGCCCGCGAAGCGGTGGAGAGCGCTGCGGCAAGCCATCGTGTGATCCTGATCACCAAGGGTGATCTGCTGCATCAGGAACGCAAGCTTGCCCAATCGGGACTGGGCGACCTTTTTCATGGGGTGGAAATCGTTTCGGACAAGAATGCCGGTGTCTATCGTAGTATTTTTGCCCGATACGGGGCGCGGGCCGATGCGGCGCTCATGATCGGAAACTCGTTGAAATCCGATGTCTTGCCGGTGATTGAGGCAGGGGGCTGGGGTGTCCATGTCCCGTCTGATCTGACGTGGAAACTGGAACATGCCGAACCGCCAGATGGCCATCCGCGCTTTTGTTCCGTTCCCGATCTGGGTTCCGTTGCGGATCTGCTGGAGCAAATCGGCAACAATTTTTAGGCCAATTGCCCCACAAGTAGTGCATGGGCACCATGCCCGCACAACATCTGCCATGATTGGCCGAAAAGGATGGAGAAGGCCCCGTAAGTGCTTTGCAAGCGGGGTTTTCTTGGAATCGGCCTCGTGCTACTCTGCCCTTGCAGTGACAAGGCCCAATAAAAAAACCGGGCCAGCAGAGGCAGTGACAAGGAACCGGCGACGTGGCTTCGCTCAAGGGGTATTTTACCCGTACCGTGCTATTGGCGGTCTTTTTGGTTCTGATCGGATTTCCGATGAGCCAGAGGGCGCTGGCTGCGCCCTATGCCGCCTTCGTGATGGATGCCCGCACCGGTGAGGTGCTTCATTCCCGAAATGCCGATACCCGGCTGCATCCGGCATCCCTGACCAAGATGCTGACGCTTTACATTGCCTTCGATGCAGTCAAGCGGGGGGAAATTTCGCTGGATACCAAGGTTCGTATCTCGCGTCATGCTGCCTCGCAACCGCCTTCGCGGCTTGGCCTGAAGGCGGGGCAGAAAATCGCGCTGCGCTATCTGATCCGCGCGGCGGCAATCAAATCGGCCAATGACGCGGCCACGGCCATCGGTGAGGCAATCTCAGGTTCCGAGTCGGCCTTTGCCAAACGCATGACCCGTACCGCGAAGGCACTGGGGATGACGCAATCGACCTTTCGCAATGCCAATGGGTTGACCCGGGCAGGGCATTTGTCCACTGCGCGGGACATGACCATCATGGGGCGGCGTCTGTTTTTCGATTTTCCGCAATATTACAATATTTTCTCCCGCAAGGGGGATGATGCGGGCATTGCCCGTGTCCGCAATACCAATCGTCGTTTCCTGGCCTCCTATCGGGGGGCGGATGGGATCAAGACCGGCTATACCTCGGCGGCGGGGTTTAACCTGACGGCCTCGGCTGAACGGGGATCCAAGCGGATTATCGCCACGGTTTTTGGTGGCAAATCCACAGCGCAACGCAATGCGCGCATGACGGAACTGCTTGATCTCGGTTTCCGTGAGGCCCCGCGCAATGCGACGATCCGCAAGCCCGGAAAACCAGACCTTACCGCTGCGGTTGATCCCCGTTCGGCGGGCAAGACAATCCGCCTTGTGACCACGCTCAAGCGATCGCTTCGCCCGCGCGCCCGCCCTGTTCCGGTTGATCCCGTGCAGGCGGAGGCGGCCGCGGAACTGGTCATGGCCATGCAGGACGGGATCGACGGCGCACTTGCGGCGGCAACCGACCCGCCACCGGAGGAAAAACCTGTGGATGCGGCGGCCAATATCCCGGAAGAGACCACGCCTGAAATTCCGCAAGATGTGGCCGTTGCCGCACTGGAACCGGTGGAAGGCCCGGGCATTCGTCCGCAGCCAAGGCCAGAACGGATGGCCATCCTTGCGGAAGAGAAAACCGGCACTGCCCCCCAGCCTGATGCCATGCCCGAGGCGGCCCCGCCCCGGATTGCAAAGGCCGATCTTGCAAAGGCCGATCCGTCCCCTGCACAAGTGGAAGCGGGGCCGGTCCTTCCGAAAAAGGTGGAGGTTGCGGAAATCAAGGCCATGCCGATTGGGCCCGTGCGGCCCGAAAGTCCAAAGGCGGCCCCCGAACCCGAAGAACCCGAAACAGTGATTGCCGAACTGGCACCTGCCGCGAAAGCAGCGCCGGTTGAGATGGCACCGGTGGCCGGCCCGGGGATCCGACCGCAACCCAAGCCCCGGCTCGCCGTGACGCAAGACACCAGCGAACCTGTTTCTTCCACACCTCCGGTTGTCATTGCCACCGCACCAGCCGCGCCAGTGGTGCCTCAACCGGCGATTGCCCGTGTCACCCCCCGTCCCAAACCCGAGGTGGTCACGCGGGTTTCTGCCTCCGGCGGGCGCCATTGGGGGATCAATCTTGGCCGCCTGCAATCGCATGGTGCGGCGGAACGCCTTCTGATGAAAACCGCGCTTTCCGAAAGCGCCACGCTGCGCGACGGTCTGCGCAAGGTGGTCAAGCGTCGGGATGGGTATGATGCGAATTTTGTCGGGCTGACCCGGGAACAGGCCGACCTTGCCTGCCGCAGGCTGCAGGCCCGCGCGCAGGAATGTTTTGCCATCGGGTCATGATCGCCGGGATATATAGCGAAGCGACCGGATTTTGATCCGTCCATATCGCTATTTCCATCTTGTAACGTGGATGCTGCGCGATTTCGATGGTATCAAAATTGTTTCCGGCAACTATAGTTGCCGGACAGGTGCCCCTTTAACCTTGGTATGAAGGTGTGCAACGGGGTGTCAGGAGGCACGAATGGCCCTTGCTGTCTGTGCGGCCGCCTCGACATGCGGAAGGTGACCGCAATCGGGAAATCTGTAAATCCCGGCCAGGCCCATTGCCTCAACCCGGTGGGGATAGCGCATGATCCGGTCATCCTCGCCCCAGATCAGTCGGGTCCGGGCCGGATACGGCAAATCCAGCCGGTCCATGGTTTTCAGCGTTACGGCCAGTTGGCGCAACGCCTCGCGACGGCCCGCCCCGGCGAGGCCGGTAAGGACATGACGGGCCAGCATGGGCTGGATCAGTTTTTCCCGCGTCACAAGGCGGAGCAGCACCGGGCGCAATTCCTCCTCCGTTTCGGCATTTGCGAAGTCGTCGGGAAAATCGGGGTCCTTGATTTTGCCAAACCCCGCCGGGGCGATCAGCGTCAGCGAGGTGACCGAGGCAGGCATTCGTTTTTGCAACGCAATGGCCACGGCACCGCCAAGCGAATGCCCAAGCAGGGCGAAGGGCTGTGGCAGATCCGTTACTGCCAATTCCACGGCCTTGGTCAGCGTGTCGAGTGTCCCGTCGCCGACATCTGCCGGGGCCTTGCCATGGCCGGGCAGGTCGATGGCATGAACGTGGCAGAAGGACGCGAGATGTGGCATCAGGGCCGACCAGGACAGGCTGTCGGAGCCATAGCCATGGATCAGCAGGATCGGGGGGCCGGCCCCCCCCAGATCGGCCAGCCTTGCCTTGACCATCAGTCGATCTCGGCCAGGGTCGTGCCGACCTCGACCAGATCGCCTTCTTCCGCGGCGATCCGTGCCAATGTGCCGGTGGCAGGGGCTTCGATTTCGATTGCGGTTTTTGGTGTGGTAATGATCACCACCAGATCGCCCTGGCTGACCTCGGCACCTTCCGACACTTCCCATGAGGTCACTTCGGCTTCGGTGATTTCATTGCCCAGCTGCGGAACAAGGATGGGGGTGGCCATGTCAGTTTCTCCTGCTTAGAGGCCCGCGCGGGCAAGGTCGAGATCATCCCAGTCGCGAATGCCCCGGCGATTGGTCTTGTGTTCGGGGAAGAATTCCCCGGTGACGATATCGATGATATCATCGGCCTGGGGGAAATAGGTGGCTTCCATATCCGCCCCCGGCACGATCCAGTTGGGCGCCCCCAAAACGCGGGGCGGGGCCTTGAGATCGGCAAAGCCGAAACGCGCGACATTGGCCGAAACGGTCATGGCAAAACTGCCCCGTTCACTGGCCTCGGTCACGATCAGCAGATGGCCGGTCCTGCGGACCGATTCCAGGACCTTGTCATAGTTGAAAGGCACCAGCGAGCGTGCATCGATCACCTCGGCCTCGATGCCCTGGGTTTCGCTCATCTGTCGCGCGGCTTCGATGGCCTTGTAAAGCGATGGCCCGAAGGTCAGCAGCGTGACATCGTTTCCTGCGCGCTTGATATCCGGCTCCCCGATGGGCAGGCGGTAATAATCGGTCGGCACGCCTTCCTTGCGGAAAACCTCACCCTGATCATAAAGCCGCTGGCTTTCGAAAAAGACCACCGGATCGTCAGAGGAAAGCGCCGAGGCCATCAGCCCTTTCGCATCATAGGGCGTCGCGGGATAGACAACCTTGAGCCCCGGAATATGCGCGATCAACCCTGTCCAGTCCTGCGAATGCTGGGCGCCGTATTTGCTGCCGACGGAGGCGCGCAGCACCACCGGTACCTTCAGTTCACCCGCCGACATGGAATGCCACTTGGCCATCTGATTGAAGATTTCATCTCCTGCACGGCCGATGAAATCGCCATACATGAGTTCCACCAGCGCCCGCCCGCCTTCCAATGCGTAACCCACGGCAGTCGCAACGATGGCGGCTTCGGAAATCGGGGAATTGAACAGCCGGTGATAGGGCAGGATATCGGAAAAACCCCGATAGACACCGAAGGCGCCGCCCCATTCGCGGCATTCCTCGCCATAGGCGACAAGATCGGGATCATGGGTCATATGGTGCAGGATGGCCTCACTCAGCGCATCGCGGATGGTTACCATCCGCATGACGGAAAGCGGCTTTCCCGCCTCGTCGAGACCGAACCGGGATTTGCGCGCAAGGCTTTTGAAAGCGGCGGTTTCGGCCACGGGCTTCAGGAGCGGGACTTCACCCGCCGGCTCCGGGTGCGACGTGTCGGCAAACATCTTCCGTCCGATCAGTGCGGGTTCCGCCGCAACATTCACCGGCGGCGCGATGGCGGGATCCACCGCGGCGCGGGTAATTGCCGCGATCCTGGCGGAGCAGGATTCATGCATGGCGGTGACATCCCCTTCAGTCATGACACCTGCCTCGATCAGATTGGCCGCGAAACCGGTGATCGGGTCACGTGCCTGCCAGAGCTTGATTTCCTCCCGCGTGCGATAGGCATTGGCATCGGTCGTGGAATGGCCGGAAATCCGGTAGCATTCGATATCCAGAAGCGCGGGGCCACGCCCCTCGATCAACAGCGCGCGTTTGCGCGTAACGGCATCGGCGACGGCCAGCGGGTTCGTGCCATCCACGGTTTCGGCATGCATCTGGTCGGGGTTGATCCCCGCCCCGATCTGTGAAAGCCGGTCCCAGCCCATGGTTTCGCCGCGGGTCTGGCCGCCCATGGCATAGAAATTGTTGTTGAAGAAGAACAACACCGGTAGCCCGCCGCGATAGGTTTCGTCCCAAAGCTGGGTCAGCTGTGCCATGGAGGCGAAATTCATCGCCTCCCAGACCGGGCCGCAACCGGTGGATCCATCCCCGGCATTGGCGACGCAGATCCCCGGTTGCTGTCCCAGTTTCTTGCGCAGGGCGGCACCGGTGGCGATACCGGCCGAACCGCCGACAATGGCATTGTTCGGATAGGCGCCGACCGGGGCGAAAAAGGCATGCATGGAACCGCCCATCCCACCGTTGAAGCCATTTTCGCGCATGAAGATTTCAGCCAGAAGACCAAAAAGCAGGAAGGTTTCCGCCAGATCCAGACCATCGCCGCCAAACGTCTTGCGGACCGTTTGCAAAAGCCGCCCTGCGGCATGGTTTTCCATGATCTTCGCGCGGTTTTCATCTGTCATTGCGGCAAGGCTTGCCAATCCCTTGGCGATGAATTCACCGTGGCTGCGATGCGATCCGAAAATGTGATCTTCGGGTTTCAGCGCCAGCGCGGCGCCGACCGCCGCCGCCTCCTGTCCGATCGAAAGATGCGCCGGGCCCTTGTAGGAATATTCGATGCCACAATAGCTGCCGGTGGATTTGAACGATGCCAGCATGGATTCGAATTCCCGCACCAGCATCATATGGCGCAGGACCTCACGCAAGGCGGGTGCCCCCCGGTCCTCCAGTTCTTCGGAAAAGGAATGGGCATAGGCATGGACGGGAATGGGCCGAAACCGGATTTCATCGGACTGCAGCCTGTCGGCGGGATCGACCACCTTGATCTTCGGCATGAAGGAACCTTTGGGCTTCTGGTTTATACAAACCGGCGCTGGCAAGGCCTGGGGCCCGCGCCGCAAACATTGAAACAATGTCTAGCGCAACCATGCCGATGATCGCCAGCCCAAATGAGGTGGAAGCGGCGGGAAAAGCGCCCGGTCAGATCCTGTCCTGCAACAGGCGCGCGATTTCGGGGGCAAAATAGGTCAGCACGCCATCGCAGCCCGCACGACGGAAGGCCATCAGGCTTTCGGTCATGGCCTGCTTGCCATCGATCCAGCCGTTTTGTGCCGCCGCGCGGATCATCGCATATTCACCGGAGACCTGATAGGCATAGGTCGGAACGGCGAACCGGTCCTTGACCCGGCGGCAGATATCCAGATAGGGCATGCCGGGCTTGACCATCACCATATCGGCACCTTCGCGGAGGTCACGTTCGACAAGGCGCAGGGCCTCGTCGGAATTTGCCGGGTTCATCTGATAGGTTTTCTTGTCGCCTACCAGCCGGGTGGAGGCCCCCACCGCATCGCGGAAGGGACCATAGAAGGCGGAGGCATATTTCGCGGCATAGGACAGGATTGCGACATCCTTGTGACCGGCGGCTTCAAGCGCGTCACGTATCGCGCCGATCCGGCCATCCATCATGTCGGAAGGGCCAAGGATATCTGCCCCTGCCTCGGCCTGGGCCAGGGCCATGCGGGTCAAGGCCTCCAGGGTTTCGTCATTCAGGATCACCCCGTCCCGGACCAGCCCGTCATGGCCATTGGCGTTATAGGGGTCGAGTGCGATATCGGTCATGATCGCAACCTGCGGCACCGCCGCCTTGATTGCGCGAATGGCGCGATTGGCGATGTTATCCGGGTTCCAGGCTTCTTCGCAGGATTTGCTGCGCAGCGCGGGATCGGTATAGGGAAAAAGGCAGATGGCCGGGATGCCCAGATCCGCAGCCTCTTGCGCGGCGGCAACGATCCGGTCGATGCTGAGCCTGTTCACCCCGGGCATGGAAGGGACCGGTTCGGCCTGGTCCGTGCCCTCGCGGACAAACAGCGGCCAGATGAGATCATTCACCGAAAGCGCGTTTTCCTGGGCCAGGCGGCGCAGCGCATCCATGCGGCGCAGGCGGCGGAAACGGGTGGCGGGGAAGGGGGCCTGGGTGGCTGGCATCTTCGATCCTTCTTTGCTGCGGCAGTGGCCCATTTTCCGGGGCGTATCTGTCCCTTGCAGTCCTGTCGGCGAGGGTTTGAACAATTTTTGTCTGCCTGCCATGGAAATGCCCGCGCCTCAAGGGTAGGAAAGGCGCGACGAAGACCCGCGGGGCCATCCGGGGCCGAGCCAGGAACAAGACCGTGCCATGGTATGATACCATATTCGACCTGATCGATTTTCGATCCTTTTCCAATCTGTGGTTCTGGATCGTGCTTGCCGTGGCCTGGTCCTCGGCAAGCCATTGGGTCCTTGGTGTTCCCTTCGACATGGTTTCACGGGCGCGCCGACGGGGGGGCGAGGCGCAGGCGGATCTTGAAGCGATGCTCGAGATCAACGTGCGCCGGATCATGTATATCGCGCGGGGTGCCGGGGTCTGGCTGATCGGCTTTGCCAGTTTCCTGCTTTCGGGCCTGCTGATCCTGGGGTTCTGGTATGGCGTCGAATTCGCGCAGGCGGTTTTTCTGCTTGCACTGCCGATATCGGTCATCGGGGCGCTGAGCCTGCGGCAGGCGGCGCAGATCGAGGCGGGTGTGAACGGGGGGCAGATGCTGTGCCGGCGACTGACAAGGCACCGGATGATGGTTCAGGGGATCGGGATATTTTCAATCTTCGTGACGGCGCTTTGGGGCATGTGGCACAACATGACGGCGGCGGTTCTCTGAGGCGGAAGGGCAAGGACATGACAGGGCAGAGGATCATCCTGGGCGGCGCGCCCGAGGGTTTCGATGCGCGGCTTGTGGCGAAGGAATCGGCCAGGGGCGCGCCGATCATTCATATCGCGCGGGATGACAAGCGGATGGAGGCGATGCGTGCGGCCCTTGCCGTCATGGCCCCCGATCTTGCGGTGCTTGACCTTCCAGCATGGGATTGCCTGCCCTATGACCGGGTTTCGCCCAATGCCGATATCATTTCGCGCAGGATGGCATGCCTTGCGGTGTTGGCCCAGGGGGTGCCGGGGCCTTTCGTGTTGTTGACAACGCTGAATGCGGCAGGGCAGCGGATGCCGACGCGTAAGGTTATTGCGGCGTCTTCCTTCAGCGCCCGGGTTGGTGACAGGGTGAATGAGGGGACGCTCAGGGGATTTCTGGCGCGCATGGGGTTTGCGCTGACATCGCAGGTGGCCGAACCCGGCGACTATGCCATCAGGGGAGGGATCGTCGATATCTTTCCTCCGGGCGCGCAAGGACCCGTGCGGCTTGATTTTTTCGGCGATGTGCTTGACGGGGCGCGCCGGTTCGATGTGGTGACGCAGCGGACGGTTGAGAAACTTTCCATGGTCGATTTCGCGCCGGTTTCGGAGGTGATCCTGGATGAGGCCGCGATTACCCGTTTCAGGCAGAATTACCGGATCGAGTTTGGTGCGGGGGGTGCGGAAGACCCGCTTTATGAGGCGGTAAGCGCAGGGCGCAAGCATCAGGGCATGGAACATTGGCTGCCCTTCTTTCATGAAAGCCTGGAAACCGTTTTCGATTACCTTCCCGATGCCACCGTGATGCTGGATGATCAGGTGGAGCCCGCGCGGCAGGCCCGCTGGGAAGGGATCGCCGATCAATATGAGGCGCGGCAGGAGGCAATGACGGCGCGGGGGCGGATCGATACGGTCTATAAACCCTGTGCGCCGGAGCTTCTGTATCTGGATGGCGATGCCTGGGAAACAGTAATGGGCGGTACCCGGGTGATCCGACTTTCGCCGCTGGCACAATCGCCGGGGCCCGGGGTGCTGGATGCGGAAGGCCGTGTCGGGCGCAGTTTTGCACCGGAAAGACAGCAGGAAAACATAAGCCTTTTCAAATCACTTTCTGATCATATTCGTGCATTGCGCGAAGATCGACAGGTTGTTGTTGCCTCCTGGTCGGAAGGCGCACGGGAGCGGCTGAAGGGGTTATTGGAAGATCACGATCTGGAAGGCGCAAAACCGGTTGCCGATTTGCGCGAGGTGCCACCGGGCAAGGGGGGGGTCTTTCTGGTGATCTGGCCACTGGAAGCCGGGTTCATTGCCCCCGGGCTTGCGGTGATTTCCGAACAGGATGTGCTTGGCGATCGGTTGATTTCCAAACCCAGACGCCGCCGCAAGGCAGAAAACTTCCTTCGCGATGCCGAGGCGCTTTCGCCGGGGGATCTTGTGGTGCATGTCGAACATGGTGTGGGCCGCTATCGCGGGCTGGAAACCATCAATGCGCTTGGTGCGCCGCATGAATGCCTGCTGATCGAATATGCCGAGGAAGCAAAGCTTTATCTTCCTGTTGAAAATATCGAATTGCTCAGCCGTTATGGCCATGAGGAGGGCCTTCTGGACAAGTTGGGCGGTGGGGCCTGGCAGGCCAAGAAGGCCAAGCTGAAACAGCGGATCCGGGAGATTGCCGAAAGGTTGATGCGGATTGCAGCGGAACGCCAGTTGCGCCATGCCCCGGTCCTGGAGGCGCCACACGGGCTTTGGGAATCCTTTGCGGCGCGCTTTCCCTATCAGGAAACCGAGGACCAGCTATCCGCCATTGCCGATGTGATTGCCGATCTCGAAGCGGGAACACCGATGGACCGGCTCGTTGTCGGGGATGTGGGCTTTGGCAAGACCGAAATCGCGATGCGCGCGGCCTTCGTGGCGGCGCTTGCCGGGATGCAGGTTGCCGTGATCTGCCCGACAACGCTGCTGGCGCGGCAGCATTACCGCAGCTTTGCCGAACGTTTTCGCGGCTTTCCGATCAAGGTCAGGCCCTTGTCGCGCTTTGTTGCGGCAAAGGAGGCCAATGCAACGCGCGCAGGCCTTGCCGATGGGACGGTGGATATCTGCGTGGGCACCCACGCGCTTCTGGCCAAGGGGATCCGGTTCAGGAACCTGGGTCTTCTTGTCATTGATGAGGAACAGCATTTTGGCGTTTCCCACAAGGAACGGCTGAAGGAGATGCGATCCGAAGTTCATGTGCTGACGCTGACCGCAACACCGATCCCGCGTACCCTGCAACTGAGCCTGACCGGTGTGCGCGACCTTTCGATCATCGCAACCCCGCCGGTGGACAGGCTGGCGATCCGTACCTATGTCGCCGAATTTGATACGGTAACGATCCGCGAGGCGCTGCTGCGGGAACGCTATCGTGGTGGACAGAGCTTTTATGTCGTGCCGCGGATTTCCGACCTGCCGGATATTGAGGATTTCCTGAAAAACCAGGTGCCGGAGCTGCGCTATGTGATTGCACATGGCCAGCTTGCGGCGGGCGATCTCGATATGCGGATGAACGATTTCTACGATGGCAAATATGACGTTTTGCTGGCCACGAGCATTGTTGAAAGCGGGCTTGATATTCCCACGGCGAATACGATGATCGTTCATCGGGCCGATATGTTCGGGCTGGCGCAGCTCTATCAGATCCGGGGGCGCGTGGGGCGTTCCAAGATGCGGGCCTATTGTTACCTGACGACCAAGCCGCGCGTGCCACTGACGCCACAGGCGTTGCGGCGATTGCGGTTGCTGGGCAGTCTCGACAGTCTCGGTGCCGGGTTCAACCTTGCTTCGCATGATCTGGACCTGCGTGGCGCGGGCAACCTTCTGGGGGAAGAACAATCCGGCCATATCAAGGAAGTGGGCTATGAACTTTACCAGCAGATGCTGGAAGAAACGATTGGCAAGCTGCGATCCGGTGAAATCGGCCTTGCCGATAGTGATGATCAATGGGCACCCACAATCAATCTGGGTGTCCCTGTCCTGATCCCCGAAACCTATATTCCCGACCTGGACCTGCGCCTGGGGCTTTACAGGCGGCTTTCGGGGCTTTCGACAAAGGTGGAACTCGAAGGTTTTGCGGCGGAACTGATTGATCGTTTCGGACCTGTCCCACGGGAGGTCAATACGCTGATGCTGGTGGTCCGGATCAAGGCGCTGTGCAAGAAGGCGGGGATTGCGCGGCTCGATGCCGGGCCAAAAGGGGCCACGGTTCAGTTTCACAATGACAAATTTGCCAATCCTGCCGGGTTGGTGGAATTCATCAGATCCCGCCCGGGCGCGCGGGTTCAGGGAAACAAGATCATCCTGCCAGCCGACTGGACCACGGAAGCGGACCGGATCAAGGGCGGGCATGGCATTGCGCGCGGGCTGGCCGAAAAGGCCGTAGCCGAAAAAACCGTGGTCAGGGCGTAGCAGGAACGCCTGCGCCGGGGATCAGCCGCATCAGCAGGAACGCAAGTCCGGTCAGAACCGCGACACCGATCATCAGGGGCAGGGTCGTGCCGTCAAAGGCAAGGCCAAGCGGGGCTGCAATCAGAACCGCCAGGATCGTTGCCAGTGCCCCGATGACCGAAGAAGCCATGCCCGCGATATGGCCCAGGGGCTCCAGCGCCAGCGCATTCAGATTGCCCATGGTCAATCCCATCATGCCAAAGACCCCGGTCAGCCAGATCAGGAAGGCGGGAAAGATCAGCGGTTCGGGCCAGAGAGCAAATTCGTTCATCACTGCCATGAAGGCCGATAGCGCGATCTGGCACAGGAGCGCCAGGACGACCAGCCTGCGCATGCCCCAGCGTCCCACCAGCGTGGCGTTCAGGATGCTCGATGTCCCCGCAATCAGCGCAATCAGCGCAAACCAGAGCGGAAAGCTGTCTGCCCGGCCGAATGTAGCATCGAAGATCGGCTGAATGGATGAAAGCGTGGCGAAAAGTGCGCCAAGAATCATCGACTGGATCAGGATCGAGACAAGTACGATGCGTGTTGTCATCACCTCACTGAAGGCACCCCACAGGGACGGAAAATCAAGTGTCCGGCGGCGTTCAATGGCAAGGGTTTCGGGCTGTCGGATGATCAGCCAGACGGTGACGACGAGGCAGAACAGCAAGAAGACGATGAAGATCGAAC
Organism: Pseudorhodobacter sp.; assembly: GCA_047975325.1. Taxonomy (GTDB): domain Bacteria; phylum Pseudomonadota; class Alphaproteobacteria; order Rhodobacterales; family Rhodobacteraceae; genus JBKEDF01. The sequence goes on along the minus strand of JBKEDF010000049.1, from coordinate 59,513 downwards.
GCCAGCCGAAACTCTGGATGAAGAGACTGCCCAGAAGTGGGGCAACAGCGGGAAAAAGCGTAAATATCATCATGGCGAAGGACATGATGCGCGCCATTTCCCGGCCCTTGTAAAGATCGCGCACCATGGCAAGGGAAACGACACGCGGCCCGGCGGCCCCGACGCCTTGAAGGATTCGTGCAACCAGCAGCGTTTCAAGCGTTGGTGCAACCCATGCCAGAAGTCCCGCGATACAATAAAGCAGCGAAGACAGGACAATTACGCCCTTGCGGCCGAACCTGTCCGAAAGCGGCCCGACAATCAGGGTGCCGCCCCCCATGCCCAGCACGAAACTTGTCAGGATAAGCTGCGCCTGGTTCGGATTGTCGGGGGTCAGTTCCGCCGCAATATCGGGCAGGGCCGGCAGCATTGCGTCGATTGTGAAGGCGATTGTCGCAAACAGCATTGCGACAAGGGCGATGAATTCCGGCTGGGAAAGACGTTTCTCGGCCATTGTCACCTCCTGACCACATACGCAAAGGAAAAATCGGCTGAAAATCGTATCGGGGTCATTTGTCCTCCGTCACGATCTGCCCGGTAATTTCGTCAATGGCCTTTTGCCAAAGCTCCACCGGCTGTGCGCCGGAGACCACATATTTCTGGGCGATCAGATAGGTTGGAACGGCGGTGACGCCTTTCTTGCGGGCATCCAGATCCCGGGCCATCAGATCATCGCGATCGGCCCCCGAGGCCAGCAGCCGTGCAGCCGTATCATGATCCATGCCGCAGGAAGTTGCGATATCAGCCAGGGTTCCGGTATCCCCGATATCCTTGCCATCCCGGAAATAGGCGCGAAAAAGCGCATCCACCACCGCATTCTGCCGCCCTTCAAGGCCCGCCCAATGGATCAGGCGATGCGCATTCAACGTGTTGGGCATGCGGTTCATTGCCTCGAAATTTATTTCCAGCCCGGTTTCGCGGGCAGCTTCGGCAACTGGGGTATAGGCTGCGACGGCCCCGGCCTTGCCGCCGAATTTGGCCTCCAGGTAGCTGCGACGATCCATGCCGTCCGGGGGCATTTCGGGGTTGAGCTGGAAGGGATGCCACTGGATTTCGAAAGGATGATCCGGGCGACTTTCCAGGGCACGATCCAGACGAGCCTTGCCGATATAGCACCAGGGGCAAACCGGGTCCGAAAAGATATCAAGGCGGATCATATGCATTCCTTTCCAACCCGTCCGGAAACCATTCATGTCGGGCAGGGTCCATCGATCTTCCGGACAGGCCGAGGCTGCGTTCGGAACGCATGATATCTTCGGCATATCCGGCTGATGCAGATTATCCGACATGCTCTAATGCCCCGGGCGGGCAGATGCCAGCGGAATCGCCCCCCTCAATCCCCTGCGGGATGGATCTGCATCAGAATGTCGTGAAATCGGTGCGGATAATTTAACTGTCAGGCGGCAGAAGGCCGAGGCCGCGCAGGTAGATGCCGATCCCGGCTTCCAGAAGTTCCTCGGGGGGCCATGGGCCCCTTTCCCCGGGCGCCCCACGGGCGAAAAGTTCGACGACACCATGGCTCATTGCCCAGATATGAGCGGAAAACATGCTTGGTGGCGGACGGTGGGCGGGGGGGATATGTTCCGACAGGCGTTCCGCCGCGCGTTCCAGAACCGCCTTTGCCCTGGCGGCTGCCGGGGCCAGTTCGGGGTGGTGGTTCAGGTTCAGTCCGCTTTCGAACATTGCCATGTAATGTCCGGGGTATTTGCGGGCAAAGGCAAGATAGGCACGCCCGGTTGCCTCAAAGGCCGCCAGGGCGGAAGGTTTGCCATCATCATAGGCATATTCCATCAGCGCCCCGAAGATCTCATAGCCTTGCCGTGCAGCCTCGGCGATCAATTCTTCCCGTCCTGCGAAATGGCGATAGACGGCTGCGGGGGTGACATCGGCGGTCTTTGCCGCCTCCGACAGGGTAAATCCCTGCGGCCCCTTTTCCGGGATCAGGGCCAGGGCCGCATCCACAAGCGCCTGGCGCAGATTGCCATGATGATAGCCGCGCTTAGACATGATCGTGATCGGACCAGATTTCCGGCCCGCCGCAGATTTCCGCATCAGGGCTGCCGATCAGGGTTTCATCCTTGCCGGCATAGTCAACTGCATGGAGCACCGTCTGGATGGCGGCGATCCGGGCACGTTTCTTGTCGTCGGAACGGATCACCGTCCAGGGTGCAAACAGGTTATGGCTGCGCTTGATCGTTTCGCCGATTGCAGCGGAATAGGCATCCCAGCGTGACAACCCCTCGACATCGATGGAGGAAAGTTTCCATTGTTTCAACGGGTCGGTTTCCCGGGCGAGGAAACGACGAAGCTGTTCGGCGCGGCCCACATTGAGCCAGAGCTTGACCAGATGGATCCCCTCATCCGTCAGCATCCGTTCAAAGCCCGGAAGCTGGCCAAAGAAATGTTCACGTTCTTGCGGGGTGCAGAAACCGAAAACATGTTCCACTGCGCCCCGGTTATACCAGCTGCGATCAAACATCACCATTTCCCCTGCGGCGGGCAGCCAATCGACATAGCGCTGGAAATACCACTGGGTTGCCTCCCGGTCCGAAGGCTTTGAAAGGGCGACGACATTGGCCACACGCGGATTAAGGTTTTCGCGCATTACCTTGATACATCCGCCTTTTCCAGCTGCATCGCGCCCCTCGAAGACGACAATGACACGTTTCCCCGTGGCCTTGATATCGGCCTGCATCCGTACAAGCTGCTGCTGCAGGCCATCCATTGTCTCGCGATAGGCCTTGCGCTTGATTTCCTCACGATAGGGATAGCTTGGTGACAGGATTTCATCCTTGCCGCCTTCGACGACTGCCTTGCGGATTTCCCTGGGTGCTTGTTTTTGCAGATAACGGCTTATCGCGCCATCGAAGGGCAGATCCATGATCGGGGCTCCCGGAGCTTTGATGACAGTATGGCGGGCGGGCGAGGGCTCTGCAATCGCGCCTTCAGTCGCGATTGCGGCCGATTTCCTCCATATCATAGGGGGTTTGCTGGTAGATCTCATTGATCCAGTTGCCATAAAGCAGATGGGCATGGCTGCGCCAGCGATTGAGCGGGGTGCGTCCAGGGTCATCTTCGGGATAGTAATTGATGGGCACGGCAACCGGCGTGCCATTTTCCGCATCGCGGTCATATTCCTGTTTCAATGTGTCGCTGTCATATTCGAAATGGTTGAAGATATAGAGCGCGCGATGTGCCGGATCCTGTACCAGGCAGGGGCCCACCTCATCGGACCCCAGGAGCGTGACAAGCCCGGGTGCCGCATCGATTTCGGCCTGTTTCATTTCGGTCCAGCGTGAAACGGGGATTACGCAATCATCGGAAAAACCGCGCAGATAGGGGGAGGCGGCTGCGAGGTTGCGATGACGAAAACAGCCGAAGGCCTTGTGATCCAGCATATGTTTCCGGATCCCGTGGAAATGGTTGACCATCGCCATGCCGCCCCAGCAGACACCGAAGGTCGATTGCACATGGCCCTGCGTCCAGTCGAATATTTCCCTTAATTCATCCCAATAGGTGACTTCATCGAAATCGAGATGTTCGATCGGTGCGCCCGTGATGATGAGGCCATCGAATTTTTCGCCGCTATCGGCCACCTCGCTATAGGGGCGATAGAAGGTTTCCATATGTTTGGCAGCGGTGGTTTTTGTCTGATGTTCGCTCATGCGGATCAGGTGGAGGTCGATCTGCAGCGGCGTGGCACCGATCAGCCGGGCAAACTGGTTTTCCGTCTGGATCTTTTTCGGCATCAGGTTGAGAAGCCCAATCCGCAATGGGCGGATATCCTGCCGCGCCGCGCGTTCAGGGGACATGACCATCACACCCTCACGACGCAGGACATCATAGGCGGGCAGGTTTTCTGGCAGGGTGATGGGCATCTCGTCTTCTCCGTTCTGCGGAGGAATTAACCATCTGACCCCCGCCGCTCAAGGGCGGTGGCGATCAGGGCATTGAAATCGTCGGGGGAACGGACGCGGGCGACCTCATCGGCAGTGATGCGGACCCCCCAATTGCGTGCCATGGCGGCATAGCGGGGCCTGCGATGGGCGACCAGCCGGGCAAAGCCATAGCGCAGGAAGGCGTCGGGATCGACCTTTTCTTCGGTCAGGTGCTGTTCTGCCAGGTAATCGGCCCAGATCTCACGTAGAAAATCGGGCTGGTAATACATCGGTTTCGGGGCATGGTCGAAGCGCGCGATCAGGGCTTCGCGATGGGCCTCCGACCCTTCGATCCAGACCATCAGGAGATTTTGTGACAGCGTCGTCAGAACCGGATCCCGGGGATCCTCGGGATTGACCACCTCACAGATTGAGCCGCCCGTATCGCAGACGAAATCGGCATAGCCGTAAAGATCCTGTGCGCGATGAATGAACCTTTCACTATCCATCAGGGCCGCGATTTCCGCCTCATGGTGTTGTTCCTGCCGCGCGCAATATTCCGCGAAGGGCAATCCGCCAAGACCGGGATTGCCGGGTTTTCCCAAATAGGTGGATAGGGGGGCGAGATTGTTGAAGGTGATATTGGAGGCGATATAAACCGAATCCGAGCGGAGCAAATCCCGCAAAAGCGGGACCTTCATCGCCTCACGTTTGAAATTATCGGCAATATATTCGCCCATATAGCGGGTGCCGATCCGGTAATCGATGGAATAGTGAAACCAGCCCGCCTGATCGCGTAGCATATTGGAAAGATATGTCTTTCCGAGCCCCGACATGCCAAAGAGCAAAACGCGGCGGGCGCGGCAATCCTGCCATTGGGCGACGGAAGAATAGATCATGGGCGCTCCTTGCGGCGGGTTGGTCCCTGTTACCCCGCCGGGTGGGCAAAGCAAAGGCCCCGAAGGCCGATGTCCCGGGGCCATATGGGGCTCTGGTCATGCGATCAGAACCGATAGCCGACCGTCAGTCCGAAGCCGAGTGAGTCATTGCCGTCGAAAACCGTGCCGGACCCGTCAATGGCCTCGCCGATCTTGATATATTCCAGCCCTGCGGTGATCTTCATGTTGTCCCTGGTATAGGTGCCGCCAACGCCAATGCTTTTCCTGCCATCGGTCGGGGCAAGCCGTGATGAAATTCCACCGTTGGATTTTTCATAGCCAACCCGCCCGAAAACCGAAAAGTTATCGTTGATGCGGCGACCGACGCCCAGGCGCCATGTCCATACGTCATCGGCAAAATCGGTGATGTTCTGGCCGAAAATGGCGTTATATCCATCCGGGCGAACTTCCCAGACGCTCCATTCCGCCCAGCGGAGGGATCCGAAAAGGAGCGTATCCGCCGCAATCCCCGTCTGAAAATCGAGCGTGACAGTTTGCGGCATCTTGATCCTGGTCGTGCTGGGTGCAAAGGCGGGGTGCCCGGCAACAGCGGGAAGTGTTTCGGTCGCGTCGAATTTATGGGTATAGCCGCTTTCATAGGTCAGCCCCACACGCAGCGCGATATCGGGGCGTTCATAGGCGACGCCAAGGATCCCGGCCACGCGACCATCCCAATCGCCTGTTGCGCTATAATTGAGGGCTCCCGCAGGTGACGCTGCCAATGCGGCGGCCTGTGCTGCCTGCGCGGGCGGGGTGGCCGGATTGGCGGCCACCGCCGCAAGCCCGCCCCGGATCAGCGCATCCGGAATTGTGATCGTGGATTTAGAGCGGACATATTTCAATCCGCCATAAACGGAAAAGCCCTGTTCGAACTGGTAACGCAAAAGCGCCGTGGCCTGCCGGCTTTTCCAGCGTCCATCCAGTCCGGTATAGGGGCCGGTGCCATAGGATACATCCGCACTATAGGGGGTATTAAAGAAAAGCGCATAGGAAAGCCGGTCATTGATATCGGCCTTGTAGGCTAATGAAACCCCAAGCATGTCTTTGGCCATATTGCCGGTGGATACCCCCGCGAAGGGCCCGAATGCGGCCGGATAGCTGCCTTTGACATCCGGCGCGGCAACAGTCAGGCCGAATTCCAGATATCGGCCTTCCTCAAAAAGCGTGCCGTAGCTTATCTGGGTAAGGTCGATCCCCCCGGCCTGAACCGAACTCGCCGCGATCAACAGGCTGGCGGTGGCAATTGCGCTGACGGTTTTTTGCATGGCGGATCCTCCGGGAATTCCGTAATTCGGCAGGATTCAGCGTGCGTATATTTGCGGATTCAGTCAATCTTTATTGCGGTATCAAATGGCATCAGATGGGTTTTGAACCGGTGGTATTGCCAGAAAGCCGCGGCTTGCTCGCCTTAAGGTTGATCCAAACTGCAATAATAATCATTATACCACCCAACCAGACATTTGCGGAAACCACTTCGTCATAAAGCATCCAGCCCAGCAGGGCCGCAATTGGCAGGCGAATGAAATCAACCGGAACAGCCACACTTGCCGGAGCCAGCGTAAGTGCCTTGGTAAGGGTGAAATGTGCCGTCAGCCCGGCAACGGCGATCAGCAGAAGTATCGGCAGTGTCATGGCTGTGGGCATGGTGAACTGACCGTCATAACCGGCGGTAATCATTCCCATGACCGATTGCATCAGGGTCAGCCAGAAGAGGATGGAGATCACGCTTTCATGCCGGGTCAGGGATTTGGTGGCGATATTGGTTGCCGCAAAGCAAAATGCCGCCCCGGCCCCCGCGAGCACACCGATATCGATCTGGCCGAAATCCGGCCGTGCGACAATAAGTGTTCCGGCAAAGCCAAGCGTGGCGGCGATGATCTTTACCCGGGTCAGGGTTTCCCCCAGAAAGATCGGCGCCAGCAGCACAACCCAGATCGGAGAGGTGAATTCCAGCGCAAAGACCTGTGCCAGCGGGATCAGAAACAGCGCATAGAACCACAGGTTCTGTCCGCTGAAGTGGATGATGTTGCGCAGCAGGTGCTGCCCGATCCGATCGGTGCTGATTTCCCGGATCCGGCCTGTCGGCAGGATGAACAGAAGCAGGATCACGAAGCTCAGGATGGATCGGGCGGCCATGATTTCAAATGTGTCATGGATATCCGAAATCATCCGGCCCGCGACGGCCATGGCCGAAAAGGACAAGACCGAACCAATCATCCAGAGACTGGCGGCAATGGGGCGATATTCCTGCGTCATGCGGCCTTGATGGCGACAGATCCGCAGAAAGTCCAGTAGCCGTATGGCGGGATACCTTGTTGTCCCCTAGGCGATTCAGATTCCGGTATCTTGCCCTGATATGGCGGTCTGGTGCGTTCGGGGAGGCGGGAAGAGGCCCGTGAAAACCGGCCAAATACACGATCGGCGCTTGCACAGGAGGGGTGTGGGGCGTTACCATTCCTGCAACTGTGAATGGAGGGCGAAGATGACGCCCGAGCGTCCCCGGGAGGTGGACGCGATCCCGGAGCAGGGCGAGACGGAGGCGTCCTTGCCTGCTCTGGTCGAACCGTCAGCCTCCCCAGAAACCGGAACAGAGCAGCTATATGCCGCGCTGGATCTGGGAACCAATAGTTGCCGGATGCTGATTGCCCGTCCAAGGGGCAGCCAGTTTCAGGTGGTGGACAGTTTTTCCAAGACCGTCCAGCTTGGCGTGGGGCTTGAGGCCTCGGGCCGTCTTTCCCGCGCTTCCATGGGGCGGACGATTCAGGCATTGCGGATCTGCAAGAAGAAGATCGAAAAACATGGCGTGCACCGGATGCGGCTGGTGGCGACCGAGGCGTGCCGCCGCGCCCGTAATGCCCGTGATTTCGTGCGTCAGGTGCGACGGGAAACCGGATTGCCGCTGGAAATCATCCCCGCACAGGAGGAGGCGCGCCTGGCGGTGATTTCATGTGCGCCGCTGGTGGGAAAACGGACCGAACAATTGCTGATCGTCGATATTGGCGGTGGGTCCACCGAACTCGTCTGGATTGACATATCCGGTGTGGATCCGGCGGACCGGCCCCGTTCGATCATGAATCTGGAAGGCAGCTTTCAGTCACGGGGTGACAGCACCGCACGGGTGGTGGACTGGATTTCGGTGCCGCTTGGAGTAGCGACGCTCAAGGATCAGTTTGCCGATGTCGAGGATGATGCGGCGCGTTTCGCCCTCATGAGCTGGTTCTTTGAGGAAAACCTTTCCGGCTTCAGCCCCTATAACCTTGAAATTGAACGCGAGGGGTTTCAGATCATCGGCACATCCGGCACCGTGACGACGGTGGCTGCGTCCTGGCTGGGACTGCGCCGCTATGACCGTTCCAAGGTGGACGGGTTGCGCATGACCACCGATCAGATCGATTCCGTGATCCGGAACTATCTTTTGCTGGGGCCGGAGGGGCGGCGCAACGACCCGGGTATCGGGCGGGATCGACACAGCCTGATCATGTCCGGTGCGGCGATCCTGCAGGCGCTGATGCGTGTCTGGCCGACAGACAGGCTTTCGGTGGCGGATCGGGGGCTGCGCGAAGGGCTTCTTTATGCACAGATGAGCGCGGATGGCGTTCTGGAAGATGGACCATATCTATGAAAACGGGCAAGAATACCTCCGGTCGGGGGCAACGTGACCTGCGTGTCAGGGTGAAAACGGCCAAGGGACGCAAGCTTTCCTCGACGCTCTGGCTGGAACGGCAGCTGAATGACCCCTATGTGCAGCGCGCCCGCAAGGAAGGCTATCGCGGGCGTGCGGCCTACAAGATCCTTGAGCTCGATGACAAATACGGTTTCCTGACGCCCGGTGCGCGGGTGGTTGATCTTGGCTGCGCCCCCGGGGGGTGGTGCCAGGTGGCCGTGGCACGGGTGAATGCGCTGGGAAGCAATGCCAGGAAACCCGCAGGCCGGGTTCTTGGCATTGATTTGCAGGAGGTTGAACCCATCGCGGGGGCGGAACTCTATCAACTGGATTTTCTTGCGGATGATGCGGATGCCCAGGTCAAGGACTGGCTTGGCGGGGCGGCCGATGTGGTGATGTCCGACATGGCGGCATCGGCATCGGGTCACAAGGGCACGGACCACCTGCGGATAGTCACCCTTGTCGAGGCCGCGCTGTATTTTGCCTTCGATGTCCTGGAGGAGGGCGGAACCTTCGTGGCAAAGGTGCTGGCGGGAGGCGCGGAAAATGAGATGCAGGCCCTGCTGAAGAAAAGCTTTCGCAAGGTGGCGAATGTCAAGCCGCCGGCAAGTCGCGCCGACAGTTCGGAAAAATTTGTCGTGGCGACGGGGTTTCGCGGAAACAGGGGGGTGCCCTGATCTGCCTGCCGTGGCATGGCTGGGAAATTTATTGCTATCGCAAAGACAAAGGGCTGCCGGTTGATGCCGGCAGCCCTTTGTCTGGGGCTCTCTCGTCATGGCCGGTTTGCGGGCAACAACGAGGAACTGGATTATGATCCGGTCCTCAGGCGGCCTGGGCCTGTTCAAGCGCGTGACGGCGTTCGGATTCCTCACGCGAAAGCGCAACCGAGGTACGCACGCCCTTGGCAACAAATTCCATCAACCCCTTGACGACACGTTCATTAGGGTCGATGCCCGCACAGGACAGAACCTCGCGCCCGTCGCGTGACCGTGCCCAGCGGGCAATCTGATCCGGGCCATTGCCATATTTCTTGTCATCGGCGATGGCATCATCCAGAGCCGCAAGCACAACCGCCGCAAAAAGCTTGCGTGCGCGCTGACCCTGTTCGAAATTAAACGCCGTGCCATCCACCAAATCTACCATTCTTCCCGTCCTATTCTTCTTCTTGCATCTCCTGCCGTTCGCGCAATATGACCATTTACGAGTGATTCGGCATCTCTCGTTTGGAATGGCAGCTATGCGTTTATTGCATGGCTGTGCCCGGCTTCCTACCGTATGTTGCGGGGCCAAGGGGACGAACCTGCGTAAATCTAGGGTTGATCTGCGCCACGTCAACCTTTTGTCAATGATCCGGCGAAGTTTTTCGACCTTATCGCCTTTTTCTGCCATGGTGCCGATGCTGCGCGGCCTTGGTGATACCAATTACTTCCATCAGCCTTGTCAAAGGCATGCAATACCCGCCCCACAGGATTATGCGGGGCAAGGTACAGGCTGCGGTCTTGTTGCAATCTTCAGGCGGACATCTGTTCATGCAGGATTGCGAGGGTCATCGATATCATCAGATAGATGCCCGCAAAAATCAGAAGTGCCACCAGCGTATTTTCGAAGGCGCGGGGATAGGCGGCCTGATCGGGCATGACAGGTTTGACCGAAAGCGAAAGGTAGCGCACCTGACGATTGGCTTCCGCCCGCGCGCTTTCCATGGCCTGGATCGACTGTGCCAGCATCATCTGCCGGGTCTGGAGATCTGCCTGGGCGACCAGAAGCTCGCCCTGGACCCTGGCAACGGACAGTCCCGATTCATTGTCTTCGGTTAATCTGGCGCGCAGGTCCGAGATCTGATTTTCCAATGTTGTGATCCTGCGCCGCAATGGGTCCATGCGGGCCTGGTTGGGGCGTGGATTGGCGGTCATCTGCTGCAAGGACAGCTGATCCTGTGTGAGCATCGCCTCAAGCTGCGCGATCTGCTGGGTGATCAGCGTTACCTCGACCTCCGAGGACAGGAATTTATATTGTTCCTGCAATTCGACAACGCGGCGCTGTGCCTCCAGCATCTTCTGTTCGGCATCCTCATAACCTTCGCGCGCGCCCTGCACCTGATCCTCGCGCAGGCGTTGGGTCATGTGATCGACCTGTTCTTCGGCATAGCCGATCAGCGCGTCGGAAAATTCCACCGCCTTTTCAGGCGTGGTGGCGAGCACCTCCATCTTCACGATACCTTCGGTCGGATCGTAAGAAATCTCCATGTTGCGGGAATAGAGCTTATAGGCGGCCTCTTGTGTCGCATCGGGTTCAAGGCGCGGGATCGGGTCGATCCCCTCGGCGGAGAAATGTTCCCTGAATCCGTGATCGGTGTCGAGCCGCAACATCGCCTCGCGCGATTGCAGATATCCCTGGACGGCAACGCTGTCCTGCGAGGTGGCAAGGGGCGATCCCTGTAACAGCCCGCCCAGCCCCCCGGCTGCGGCCATGGGGGCCTGGCTGTGCTGGATCACGAATTCGGATTTGGTTGCATAAAGCGGCGTGGCCACCCGATAGTAATACCAGCCCGTCATGAATGTGGGCAGCAGCACGAAAAAAAGGAGCCGCACCGCCAGGAGGGCCGATCTGCGCCGCCGCCTGCGGGCAAGATCGCGCTGGATGCGCATGATTTCGGCGGCATGGCTTTCGTCGGCACGGATATCGGGGGAAGGAAGTTGAACGGGCCGTACCGGTTGCGGCAGGGTTTGCGCCGGGGTGATCCTGGCCAGCGGTGTGTTGCCCCCGGTCGGCGGGGGCTTGTTGTCGCCGGATACCAGCTCCAGCATCGAACTGCGCTCAAAGGGGTTGATCCCGGCCTGACGCAGCAGCCGTACCGCATCGTAATCGGAGGTCGCGGCCATCCCGTTTTTCTGTGCCAGCCGTCGTGCCATGCGCAATTGCCGCCCCGTCAGCCCTTCACGGCGAATGGCATCGATAACCGCCTCTGGCGTGTCCTGCGCGGCTTTCTTGTCGGTGGTGTTCTTGTCCTGCGCCGCGGCGGTGGGAAAATTGCCCGGGCCAAAGCCGTCCTCCTGATTGTCGAACAGTGCATCCTGCTGCGATGCCTGGGCCTGGGCCTGCGGTTGCGGTTGGGCAGGGGCGGAGACGGGGGCGGACGCAGGAGGAAACGCCGTGCGGCGGATCCGATAGCGTTGGGCCTTAAGCTTGGTAGTCATAGAGACGTTTCGCTTCTTCGAGTGTGTCGAACATATAGAGCTGACCGTTGCGCAGGACTGCAGCGGATCGGCAGAATTTTTCCAGTGTGGCAGCCTGGTGGGAGACGATGATGACCGTCGTATTACGCAGCTTTTCGTGCAGGATCGCCCCGGCCTTGCGGTTGAATTCCACATCTGCCGTGGCCGGCATGCCTTCATCGATCAGGTAGATATCGAAATCCAGCGCCAGCATCAGCGCGAAGGCAAAACGTGACCGCATGCCTGATGAATAGGTTCCCACGGGCATGTCGAAATATTCTGCAATGCCCGTAAGCCAGCGACAGAAGCTTTCGACATAATCGGGATCAAGCCCGTAGAGCCGTGCGATATAGCGGGAATTTTCGGTCCCGGTATGTTTGCTTGTCAGCCCACCCATGAAACCGAGCGGGAAGGAGATGCGGGAGGTGCGGCGGATCGTGCCTTCATCCGGCTTTTCCAACCCGGCCATCATATTGATGATCGTGGTCTTGCCCGCCCCGTTTTCGGCCAGAATCCCCAGTGAATTCCCCAATGCCACCCGGAAGGAGGCCTGATCAAGAATGATCTTGCGTTGTTTTCCTGTCCAGAAGGACTTGCTGACATTTTCAAACTCGATCATCGACCTACTTCCGCATGGTGCGGTTTGTCCGTTACCAGACCCGTTCGGTCAGGAACATGGCCCGGGCGGTTATATCAAAGGCTTATATTACTGTTTAGCCATCCATTTCGTCAGTACTATGTCTTGATGGATTAATTTGTCCGGTAGATCCGGCCTTTCCGCACCAGCAGCAGAAGCACCGGTCCGATAAGGATGGAAATCCCCATCCCCAGTCGCGCGGCTTCCTGCATGGCGCCGCCGGGTAGCGCGCCGACCATGCTCAGGGCAGGAACCGTGAATCCCATGCCGAGCAGCCCGGCGATGATCACCATATCGCGCCGGCCCGGGACAAGCTGCAGCTTCAGCCCGCGCGCCCTGCAGGCCGAAACCGCAACCATGGCGCCCAGGGGTTTGCCGATCCAGAAAGCCGCAAGCGTGATGACAAGGGTCGGCTCCCCGAAAGCGGCAAAATCGAAACCGCCACGGGTGAAACCATAAATCGTCATCCCGCTGACAAGCGGGGCCAGCAGCCAATGTTCCAGCCGGTTGAGCGGATCGGTCAGAAACCTTTCGGCAACGGCGAAAAGCCCGAAGCTGCGATGCGCATGCGGCATGGCGGGCAGCAGCGGCAGGAAACCAAGTGCCGCGGGAAGGCCTGCCGCAGTCACGCCCAGCCAGCTGATTACCGCCAGTCCCGCCCAGTTGTGCAGCCGGTTGGCGCGTTGATGTTGCACTTCCGTTGCCTCCACCCGAAGCGCGGGGGCGGTCAGCAGATGATACCCTGTCAGGGCGGCGGCAAGCGGCAATGCCAGCCACAGCAGGCGCAGCGGATTGACGAAAGACAGAACCGGAGCGGCAAGCCCGGCGATCAGCAGTGCGGCAAGGTCAATGAAGATTGTCACGAAAAGCAGTAATTGCAGGGCCGGGTGTCCACGCCCGAAGATCAGCCGCCCGAAAAAATAGGCCAGTACCACATCCCCGCCCAGCGGAAAGGCCCATTCCGGCGTGGTTCCCGCCTCTTCTGCCGTTTGGAAAATGAACGTGAAGATTTGCCATATCAACACGGCACCCGCCATGCTCCCCAAGGCCAGAATTGCGGGCGCAATCACGTGCCGGCCATGCATGGCGCCTTTCTTGAGAATGATTGCTTCCCAGATTTCCTTTCCGATCAACAGGATGAAGAAGGGCATGAAGAGCGTGCTGAAGACCGTTGCCAGATCCGGGACCGGCGCAAAAAGCCAGTTCGGCAGGATCTCAAGCGGACGCCATTCGATCAGGTCGTGATAATATCCGGGAACAAGATTGACCGCCGCCGTCGCCACGCCCGCCCCGGACAGAAGGGCAAGCGCGTAGTGGCGCAGATAGGGTGTCACCGGCGTCATCGGTTCAGGCAGCCTTTTCGATCATCCCCTGACGGTTCTAGGGGAGGCGGCGGCGGTCTTCAATCATGCGGGGCCGGGAAAACCGTGATTGTGACGCCTCTGCATCTTGTCTTTCATGGTCACGACGCGATAGCCGTTGCGCAACAACAAGGAAAGGCCCGCGATGACCCCGCTCGATCAGGCCCATGCCGCCATGGAGGAAGCCCCCGGCGATGCCTCCGCCCGGTTGCGTTACTTTGCGGCATTGGCCGATACCGTGCTTTTCCTGCTGCTGGAACGTGAGGCCGGGGATGGTGTGGTTGCACCACAGATATTTGATCTGGACGAAGGGCCGGTCGTTCTGGCCTTCGACGGGGTGGAACGTCTGGCCGATGCGGCGGGAACCGTGGTTGCCTATGCCGAATTGCCTGGTCGTGTCATTGCGCGGCAACTGGCCGGGCAGGGGGTTGGCCTTGGGGTCAATCTTGGTGCCGAAGAAGGGGCCTTCCTGCTTGATCCCGAAGCGGTCGAATGGTTGGCGCGGGTGCTGGAACATGGCCCCGATGAGATACGGGCGCGGCCAGAAAAATTCCTGCCACCCAGTGCCTTGCCAGAAAATCTGCTTGCGGCACTGGATGGCAAGCTGGCCCGTGCGGCAGGGCTGGCCCGAAGCGTGCTCTTGGCCGGCATCCGTTACGAAGGGGGGCGGACGGGTCATATCCTGGCCTTTCTGGGGGCTGATCCGGCGGCCGAAGGCGCGCTGGCCCGTGTGGCGGGGGAGGCGCTGACCTTTTCCGGTATCGAGGCGGGGGAAATGGATGTCACGTTTCTGGCCGATGACAGCCCGGCCGCCCAGGCCATGGCGCGGGTTGCCCTGCGAATAGACCTGCCGGAGCCGGAACAGCCTGCCGAACCCGTTGCAACCGAGCCGCCCGGGAGCAATCCGGAAAAGCCGCCGATCCTGCGCTAGATTTTGGGGTAAAATAATACCTATTTTATAACATATTGTTATTTATTGGTAAAATGAATTTCATTACCCTTGACTGCTACGGGTTCCTGCATGATACAGCACCATCTTTCCCCGAGATGGGGATCTGCCAATCAATGCAATAGGGCAATCGATGAAAACCTTTACCGCAACGCCTGCGGATATTGAAAAGAAATGGATCCTGATCGATGCCGAGGGCGTCGTTCTGGGCCGTCTTGCCACCATCGTGGCCAATATCCTGCGCGGCAAAAACAAGCCGACCTTCACGCCTCATATGGATATGGGTGACAATGTTATCGTCATCAATGCCGACAAGGTGCAGATGACGGGAAACAAGCGCGCTGACAAGCGTTATTACTGGCATACCGGTTATCCGGGCGGGATCAAGTTTCGCACTGCCGAACAGGTCCTGGAAGGCGCGCATCCCGAACGTGTGGTGACCAAGGCCGTTGAACGCATGATCACCCGCAACCGTCTTGGCAAGCAGCAGATGACCAATCTGCGCGTTTATGCCGGGGCGGAGCATCCGCATGAAGCCCAGAAGCCTGAAGTTCTCGACGTCAAGTCGCTGAACAAGAAAAACACCCGGAGCGCGTGACCATGGCCGATATCAAATCTCTCGACGATCTGAAATCGGCGGTGTCCGGTATCGAGACGACAGAAGCGCCGATTGAGGCTGCAGCAGCCCCCACCCGTGAAGCCGTGCGTGATGAATTCGGCCGCGCCTATGCCACCGGCAAGCGCAAGGACGCGGTCGCCCGCGTCTGGATCAAGCCCGGATCAGGCAAGGTGACGGTGAATGGCAAGGATGTGAACACCTATTTCGCGCGCCCCGTGCTGCAGATGATCCTGCGCCAGCCGTTTTCGGTGGCCGGGGTCGAAGGCCAGTTCGATGTGGTTGCGACCGTGGCAGGTGGTGGCCTTTCGGGGCAGGCCGGTGCGGTGAAACATGGTGTTTCCAAGGCATTGCAACTTTACGATCCGGCCCTGCGCCCGGCGCTGAAGGCGGCAGGTTTCCTGACCCGCGACAGCCGTGTGGTGGAACGGAAGAAATACGGTAAGCCCAAGGCCCGCCGGAGCTTCCAGTTCTCCAAACGCTGATCGGGTTGGATATTGCAAGAAAAGGCGCAGGGGTTCCCTTGCGCCTTTTTTGATGCATGCCGGATCCGGATGATGTCCGGCCTATAGTTGACGGAAGCAAATGTGATGATCAAATTTGCGTAATATCAGCGTTACAAGACGAAAATAGCGATGTGGGCGGGTCAAAACCCGGTCGCTTCGCTATACGGGGTGTTCAGCCGCTTTCTGTTGGGCGGCGGATCCGGGGGGCGGCTTCACGGATGAGTGGTGAAAGATCGGTGCCACCCCCATCGAGAATCAGGAAAAGTTCTTTTCGCATACGGGGTTCCCAGAAATCGTTGATGTGGCTTGCACAGCCTTCCACGGCTTCGTCATGCGGCCTGGTTTTCATGAAGGTGGCGATCTGATTGGCCATATAGGCGATCTTGTCAGCAGGCATCGGGTACTTTCGTCGTCAGGCGATTGCCATGGGTGTAAAGTTCGAAATCTCCGGCACGGGCATTGCCGATCAGGGTGATGCCCAGGCTTTGTGCCAGATCTACTGCCGCTGCGGTCGGGGCGGAAACGGCAATCATGACGGGGGCGCCAAGGCGTGCGGCCTTTTGTACCAGATCGATGGAAAGGCGCGAAGTAAGGAGAATCGCCCCTTTTGCCGGGTTGATCCCGGACCGGATCAGGTGACCACAAAGCTTGTCCAGCGCATTATGCCGTCCGATATCTTCCCGCGCGGCAATGATGCGGCCTTCGTTCCAGAAGGCGGCGCAATGCGCCGCACGGGTTGCATCATGCAGCGGTTGATGACGCGGCAGGGTCTTGAGGGCCTCATCGATGTCCCGTGAGGTCAGGCGCGGACCGGGGACGGTGACCGGCGGCGGCGGGCGCAACGCCTCCGAGATCGAATCGATCCCGCAAAGTCCGCACCCCACCGGCCCGACCATTGTCCTGCGACGTGCGCTGAGCCGGGCCTCGGCTTCGGGCAGCAGCCAGCATTGCAGATCGATCCCGTCGCCCGCATTGGTGATGGTCAGGGTTTCGATTTCTTCGGGGCGGGCAATGGATTCGGTCAACGCGAAACCATAGGCGAAATCCTCCAGATCGCCGGGGCTGGCCATCATTACCGCCTGTGTCGTGCCGTTGAAGGAAATTGCCACCGCAATTTCTTCGGCCAGAGGACGGCTTACCGCTTGTTGGGGCAGGGGGAAAAGACGGGTGCGCTTCATCGGGGTGTTCGGGTCATTCTGCCGCGGGCAGGATGCGCCGCGCCTCGGCTGCCTGGCGGGCATAATCCCGCTGCCAGTCCGAGGGGCCATTGGATGGGCTGACCTGTACCGCCGTCACCTTGTATTCGGGGCAATTGGTGGCCCAGTCGGAAAATTCGGTCGTCACGACATTGGCCTGCGTATCGGGATGATGGAAGGTCGTATAGACGACTCCCGGGCTGACCCGATCTGTCACATCGGCGCGTAACGTGGTTTCCCCCTTGCGCGAGGCAAGGCGCACCCAATCCCCATCCCTGATGCCGCGATTTTCGGCATCATGGGGATGAATTTCCAAAAGATCCTCCGGATGCCACGTGGAATTGGCGGTCCGCCGCGTCTGCGCGCCGACATTATACTGGCTGAGGATCCGCCCCGTTGTCAGCAACAGTGGAAAACGCGGGCCGGATTTTTCATCGGTGGCCACATATTCGGTGCGGATGAACCGCCCCTTGCCGCGCACGAAACCATCCACATGCATCAGCGGTGTGCCTTCGGGTGCGGCTTCGTTGCAAGGCCACTGGAGCGATCCCATCCGTTCGATCTTTTCATAGTCTACACCCGCGAAACTGGGGGTGGTCAGGGCTATTTCCTCCATGATCTGGGCGGGATGGGTGTAATGCCACTCGGCCCCCAATGCATTGGCCAGCATCTGGGTGACTTCCCAATCGGCATAGCCCGGCTTCGGGGCCATGACGCGGCGGACCATGTTGATCCGGCGTTCGGCATTGGTGAAGGTGCCATCCTTTTCCAGAAAGGAAGATCCGGGCAGGAAGACATGGGCGTAGTTTGCCGTTTCATTCAGGAAAAGGTCATGAACGATAACGCAATCCATTGCGGCAAGCCCGGCTGCGACATGATGTGTGTCGGGATCGGATTGGAGGATATCTTCTCCCTGAACATAAAGGCCGCGAAAACTGCCCTCAACCGCCGCGTCGAGCATGTTGGGGATGCGCAGGCCCGGTTCCGGATCGATCTCGACCCCCCAGGCCTTTTCATAGATGGCCCGGGTTTCGGCATTCTTGACATGGCGATAGCCGGGTAATTCATGCGGGAAGGAGCCCATGTCGCAGGAGCCCTGAACATTGTTCTGGCCGCGCAAGGGGTTCACGCCCACGCCCGCGCGGCCCATATTGCCGGTCAGCATGGCCAGATTGGCAATCCCGATCACGGTGGTGGATCCCTGGCTGTGTTCCGTCACCCCCAGCCCGTAATAGATCGCGGCATTGCCGCCCGTGGCATAAAGACGGGCCGCCGCACGAAGCTCCGCCGCAGGAACCCTGGTAAGGGCCTCGACCCTTTCAGGGGCATGGCGGGGGTCTGAAATGAATTCGGCATAATCCTGAAATTCTGTCCAGTCGCAGCGCGTTTTGATGAAATCCTCATCAATCAGCCCTTCGGTCACGATCACATGGGCAATGGCCGAAACAACCGCCACATTCGTACCGGGGCGCAGCGCAAGATGATGACTGGCCTTCAGATGGGCACCTTCCATGGTCTCGGTACGGCGCGGATCGATTACGATCAGCCTTGCGCCCTGACGCAGCCGCTTTTTCATCCGGCTCATGAAAACGGGATGGGCCGCGGCCGGATTGGCGCCGATCACCAGCACCACATCGGCAGCCTCGATACTGTCGAAATCCTGTGTACCGGCGGAGGTCCCATAGGTCTGGCCCAGCCCGTAACCGGTGGGTGAATGGCAGACCCGCGCGCAGGTATCGGTATTGTTGTTGCGAAACACGGCGCGGGCAAGTTTCTGAACCAGATAGGTTTCCTCATTGGTGCAGCGGGATGAGGTAATCACCCCCACCGATTGGCGGCCATATTCGGCCTGGATCCCGCGCAGCCGGTCGGCAGCGAAGCCGAGCGCCTCTTCCCAGCTGACCTCCCGCCAGGGGTCGGAGATGTTTTCGCGGATCATCGGTTTCACGATCCGGTCACGATGATTGGCATAGCCCCAGGCAAACCGTCCCTTGACACAGCTATGCCCCCGATTGGCCTTGCCATGTTTATAGGGCACCATGCGAACCAGTTCCTCACCGCGCATTTCGGCCTTGAAACTGCATCCGACGCCGCAATAGGCGCAGGTGGTAATCACGCTGCGTTCGGGGGTGCCGATGTCGATAACCGAATTTTCGATCAGCGTTGCGGTCGGGCAGGCCTGTACGCAGGCCCCGCAGGACACGCAATCGGAGGACAGGAAATCATCCCCCGCGGTCCCGGCCGAAACCCGGCTGTCCCAGCCCCGCCCTTCGATCGTCAGTGCAAAGGTTCCCTGTACTTCCTCACAGGCACGTACGCAGCGCGAACAGACGATGCATTTTGACGGATCATAGGTAAAATACGGGTTGGAAAGGTCCTTGGGCAAATATTGCGGGTTGGCCGCGCCCGATGGTTCACGCGGTTGAAAATGCGTGGCGATGTCCTGTTCCGGGGCGGCGTAGCGTACCTCGCGCAGCCCCACTGCGCCCGCCATGTCCTGCAATTCGCAATCGCCATTGGCCGCGCAGGTCAGGCAATCCAGCGGATGGTCGGAAATATAAAGCTCCATCACCCCGCGCCGCAGTTTTTTCAACTGCTCGGTCTGGGTGTGGATGCGCAGCCCCTCCGCCACCGGTGTCGTGCAGGAGGAGGGCGTGCCCTTGCGCCCCTCGATTTCCACAAGGCAAAGGCGGCAGGATCCGAAGGCCTCCACGCTGTCGGTGGCGCAGAGCTTGGGTACCGAAATCCCGATCTCTGCGGCCGCCCGCATGATCGACGTGCCTTCCGGCACGGTGACGTCAAAGCCATCGATCGTCAGCGTTATCATGGTTTCCGACCTTGACGCGGGTGTTCCCATGTCGCGGTCGTCGTCCCGGGGGATGATGAAATCTTTCATGTCATGGCCTCCCGATCTTGTCGCTCATTCGGCTGCATCCTTTGATGAGGCGGTAAAATCCTGCGGAAAATGCCGCAACGCCGAAAGCACCGGATAGGGGGTGAAGCCGCCCAGCGCGCAGAGCGATCCTTCCTTCATTGTAGCACAAAGATCCTCCAACAGTGGAATCGCCGCCCCATCGCCCCGGGCAATCCGATCCACCGTTTCCACACCGCGAACCGCACCGATCCGGCAAGGGGTGCATTTGCCGCAGCTTTCAATGGCGCAGAATTCCATCGCGAAACGTGCCATCTTCAGCATATTGGCGCTGTCATCGAAAACCACGACCCCGGCATGGCCGATCAGCCCGTCCTGTTCGGCATATTCCTCATAACCAAAGGGGGTATCGAAAAGCCCGGGCGGAAAATAGGCCCCCAATGGCCCGCCAACCTGTACGGCCTTGACCGGTCTTCCGCTGGCGGTACCGCCGCCGATTTCATGGACGATTTCCCCGAGGGTCAGGCCAAAGGCCACCTCGAACAGACCACCATGGCGGATATTGCCTGCCAGTTGCAGGGGAATGGTCCCACGGGATCTGCCAAGGCCGAAATCGCGGTAATGGTCCGCGCCTTTTTCAAAGATCACCGGCACCGTGGCCAGGCTGACAAGGTTGTTGACCACCGTGGGCTGTCCCATGAAACCTTCAAGGGCGGGGAGTGGCGGCTTGGCCCGTACCACGCCGCGCTTGCCTTCGAGGGAATTCAGCAGGCTGGTTTCCTCACCACAGACATAGGCCCCGGCGCCTACGCGGATTTCGATATCGAAGGCGGGCCCCTGACCCAGGACCTGTGGGCCAAGCAGGTTTTCGGCCCGGGCGATCTGCAGGGCCTCCGCCATGACCGCGATGGCATCGGGATATTCGCTGCGGATATAGATGAACCCCTTTGTCGCGCCGGTGGCATATCCTGCAATGGCCATGCCCTCGATCAGGGCAAAGGGATCACCCTCCATCAGCATCCGGTCGGCAAATGTGCCGCTATCGCCTTCATCGGCATTACAGACGATATATTTCTGCGCGGCCTTCGCCCCGGCGACGGTGTTCCATTTGATGCCGGTCGGAAAACCGGCGCCACCGCGCCCGCGCAATCCGCTTTCGGTAACTTCCTCAACCACCTTGGCGGGCGACATCGCAAGTGCGCGACGCAGGCCGGAAATTCCGCCATGGGCTTCGTACTCACGGAATGAAAGCGGATCGATGACCCCGACACGGGCGAATGTCAGCCGGGTCTGGGCCTTCATCCAGGGCAGATCCTCCGTCGGGCCAAGGGCCTTGGGGCTGTTGTCGGCAAGGATGGCTTCGGCATCCGAGGGCAGGGCGGGGCCGTAGGCCAGTCGCTGACCGTTGCGTTCCACCTCCACCAGGGGTTCCAGCCAGATCATCCCGCGAGATCCGTTGCGGATGATTTCCACATCCGGTGCGGCCCGGTGGAGCGCCTCGGCCACCTGATCTGCCCCAAGCGCACGGGCGGCGGCATCGCGGGGGACATAGATCCTCATCCTGTCCGTTCCCCGATCAAATTTTCCAACCCTGCGGCATCCAGCCTTCCGATGGGCTGATCATCCACCAGCGCCGCCGGGGCGCAGGCGCAAAGCCCGAGGCAGAAGACAGGTTCCAGCGTGACTGCGCCGTCCGGCGTCGTTTCATGCCAGCCGATGCCAAGCCGTTCCTGTACCTGCGCGGCAAGATCATCGGCGCCCATGGCCTGACAGGCCTCCGCGCGGCACAGCTTGATGATCCGCTTCCCTGCAGGGCGGCTGCGAAAATCGTGGTAGAAGGACATAACGCCATACGCTTCCGCGCGGGAAATATTCTGATCTTCCGCAATGACGGGCAGTGCGTCGTCGGGGATATGACCGAAGGCTTCCTGCACCGCATGCAGGATGGGCAGCAATGCGCCTTCGGTTTCACGATGGGCCGTGAGGATATCGTTCAGGGTATTGCGGGCGGATGGGGTCATGGCGGGCGGTGCTTGTCATCTGCTGGCTGTCTCATGTCTGGTTATCCTGCCGCAAGCCTGCAAGCAAATCACCAATTTCTTGTGGCAATAGAAAATTTTCATTCCAGGTGGCCTTGTGTCACCCCGGTTCATGGATATGTAAAAAGCAGGATCCCGTGGGTGGTTCGTGACCCTCTCCTTACCGGGAGGAATGCCTTTGTTCCGGTTTTGTCTGGATTTGGGTAAATGGCCGGGCCACAGTTTTCTGTGGAAAATTCCGACAGGCTCAAACAACATATTGACATTGACGCCGGTCGGGTCCCCTATATACGGGTGCTCTGGCCCCGGCGACGGGTGTTGTCGGCCTGACGGAAAATCTGAAGAAACCGGGATTGCCCCGCTGCCTCTGGTGGCGGACGAAGCTGGGAACCCAAGGGCATTGCCCGGAAACCAGCCAAGGGCAGCCCCCCGGTGCCACAGGACCGGCCAGCGCATGTGAACCTGAGGCGGCGATTCCCGGGGCGAGAGGGTGGCAGGTTGTAGCACCTGTTTTTGTCTCGGAATTGCCGGATCGAGTAAGAAGAAATTGTAAAGGACACTGGGTAATGACCATCACCGTTTATTCCAAGCCTGCTTGCGTACAATGCACGGCAACGACAAGGGCGCTTGAGGCGCGTGGGCTGGATTATGATGTGGTCGATCTGACCGTGGATGACAGCGCATTTGCCCGGGTGAATGAGATGGGCTATCGTCAGGTGCCGGTCGTTGTCGCCGGTGAGGCGCATTGGTCCGGATTCCGTCCCGACCTTATCGGCCAGCTTGCCTGATGGAGTGATGACATGGGCGGGCTGGTCTATTTTTCGTCGCGTTCGGGAAATACCGCGCGCTTCGTTGAGGGACTGGGCCTGCCGGCGCGGCGTATTCCGATTGCCGCCGAAGATCCGTTACCGGCACCGGATGGCCCGTTTGTCCTGATCTGTCCGACCTTCGCCGATGGCGATGGTCGCGGTGCCGTGCCCAGGCAGGTGATCCGTTTTCTGAATGATCCGGCACGACGGGCGGGACTGCGGGGGGTGATCGCCGCAGGAAACAGGAATTTCGGAACGACTTTTGCACTTGCGGGTGATGTGATCGCCCGCAAATGTGCTGTTCCCGTCCTGTATCGATTCGAACTCGCGGGAACACAAAGTGATATTGCCCGCGTTCAGGCGGGACTTGCCAAATTCTGGGAGGCAGAATGCTTGACCACGGTCTGAAGGACAAAACGGCCGGAAAGGGTGCGGCGGAACCTCTTGATGAGGGGCTGGATTTCCACGCGCTCAACGCGATGCTGAACCTTTATGACGATAACGGTCATATCCGGTTTGAGGCCGACCGCATGGCCGCACGGCAGTACTTCCTGCAGCATGTGAACCAGAATACGGTTTTCTTTCACAGCCTTGATGAGAAACTCGGCTATCTTCTGGAGGAAGGTTATTACGAGGCGGAAGTTCTTGACCAATATTCCAGGAATTTCCAGCGCAAGATCTGGGATGCGGCCTATAAGAAGAAATTCCGGTTTCCGACTTTCCTGGGGGCGTTCAAATATTACACCTCCTACACGCTGAAGACCCGCGATGGGCAGCGTTTTCTGGAACGCTATGAGGATCGCGTGGTCATGGTTGCGCTGGCGCTGGCGCGCGGCAATGAAACCCTGGCGATGCAACTGATGGAGGAGATCATCTCGGGCCGGTTTCAGCCCGCCACGCCGACATTCCTCAACGCCGGAAAGAAAAGTCGCGGCGAATTGATTTCCTGCTTCCTGCTGCGTGTCGAGGACAATATGGAATCAATTGGCCGGGCCATCAATTCCTCATTGCAGCTCAGCAAGAGGGGCGGGGGCGTGGCCCTGATGCTGACCAACCTGCGGGAACATGGCGCCCCCATCAAGGGGATCGAAAATCAGTCCTCCGGTGTCATCCCGGTGATGAAACTGCTGGAAGACAGCTTTTCCTATGCCAATCAGCTTGGTGCGCGGCAAGGCGCGGGGGCGGTTTACCTGAACGCCCATCATCCCGATATCCTGAGCTTTCTGGATACCAAGCGGGAAAACGCGGATGAGAAGATCCGCATCAAGACGCTCAGCCTTGGGGTGGTGATCCCCGATGTGACTTTCGAATTGGCCAAGCGAAATGAGGATATGTACCTCTTTTCCCCGCATGACATCCAGAAAGTCTATGGTAAGCCGTTTTCCGAAATTTCGGTGACCGAAAAATATGATGAAATGGTGGATGACAAGCGCATCCGCAAGAAAAAGATCAATACCCGGGCCTTTTTCCAGACCCTGGCCGAAATCCAGTTCGAAAGCGGTTATCCCTATATCATGTTCGAGGATACGGTGAACCGCGCCAATCCGGTGGCGGGGCGGATTTCCATGTCCAATCTCTGTTCGGAAATCCTGCAGGTCAATGAGGCATCGGAATTCAATGACGATCTGAGCTATGCCCATCTGGGGACGGATATTTCCTGCAATCTGGGCTCCATGAATATCGCAAAGACGATGGACGGGCCGGATTTCGGGGCGACGGTGGAGGTTGCGATCCGTGCGTTGACGGCGGTGTCGGAAATGTCGGCAATCGATTCGGTTCCCTCGATCCGGCGGGGTAATGACGAAAGCCATGCCATCGGATTGGGCCAGATGAACCTGCACGGTTTTCTGGCGCGTGAACATATCCATTATGGCAGTGCCGAGGGGATCGATTTCACCCGGGCCTATTTTGCCGCCATCGCCTATCACGCGATCCGCGCCTCAAATGCCATCGCGCGGGAAAAAGGGGAAAGTTTCCGGGATTTCGAAAAGTCGAGCTACGCCGACGGCTCCTTCTTTGACAAATATGTCGACGGTGACTGGCTGCCGGAAACCGAAACGGTCAAGGCGCTTTTCGAACGGATGGGCGTTGCCCTGCCCACGCGTGCGGACTGGGCGGTGCTGAAAGAGGCGGTGGTAAAGGACGGCCTTTACAACCGCAACCTTCAGGCGGTCCCGCCCACCGGTTCGATCAGCTATATCAACAACTCGACCTCCTCGATCCATCCGATTGTCAGCAAGATCGAGATCCGCAAGGAAGGCAAGATCGGCCGCGTCTATTACCCGGCCGCCTTCATGGATAACGACAATCTGGAATATTACCGTGACGCCTATGAAATCGGACCCGAGGCGCTGATCGATACCTATGCTGCGGCCACGGAACATGTGGATCAGGGCCTGTCGCTGACGCTGTTCTTTCCGGCCGAGGCAACCACCCGCGATATCAACCGCGCCCAGATCCATGCCTGGAAGCGCGGTATCAAGACCATTTACTACGTTCGTCTTCGCCAGACAGCCCTTGAGGGGACCGAGGTGGAAGGCTGCGTATCCTGCACGCTGTGAGCAAGCCGATGAAAGATATATCCACCCGTGCCGTGCCGCGCGCGATCAATTGGAACCGCCTGCAGGATGACAAGGACCTGGAGGTCTGGAATCGCCTGACGGTGAATTTCTGGCTGCCCGAGAAAGTACCGCTGTCAAACGATGTGCAAAGCTGGGCAACCCTGCGCCCGGAGGAACGGGAACTGACAATCCGGGTTTTTACCGGCCTGACGCTACTGGATACGATCCAGAACGCGGTTGGGGCACCCGCGATGCTGCCCGATGCCCAGACCCCGCATGAAGAGGCGGTGCTGACCAATATCGCTTTCATGGAGGCGGTGCATGCGCGGTCCTATTCTTCTATCTTTTCAACGCTTTGCCTGACGAAAGAGGTAGACGAAGCCTTTCGCTGGTCCGAGGAGGATCCCCACCTGCAGGCCAAGGCGCGGGTGATCCTGCAGGAATATCAGGCCGATGCCGATCCGTTGAAACGCAAGATCGCCAGCGTTTTTCTGGAAAGCTTCCTGTTTTATTCCGGCTTCTACCTGCCGATGTACTGGTCAAGCCGCGCCAAGCTGACCAACACGGCTGACCTGATCCGGCTTATCATCCGCGACGAGGCGATCCACGGCTACTATATCGGCTACAAGTTCCAGCGCGCTGCGGAACGCCTGCCGGAGGCGGAACGCCAGGCGCTGAAGGATTTTGCCTTCGCGTTGATCTTTGATCTGTATGAGATCGAGGCGAAATATACCGAAGAGCTTTATGATGGCATCGGCCTGACCGAGGATGTGAAGGCATTCCTTCATTACAATGCCAACAAGGCACTGCAAAACCTTGGTTATGAGGCCCTGTTCCCCCCCGCCGCCTGTGAGGTGAACCCCGCCATCATGGCCGCCCTCAGCCCCGACAGCGAAAACCATGATTTCTTTTCGGGTTCGGGTTCGTCCTATGTCATCGGCAAGGCGGTGGCGACCGAAGACGAAGACTGGGATTTCTGACCCGAAAAACGGGGGGCAGGCATGCACCCCGGTGGATCAATCGGAACCCATCGGGGCAAGGTGATGTCAGCCACGCAGGATGGAACGCCCGGCATAATGGGCAACTTCCCCCAGCATCTCATCAATCCGGATAAGCTGATTATATTTCGCCAGCCGGTCGGAACGGGAAAGCGAACCCGTCTTGATCTGTCCGCAATTGGTTGCCACGGCCAGATCGGCGATGGTGGCGTCTTCCGTCTCACCCGACCGGTGCGACATCACATTGGTGTAGCCCGCGCGATGGGCCATATCCACAGCCTGCAACGTTTCGGTCAATGTGCCAATCTGGTTGACTTTGACCAGCATCGAATTGCCGATGCCCTTTTCGATCCCTTCGGCAAGGCGGCGTGGATTGGTGACGAAAAGGTCATCCCCCACGAGTTGCACCTTTGAGCCAAGCTTTTCGGTCAGAATCTTCCAGCCTTCCCAGTCATCTTCGGAACAGCCATCCTCAATGGAAAGGATCGGATAGTCGGCGCAGAGCCTTGCGAGGTAGTCGACATTTTCAGCCGGGCTGAGCGAGAGGCTTTCTCCCGCCATTTCATACTTGCCGCCTTTGAAATATTCGGTTGAGGCACAATCGAGCGCGAGGAAAATGTCATCGCCCGGTTTATAGCCCGCCTTTTCGATGGATTTCAAAATGAAATCAAGTGCATCTCGTGATGACTTCAGGTTTGGCGCGAAGCCGCCCTCATCGCCGATTCCGGTGTTGTGGCCTGCCGCGGACAGTTCCTTTTTCAGGGTGTGGAAGATTTCGGCGCCCATGCGGATCGCTTCGCGGATATTGGCCGCGCCCACCGGCATGATCATGAATTCCTGGATATCGATCGGGTTGTCGGCATGTTCGCCGCCATTGATGATATTCATCATCGGAACCGGCAGGACATGGGCCGAGGTGCCACCGACATAACGGTAAAGCGGCTGCATGCTGGCATCGGCGGCGGCCTTGGCCACGGCAAGTGAGACGCCCAGGATTGCGTTCGCACCCAGGCGGGATTTGTTCGGGGTGCCGTCCAGTTCGATCATGGTGCGATCGATACCGACCTGTTCGGTTGCGTCGAACCCCACCAGTTCTTCGGCGATTTCACCGTTTACCGCCGCAACGGCCTCCAGCACGCCCTTGCCAAGGTAGCGCGATTTATCGCCGTCGCGCTTTTCATTGGCCTCATGCGCACCGGTAGAGGCGCCGGAAGGGACGGCGGCGCGCCCCATTTCCCCGGTTTCCAGCGTTACATCGACTTCCACGGTCGGGTTGCCCCGGCTGTCGAGGATCTCACGGGCATGGATGTCTATGATTGTGGTCATGGGGGCTCCGATTGTTGAATTTCCGTGGCGCGTTTGCTTGGTTCTACCCTGCGCGCCGGGCCTTTGGAAGCGCCTTGCGCCGCGCTTCGCGGGCAAAGCTGTAAAGACCCGAACCGACGATAAGAGCGGATCCCGCAAGCGTCCAGATATCGGGGCGTTCGCCAAGGAAGACCACGGCCAGCACCATCACAAAGACGAGCCGGGTATAACGAAAGGGCGCCACGACCGAGGCTTCACCCTCGCGGGTTGCGGCTGTGACTGCCCAATAGGCCACAATCCCGATCAGCAGCGCGCCAGCCAGATCCAGCGCCAGGACGGGCGTGATGGTCACGAAACCGGTGCCGCTTGCAGCCATGAGCAGCAGCCCGGAGGGAAACAGGATCAGATAGGCCCAGGCGGCAACCTGAAAGGTGCCGATATGACTGGGCATCCTGCGGGTCAGCAGATCGCGCGCGGCAAGGGCGAACACGCTGGCCAAGGTCAGCAGGCCGCCGATATGGAGCCCCTCGCCACTGGGCCGCAGGATGATCATCACCCCCGTAAAACCGACCAGGATCGCGAACCAGCGACGCCAGCCGACGGGCTCCTTCAGGAAAAGGGCCGCCCCCAGGGTCACCATGAGCGGCGAAGCCTGCAGGATGGCGGAGTTGATCGATAGGGGCAGCACTGCCATGGCGGCCAGGTAAAACCCGCCTGCCAGTGCCTCTGATAACGTGCGCAGCAAGGCCACGCCGCGTATAGCGTCGCGGCAAAGGATCGGCTGCCCCTTTCGGGCGGCGAGAATCCAGAAGGTCAGCCCCCCGAACAGCCCCAGTATTGCCAGGATCTGCCCCGGCGGCATCGCATTTGCCGCGCGTTTGAGAAACAGATCCTCAAAGGCGAAGCCCAGCATCGAGGCGACCATGAGCGCTGCCGCGCGTCCATTTGCGGTCCGGATCACGATCACGGGCGGCGCTTCTTGAGGGGCAGGCCGTAAAGTTCCATCCGATGCCCGACAAGCCGATACCCCAGCCGCGCGGCAATCCGTTCCTGCAACGCCTCGATCTCCGGGTCGATGAATTCGATCACCTCGCCCGAATGGATATCGATCAGATGGTCGTGATGGTCGCGCTCGGCATCTTCGTAACGGGAACGGCCATCGCCGAATTCCAGCCGTTCCAGAATTCCCGATTCCTCAAACAGTTTTACTGTTCGGTAGACGGTGGCGATGGAAATCTTCGGGTCGATGGCGCTGGCGCGGGCGTAAAGTTCCTCCACATCGGGGTGATCATCGGCGGTACTGATCACCTGTGCGACGACGCGACGCTGGTCCGTCATCCTGAGGCCCCTGGCCTCGCATCTGGCGATGATGTCTTTCGTCATGGCCGGGATCCCGTTTTAAAAATCGGTTTACGCAATTCACCCGGTGCGCTCCACCCCTAATTCGCGCCAGGTGATGCAGGAAGGCGACAGGGGCGGGGCGCGGCCTATGGCCGCAGAGAATCGGATTTCGGGCCGGATATGCACAACTGCCGCCGTTCGGCGTTCTTGCAGCGAAGCGGCAGGAATGTTCCGCAAACCTGCCGGATTCCGGTAGTTTTGCAAGGTGATGGGGGAATTGTCCGGTACCAATCCACAGGATCATCCACATGCGGCAGGCGTTTTTTCGAACGGCCATCTGTAGGGGTTAATGCCCTGTCAATCACTAAATGTGGTGTGTTTTTTGAAAATAAGCGTTGATCCGGGCGCATCTTTCCGACATTTTGTGCCCTGTCGCATCAATGAGGCAGGTTTCTTTCCCCGGTGCGGCCTGAAGCAGTTCACCCAGATACGGGACGTGCGGAGGGATCCGCACCGCCCTTGGCTTTGTCGGGCCAGGGGCAGGGCTGCCGTTTGCGAGGTTAACGGACGGGCAGAACCCGCCAGAATGCGAGGGCAGAGATGAAGATCGAGCGGAAATTCACCACCGAAAAATCGGGGGCCTATGGGGCGCTGGACTTCACCACGACCACATCGGAAATCCGCAACCCCGATGGCACCGTGGTGTTTCACAACGATGCGGTGGAAGTGCCGACGAGCTGGAGCCAGGTGGCTTCGGATGTGCTGGCACAGAAATATTTCCGCAAGGCGGGGGTTCCGGCCCGGCTGAAGAAGGTTCGCGAAAAGGGGGTGCCGGATTTCCTCTGGCGGTCGGTTCCCGATACGGCAGCGCTGGGGAAACTGCCCGAGGAAGAACGTTTCGTCGGAGAAAGCTCCGCCAAGCAGGTCTTTGACCGTTTGGCTGGTGCCTGGGCCTATTGGGGCTGGAAGGGGGGCTATTTCACCGACAAGGCCGATGCCCGCGCCTATTATGATGAAATGCGGTACATGCTGGCCGCACAGATGGCGGCGCCCAACAGTCCGCAATGGTTCAATACCGGGTTGCATTGGGCCTATGGCATCGACGGTCCGGGGCAGGGGCATTTCTATGTCGATCACCGCACGGGCAAGCTGGTGCAATCCGAAAGCGCCTATGAACATCCCCAGCCCCATGCCTGTTTCATCCAGTCGGTGAAGGATGATCTTGTCAATGAAGGCGGAATCATGGACCTGTGGGTGCGCGAGGCGCGGCTGTTCAAATATGGCTCCGGAACGGGGACGAATTTTTCTTCCCTGCGTGCGGAGGGGGAAAACCTTTCGGGCGGCGGAAAATCCTCGGGATTGATGGGGTTTCTGCGAATCGGTGACCGGGCGGCCGGGGCGATCAAGTCAGGCGGCACCACGCGCCGCGCGGCCAAGATGGTGATCTGCGATATGGATCACCCCGATATCGAACGCTTTATCAATTGGAAGGTGATCGAGGAACAGAAGGTTGCCAGCCTCGTTGCCGGATCCAAGGCCCATGAGGCCAGGCTGAATGATATCTTTGCCGCGATTCGGGCCTGGGATGGCGATATTGCCGATGCCTGCGATGCGACCAGGAATGCCGCATTGAAATCGGCAATCCGTTCGGCCAAGCGCGCGATGATCCCCGAAACCTACATCAACCGTGTGCTGCAATATGCGCGTCAGGGTTTCGACAGCATCGAATTCCCGACCTATGACACCGATTGGGATTCGGAGGCCTACAGTTCCGTTTCCGGGCAGAATTCCAACAATTCGGTTCGGGTGACGGATGCTTTCCTGAAGGCGGTCAGGGAAGATGCCGATTGGGCGCTTGTCCGTCGTACCGATGGGGGTGTCGCCAAGACAGTCAGGGCGAAGGAGCTGTGGGATCAGGTCGGTCATGCGGCCTGGGCCTGTGCGGATCCGGGCATCCAGTTTCACGATACGGTCAATGCATGGCACACCTGCCCCGAAGATGGGCCGATCCGGGGCTCTAACCCCTGTTCGGAATACATGTTCCTGGATGACACGGCTTGCAACCTGGCCTCCATGAACCTTCTGAATTTCTATTCCGAAGGCGGCTTTGATGCGGCGGCCTATATCCATGCGACGCGGCTCTGGACGGTGACGCTGGAAATCTCGGTGATGATGGCGCAGTTCCCCAGCCGGGAGATTGCGCAGCTTTCCTATGAATTCCGCACGCTGGGGCTTGGCTATGCCAATATTGGCGGGCTGCTGATGAATATGGGACTGGGCTATGATTCCGATGAGGGCCGCGCGCTTTGCGGGGCACTGACGGCCGTGATGACCGGGATTTCCTATGCCACCTCGGCGGAAATGGCGGGGGAGCTGGGGGCCTTTCCCGGCTATGCGAAGAATCGCGACCATATGCTGCGTGTGATCCGCAACCATCGCGCCGCAGCCCATTCCAGCACGAAATATGAGGGACTGAATGTTGATCCGGTGGTCTTGGACCACATCAATTGCCCCGATCAGGATCTTGTTTCGCTGGCAAGATCAGCCTGGGATGAGGCCCTGAAACTGGGTCAGAAACACGGCTTCCGCAATGCGCAGGTTTCCGTGATCGCACCCACCGGCACGATTGGGCTGGTCATGGATTGTGACACGACAGGGATCGAACCCGATTTTGCGCTGGTGAAATTCAAGAAACTTGCCGGTGGCGGTTATTTCAAGATCATCAACCAATCTGTCCCCGCCGCGCTGGAGCGGCTGGGCTATGGGTCCGCCCAGATTGCCGAAATCATTGCATATGCGGTCGGTCATGGCAGTCTTGGCAATTGCCCGGGCATCAACAATACCGCGCTTCTGGGTCACGGCTTTGGATCCCGTGAGATCGAAAAGATCGAGGCAGCCCTGCCTTCGGCCTTCGATATCCGTTTCGTCTTCAACCAGTGGACCCTGGGGGAGGAATTCTGCAAGGGCACTCTTGGGATCCCGGCGGAAAAGCTTGCCGATCCCGGTTTTGACCTGCTGCGGCATCTGGGCTTTACCCGCGCCCAGATCGATGCGGCCAATGATCATGTCTGCGGTACGATGACGCTGGAAGGCGCCCCCTTCCTGAAGCCCGAACATCTGCCGGTCTTCGATTGCGCCAATCCCTGCGGCAAGAAGGGCCGCCGGTTCCTGTCCGTCGAAAGCCATATCCATATGATGGCCGCGGCGCAAAGTTTCATTTCCGGTGCGATTTCCAAGACGATCAACATGCCCAATGCCGCCACTATCGAGGAAGTGCTGGATGCCTATGAGCTTTCGCACAGCCTCGGCGTCAAGGCCAATGCGCTCTATCGCGACGGATCGAAGCTGAGCCAGCCGCTGGCGGCGGCCCTGGTCGAGGATGATGAAGAGGCGGAGGAAGTCCTCAGCACGGGGTCGGTGCAGCAAAAGGCCGCCGTTCTGGCGGAAAAGATCATCGAAAAGGTCGTGGTTAAGGAAATTGTCCGCTCCCATCGGGAAAAGCTGCCGGAGCGGCGCAAGGGTTATACGCAAAAGGCCATTGTCGGTGGTCACAAGGTCTATCTGCGGACGGGCGAATACAAGGATGGCTCGCTTGGTGAAATCTTCATCGATATGCATAAGGAAGGTGCCGGCTTCCGTGCGATGATGAACAACTTTGCCATCGCGGTTTCCGTGGGCCTGCAATATGGCGTGCCGCTGGAAGAATTCGTGGAGGCCTTCACCTTCACCAAGTTTGAACCGGCCGGCATGGTGCAGGGTAATGATTCCATCAAGAACGCGACTTCGATCTTGGATTACATCTTCCGTGAATTGGCGGTAAGCTATCTTGATCGTACCGATCTGGCCCATGTCAAACCGCAGGGGGCAAGCTTTGACGATATCGGCGGAGGCAGCGATGAAGGCCAGCCAAATGTGGCTGAGGTCAATGATGTCGCGGCCAGCCGCGGGTTGGAAGTGCTGCGCCGGATAAGTTCTTCGGGCTATCTGCGCAAGCGCCTGCCGCAGGAACTGACCGTGTTGCAGGGTGGGGCAGGGGCGACTGCCCTGTCCGAAAGTGCCGACCCGATGGCGGCACTCAACACGCTTGTGCCACAAACCCAGGCTTCCGTCGCACCTGCCGTTTCAACCGGGGCGTTGGCTGCGGGCAATACCCAACTGGACGCACGCAGCAAGGCCAGGATGCAGGGCTATGAGGGGGATCCCTGTGGTGAATGTGGCAACTATACGCTTGTGCGTAACGGGACCTGCATGAAATGCAACACTTGTGGGGGAACCTCGGGCTGCAGCTAGGCGCCGGGCTGACGGCGCCGGATGCCGTGACCCGCGTTTGTGAAGTTACTGTTGGACAGGATCTGACAGCATATGGGTAAAAAGTTCTGGGGCGGGTGCGCTCGTCCTGAACGCCGGTCAGGCCGCAGGCAAGAAGAATCCGAGCGGTGAAACAACTGAGCCTGATTATGCGAGCCTTGCGGGCGCCCCGGCGGCGCCCGCTTTTTTCGTGCCCTTATATGTTCAGGCGCGCCCCGCCATCGTCGAAAGGGCCAAGGGATCAACCCCAAGCCTGCGCAGGGCCGCAGACCATTTCCGTGTATCATCGGTGGCAAAGACCAATTCTTCGGATGCATCCACGGTCAGCCAGTCATTGCGGGCCAGTTCGGTTTCAAGCTGCCCGGGTCCCCAACCGGCATAACCCAGGGCCAGGAGGGCGGATTTTGGCCCCTCGCCCCGGCCCAGAGCGGTAAGCACCTCCTGCGTCGCAGTCATGCCATAACCGCCTTCGATTTCCATCGTGGCACCATCGTGGCGATAATCGGGGCCGTGCAGCACGAAGCCGCGCGCCCGTTCCACCGGACCGCCGAAATGCACGCGAATTTCGCGCCCGCCTTCGCCATGGGGAATCCCAAGCTGATCCAGAAGCCCGTTGAAGGACAGATCCGGCGTCGGCTTGTTGACGATCAAGCCCATCGCGCCTTCGTCTGAATGGGCGCAGATAAGGATGACGGAGGAGGCGAATCTCGGATCCCCCATGCCGGGCATTGCCACCAGCAGCTTGCCACCCAGATTGAATTCATGATGCTGAGCCATGACCCCAACATGCGCGAGCAGGCGGCACGGCTCAAGCCCCCGGGGTGGTGAAACGGGTGCAATTGTCGTGTATTGCGGCACTCTCGCCGCAATGTGATTGTCCTTTGGGGGGAAGGCCGCTTATTTGATGGACATGCGACTAATTGCCCTGATCCTCGCGGCCCTGATGCTGGCCGCACCTGCATTCACCCAAACCAAGGCCTTTGTCGGGGAAATGCGCCCCGGCTGGGTCATGAAGAATGGCAATCGCATGGCTGCGCTGCATCTGAAACTGGCGCCGGGATGGAAAACCTATTGGCGGGCACCGGGTGATAATGGCATCCCGCCGAGTTTTGACTGGACCGGATCCCGCAATCTGGGCCGCGTCCGGTATCACTGGCCTCGCCCCCATGTGTTCGAAACCTCCGCCGGGCGGGCAATCGGGTATTCAAAGGAACTTGTCCTGCCGCTTGAGATCACGCCTGCCAAACCTGGGCAGCCGGTGCATCTGGAAGGGCAGGTGGATCTTGGTGTTTGTCAGGAAATCTGTGTTCCGGCCAATATCCGTTTCAAGGTGACCCTGCCCGATGCGGGGCAACAGGATGATCAGATTGCCCGCGCCCTGCGCCAGAGGCCTTCGACGGCGCAAGAGGCGGGGCTGCGGTCCATCAGTTGCAGCCTGTCATCCGCCCCGCGCGGATTACGGTTGGTTGCGGCGCTGGATCTGCCTTCCACGGGGGGCGCGGAAACCGTCGTGGTGGAACCGGGGCAGCCGGGGCTTTGGGTTTCCGAGGCGCAGGTCCGTCGCGATGGTCGCAAACTATGGGCCGAGGTTGATATCGAGGCCCCGCGCGGCTCCATGGTGGCGCTGGAACGCAAGCGTATTCTGGTAACGGTTCTGGGTCGTAATCGTGCGGTTGAAATCGCGGGCTGCCCCGCGCCCTGAAGGCCAATCCGAAAAAGGCCGGGGCGCTGGCCTGCCGCAGGAGGCGCCGTATTTTGCGCCAATAAGTGGTGCAATGGAAGGAGCATCAGGGGCAGGGGGGCGTTGGATCTTCCTTCGGCATGCTCGTGATCGCTTTGAGGCGGTTCAATATATCCTCTGCCGTCACCCGGACTTCCGGCCCGAATCCCGGCTCGGTCTTCCGCTTGGAAAGCGGATCCTGCGCAAGATCCTTGTGGATCCGCTGCAGGATCCCGGGGTTGGTCAAAGGGTCCTCCGCATCGATCAACTGAACGGTCGGCTCCTTGTCAATTTCCCCGTTGGTCACCCGGACCTGCGCTGTTTCCGCGCTTTGCCTGAGGGTCAGGATATGGCGATGCGCGCGATCCAGGGTCTGGCGCAGGTTCAACATTCTCTCTTCAAGCTGCAGCGAGGTTTCGGCGCGCATGTTGCGTTCGTTTTCCATCTGCGCAAGCTTTCCGGCGGCATTGCGGGCCCAATCATCCCGACGGTTATGCAGGGCCGCCCGGGCATGGCAGGTCATATCCTCGATCCGCTCATCCAGTCGTGCGATGCGTCCGTTTTCCTCACGCAGGCGTTGAATGAGGTCGGCGAGCGTTTCATTTGCTGCGCGTAGTCCGGTTTCGGAGTTCTGGATCTTCCGATAGATCGCCTGGATGGTGGCCGGGCCATGGGACATTCCGGAATTTTGCCTTCCTGTATTGTCATATGGGTCTTGCGATGGGGCAAACATGGTAATCTCCGTCCTGTTGTTGAATTGAACGATGTTCACAACATGACTGTAGATTAATATGAACGATGTTCAAGACAATTATTGAACGATGTTCACGAATTTTGAGGCTGTGACGTGACGTTACGAAGCAGGAGGGCCGTCATCGCCTCGATCCGGTCGAGCGGCACACCGGAAATGCGCTTCTCCAAGCCCAGCAAGGCGATTCCGTGGACAGAGGAGAATAGCGTCCGCGTCATCATCTCGACCTGTTCGGCAGGCCAGTCGGGGAATATCTGCGCAATCGGCGCTGAAATCAGGCCCAGAAGTTCCCGCAATTCGGCGCGATACCATTGCGGCACTTCCATATCGGTGGACATTTCCAGATCAAACAGCGCGCGCCAAAGATTGGAATTTTGCGCCGCAAAGGCCAGATAGGCGTGCGACATGACGATAAGGCGGTTTTGCGGATTGAGATCCTGTCCCGCAACGGAGGCGGAGACATGTTTGCCAAGCTTGCGAAAGGTACGCCCGTTGACCGCCATGATCAGCCCGTTGAGATCGGGGAACACATTATATATGGCGCCTACCGCACAGCCCGCCTCCCTTGCCAGGTCGCGGGCCTTGATTGACGAAAGCCCCTGTGCGGTAATCCGTTCCTCGGCAATATCAATAAGCCGCTGGCGCAGATCCTCGCGTCGCTGATCGGTCTTGTTGCGTATCTCTGTCATGGTCCGCCTTCTCTTGAACGGGGTTCAAGATAGGTGTTGTTGGAACGGTTCGCAATTCCCCCGAAAGAAATAGGCTGTGCGTTGCAGACCAAAAACGCCCTTGTGCAAATGATGGGCGGGTTTATGTCATGGTGACGACCACCTTGCCGGTTGTCTTGCGGTCGCGCAGCAATGCCAGGGCCTCTTCGGTTCGGGAAAACGGGAGGCAGTGACTTATATGTGGGCGCAGTTTTCCCGCGCGATACCAGTCGATCAACCGGGCAAGGCTTTCCTGCATTGGTCCGGGTGCAAAATGCGGATAGGCGCCCCAGTAAAGGCCGATCACGGTCAGGTTCTTGACCAGCAGCAGGTTGGCGGGGATCTGCGGCACCTCGCCGCCGGCAAAACCGATGGGGATCAACCGCCCTTCGGGGCGTGTAGCGCGCAGGGCTTGCATGAAGGCCGGCCCGCCCACCGCATCATAGGTAACGTCAACACCACCAAGCGCCATCAATTCCGCCCGCAGATCGCTGTTGCGGCTGTCGATCAGGTGATCTGCCCCTGCTGCGCGCGCAACCTCCAGCCGTTCCTTGCCGCGCGCGGTGGCAATCACGCGGGCCCCCAGAAGCTTGCCGATCTCCACTGCGGTCAATCCGACCCCGCCGGCCGCCCCCATGACCAGAAGGGTTTCCCCCGCGCATAACCGAGCACGATGCGTCAGGGCCAGGTGGCTCGTGCCATAGGCGATCTGAAATCCCGCGGCCACTGTAAAGGGCATCTCATCGGGAATGGGCAGGCAGGCCCTGGCCGGGAAAACCCCGACTTCGGCCAGCCCGCCGGAACTGGCAAAGACCGCAACCCGCGTGCCGGGGGCAGGGGCGTTTACACCAGGGCCGAGCGCCTCCACGATGCCGGCCACTTCCATGCCCAATGTAAAGGGGGGGGCCGGTCGTTCCTGATATCTGCCCTCAATCATAAGCAGATCGGCAAAGTTCAACCCACAGGTGTGTATCTTCACCAGGACCTCACCGGGGCCGGGATGAGGGCGTGGACATTCCCGGATGGCTGGCTTTTCGCCAAAGGCCCGGATTTCAAAGGCAAGCATGTCAGGTTCCTCAAGTTTTCCTTGCCTAGACCGAATGGAAAACGAAGGCCAGCCGCACACTTATTGCAATATGCAAAAGAATGGGGGGATGCTTTCTCAATATATGTTGCAAAATGCAACACACTTTTTTCGCGAATTGATTTCCCTGTCGGCTCTCTGGGCGGGTGGATATCGGCATCATTGCCATCCCTGTCCATTGGGATAGATCGACCTGTCTAAAAGGACAAGTCTACCTAGGGTGGTCAAATTTCTTTTGGAAATTATTGCAAATTTTCAACTTTGGCACGAAACCTGCTTCGTAACCTAGCATGGAGTGACTATTTTTATTTCGATGGAGTAGAAGATGAAACACCCGGTAGATGCACATGTTGGCAAGCGTATCCGTCATCGTCGTTGGATGGTGGGGATGACGCAACAGCAACTCGCTGACCGCGTGGGAATTAAATTTCAACAAATTCAAAAATATGAAACCGGGATGAACCGGGTTTCCGCTTCTCGTTTGTGGGATATAGCGGATGCCTTGGGCGTCGCGGTTGCCTTCTTTTTCGAAGGCCTTGACGATGCACGTGAAGAGCAGGGCGGTGTTGCGGGCGATATGCTTGCAGACAAGGAAGCGTTGGAACTCGTGAGATCCTATTATGCGATCCCCGAGGCGCAACGCCGTCGTCTCTTTGATCTGGCCCGCGTGCTAAGCGACGCGGCCTGATCCCTACCGGGGCAACCATCCTGACTTGACCGGCGCATGGCGAAGCTGTAGCGCCGGTCTTGCTATTGGGGCCTTGCCACGCGGAAGGTTCGAAAACCGGGCGGCAAGCGGAGGCGGGGATGGAGCTGGGCGAGGCGGAAAAACAGGAATTGCGGGTGGTAGCGCAGGACCTGGCTGAGGCCGCGCGCAAGGCCACGCTTGCCCATTTCCGTGCGCAGGGGCTTGAGGCGGAAAACAAGTGGCAGGCCGGTTTCGACCCGGTCACCATTGCCGACCGGGAAGCCGAGGCCGCGATGCGGGATATTCTTGCCCGATGCCGCCCGCAGGATGGTATCCTGGGCGAAGAAATGGGGCGCACAGAGGGGCAATCGGGCCTGACCTGGGTGCTTGACCCGATCGATGGCACCCGTGCCTATCTTGCCGGGGCGCCAAGCTGGGGCGTGCTGATCGCGCTTTCCGATGAGGCCGGACCGATTTACGGCCTGATCGACCAGCCTTACATCGGTGAACGTTTTGAGGGCGGGCTGGGCCGGGCCGAAATGACAGGGCCCCTTGGACGCAAGAAACTGCTGACGCGGCGGGCGCGGCCTTTGGCGGAGGCCGTGCTTTTTTCCACCTTTCCCGAAATCGGCACTGAGGAGGAGCATGCAGCCTTCGCGCGCGTGGCTGCGGGGGTGCGCCTCGTGCGTTATGGGTTGGATTGCTATGCCTATGCGCTTTTGGCAGCGGGGCAGATCGATCTGGTAATCGAGGCGGGATTGCAGTCCTATGATATCCAGGCGCCGATTGCGGTCATCCAGGCGGCAGGCGGGATTGTCACCGATTGGCGGGGCGGCCCCTGCCATCAGGGTGGGCGCGTCCTGGCCGCTGCCAATCCCGGGATTCATGCTGCGGCGCTTGCGGTGCTGAATGCGGGTTGACACGCCGGGGTTCTCGTCCTTTTCTCCTGCCCCGTCACCGCGTTCTTCCTGCGCAGTTCCGTTATGTCGGATGGCAGGGAAATCGCGCACTGGTGCTGCAGGTGGGGGTAAACCCGAATGCCGCCATGTGTTTCAATGAATGATCCGCAAGGATGAAAGGAGCCTTCCATGAAAGTCAAATATTTGCATACGATGGTGCGGGTTCTCGATCTCGACAAATCAATTGCCTTCTACAAGTTGCTGGGGCTTGAGGAAGTACGGCGGATCGAAAACGAGGGTGCACGATTCACACTGGTCTTCCTTGCCCCTCCGGACCAGAAGGAATGCCCGGTGGAATTGACCTATAACTGGGATGGTGACGAAGAGCTGCCATCCGATAGCCGCCACTTCGGTCATCTGGCCTATGAGGTGGAAAACATTTATGAGATGTGCGCCCATCTGGAAGCCAATGGCGTGGTGATCAACCGCCCACCGCGTGACGGCCATATGGCCTTCGTGCGCAGCCCCGACAATGTTTCCATCGAGATCCTGCAAATGGGTGATCCCCTGCCGCTGCAGGAACCCTGGAAAAGTGCGGGCAATATCGGACATTGGTAAGGAACAGGCGATGTTGAAGGGAATAGACCCGCTGATCGGTTCGGAACTTCTGGCCGTATTGGCGCAAATGGGCCATGGCGATGAAATTGCCGTGGCCGATGCCAATTTTCCTGCGGCATCCGTTGCCAGGGCAACCCCGCATGGTCGGCCCATCCGCATGGATGTTTCCGCCACGCGTGCGGTGGAGGCGATCCTGACCCTGCTGCCGCTTGATACGTTTGATGGTGATCCTGTCCATACCATGCAGATCGTGGGCGATGCTGCGACGGTGCCGGAGGCCGTGGCGGAGGGCGGGAAGCTCATTGCGAGGGAAGGCTTTGCCATGGCCAGCCTTGAACGTTTCGCCTTTTATGAACGTTCGCGGCGATGCTACGCGGTTGTTCATACGCTGGATACACGCCTTTACGCCAATTTCATCCTCCGCAAGGGGGTGATCGGCGGCTAGGCGCGCGCCTAGCGCCACGGCCTCGCATGCCCCTCATTTTGTGTCTGGCGCTTATGGCGGTCGCAGATATAGGGTGTGCTGGGCCAAATATGCGATTCCAACAATGGCGGGGAATCGCGAAATGGTCTCTGCGGCAGGGGATATGGGAGCAATCAATGCGGCAATATCTTGATGGTCTGCGGCTGATCCTGAAGGATGGCGTGGAAAGTTCCGATCGCACGGGAACCGGCACGACCAGTTATTTCGGCATGCAGATGCGGTATGACCTGGCGGCCGGGTTTCCGCTTGTCACCACGAAAAAGGTGCATCTGAAATCCATCATCCATGAACTTCTGTGGTTCCTCGCGGGGGATACGAATATTGGCTATCTCAAGGCCAATGGCGTTTCGATCTGGGATGAATGGGCCGATGAAAACGGGAATCTCGGCCCGGTATATGGCGCGCAATGGCGCCGCTTTCCTTCCCTGGAAGAGGGGCGGGATGGCCCGGTCATCGGTTCGGTCGATCAGATTGCGAAACTGATTGAAGCTATCCGCAAGACCCCCGACAGCCGCCGCCTGATCGTTTCGGCATGGAACCCCGGTGAGGTGGATCAGATGGCGCTGCCGCCCTGCCATACGCTTTGGCAGGTGCGGATCCTGGGGGGGAAACTCCATCTGCAGCTTTATCAACGTTCGGCCGATATGTTTCTGGGTGTGCCGTTCAATATTGCCTCCTATGCGTTGCTGGCACAGATGTTGGCACAGGTGACGGGTTATGGTCTTGGTGAATTCGTCCATTCCATTGGGGATGCGCATATCTATTCGAACCATATGGATCAGGTGCGCGAACAACTGGCCCGCGAGATACGAAACCTGCCCAGGATGCGGATCGCGCGGGCGGTGACGGATATTTTCGACTACCGTTATGACGATTTCGTGCTGGAAGGCTATGATCCCCACCCGGCGATCCGTGCGCCGGTGGCGGTCTGATGCTGACATTGATCGCGGGGCGGGCGCGCAACGGCGCGATCGGTAAGGCGGGCGGCATCCCTTGGCATGCACCGGAGGATCTGGCCTTTTTCCAGCGTGAAACGACGGGTGGTGCGATCATCATGGGGCGTCGCACCTGGGAAAGCCTGCCGAAGAAACCCTTGCCCCGGCGCATGAACATCGTCGTGACCTCACGCCGGATGCAGGGGGAGGACGCGCAGTTTCTTCCCCTTGACGAAAGCCTTGATGCGGCGCGGGCGGCGGGCCATGCACGAACCTATGCAATCGGGGGGGAGGGGATCTATCGCGCCTTCCTGCCGCAGGCGGATCGGCTCCTGCTGACAGAGGTGGATCTTGAAATTTCGGATGCGGACGCGTTTTTCCCTGATTTTAAGGATTCCAAATGGGAACTGGTGCAAAAAATTTCACTGCGTCGGGAAAATCCGGGCTGTGTCCTGCATGAATGGCTGCGCCGTCGCAAATAGCCGAATCACTTTCGGATCCGCTTTGCCTTGCCTGTGCCGATAAAGAAGGAGAACAAGATGACCGTTACCGTCTATGGTATTCCGACCTGTGATACCTGCCGGAAGGCGCTGAAGGCATTGCAGGGGGCAGGGCATGAAGCCAGCCTGCGCGACATTCGCAAGTCCCCACTGGGTGCGGAGGAAATTGCCGAATTCATTGCGATCTTCGGAGATGAAATCATCAACCGCAAATCGACCAGCTGGCGCAAGGCATCGGATGCGCTGAAGGGCGCGGATCCGGCTGAACAGCTTGCCAGCGAACCCACCTTGATGAAACGCCCGGTCATTCGCTCTGCCGCAGGTCTGACCCTGGGGTGGGGGTCGCAGGTGCAGGCGCAATATCTCTGATCACCCCATTGGCGGGTATGAAATATGTTACTTATTTTGAATTTCCGTTTTATATTAATACATTGAATGAATATGTTGATGCTTGGGCATATGGCTTTCTGGCCGTCTGGCTGCCAGTGATGTCAACCCAAAGGAAAAGGCCGGCCAAACAGGCCGACCTTTGAAACTTTACCGATGCGGTGGGCTCAGAGCAGCCGCAGATCGCCGGCAGACATCTTTCCGTCGCGGCCAGGCTGTAGTTCAAAGCCGACCTTCTGGTTGTCGCTGAGGCCGGTCAGGCCCGCGCGTTCCACAGCGGAAATATGTACGAAAACATCCTTGCCGCCATCATCTGGCGCGATAAATCCATAACCTTTGGTCGCGTTAAACCACTTCACGGTGCCGGTGGGCATTCCGTATTCTCCTTTATCTGTCCTCCCGGGGCGACATGCCACGGGCCGTGCTGCCAGGTCTTCCAATCGTCCGCTGCTTGGCAGTCGGGATGAGGTCAGAAATCTGTCGTC
Source organism: Pseudorhodobacter sp. (assembly GCA_047975325.1). Taxonomy (GTDB): domain Bacteria; phylum Pseudomonadota; class Alphaproteobacteria; order Rhodobacterales; family Rhodobacteraceae; genus JBKEDF01. The sequence goes on along the minus strand of JBKEDF010000049.1, from coordinate 17,023 downwards.
ACGGCGCAGAGGATGCCCAAGTCAGGCAAAAAAGCAAGGCAATTGACGCAAGGGCAGATTCTATCGGCGCAACTTCGCTGGTAACTCGGGGCATCAAGGATATCGGTGGAGACTTGCCGACCGGCCCGTTTCCCTTTAAGTTTAAAATAAATTAAGGGAAAATGCTCATGCAGGACATCGTGGCGGAACTGGCACAGCTTGTAGGACCGGGGGGCGCGGTTGGTGTCGATGAAGTGCCCGAAGCCTATCTGCGGGATTGGTCGGGACTGGATCCTGTGCGCCCTCTGGCGCTCATGCGGCCCCGCGAAACGGCTGAGGTTTCCGCCATCCTGAAATTTTGCCATGCGCGGGGGATCGGTGTTGTTCCCCAAGGTGGACGCAGCGGCATTTCGGGGGGAGCGATGCCAGTGGCCGGGGCAATTATCCTGTCGCTTGACCGGATGAACCGAATCGAAGAAGTCGATCCGCAGATGGCGGTAATCAGCTGCGGTGCGGGGGTGGTGCTTGAAGCTGCGCAAAAGGCCGCCGAAGAGGCGGGGCTGATGCTGGCCGTCGATCTGGGCGCGCGCGGATCCTGTACCATTGGTGGCGTCGTTTCTACCAATGCCGGGGGTAATCAGGTGATCCGCTATGGCATGGCGCGGGATCATGTCCTGGGGCTGGAGGTCGTGCTGGCCGACGGGACCATCGTGACGGCGATGAACAGGATGCTCAAGAATAATGCCGGGCTGGATCTGAAACAGGTCTTCATCGGGACGGAAGGGCTTTATGGGGTTGTGACCCGGGCGATTCTGCGCCTGCAACCGCGCCCTGCCTTCACCGCCACGGCCTTCTGCGGATTGGCCGGGACGGGGGCGGTCATTGCCCTTCTGAAACGCGCGCGGGCGGTGCTTGGCCCGGATCTGACATCCTTCGAAGTCATGTGGCCCAGTTTCTTTCATCACATGTCGGAAAGCACCGGGCTGGGAAGTCCGCTTACCGGGCGTCACGGCGCCTATGTGGTGATTGAGGCCGCAGGCTTTGCGGAAGGGCAGTCCCGTGTGGCACTTGAATCCTGCCTGGAGGCCGCTTTTGAGGCGGGCGAGGTCGAGGACGCGGTTCTTGCCGCAAGCGGGCGGGAAGAGCGTGAGCTTTGGGCCGTTCGCGAAAGCGTGGCCGAATACGGGCAGGTCGTCGGGCCGCTGGTTGCCTTCGATGTGGGCATCCCGCTTTCCAACATGGCGGCGGCGGTGGCACAGCTTGAGGCGGAAATTGCCGCGCGCTGGCCCGATGCGCTGGCGCTAAGCTATGGCCATATCGGCGACAGCAACCTGCATCTGGTCGTTGCGGTCCCGTCCATGGGGCGTAACCAGCCGGAGGCCGAGGTCAAGAAACTGGTCTATGGTATCGTGCGCGACATGGATGGGACCATTTCCGCCGAACACGGTATCGGCCTTATCAAGCGCGATTATCTTTCCCATAGTCGGAGCCCCGAGGAAATCGCGACCATGCGGTTGATCAAGGCGGCTCTTGACCCGAAGGGTATTCTTAATCCCGGCAAGGGGTTGCCGGGCTGACGGATATTTCCGGTGTGGATCTGTGCCTGCGGCTTTTCCCGTTCGGGATGAGTCGTGTCTTGCCCGTTTTTCATTTGGTTGTGGGGTTTTCGGGGCAGGGAAGTCGCCCCTGATTTATTTTAAGTTTGAACTTGTTTTACGTGTATTTGCATGCTTTAATTCGAAGGCGCGGACATTGCCGAATGGCATCCGGTGGGGCAAGATCATGCCGGGATTTCGGATAAGCGGCCGGAAGAGTCGTAACGGAAATGCGCAATGAAACCGAATGAACAAGATCCATCGGAGGTATGATATGCGAATTCTCAAAGCCATCGCCGCTGCCGCCATTCTGGCGGGATCGGGTACGGCAAGCGTGGCGGAGGATGTGATCAATGCGGTCCATTTCACGCCCACCCAGGTTGGCTTTGCCCAGAGTTTCCTGCGTTTTGTCGATCGGGTGAATGAACGTGGCGCGGGTGTGGTCAAGATCAATGTGCGTGGCGGGCCTGAAGTCGTGCCCAACCCGCAGATTGGCGTTGCGCAGCAAAGCGGCCTGATTGACATGTTCAACGCCCCGGCAGGGCTTTATCTGGAAACCGTCCCGGAGGGGGAGGTGTTTTCCGCCTCCACGCTGAAACCCTGGGAGGCGCGCGAAAGCGGGGCCTGGGATTATATCGACAAGGTCTATCAGGAAAAGGGCAATGCCAAGCTTCTGGCCCATGTCGATGCCGGGGCCGGATTCTGGCTCTGGACCGTGGAGGAGCCGAAATTCACCGATGAGGGCATGCTCGACTTTTCCCAACTCGTGATCCGGGCTTCTCCGCTTTACAAGCAATTCTTCGAAAGCCTGGGGGCGCAGCTTATCGTGCAGCCGGCGGGGGATGTGTATACTTCGCTCGAACGCGGCGTGATCAACGCCAATGCCTATCCTTCCATCGGTTACAAGGCCTTCGGATGGGACAAGTTTACCCGTTATCGGGTGGAGCCTTCCTTTTTCAATCTTGACGTGCTGATCACGATGAACCTCGATGCGTGGAATGCGCTGTCGGATGAGGCGAAGGCGATCGTCAACGAGGTTGCCATCGAATATGAACGCGAAAGCTATGACGCGATCGCCCAGGAAGATGTGGACGAACGCGCCAAGATGGAAGCCGAGGGTATGGAAATCCGTGAAATGACCGGTGAGGGGCGTGATAAATTCCTCGAAGCGGCGGCACGGGCAAGCTGGGACCGGATGGAAGCCCGCGATCCCACCCATATCGAAGAACTGCGCAAGCTGTTCCCATGATCTTTGATCTGGGGGTGCGCGTTGCCCCCCAACCAATGCGGGTGCGTGGCCATTGGCCGCGCCCCGCTATCGTCTGTCAGGCCTCCGGCGGACGGTGGCAACAGCCCTTTTGCGGGGCAAATAGCGGATGGATCTCATGACCACCTTCTTTGATTTCGTTGGCCGGATTTCCTGGTTCCTGGCTGCCGTTGCAAAATGCCTGATCGGATTGTTGATTGTCCTTGTCGTTTCCGACGTTCTGGTCCGCAATATGGGGATGAGGGCCCTGACCTGGGCGATTTCGGCTTCCGAATACTGCCTGCTTTACCTGACCTTCCTTGCCATGCCGTGGCTGGTGCGCAACAAGGGGCATGTCTTCGTGATTTTCCTGCGCGGCTTTTTCGGCCCGCGCGGCAAGATAATTCTGGAAAAGCTCGTTTATCTGTCCTGTATCAGCCTCTGCCTTTATCTGGGCTATATTGCAATCTCTTCCTTCTTCCTTGCAGTGGAACGGGGAACCTTTGAAACCCGCACTTTCGACATGCCGAAATGGGCTGTTTTCCTGCCGATGATGCTGGGCTTTGGCCTCTCGGCGCTGGAATGGCTGCGTTTCCTGATCACTCCGATCTCCATGTACGATATCGACCCAACCGAAATGGAGGGGATCTGATGGAGTGGATCTATCCCTTCGCGATCCTGATCGGGACGATCATCACCCTGATGGGGCTGGGCCTGCCGGTTGCCTTCGCCTTCTTCGTTGCCAATATCATGGGCGCGCTGCTTTATTTCGGGGGCGTGCGCGGCATCACCCAGATGGTTGCCAATTTCAATGATGCGGTGGCAACCTATGCCCTGGCCCCCCTGCCCATGTTCCTGGTCATGGGAAGCCTCTATTTCCGGTCCGGGCTGGGGGAAAAGGTGATCCATGCGCTGGATCTGGCCATCGGGAACCTGCGGGGGCGCCTGTCCTATGTCGTCCTTAGCGCGGGGACGATCTTTTCCGCGCTTTCGGGCTCCAGCCTTGCCAATGCGGGGATGATGGGTTCCCTGATGGCGCCGGAGATGCTGAAACGGAAATACAAGCCCCATATGGCCTATGGCCCGATCCTTGGTGCGGGAAGCCTGGCGGTGATCATCCCGCCCTCGGCGCTTGGTGTGCTTCTGGGGTCGCTGGCGCAGATCGATGTGGGGGCATTGCTGATTGCCGGGGTGCTGCCGGGGCTGCTGCTGGTGCTGATGTATGCGGGGCTGATCTGGGTGCAGACCAAGATCGACCCGGATGCCGCACCGCAATATGCCGTACCGCAGGTGTCGGGCATGGAGAAGTTCCGCGCAGTTCTGGTCAATATCATCCCCATGGGCTTTCTTGTCTTCATGGTGGTGGGAACGATCATCCTTGGCATTGCGACACCGACGGAATCGGCCGGTCTGGGCTGCGCGGGGGTGATCCTGCTCCTGATGGTCTATCGCAAGTTCTCCTTTGCCGTTTTGTGGAAATCACTGGATGATGCAATGAAGGTCACGGCGATGACCTTCCTGATTATCTCCGCATCGATGACCTTTTCGCAGATTTTCGCCTTTTCCGGCGCATCGAACGGTTTCATCTCCTTCATCACCGGTTTTGATCTTGGACCCTACGGGATCGTGCTGATGATGGTTCTGACGGTGGTGATCCTGGGCAGCTTCATGGATCAGGTGTCGATGATGCTGATTACACTACCGCTTTTCATGCCGATTGCACAGCAATATGGGTTCGATACGGTCTGGCTGGGGCTTATCCTGCTTCTTGCCTATGAGGTGGGCTTTACCACGCCGCCATTCGGGATGCTGCTTTTCGTCGTGCTGGGTGTGGCGCCCAGGGGGACGACGCTCAAGACGGTTGCCTTTTCGGCGCTTCCCTATGTGTTGCTGACTTTCCTGTTGATCGTGATCATCGTGATCTTTCCGCAGATCGCGCTTTTCCTGCCAAGTCTGATCTGAGGTGACGATATGAGCTTTGCCCTGATGATTTTCTGGGAAGGCGCGACCGGCGCGCTGTCGAATGAGGCGCGCATGCGGCTTCAACGGTTGATTACCGACCTTCCGGGGCTCGCGCGTGGGATGATCTATACCCCCGCGCGGGGCGCGAGCGACATTTACACCGACGATGGTTCAGGCCCGGCCCTGGGCCTGCAGATCGAAGCGGCGCAGATCGAAACGCTGGAGGCGGCCTGTGCCAAGGGTGGGCCCCTGCAGGCGCTTGCCGATCCGGCCTTCCTTGCGGGGTTTTCCGGGGCGAAGGTTACCCAGCAGGTTTTCGTGCTGCGCCGGTTTGAGGTGGAGGATGCTGTCCTGCGGACGCCGGAAGGTGCGAAACCCTGTTCCTATGTCGTCCACTATCCCGGTCCGGCGCAGGACCTGAACCATTGGCTGGATCATTATATTGCGGGCCATCCGCCCATCATGCGCCGTTTTCCCGGGATCCGGGGGATCGAAATCCTGACCCGGGCGGATTGGGTTTCCGCCTTGCCTTTCGCCCGGGCCGATCACATGCAGCGCAACCGCGTGCTTTTCGACAGTCCCGAGGCATTGACCGCCGCGCTCCATTCCCCCGTGCGCCATGAGATGCGCGAGGATTTCCATACCTTTCCACCTTTCGAGGGTGGGAATTTTCACTATGCCATGAATACCGATATCATCGGCGGCTGAACCGCCTGTCGCTTGGTCGGGCGCCGCAGGCGGTGGGGCCCGATCAGATTTGCAGGATCAATCGGCCACGGCTGACCTGTCCGGCTTCCAGCCGCCATTGCGCCTCTGCCGCCTGATCAAGCGGCAGGCGGTCCGCAATCTGGGCCTTCAGCACCTTCCTTGCGGCGAGGTCCAGCACCTCTGCCACGATGGCGGCATCATCGGCAATCATTGCGCGCGTGACCATGACGCCAAATTCCGCACCACGTTCCACGATAGGCGCGGCCGCAAGCCAGACCAGATGCCCGCCCCGTTTCAGGACCGGATAGCTTGCCTCATGAACCCCGCCGCCGACCAGATCGAACACGACATCCTGCGGGGGCAGGGTGGTCAGATCACCCCCATCATAGGCAATGGCATGGGTTGCGCCGAGATTTCTGACATAGCCCAGGTTACGGCTGTGGCAGGTAGTGCTGACCTCCGCCCCCAGATGGGCGCAGAGTTGCACCAGAAGTCCGCCGACCGCACCCGCCCCGGCATGGATCAACACGCGCTGGCCCGGTGTGACCCCGGCAGTGCGGCAGGCGATCAGTGCAGACAGGCCGGAATTCACCAATGCCGCGCCTTCCGCCATGTCAAGCTGGTCGGGCAGGGCGGTGGTCAGGGCGGCCTCTGCGGCGATCATTGTGGCATAACATCCCGCCGCCGGGGCGGGGGGCGCCATTACCGCGACACGCTGACCGGGCAGGACATTGCCTACACCCGCGCCAATGGCCATGACCTGTCCGGTTCCGTCGCGGCCCGGGATCTTGGGGAAATCGGGGGTGAAATACTGTGCCAGCAACCCGGCACGCAATTTCCAGTCGAGCGGGGCGACGCTTGCCGCCTCCAGCGCCACCAGAACCTGACCGGGGCCGGGGTGCGGATCGGGCAGGTCGGCCATTTCCAGAACGTCGGGCCCGCCATGACGGCGATAAAGACAGGCGCGCATCAGTACCCCTTTCGCGCCTCTTCAAGCGATCTTGTCGTGGCTTGGCCCAGATGGCGTGCATCATTGGCGATGATGAAGAAGCTGATCCCGAGGGCGCGCCATTTCCTGACCTCCTTGCCGGTTGCGCAAAAGATGCCGACGGGCTTTCCCGCTGCGTGTGCGGCCTTGGTGATCCGTTTGATGGCAGCGGTCAGCCTGGGGCGGCCTTTCGGGCCAAGTGCGCCCAGTGTCACGCCCAGATCGCCCGGGCCGATGAAGATCATGTCAAGCCCCTCGACGGCTGCGATTTCATCGATGTTTTCCAATGCGCCGGGGGTTTCGGCCTGTACCGCAAGCAGGATCCTGTCATTGGCAGAGGCGAGGTAATCGGGAATTCCATAGCCAAATCCGGCAGCCCGCCCGGGGCCGACACCCCGCACCCCCTGTGGGGGATAGCGTGTTGCCGCAACGGCTGCGCGGGCCTCCTCGGCGGTGGAAATCCGCGGGACCAGCACGCCATCGGCACCGCTGTCAAGAACGCCTGCAATGGAATCGGAAAGGTGCCCCGGCACCCGGACGATGACCGGGACCCGGTGAAGCTGCGCCGCGCGGATCATTTCTTCACATCTTTCCCGGCCAATGGGGGCATGTTCCCCGTCGAGGCACAGGAAATCCGGCCCGGTGGCCGCGCAGATTTCCACCGCGCTGGGGTGGGGGATTGCGCAAAAACTTCCTGCCATCGGTTCGGGGGCGATGACACGGGCGCGAAAGCCGGGCATTGGGTTTTCCTTCCTCTTGGTATTTTGAGATTAAAGGATTTCTGCCCCGGTTCCGCAAGCCCCCTTTGCCCGCGCAAGTTCAGCCAGACGATCACGGGCGGGGGAAGACAGTTCCCGGTGCCAGATGAGCGCCAGATTCAACCGGACATCGAGATCCGGCAGGGCAATGAAGCGCACCCGTGGCGGAGGACGGTGGCGCTGGTTTTCATTGACAAAGGCCATGCCGATCCCGGCATTGACCAGGGCAAGGATATCGGCTTCGCTTTCGGCCTCGACCACCCGGCGTGGCGTGATCCCGGCATGATGAAGCGCGGTGGAAAGATCATCGGCAAGGCGGGGGCTGGCTTCGCGGCGAAATCCGATCATGTCATGCCCGTCCAGGTCGGAAAGCCGCCGGATCCGGATTTGATCCGGGTCATAGGTGGCGGGAAGGGCCAGGATCATCTGGTGATGACCAAGCCGCAGAACCTGCAACGCGGGATCGTCGGGCGGATTATAGAGAAACCCCGCATCCAGTGCCCCGGCCCGGATCGCCTCGATCTGTGCCAGCGAGGACAGCGCGCTCAGCGCCAGTTCGACCTGCGGATAGTCGCGGCGAAACTGGCGCAGGGTTTCGGGCAACAGGCCCTGCCAGGCGGCAACCTCGATCAGGCCGACGCGAAGTTGTCCACCCATCCCGGCCTCCGCAGCGCGGGTTGCCGCCACCGCACGGGCAAACCGTGCGGTCAATTCCCGTGCATGGTCCAGGAAAACCCGGCCCGTTGGCGTCAGCCGCACGCCCCGTGGCAGGCGTTCAAAAAGCACCACGCCCAGGTCGGCCTCCAGCAATTGCATCTGACGGCTCAATGCCGGTTGTGCAATGCGCAGGCTTTGAGAGGCGCGGCCGAAATGTTCGGCCTCCGCAATGGCAATAAAATAGCGAAGCTGTCTTGGTTCCATAAATTTTGATATCAAAATGATATTAATCTGACAAGATGATTGGATTGGATCGGGAAGCCCCCCGCGCATAAGCTGCAAGGAATATCGAGAGGTTCCGATGCTGCCAGCCACGCCCTATCATACCTTCCTTCGCAAGGCGCAAAGCCGCCCCGAACTGGCCTTCATGATGGCCCCGAAATCCGCAGGGTTGCCCTATGCGCCGGATGGGTTTCGTATCAGCTATGGGGAAGCGGCGGCCAGGGTGGATCCGTTACGCAAGGCTTATGCCGGGGCGGGCTATGGCCATGGATCCCGCGTGGCACTGATCCTGCAAAACAGGCCCGAATTCCTGTTTCACTGGCTGGCGCTGAACGCGATTGGCGCCTCCATCGTGCCGGTCAATGCCGATATGCGTGCGGATGAGTTACGTTATCAGATGGAAAAATCCCGGGCCGAACTGATGGTTGCCCTGCCGGAATTCGACGCCCTTGTGGCAAAGGCCTGCAGTGACATGCCACGCTGCCATCCCGATGGGCCTGTCCCCAATGCCCGAAAACCGCGTGCCGCTGCCAAGGGGCAGGGCGATGATGAATGTGCGCTGCTTTTCACCTCCGGCAGCACGGGAATGCCGAAAGCCTGCATCCTGTCCAATTTCTATTTCATGAATGTTGCTGACTGGTATGTTTCCGGCGAAGGTATGGGCGGGCTTGCGGAGGACTGCGAGGTTTCGCTGACCCCGTTGCCGTTTTTTCATATGAATGCGCTTGGTTGCACGGCGGTGGGGATGATGCTGGTTGGTGGATGTATCGTCGCGCTGGATCGGTTTTCCGCCTCCCGTTGGTGGCAGAGCGTTGCTGATAGTGGTGCGACCATCGTTCATGCGCTTGGTGTCATTCCGGCGATCCTGCTGCAATTGCCGCCTTCGCCTGCGGAACGGGCGCATAAGGCGCGTTTCGCCTTCAGCCCCGGCGTGGATGCCGCCCATAAGGTTGAATTCGAACGCCGCTATGGCCTGCCGATCCTGGAAGGCTGGGCAATGACCGAAACCGGTGGAACGGGCGTGACATGCACATATGGTGTGGACGGTCCGGAAGGGCGGCGTTTTATCGGGGTGGCGCGAACGGGCATGGATTGGCGGCTGGTCGATGACGAGGGCCGTGATGTGCCCGTCGGCACGGCGGGGGAACTTTGGGTCCGTGCCGCCGGGGATGATCCGCGCAGGGGCTTCTTTTCGGGATATCTGGGCGATGAAAAGGCCACGGCGGAGGCCTGGGCGGGGGGCTGGTTTCATACCGGGGATGTGATGTCCGCTGATGATGAGGGGCGGCTTTTCTTTGTGGATCGCAAGAAAAGCATTGTGCGTCGTTCGGGCGAAAACATCTCGGCGCTGGAGGTGGAAATGGCATTGATTGCGGATCCGGCAGTTGGCTCTGCCGCCGTCGCGCCGGTTGAGGACAGCACCCGGGGTGAGGAGGTCTTTGCCTTTGTCGTGACCGAAGGGGCCACCGATGCCGATGCGGCGCGGGCCTTGCAGGCACGGCTTGCGGCAAAGCTCAGCTATCATAAGCTGCCGGGCTGGATTGCCTATGCCGATGCGTTGCCGGTCAGTTCGACCAACAAGCTTTTACGTGGTGTGTTGAAAACGGATGCGGCAAAGGCCGTGGCCGGAAAACACGCTTTTGATCTGCGGGGTGAAAAAGCCGCCCTGCGCAAAGCCAGACAGGAGGAACAGCAATGACCCTGGAAAAAATCATCTATACTGCCGAAATGACCTCTGCCGCAGGGCGGCAGGGGCGTTCGAACCGGCCCGATGGCAGTTTCCCGCTGGTCCTGACCGTGCCGAAGGAACTTGGTGGACCCGGTGGGGAAGGGACCAATCCCGAGGAACTTTTCGCGGCCGGCTATTCCGCCTGCTTTATCGGGGCGCTGAAACTGGTTGGCCGACAACGCAAGATTGCGCTTCCCGAGGACCTTCAGGTAACCGCAAAGGTCGCAATGGGGCCGGTGCCCACGGGTTATGGCCTTGCGGTTGAACTGGTCATCGAATTGCCGGGGATTGAACGCGCCCTGGCCGAAGAAATCGTTGAAGGCGCGCATCAGCGTTGCCCCTATTCCAATGCAACGCGCGGCAATATCGATGTAACGCTGACGCTGGCCTGACGGAATGGCGCGGCAGGGATATGAGGATGTGGTGATCACGGTACCGGTTACGGTGCCCTATCAGCGCTATTCCATCGAAAGCACCGCCTGGTGGGCCGGGCGCGCGCTGGCAGCGCTGGCCGAAGGTGCGGGGATCAGCCATCGTGAGATCGACGGCTTTTCATTGTCGAGCTTTTCTGCCGCGCCGGATACGGCCATCGGGTTGACCCAGCATTTCGGGTTCAGCCCGCGCTATCTGGATTTCGTGCCCTTGGGCGGTGTGGCGGGTATTGTCAGCCTGCGTCGCGCGGCCCGCGCGGTTCAGGCGGGCGATGCCGATATTGTCGCCTGTATCGCCGCCGAAACCAATGGTGTGCATACCTTCCGCCACGGCCTGGAAAATTTCAGCCGCTTTTCTCAGGATGGCGTCTATCCCTATGGAGCGGGTGGCCCGAATGTTTCCTTCGCGCTGATCGGGCAGAATTACATGGCAGAAACCGGCGCCACGCGGGAGGATTTCGGCAAGCTTTGCGTTGCAATGCGGGACAATGCGCTGAAAAACCCCAATGCGCTGATGAAAAAGCCGCTGACGCTGGATCAATATATGAATGCCCGGCCCATCGCCCCGCCGATCCACCTGTTTGATTGCGTGATGCCCTGTGCCGGTGCGGAGGCCTTTCTTGTGATGCGTGCGGAAACCGCCAGGGCCCAGGGGTTAAGCCATGCGCACCTTCTGGGGTCGATCGAGCGTCACAATGCCTTTGGCAGCGATCCGGTGCAGGTCAGGGGGGGCTGGGCGATGGACATGCCCGAACTCTATGCCATGGCGGGATCTTCGCCAGAGGATATCGATGTGCTCAACACCTATGACGACTATCCCTTTATCTGCATGATGCAGATGGAAGATCTGGGGTTCTGCAAGAAAGGTGAGGGGGCGGAATTCGTGCGGGCGCATGATTTTACCATTGCGGGGGATTTTCCGCATAATACCTGCGGGGGGCAGCTTTCGGCCGGACAGGCGGGTTGCGGTGGCGGCCATATGGGAATTGTCGAGGTGCTGCGGCAGGTTACGGGACAGGCCGGGCCAACCCAGGTGGCCGGGGCCAGACAGGGCCTTGCCTCCGGCTTCGGGATGATCAATTTTGATCGCGGGCTGGGGTCCGGTGCCGTGATCCTTGGCGGGGAGGGGGCTTGATGGCACCACTTCAACCACCGCGTCGCAAGGACCCGCTGAAACGCAGCCGCCTGCCGCTTTTACCCCCCGGGGGGCGCAGTCGGGCCGCGCATCGCCTGACCGCTGCCGCAGCGGAGGGTCGTTTCGCCCTGCCGCGCTGTTCAGCCTGCGAAGCCTGGCATTTTCCCGTGCGGGAGGCCTGCCCGGAATGCCTTTCCGCCGATATCACATTGGCTGATGCGCCGCCCGGGGCAACCATCCTGTCGCAAACCACGGCCGAGGTTCCCGCCGACCCCTATTTTCGTGAACGTGCGCCTTGGCGCGTCGGGCTTGCGAAGCTGGATGCAGGGCCGACGGCCCTGGTGCATCTGCATCCCGATGGCAAGGCAGGATCCCGGGTGCAACTGGCACTGATGCTGGATCGCGCCGGGCAGGCGGTGTTTTATGCCGCGCCGGAAAGGAAGGGAACGGAGCCGATGAATGATCCGCAATGGCGTGAAATGGTGGCGGATCCGCTGCACCGGCGGGTGTTGATTACCGATGCACGATCCTTCGTGGCATTGCCGCTGGCGAAGGCGCTGGTCAAGGCAGGGGCACGGGAAGTGCGGCTTGGCCTGCCGGAATCCTGGAAGCCCTTCGATGCGGTGGGTGCATTGACGGCGCTGCCGGAGGTATCGATCCTGCCGCTTGATCCGGGTTCCGATCGGTCTGTGGCTGAATATGCCCGTAATTACGGTGGCAAGACCGAGATCGTGATCAACACCACCGATCACCTGCGCCCCGGCGGCACGCTGCAAACCGAACTGACCACCGCACGGGAGATGATGGAAGCCCTGGTTTTCGGCCCGATGCGGCTTGCCCGGGCACTTGCCCCCGCGATGATCGGCCGGGGGGCGGATGGGGAAGTGGGGGCTGCCGCCTGGGTCAACCTGCTGTCGATCCATGCCCGGGCCCCCGCACCGGGGCTTGCCGCCTGGTCGGCTGCGCAGGCTGCAGCGCTGGCCTGGTCCCATTCGTTGCGGACGGAACTGGCGCAGGGTGGTGTTAAATTGCTGAATGTCTTTTCCGGGCCGACCGAGGATGAATGGTTCCAGACATGGCCATTGCCCAGAGTCGGTGGGGTGGCGCTTGCACGGGCCGTGGTGGACGGGCTGAAACGCGGATTGGAAGAGGCCTATGTCGGGGATGTGGCCAAGGACCTCCAGACCCGACTGTCGGATAACCCAAAGGCGGTTGAACGCGAATTACGGCAGGGGGGCTGAGGCAATGGCGGATATACTGGAAGCGCTGACCACTGCGCTGGCAACCGGCAGGGTGGAGGTGGTGGATCTGACCCAGACCCTGCGGGAAGACAGCCCCGTTATCGTCCTGCCGCCGGAATTCGGAGGCTCCGCGCCGGTACGGATTGAACGGATCTCGCGCTATGATGCGAATGGCCCGGGCTGGTATTGGAACAACCTGAGTTTCGGCGAACATACCGGCACCCATTTCGATGCCCCGATCCATTGGCATACGGGGCGCGATCTGCCACTCAATTCCGTGGACAGACTGCCTCCGCAGGATATGATTGCCCCGGCCTGCGTGATCGATTGTTCGGCCCCAAGCGCAGAGAACCCCGATTTCCTGCTGACCCGCGCCGGGATTGAGGCATGGGAATCCGAACATGGCACGATTCCGGCCCGGTCCTGGGTTCTGATGCGAACGGATTGGTCAAAACGGCAGGGGGCGGATTATGCCAATCTGGGCGATGACGGGGCTCATACACCCGGCCCGGATGCCGAGGCGATCCGCTGGCTGGTCGAGCAACGTGATATCCTTGGCTTCGGGACGGAGACGATCGGCACGGATGCCGGGCAGGGCGGACATTTCGAACCGCCCCATCCGGCCCATCATTACCTGCATGGCGCCGGGCGATACGGGTTGCAATGCCTTGCGGCGCTGGACCGGCTGCCGCCCAGGGGCGCGGTGATCCTGGCGGCACCGCTCAAGGTGCATGACGGTTCGGGCAGCCCGCTTCGGGTGCTTGCGCTTGTAACGAAGGAGGAATGAATGCGGATCTATTGGCAGAGTTTTATCGATGCGACGGCCAGTGCCGCCTATATGGAACGGCTGACGGCCTATCTTAATGAGATTGCCGCGCCGGGGGTTACTGTTGATGTAAGGGGAATATCGCCACCGGATCTGGGGTTCAGTCGCCTGTCGGAATTCCGCTGTGCCATTCAGGCCATAGATCAGGGCATCCAGGCCGAAGAGGACGGGTATGACGTCATTGTCATGGGCCATTTCCAGGATCCCGGCCTTTACGAACTGAAATCGGCGGTCGGCATCCCGGTGATCGGAACGGGCGAAGCCACATTCCACCTGGCGGCACAGATGGGGCGGCGGATTGCCCTGATTTCCCTTGATGAAGTTTACCGCGACATGCATCGCGAACAGGCCGATCTGTATGGGCTGGGCCATCGCATCAGCCATATCGGGGGAATGAATATCGAACCGTCGGATTTTTCCGCCGCCTTTGCGGGGGATGAGGCGGCGAAGACGCGGATGATCGATGGCTTCTGCAAGGTAGCCGAACCGATGGTTGCCGATGGTGCGGAGGTGATCGTGCCCGCGGGTGTGTTGCCGGGGCTTCTGATCGGGGGGGAATATGGCCTGAAGGTCGGTGCCGCGCCGGTTGTCAATTGTGCCGCAGTGGCGCTGATGCAGGCCGAAATGCAAGGCCGTCTTTATCGCCTGAACGGGCTGGAACCCAATCGCGGATCTTTCTGCGCCCGCGCGCCCGAACAGGCGATGCGCGATTTTCGTCAGCTTGCGACACGGGGATATCGAAGCTAAAAATAATATTTTAGGATTGAAATAAATTGGGTTCTTGTTAGGGTTTGTGCGGAAACGCCCACTGCAGATGAGGATCCCATGACCCGGACACACCCCCTTAAAGGTACCGACAAGCTGAAGCTTGGCGTTTTTTCTGCAAATGCGGATGGAGGGCTCGCGATTACTGATGCGCCCGAACGCTGGCGCGCGAGTTGGAATGACAATATTTCTTCCGCGCAGATTGCGGATCGTGCCGGGATCGATTTTTTTCTTCCCATCGCGCGCTGGGCGGGGTTCGGAGGCAAGAACAAGGTTCGGGAATGGTCCTTTGAAACCTTTACCTGGGCAGCCGGGCTTGCGGCCGCGACGCAGCGAATCGGGCTTTTCATGACCGTGCATGTGCCGATCGTGCATCCGCTTTATGCCGCAAAGGCACTGGCCACGGTGGATCATATCTCGGGCGGTCGCGCCGGGTTGAACATAGTTTGCGGCTGGAACCCAAAGGAATTCGGGATGTTCAATATCCCGTTGGTTGAAAAGGGCTATGACCAGGCTGCCGAATGGATCCAGATTATCGAGCAGGTCTATAATTCGGATGGGCCGAGCGATTTTGACGGGAGTTTCTATCAGCTCAAACAGGCCGTGAGCCGCCCCGCCAGTCTGCAATCCCCGCGCCCGGTAACGATGAATGCCGCCTTCAGTCCACCCGGGCGCGATTTTGCCGCAGCGCATTGCGATTATCTCTTTACCACCTTTACGGATATGGAGCAGGCAGCCCAGAACGTGAATGATATCAAGGATCGCGCTTCGAAAGTGGGGCGTGATGTTGGCTGTTATACCGTGTGCCACGTGGTCTGTCGGGAAACACAGAAGGAAGCGGAAGACTATTACGAACGCTATGCCGTCACCCTTGCCGACAAGGCCGCAGTCGAGGCGCATATGGCCGGAAAGAAGGAGTTTTCGGGATCGCACGACCCGACAGCCTATGACCTTTATGCCAAGCGCTTTGCCGGTGGTGCGGGCAGCTATCCGCTGGTCGGTACGCCAGAGAAGATCGTGGAAGAAATGCTGGCGATTTCACAGCAAGGTTATTCGGGGATCGCGCTTTCCTTTGCGAACTACCTTTATGAACTGCCCTTCTTCTGTGACCGGGTTCTGCCGCTTTTGAAAGAGGCCGGGCTGCGCCAATAAGCGAGATGCCAGCCTGAAAGAACTTTAAGGTCACAGGAAAAGATGATGTTATAAAAAGCGCCGTATTTGCGGCGCTTTTTCAGTGCGACAAGTTCAATGTAAATCGGGCGGGAGCGCCTCGCTGGCCAGAGCCTCGACAATGGACTCAAGAGGTTCGGTAGAGGTTCGGTTATTTCCCAGACGGCGGAGGGAAACCGTACGTTCCTCGACCTCCCGCATTCCCAATGCCAGGATCACCGGCACCTTGCCCATGGAATGTTCGCGGACCTTGTAATTGATCTTTTCGTTGCGCAGATCGACCTCGGCGCGGATGCCGGCAGCTTTCAGGGCCTCGACCACCTCAAGGCAATAGGCATCGGCATCTGACACGATCGAAGCCACGACAACCTGACGCGGTGCCAGCCAGAACGGCAGTTTGCCTTCCCAGTTTTCGATCAGGATCCCGATGAAACGTTCGAATGACCCCAGGCAGGCGCGATGCAGCATATAGGGGCGATGCTTGTCGCCATCCGCGCCGATATAGGAGGCCCCCAGCCGTTCGGGCAGGTTGGGATCGACTTGGAACGTTCCGCATTGCCAGACCCGCCCGATCGCATCGGTCAGGTAGAAATCAAGCTTGGGACCATAGAATGCGCCGTCGCCGGGTTCGAGCACATAATCGCGGCCAACCGCCTTGATCGCCTTTTCCAGGGCGCCCTCGACATGGTCCCAGCTTTCCTCGGAGCCGACCCGTTTCTCGGGACGCGTGGCAAACCGGATTTCAAAATTGTCAAAGCCAAGTTCACGGTAAACATCGGCCAGAAAATCGATGAAACGTGCGCATTCTTCCTGGATCTGGTCTTCCGTACAGAAGATATGCGCATCGTCCTGGGTAAAGCCGCGCACGCGCATGATGCCGTGCAGGGCGCCCGAGGGTTCGAACCGGGCGCAGGACCCGAATTCCGCAAGACGCAGGGGCAGGTCACGATAGGATTTGAGGCCCTGATTGAACACCTGCACATGGCAGGGGCAGTTCATCGGTTTCAGCGCGTTGATCCGGGTCTGATCGCGGTTGCGGGCGCTGGCATCGTCGGTTTCGCCATCGCGGCTTTCATCCACTTCCACCAGAAACATGTGGTGCTGGTATTTTTCCCAATGGCCCGATGCTTCCCACAGCTTGCGGTCCACCACCTGCGGTGTGTTGATTTCACGATAGCCGCCCGCGCGCTGCTTGCGGCGCATGTAATCCTGAAGCGCGGTATAGATGGTCCAGCCATCGGGATGCCAGAAAACCTGGCCGGGGGCCTCTTCCTGCATGTGGACAAGATCCCTCGCACGGCCCAGTTTGCGAGGGTCGCGTTTTGCGGCCTCTTCCAGCCTGGTCATAGGGGCGCGCTGATCTTCCCGGGTGCGGCAGGCCACACCATAGATGCGCTGCAGCATCGGACGGGAACTGTTACCCAGCCAAGAGGCGCCGGCGACATGGGTCAGCTTGAAGGCATCGGCGGGCACCTGCCCGGTATGGCGAAGATGTGGACCCCGGCAAAGATCCTGCCAGTCCCCATGCCAATACATGCGTATATCTTCCCC
>JBKEDF010000096.1:0-8520 GCA_047975325.1 Pseudorhodobacter sp. | reverse complement strand
TGGAACTGACCGAACGAACCTGCAAATGGCCCATTGGCGATCCGGCAACCGAAGATTTCTGGTTTTGCGGGCTGCCATCGGCAGCCGGGAAACCCTATTGCGAGGCGCATGTTGGCGTGGCTTTCCAGCCGATGAGCGCAAGGCGCGACCGGCGTCGCTGAAACGTCTTGGCCCAGGGGCAGCGGCCCTGCCCTTCGGTCAATCTTTGTAAATATTTACCAATCGTAAAGATCTGCCCCGCTATTCATTAACCAATAGCGTTTCAGCCGGGGCAGGACATGATTGCGCGCGCCTATACAGTCGCCTTCGAAGGAATTGAGGCGCGCCCGGTGGAGGTACAATGTGCCGTCACCTCGGGCCTGCCGGCCTTCGGCATTGTGGGGCTTCCCGACAAGGCCGTAAGCGAAGCGCGCGAAAGGGTCCGTGCGGCGCTGGCCTCCATGTCCATCGCACTGCCGACCAAGCGGATCACGATCAATCTTTCCCCTGCCGACCTGCCAAAGGAAGGGTCGCATTTTGATCTGCCGATTGCCCTTTCCCTTCTGGCTGCACTGGAAATTCTGCCGCGTGACGCGGCCGAAGGCATCACCGCGATCGGGGAACTTTCGCTTGATGGCCGGCTGGTCCCGGTCATTGGCGCACTACCAGCGGCGATGGCGGCGGCAGAGGCGGATCGCGCGCTTCTTTGCCCGGCCGCCTGCGGGGCCGAAGCGGCCTGGGTCGGGGCCACCCAGACGCTCGGCGCTGGATCCCTGGAGGAAGTTGTACGCCATTTCACGGGGCAATCCCCGCTTAGCCCCGCAGAAGCCGGGGAGATTACCCCCCCACCCTTCGCCCGCGACCTTCGTGATGTGAAAGGGCAGGAACGCGCCAAACGTGCACTGGAAATCGCCGCTGCCGGACGACATCACATGCTGATGGTGGGATCGCCCGGATCCGGAAAATCCATGCTCGCCGCGCGTCTGCCCGGGATCCTGCCGCCCCTCTCCCCCGCCGAGGCGCTGGAAACCTCAATGATCCATTCGCTGGCAGGGCTATTGAATGAAGGGGGGATTTCCCGTGTCCGCCCCTTTTGCGAACCCCATCATACGGCAAGCATGGCCGCCATTGTCGGCGGCGGGCGTGGTGCACGGCCGGGACAGATCAGCCTGGCCCATAACGGTGTCCTGTTCATGGATGAATTTCCGGAATTTCCGCGCATGGTACTGGAAACACTGCGCCAGCCGATCGAAATGGGCGAAGTTGTCGTCGCCCGCGCCAATGCCCATATCCGCTATCCCTGCCGTTTTTTGCTGATTGCCGCTGCCAATCCCTGCAAATGCGGATATCTCACCGAACCGGCCAGGGCCTGCCCGCGTGTTCCCCATTGCGGAACGGATTATCTGGGCCGTATCTCCGGCCCGCTGATGGATCGTTTTGACCTGCGGGTGGAGGTGCCGCCGGTCTCCTTCACTGATCTCGACCTGCCGGCGAATGGGGAAAGTTCCGCCCAGGTGGCAGTCCGCGTGGCGGCTGCCCGCGATGTCCAGGGCCAACGTTTTGCCAACCATCCGGGCCTGCGCGTCAATGCCGAGGCCGAAGGAACATTACTGGAAGAAATCGCAACACCGGATCAGGAAGGCCGTGATCTGATCACCCGGGTGGCGGAAAAGTTCGGGCTGACCGCACGCGGCTATCACCGCGTGTTGCGTGTTTCCCGTACGATTGCCGATCTCGACCATTCGGAAACCGTCCGCAGGCCCCATATCGCCGAAGCCATAAGCTACCGCCTCGCAATCGGCACGGATTAAGGGGAATCAGCCCGCCCTGCGCCGCTTTTCGATGGCATCCCAAATCAGGCCAGCCGCATTCGTGCCGTCAAAACGTTCCAGTTCCTGAAGACCCGTGGGGGAGGTCACATTGATTTCCGTCAGCCAGTCACCAATCACATCGATCCCCACGAAGATCTGCCCGTGATCGCGCAATGTCGGGCCGATGGCGGCGCAAATTTCCAGATCCCGATCCGTCAATCCAACGCGTTCCGCCCGGCCCCCGACATGCATGTTCGATCGCGTCTCACCCGCCTGGGGCACCCGGTTGATCGCACCCACGGGATCCCCATCGACAAGGATGATGCGCTTGTCGCCCTTTTCGACAGCAGGCAGGAATTTTTGCACGATCAGCGGCTCCCGGTTGATGCCGGTGAAAAGTTCATGCAATGAGGCAAGGTTTCTATCCTGCGGGCCAAGCCGGAAGACCCCCGCCCCGCCATTGCCATAAAGCGGCTTGACGATCACATCACCATGTTCGGCCTTGAATTCCCGGATCATCGCCAGATCCCGCGCGATCATCGTGGGTGGCGTCAGATCGGCAAATCGAAGGACCAGCAGCTTCTCGGGAAAGTTGCGGACCCAGAAGGGATCATTGACGACCAGGGTTTCGGGATGGATCATCTCCAGCAGATGGGTCGTCGTGGTATAAGCCATGTCAAAGGGCGGATCCTGACGCAGCCAGACCACATCGAAACCGGAAAGATCAACTTCCTGCACCTCCCCATAACTGACATGATCACCCCGGACGCGCTGCAACCGGATGGAACGACCCCGCGCCATGATCCGACCCTCGCGGAAGGCAAGCTGGTCAGGGGTATAGAAGAACAGCGAATGCCCCCTTTCCTGCGCTTCAATCGCAATCCGAAACGTGCTGTCGGCATCGATATCCACCGATCCCACGGGATCCATCTGCAAGGCAACCTTGAGGCTCATCTGCTTCCCTTTCCGCATGCCACCCCTACTTGCCGCAAGGATCGGGTCTGTGCAATCCGTCTCAGGCACACCAGGCGTTGGGAATGATACTGACCTGCCCCGTAACATCGACAAGGGCCGCATCGAAACGGCTGTTGGTCATCTGCCCGGAGGGTTCACCGGCAAGGAATTCCGAGGCGGCCGCATAGATCCGTTTCATCTGGCGCGATGAAAGCTGCCGGGCCGCCGCCTCATGGCTCACCGCCTTCTTGACCTCGATAAAGATCAACCCTTCACCATCGCGGACAACAAGGTCGATTTCCCCGGCAGTGCCGCGCCAGCGTTGCGCCGCAACCTGGTGGCCATTACGGGCATAATGACGGGCGACGATCTCTTCGGCGGCCATCCCGGCATGGAAGGCCGTTTTTCCCTTTGCACGCTGGCCCGGTGTCGTGACCATGGGCACCTTCCCGTCAGTTTTCATCCTCTTCGCCCAAGCGCAGCGCCGCCTGGTAAACTTCCCGGCGCGGCAGGCCCAGCCGCTGGGCAATTTCCGTCGCAACCTCCTTCACCCTGCGGCCCGGCAGCGCCTCCCGCAGCGCAGCATCGAGCTTTGCCGGATCAGCAGGCTCTTCAACCGGACGTCCCACCAGAACCACGAATTCACCTTTCGGTGCACGATCGTCAAAACTGTGGCGCAGATCGCCCAGCGTTCCGCGAATCGTCTCCTCAAAGCGTTTCGTCAATTCGCGGCAGATCACGGCATCCCGCTGATCGGAGAAAACCTCACAAAGATCGGCTAACATTTCCTTAATGCGTTTCGGAGATTCGTAGAATATCAGCGTTGCGGGGATGTCGACCAGTTCCATCAGGGCACGCCTGCGGGCAGATTTCGCCGCAGGAAGGAACCCGGCAAAGAAGAAACGATCCGTCGGCAGGCCCGCGACACCCAGCGCGGCCAGCACTGCCGAAGGCCCGGGGGCCGCGCGCACCAGCCGCCCTTCGGCAATGGCCGCGCGCGCCAGTTGAAAGCCCGGATCAGCCACAAGCGGCGTTCCCGCCTCCGAGGCATAGGCAACGCTGCGGCCCTCCGCGAGATGACGCAACAAGGCGGGTCGCGCCGCCTCCCCGTTATGGTCGTGATAGGCAATGATCCGCCGGGATCCGAGCGGCACCCCGTGGATTTCCATCAAATGGCGCAACCGGCGCGTATCCTCTGCGACAAGCACTTCGGAATTTGCAAGAATATCCAGTGTTCTTAATGTGATATCCCGCGCCGCACCGATGGGCGTGGCAACAAAGTAAAGCCCTGGATCAAGCGGTTTCGGGTCCGCCTGAAAGCCCCCCGACCCGTTTGCGGCACTGTCCTGCGATGCCATTGGATTGCTGTCCTTCGCAAGTTTACTTCGCCTCGCGAAACGCATAGGCTGACCCGATCAAGATCCTGCCGCGAGGAGCCGTATGTTGTCCATTTTCGCCCGAGCCCGCAAGTCCGTAACCCGATCCGCAATTGCGCTCGCGGCCCTCGCCCTCGCGGCCTGCCAGCCTGTCGCCTCAAGCCGCGGACCATCGATCGATACCAACGCGCCGGTGCCTGTGGCACTTCTGGTCCCGGCAGGGTCGGGTCAGGCGGGCGATGAACTGCTGGCCCGGTCACTGCAAAATGCGGCACGGCTGGCGATTTCCGATCTGGGCAATGTGCAGATCGACCTGCGCGTCTATAACACGGCCAGCCAGCCCGGACGGGCCCAGGCCGCCGCAATCCAGGCGGCCGATGAAGGCGCCAAGATCATTCTCGGCCCGGTCTTTGCCCAGGCGGCCAATGCGGTCGGCGTTGCCATGGCGCCACGCGGAATCAATGTGCTGAGCTTCTCGAACAATACCGATATCGCAGGCGGCAATGTCTTTGTTCTGGGGGCAACCTTCCAGAACACGGCGAACAGGCTCGCCTCCTACGCGGTGCGCAATGGCAAATCGCGGATCCTCATCGTCAATGATCGCAACACCGCAGGGGAAGTCGGCCGTGCGGCCATCCAGAACGGCGTTTCCCGGGCCGGTGGTACGGTAGTCGGGTCCATCGGTTACGAATTTTCACAAAATGGAATCGTTCAGGCCGCCCCGCGAATCGCCACCGAGGTACGGGCCAGCCAGGCCAATGCGATCTTCATGACCGCCGATACGGCCGGTGCGCTGCCGATGTTGACGCAGATGCTGCGGGATAATGGCGTCGACAGTTCCGTATCGCAATTTATCGGGCTGACCCGTTGGGACATCCCTGCGGCAACGCTGGCCCTGCCCGGAACACAGGGTGGCTGGTTCGCGCTGCCCGACCCCTCGACTTACCAGCAATATCAGGCGCGTTATCGTTCCGCCTTCGGTGAAACACCCCATCCGATCTCGGGGCTGGCCTATGACGGGATCGCGGCAATCGGTGCCCTGGTCAAGGCCGGGAAATCGAATGCCCTGACCGGCGCCGCCCTGACCCAGGGATCGGGTTTCGTGGGCGTCAACGGCATCTTCCGGCTGCGCGGCGATGGCACGAATGAACGTGGCCTTGCCGTGGCGCAGATCCGCAATAACCAGCTCGTTGTGATTGACGCAGCTCCCCGCAGCTTCGGCGGTGCCGGGTTCTGACCCCGGCCCACCCGACCATTCCGGCCTGACGATAATGCCCAGATCCGCGGTCTCGCCCCTTTCGGCCGCCTCAGATATTTCGAAACCCTTCGCGAGCCTCCCCGACCTGGCCTTCGGGGATCTACTGCTGCCTCCGGAAGATCTGATCGACAAGGCACGGCTCTATGAAACCATCGCGACCGAAATCCGCGATACTGCACCCGCGGACAACCGCGCAGCACGCAGCATTGCCGTGCGGCATCTGAACCTGGCGCGCAAGGCCGCCTGTGACCGGCTTGAAGCAGCTTTCCTGACCCGGCCCCGCGAAGCACGGCAGTTGATCCGCGCCCAGGCCTGGTTGGTGGATCAGGTGGTGACCCTCACGCTTGATATCGCGCGGGAACTCCTGCATCCGCAAACCAACCCCACCGAAACCGAACGGATCGCACTGCTTGCGGTCGGCGGATACGGGCGGGCGGAAATGGCCCCCTATTCGGATGTGGATCTGTTGTTCCTGACCCCGTGGAAGGTCACGCCCTGGGCGGAATCCGTCATCGAATCCATGCTTTACATCCTGTGGGACCTGAAGCTGAAGGTCGGCCACGCCACCCGCACGGTAAAGGATTGCATTCGCCTCGCGCGCGAGGACATCACCATCCGCACGGCCCTTCTGGAACGCCGTTTCATCGCCGGACACGCCCCCCTTGCACAGGAATTGCGCGAAAAGCTCTGGTCCGAATTGCTGGGCAAGACGGGGCCGGAATTCATCGAGGCCAAGCTGGAAGAACGAAGCGAACGCCACAAAAGGCAGGGCGGCCAGCGTTACGTTCTGGAACCCAATGTCAAGGAAGGCAAGGGCGGGCTGCGTGATTTGCAGACGCTTTACTGGATCGGGAAATACCTCCATCGCGTACAATCGGCCTCAGGGCTGGTGGAACCCGGCCTGTTCACGCAAGAGGAATATGAGATCTTCGCGGCAGCGGAAAATTTCCTTTGGGACGTCCGCTGTCATCTGCACTATATCGCAGGCCGTGCGGTGGATCAGCTGACCTTTGACATGCAGGTCGAGGTGGCCGCGCGGATGGGCTATGCCGACGGGGCAGGACGGCGCGCGGTTGAACATTTCATGCAGGATTATTTCCGCCAGGCCACGCGCGTGGGGGAACTGACCCGGATCTTCCTGACCCAGCTTGAGGCACGCCATGCCAAAAGCCCGCCACGGCTGCTGGGCATGTTGCGGCGGCGCAAGAAGCTCAAGCACGGGTTTCGTGTCATCCAAAGCCGGATCGATTTCGCCAAGGGGGAAGATTTCAGGAAAGAGCCGCTCAATATCCTGCGGATCTTCGCTGAGGCGCTGAGAACGGGGTACCTGATCCATCCCGCCGCGATGCGTCTGGTGACGGCGCATCTCGACCTGATCGATGAAACCATGCGCAGCGATCGTGAGGCGGTTTCGATCTTCATCGACCTGCTGCTGAAACACGGCAACCCGGAACGGGCCCTGCGGCGGATGAACGAACTGGGCGTGCTGTCCGCCTTCATCCCCGAATTCGAACCGATCGTGGCGATGATGCAGTTCAATGTCTATCATCACTACACGGTGGACGAACATACGATCCAGTGCATTTCCACCCTGGCACAGATCGAACGCGGGGAATTGGTGGAAGAATTGCCGATCTCTTCGCTGATCCTGAAGGAAGGGGTGAATCGCAAGGTACTTTATATTGCGCTGCTCCTGCACGATATCGGCAAGGGACGGCCCGAGGATCATTCCATCCTTGGTGCACAGATCACCCGGCGGGTCGCGCCACGGCTTGGCCTGAATGCCGAAGAGGCCGAAACCGTCGAATGGTTGGTGCGCTATCACCTGCTGATGTCCGATATGGCACAGAAACGCGATCTGTCAGACCCGCGCACGGTACGCGAATTCGCCAAGGTCGTGAAGAACCGCAAGCGGCTTGATCTGCTGACGGTATTGACGGTTTGCGATATCCGCGGCGTCGGACCCGGAACATGGAACAACTGGAAGGCGATGCTTCTTCGGCAATTGCATCGCGATACGGCAATCGCCCTTGAAGGCGGACTGGAAACGCTCAACCGTGAAAACCGGGCCAACGAGGCCAGAAAACTGCTGCGCGCCGCATTGTCGGATTGGGAAACCAGGGAGATCCGCGCCGAAGTCGCCCGCCACTATCCGCCCTATTGGCAGGGTCTGGCCACCGAAACCCAGATCGTCTTTGCCCAATTGCTGCGCGGGATCCAAAATGACGAAGTCCGCATCGATCTGCACCCTGATCCCGACCGTGACGCCACGCGCGCAGCTTTTGTTCTGGCCGATCATCCGGGCATCTTTTCACGCCTTGCAGGGGCATTGGCACTTGTCGGGGCGAATGTCGTTGATGCGCGGACCTATACGTCAAAAGATGGCTATGCCACAGCCGTCTTCTGGCTTCAGGATGCCGACGGTCACCCCTATGAGGCTGCACGCCTTCCGCGCCTGCGTCAGATGATCAGGAAAACGCTCAACGGGGAGGTCGTCACCCGTGACGCCTTCAAGGCGCGTGACAAGCTCAAGAAGCGCGAACGCGAATTCCGGTTTCCAACCCATATCACCTTCGATAATGACGGATCCGAGATCTATACGATCATAGAGGTGGATACGCGTGACAGGCCGGGACTGCTGCATGATCTAACCCGGACCCTTGCGGCGAACAACATCTATATCGCCTCGGCGGTGATCGCGACCTACGGGGCGCAGGTTGTGGACAGTTTCTATGTCAAGGACATGTTCGGGCTGAAACTGCAAACGTCAGGCAAACAGGAAGCGCTGGAACGCAAGCTCCGTCAGGCGATTACCGAGGGGGCGGAACGCGCGCAACAATGAGCAGGGGCCTGATCCGCAATGTCGTCACCCTTGGTGGATGGACCCTGGTTTCCCGCGGCGCAGGCTTTGCACGCGATGTCCTGATGGCCAATTACCTTGGGGCCGGGGCGGTTGCGGATGCCTTTTATGTCGCGCAATCCCTGCCCAACATGTTCCGCCGCTTCTTTGCCGAAGGTGCGTTCAACCAGGCCTTTGTGCCGATGTTTTCCAAAAAGCTTGAGGCAGGCGAAGATGCGCAGGGTTTTGCGCAGGAAGCCTTCAACGCGATGGCAATGTTGCTTGCGGTTTTTGCCCTGGTCG
>JBKEDF010000072.1:0-16720 GCA_047975325.1 Pseudorhodobacter sp. | reverse complement strand
TGGCTCCGGCGGTAGGGATCGAACCTACGACCAATTGATTAACAGTCAACTGCTCTACCGCTGAGCTACGCCGGAACACGAGCCGCGATATAGCAACTTACATGTTGAGCGTCCAGAGGTCTTTGGAAATATAATTGCCATATTATTTCGCATTGATCAGTGGCCATTCGTATAGTCCGATGATGGTTATTTTCAAGGCTGTTTGAGAGACCGGTTCCAAGCCTTGCGGCAATGACGGTATACCATGACAACCCGGTGCCATGGTTATGGAAATGGAAGATTTGGTTACCCGGAACAGGATGGGGCTTTCTCAGGGTTTGAATTAGCCGCGAGCTTGTCTGAGGAGCAGACTGCGACCACCTTAGGAGGTGTCACCGCGATGGGAAACCGCTTTTACCTTGTCCCGTATTGTCAGGCGGCCTTCTTCAGAAATCCGCGAAACGCCATGGGCAGCAAGCCACCATGGGTGAAGATTTCCCGTTCTCGGTTGTTATAGAGCCGCAGATCAAGCGGGGTTTCCAATATGCCGCCATCGGCGCGCCGGACGGTCATATGGGCTGCGCCCAGATTATCGCTGAGTGCAATATCGTAGGTTTCCGTCCCATCCAGGCCAAGCGTCTTGCGGGTTACACCTTCCGGGAATGTCAGTGGTGCGATACCCATATTGACCAGATTGGAACGATGGATGCGTTCGAAACTTTCGACAATGACGGCGCGGATCCCGGCCAGCCAGGGTGCCTTGGCCGCCGTATCGCGCGAGGATCCGCAGCCGTAATCCTTGCCGCCAATCACCACAAGTTGCTGGTTGCGGTCCAGGTAGGTCTCAATCGCCTTGAAGATGGTGGTAACTTCACCCTCAGGCTGGATTTTGGTCCATGAGCCTTCCTGATCGGGCGTCATTTCATTGCGCAGCCGGTAATTGGCGAAAGTGGAGCGGATAACGACATCGGAATATCCCCGGCGCGTGCCAAAGGAATTGAAGTCGCGCGGCTCCACGCCGTTTCGCAACAGGAACCGCCCGGCCTCGGAATCCGGTGTGATCGTCCCGGAGGGGGAGATATGATCCGTCGTTACGGAATCGCCCAGGATTACCAGCGGGCGCAGGCCGGTCAGCGGCGCAAGTGGTGGGTGCACAGCAGAAATCTGCCGCACGAAAGGCGGGAAACTGACATAGGTTGAACTGGGCCAGGCGTAGCGGCCGGTGCTGACCTCAAGCGCATCCCATTGCGGGTTTACATTTTCGATTTCATCGAAGTTCTTGATGAAGTCATCCGCAGAGACTGAGGATGCGATAATTGCGTCAACCTCCTCGGCTGAGGGCCAAAGATCTGCGAACATGACCGGGTGGCCGGCCTGATCCATCCCCAGCGGCTGGGTCGTGATATCGGTCAGGATTGTCCCGGCCAGCGCATAGGCAACCACGAGAGGCGGCGAGGCGATGACGTTGCGTGAGGCCAGCGGATGAATGCGCCCCGCGAAATTGCGATTGCCGGAAAGGACGGCAACCCCCTTGATGTCATGTTCGCGGATAGCCGCCTCATGTTCGGGACGCAGCGGGCCCGACATGCCGTTGCAGGTGGAACAGGCAAAGGCCGTTAGTTCAAACCCCAGCCTGTCGAGATCCGCCTGCAAGCCGCTTTTTTCCAGATAACGCGCCACGACACGCGAGCCGGGGGTGAGCGATGTCTTGACATGGGGCTTGACCGACAGGCCCCTTGCCACGGCATTGCGCGCCACCAGCCCGGCAAGCACCATGTTCCGGGCATTGGCCGTATTGGTGCAACTGGTGATTGCCGCAATAATGACATCGCCATCGCCAATATCGTGATCGGTGCCTTCCACGGGCACCCGATGTGCCGCCTCGGCCCCGGTTGTCAGTGTGGCCGTGGCCGCGCCGAGATCGATCCGCTGTTCCGGGCGTGCGGGGCCTGAGACGCTCCGCCCGATTTTGGACAGATCGAGCGTTACCACCTTGTCATATTCAATTGTGTCAGCGCCTTCGGCCCACATTGCCTGCACCCGGCAATAGGCTTCTGCCCGTATGGCCTGCTCATCGCGGCCGGTTTCACGCAAGTAACGGATCGTATTGGCGTCGACCGGACAAAAGACCTGTGTCGAGCCGAATTCGGGGGACATGTTGGCGATTGTCGCCCTGTCCCCGACAGCAAGACGATCATAGCTTTTCCCGAAAAGTTCGACGAAACTATCCACCACACCGATGGCGCGCAGTTTTTCGGTGATCACCAGCGCAATATCCGTCGCGGTAATGTCATGCGAAGGACTGCCTGTTACCTCCAGCCCGATCACACGGGGGACGTTGACGGCTGTTGTTTCGCCAAAGAGCAGCCCCTCGGCTTCCAGCCCGCCAATACCCCAGCCGGTCACGCCAAGCGCGTTGATCATCGTGGTGTGGCTGTCGGTCCCAAGGCAGCTATCCGGGATCAGGATGCCGGGATCCTCATTTGAGGGCAGCACGGTCTGGCCCAGGAATTCCAGATTGACCTGATGGCAGATCCCGCCCCCCGGCGGGATCACCCGCAGGCGCGGAAACCGGGCTGCGCAAGCCTTGAGGAAGGCAAAGCGTTCGCGGTTCACCTCAAATTCGCGATCCATGTTCTTGTCCAGCGCGAATTTTTCGGACCAGTGATTGATGGTCATTGCATGGTCGATTACCAGATCCACCGGCAGGCTCATATCCACCGCCGCAGGATCGCCGCCTTCCTCTGCCAAGCGGTCGCGCAGGGCCATGATATCGACCAGTGCCGGTATTCCCAGCATGTCATGAAGCAAGAGGCGCGCGGGCCGGAAGGGCACCGCCTGTCCGTTTCGTACGGCCACGACCTGTGCGGCTTCGCCATGATCCGAATGGCGCGCGGCATTTTCCGCCAGAACCCGCAGTGAGAAGGGCAGCTTGGATATATCCGTCGCGATGACCCCGCGGTAATCAAAACCATGTGCAGAGGTTCCCGGAATGGCGATAAGGGTCATGTCGTTATCTCCTGGCTTTGGGCTGCCCTGACCTAGACTTTTCATATTTCGCAGCGCAAGTTTGCACAAAGGCCATTTCATCTGAGAGAACACAGATGTGTGCAACCAGAACGGAATCCGTTGAACGCGCGATGTCGATCCTTTCGGCGTTTTCGGCGCAGAGGCCGGAGATGTCCCTGGCCGAAATGGCCGAAGAGACCGGCCTGCATAAAAGCACTATCCTGAGATTGACCACATCCATGGCAATCTATGGCTTTATTCAGCGTGATGCGAACGGGATTTTCAGTGTCGGGCCAAGTGTCTGGCGGCTGGGGCTGATCTTCCGGCGGGATTTCATCTCACGCGAAAGGGTTACGCCCGCGCTCAAGATCCTGGCCGAGGCCACGGGGGAAACGGCCTCTTTCTATGTCCGTTCCGGCACGGAAAGGGTTTGTCTTTATCGCGAAAACTCCCCCAACCTGTTACGTTTCCACGTGGAGGAGGGGATGCGGCTGAAATTGTCCTCGGGGGCCTCGGGCATGGTGCTGCGATATTTCAGTGGGGAAGATATTGATGATTTGAGCCGGTTTAACAAAAACGGCACGATCATGTTCGATGGGGGAACCAATCCCAATATCTCATCAATCTCAACCCCGGTCTTTTCCCCTTCCGGGGCCTTGTTGGGCGCGCTGACGATATCGGGCCTGTCCAGCCGGTTTGATGAAGCTGCGCGGCAAAAGGTCATGCCCCTCCTTGAACACCTGGCCCGTTCCCTGACCGAGGACAAATCATATTCCCCCAGATGAAACGATGGTGGTTGGGAGTGGGAAATATCAAATCCAGGTCTTTGAGGCGGCAAAACAATAATAAAAGCGTGAATACCCATTTTTCGAAGGCAGATAGTCATTCACGCAATCAATTGGGTTTTGCATTGCAAGCCATCCTTCTGTAAATATGCCGGTCTATTGTCGTTGCCCGTCAAATCCAGTGGAGGATCATTCATGGCATCAAGCGTTACCCGGCGCGGTCTTTTTCTTGGGACTGCCGCATTGGCCCTGATCGGAAGCCTTGCGAATGCGCAGGACAAGATCACGCTTCGCCTTTCTGCCCCGGGAACTGAAACCGATCAGCGTTCTGTTGCGCTCGCGGAGGTTTTCGGCCCGGCGGTTGCCGAGTTTGCAACCTATGAGCCGCATTACAATGCTTCACTGATCGCACAGGGTTCCGAACTGGAGGCCATTGCCTCCGGCGATCTTGAAATGTCGATCGCCTCCGCGCAGGAGCTTGCAACCTTCTTCCCGGAATTTTCGATCTTTGCAGCGGGATATGTCCATCAGGATGCGGAACATCAGGTGGCTGTCTTCAATGATGCGCTGATGGACCCTTTCAAAAAGAAGGTCGAAGATGAACTTGGCGTCAAGCTGCTTGCGGTGATGTATCTTGGCCGTCGCCATGTGAACCTGCGGTTCTCGCGCACGGAAAAGAATGTCATGACGCCGGCGGATCTTGCCGGGGTAAATCTGCGGATGCCCGGTTCGGATGCCTGGCAGTTCCTGGGCAAGGCACTTGGTGCCAACCCGACGCCGATGTCCTTTACCGAAGTCTATACGGCGCTTTCGACCGGTTCGGTTGACGGGCAGGATAATCCGCTGCCCACGGTCGTGGATTCGAAATTTTACGAGGTTACCAAGCAGATCAGCCTGACCTCCCATCTGGTCGATCTCAACTACCTCGCCTTTTCCAAGGCCGTGTGGGATGGGTTGACCCCCGAACAGCAGGCCACACTGGAAAAGGCCGCAGTGGATGCCGCCGAATCCGGTCGCCAGGCACAGTTGCAGAAGGAAGAGGAACTTGTCGCCTTCCTTGAAGAACAGGGGCTGGAAATCTACGAACCCGATGTGAAGGCCTTCCGCGAACACGTTCAGGCACAATACCAGGAATCGGAATTTTCCGCTTCTTGGCCCGAAGGGGTTCTGGAAAAGATCAACGCCCTGGGCAACTGACCTGATTTACGGCGTGGGGGGAGTCGATTGGGACAGGCTGTGAAAGTGTTCACTCGCGCCACTGAATTTGTGGCGGCCATGATGATGGCCGCCATGTTCGGCACGTTCATCCTTCAGGTCGCGATCCGATATACCGCGCGGCTGGAATGGATTGGGGAGGCCATCCCCCTCCTTGATCCGTCGCGTTACGGGTGGACACTTGAATTCTGTCTTGCCCTGTGGGTCTGGATCGTCTTTTTCGGCTGTGCCACCATTGTGCGGGAGCGTGACCATGTCACGTTTGATATCCTCTACAGCTCCGTGCGCCCCGGTGTCCGCAAGGCCTTTGGGATCTTCACCTGCGTGGTGATTGTCGTCGGTCTGCTCTGGTCGGTCGGACCCACCTGGGAAAAATTCCATATCCTGCGCCTGAAACAGACCGCCACGCTGAAACAGCTTGTGGGTGACTGGGTCAGGATGCGCGATGTCTATTCCATCTACATATTTTTCCTCGTTGCGGTATCGCTTCGCTATGCATGGCGCGCGGTGGATATTTTCCGAAAAGGCGCGGAATCCAGTTTGCATCATTATGAGGAATTGGCCGACCCGATTGGTGATGATAACCATGAGGCAAAAGAGCAATGAGTCTCGAATTTACGCTATGCCTGGTCTCGCTTTTTGTCCTGGCCGGGATTGGCATGCCGATCGCCTATTCGATCCTGATCGCCTCCTTTGTCTATCTTGCCGTTGGTGGGGAGGGCATCGGCCTTTCGGGTAAGGTACTGCTTGACGGGATGTATCAAAGCTTCATCCTGCTGGCCGTTCCCCTGTTCATCGTCGCAGCGAATATCATGAATGCCGGTACGATCTCGGACCGGCTCCTGCGGTTCTGTATCGGCCTTGTCGGCCGCTTCAAGGGCGGGCTTGGCCACGTCAACGTCGTCGCTTCGCTGATCTTTTCGGGCATGTCCGGTTCTGCGGTCGCCGATGCTGCGGGAATTGGCAAGATCATCATCGAAATGATGACGAAATCGGGCCATTACACGCGCGGTTATGCCGCCGCGATCACTGCGGCCTCGGCCACCATTGGCCCGATCATACCGCCATCAATCCCGATGGTTCTCTATGCGCTTGTGTCGAACAGTTCTATCGGCTTTCTTTTCCTTGGCGGCATCATTCCCGGCCTGCTGATGGGGGCCGTACTGATGGCGATGAACTGGACGATTTCCCATCGTCGGGGTTTCCTGACCGAAGATGCTGTACCGCTTGCGGAATTGCCGCGGCTGACGATCAACGCCTTTCCCGCGCTTTTGATGCCGGCGATCCTGCTTTACGGGATCTATGGCGGCGTCACCACGCCAACCGAGGCCGCTGCCGTCGCCGCCTTCTATGCACTGATCCTTGCGGCGGTTTTTTACCGTGCCCTCAGCCTTCGGAATTTCTATCATATCCTTGTTGAAAGTGCGCGTTCATCGGCAGCGGTGGGGCTGGTGATCGGCGGGGCGCTTATTCTCAATTACATCGTCGCCTCGGAAAATATTCCGGGCATGGTGGCAAGTTCTCTGGTTGGTCTTGACGTCTCGCCAATCGTCTTTCTGATCACGGTCAATATTCTGATCCTGCTTCTTGGCTGTCTGCTGGATGCGACCACGATCATCCTGGTCATTATCCCGCTGTTTCTTCCGGCCTGCCGCGAACTTGGCATCGATCTTGTACATTTTGGCGTGGTTGCAGTGGTCAATTGCATGATCGGCCTGATCACGCCGCCCTACGGCATCCTGCTTTTCGTGATCAATGCCGTCACGCGCATCCCTCTGGGGGAAATAATCCGCGAGGTTATTCCATTTCTTGTCGTTCTGATCCTCGCGCTGCTCGCGATGATCTTTTTCCCGGGTATTGTCCTCTGGCTCCCCCGGGTTTTCGGTTATCTCGGCTGATATAGTCCCAACCCGCCCGACCGTGGCGGATCGGGATGCCATCAGATCGGGACACTGCCTATGCTGGCACCACCGCAGACATAAAGCGTCTGCCCCGTCACGAAACCGGCCGCCGGGTCGGCAAAGAACATGAAGGCACGAGTGACATCCTCTGCCGTGCCAAGCCGTCCGACGGGCAGGCGTGAGGCCAGATCCTGCTGCTGCGGGCTGTCCTTGGGAACAATCCCCCAGAAATTATCGGTCAGGATAGGGCCGGGGGCCACGACATTGACGGTAATCCCATGCTCAGCCAGTTCCAGTGCCCAGGTCCGCGCCATGCCAATCATGCCCGCCTTGGTGGCGGAATAGGCGGTCCGGGTTCTGGTCCCGAGCGCGGCGCGTGAGGCGTTGAAAAGGACCCGGCCAAACTGCGCCTCCTTCATGGCGGGCAGGAAGGCCTGCAATAGCTGCAGGGCAGCCCCCAGATGAAGTTGGGTCAACGCCTGAAGATCCCCGATCTGTGCATCTTCCACCAGATTGGGGCGGATCATACCGGCATTGTGGATCAGATGCGTAACCTTGTGCCGTGCGGCGATATTGGCGGCGATATCGGCCACGATGGCGGGGTCGGAAAGATCGGCTTCGATTTCCTCCACGCCCTCGGCGCCGGTATTCTGGCGCGCGATGGAGATTACGTTCCAACCCCTTGCCCGCATGGCCCGGGCCAGATCGGCACCGATGCCCTTGCTGCCTCCGGTGATGACGGCGGTATAGTCAGTCACGTTGCAGTCTCCTTCAGGGCAGAAGCTGAATATTGCCGAATGCGGCGTCACAATTGAGGATATCGACACGTTTGCCCGCAATGCGGATCTTGCCATCGATGAATTTCAACTGATGCCGTACCGTCAGCGCCAGCAGGAATTGTTCGTCCAGCCGGGTTTCAACATAATGGATCTGTGTTGCCGTTTCCGCAGATCCATCATCCAGAGATTCGATCCTGGGGCGATTCAGAACGTGATGGCAGCGGCTTTTGGGCTTCTGGCTGAAGGTCCGTTCGCCATGCAACCTTTCAATCCGCAACCGCAGCATGAAGTTGTCCTCATAAAGCAGCGAGGTTTCGTTGATCGGGTCCTGCTGATTCCAATTCAACGGCATCCAGTAGACGGCTTCCGGTAACCATAGGTCGAGCCATTCATGATACTGACCCTGGTCAAGCATCCAGGCTTCGTCATAGATGAAATCGATTACTTGATCGGCGTTCATTGTGCCCCCCACAGCATGAAGCGTTTCCAGGCGTCAAACTGGTTGCGCATCTGGCGTTCGGTGGTGCCGTTGAGCACCGCTTCGGCGGAAAAATCCTCTCCTTCCTCGTAAAGACGCTGGATATTGACCCATTCGAGCCCGTCCGACATGAGTCCCTCCTGTGCGCGTTCATACATTTCGAGATCGTCATGCCCGACCATGGAGGTTGGGGCGTTGATCATCCGGTTATACATGGTGGTGCGCGCCGTCAGTTCATCCGGGGCGCCTTCAAGCTTGTAGACCCAGCTTTCCACCAGGGTCTTGTCCGGCCCAAGCGGAATGAAATTGCGCAATTGCTGAATGGGGCCCTTGATCATGATATTAGGGAAATAGACGGTGTTATGACGGTTCTCGCCAAGGATTTCCTTGCTGCGCTCCTCGCCATAAGCTTCGACCATTGCCTCCCAATAGCCCGGAATTTCCGAATAGTCGGAATGGATCGAATGATGTACGCCGGTATGGCCATGCCCGTTGGGCCAGGTGCGGATGCCCATGTTTTCAAAGAATTCATAGGCTGACATGAACGGCGCGATGATTTCCATCGCCGGGGGTTTGGGTGTGCCTTCGGGTTTGTCCATTTCCTCCCAGATCCGCACGGCCGTTCCGGCGCTTGATTCATGGGCGACCATCGGGTGGCAGGTATCGGTCTGATTTTCGACCAGCATCTTCCAGTTGCATTTATGCATGTAGCGCAGCGGCGCACCGACAACGGTCAGTTTGCCCTCCGGGGAACGGTCCACCATGTTGTCGAAGGAACTGAGCGCATCGCCGAAGAATTCCTCAAACCCGATGCCATCAGGGGCGAGCCGCGCAAAGATGAAACCGCGATAATTATGCCAGTCCCCCACGGGGGCCAGCCCCTTGGCCGCTTCGGTTTCCTGAAGGCCCGTACCCTCGTAGCCCTTCTTCAGCGGAATGGCGAGCAGACAGCCATCGGTCTTGAAGGACCAGGCATGATAAGGGCAGCGAAAGAACTTTCCGGTATTGCCGGATTTGTCGATCACGATCTTGGTGCCTTTATGCGGGCAGCGATTATACATGACCTTGATCTGGTTATCGCTGTGCCGGACCATCAGAAGCGGTTGATCGCCGATCTGGGCGGTAATGTAATCACCCTTCCTGGGGGTCTGGCTTTCATGACCGATGAAAATCCAGGAATTGGGAAAGAGATGCTTCATCTCCAACGCATAAACCTCGGGTGAGGTATAGATATCACGATGGACCTGCTGTGGTTGCACGAGGCGTTCCACAGTGGCCCGAAGATCAGAAGTTTGTGGCATTTGGCTACTTCCTTTCCGGTTGCAGGGTCAAAGATCGAGTTTCAGACGGGCAGAGAGGGCGCGGCTGACGCAGATCTGCATCACCTCGCCCGAGGAACGTTCGGCTTCGCTGAGCACGACATCACGATGGTCAGGTGTGCCTTCCAGAACATCCGTCTGGCAGATGCCGCAATCGCCGCGCTGGCAATCATAGACAAGGTCGATATCGTTTTCTTCCAGCACTTCGATGATGGTCTTGCCCGCAGGAATGGTGAAAACGCGCCCGTCGGCAATTTCCACCTCAAAGGGTTGATCACCCTTGGCGGCCTGGGAAGTTTCAAAGAGTTCGGTATGAAACTGTGCCTCGGGCAGGCCGCGCGCGGTAAAGGCCGCGCGGGTTGCATCAATCATCGGGCGCGGGCCACAGACATAAACATGGGTATCGGCGGAGATCCTGCCCAGAAGCGGGGCAAGGGGCAGGGGGCCACCTTCCTGATCATCCAGATGCAGCGTAACACGATCACCGAATGCCGTGACAAGCTGGTCGTGATAGGCAGCTGCCGCCCGGTTGCGTGCAGCCTGTATCAGGCGAAAATCCCTTCCTTCCGCTGCCAGCCTCGTTGCCATGGAGATAAGCGGGGTAAGCCCGATACCACCCGCGATCAGCAGGCTTGGTGCCGTGCCTTCATGAAGCGCAAAATCATTGCGCGGCGGCTCGGCAGAAATCCGGTCACCGGGTTTCAGCCCATGCATGAATATTGATCCGCCGGCCCCTGCCTCGTCACGTCTTATGGCGATGCGGTAGCTGCCGGTATCATCATCCTGCGGAAGGGTGATCAGGGAATAGGCATTCCATTGCCCATTCGCGATACAAAATTTCAGATGCGCCCCGGCGGAAAAGGATGGCAAGGCACCCTCCACGGGCCTCAGGCGCAATTCGCGAATTGCCTCCGCGATTTCGGTTGTTTCGATGATTTCGACCTCGAAGGGCTGCGCGGCATCGGCCGTTTGCGGCATTACGATGGTCCTTCCTGCTGGCGTTGCGACGTTTGCTTGCTTGCCCATTCGGGATGGGCATGGGATTTATCTGTATAAGCATGAAATATCATGTATTGATCTGTCAAGTATTGAGTTTGAAATAATGAAAAATCATATTTATTCTTGTCAGGGGATTTTTGCGCATCTAAGCTGAAATC
This sequence comes from Pseudorhodobacter sp., assembly GCA_047975325.1. Lineage (GTDB taxonomy): Bacteria > Pseudomonadota > Alphaproteobacteria > Rhodobacterales > Rhodobacteraceae > JBKEDF01. The sequence continues at coordinate 6,098 of JBKEDF010000072.1, read as the reverse complement.
ACAGATTCGAGCGCGAACTCGGACGGAAAACTCAAATTGACCAGTCACAAACAGGGAACAACCCATGTCGAATCTCAAGGCAGTTCTCGCTGGCACGACGCTGGCACTCGCATTCGCAGCCGCACCTGTCGCGGCACAGGAAGTTACGCTCAGGCTTTCAAACTGGTTGCCGGTTTCGCATCCGGTGGTGAAGGATATTTTCGTGCCATGGGCCGAACAGGTGAAAGAGGCCACCGAAGGCCGGGTCGAGGTGCAGATCCTTGACGCCCCGCTGGGCCCGCCGCCCGCACATTTCGATCTGGTTGCCTCCGGCGCGGCCGATCTGGGTTTTTCCGCCCATAGCTATACCGCCGGGCGTTTTGCCCTGACGGAATTGCTGGAATTGCCTTTCCTGACACCCAGTGCAGAAGTTTCCTCGGTTGCTTTCTGGCGTACATGGGAAAACATGCTGGCTGACAAGAACGAACATGCCGGGGTGAAGGTGCTGGGGCTCTTTGGCCATGGGCCGGGGCAGCTTTTCACCACGGAAAAGCCTGTAAGTCCGCTTTCCGGCTTGCAGGGTGCGAAGATCCGCGTGGCCGGGCCGGTGACAAATGAACTGGTCAACAATCTTGGCATGGTAGCGATCCAGGCCCCTTCCTCGGAAAGCTATGAACTGCTGCATAATGGTGTGGCGGACGGGATCGTCTTTCCTTATGAATCAGTGCCTTTCTTCAAGCTTGACGATACCGTAAAACAGGCCCTGACCGTGGATGGCGGGATGTATAACGTCTCATTCTTCTTTGCGATGAACCAGGCCCGCTATGACAGCCTGTCGGAGGCTGACCGCGCTGCAATTGACAAGGTTTCGGGGGAGGCCCTGGTGCGGATGGCCGGCCAGGCCTGGGATACTGCGGATACTGCCGGGCGCGAAATGCTGGAAGGCAAGGTAAATTTCACCGCCGCCGAGGGGGATGATCTTGCTGCGCTGCAGGCGGCCTCGGATTCGATCTATGCCGATGTGAAGTCGAAATATGAGGCCAAAGGTGTCGATTTCGATGCGGCACTTGCCATGTTCAAGGATGAAATCGCCAGGCTTCAGGCTGAATAATGGGATTTGATACCCTGCGTCGTGCGTTACGGCTTGTAACTGCGATCAGCCTGGCGGTTCTGCTGCCTGCGCTGACCTTCGTGACCGTGGTGGATGTGGTGGGCCGTTACCTGTTTTCCAGCCCGCTTCCAGGCGGGCCGGAACTGACGGAGATCCTGTTGATGTCGGTGGTCTTTCTGGGGCTGCCGGCCATCACCCTGGATGATGGCCATGTCACGGCTGATTTGTTTACCCAGCATCTGAAGGGGCGGGCGGCGGATCTGCAACTCCTTGTTGCGCGTCTGCTCAGTGCAGTGGCGCTTGGCTTTGGGGCCTGGCAGCTTTGGCTGCATGGCGCACGGCTGACGGGATATGGCCAGGTAACGATCTATCTTCAGATTCCGATTGGTCCACTTGGGCAGGTTGCGGCCGTGGTTTGCGGGCTTTCTTCGCTGCTGGTACTGGCCATGGCCATATTACGCGCACCACGCACACGTTGATCCGTACCATCATGGCCGGGCAACGAAGCCCGGCCGATAGCTGATCGTCCGCAGGCCGGATCACCGGGCTGCCGCTGTGAAACTTGGAGGAAATACATGGATTGGCCCTTCGGGATGGTGGTCCTGTTTGCGTTGTTGTTCACCGGGATTCCCATAGGCTTTTCGCTGATCCTGGTTGCGATTGTGGGGATTACGAGCCTGATAGGCTTTACCCCCGCGATGGCGATGCTTGGACAGGTGTTTTTCGATACCGGACGAAGCTATACGCTGTCGGTCGTGCCGATGTTCCTGTTGATGGGGAATTTTATCGTGCAATCGGGTGTCGCCGATGAAATCTACGATGCCGCCAATGCCTGGCTCAGGCATCGAAAGGGTGGGCTGGCCATGGCCACGATTGCGGCCTGTGGCGGGTTCAGTTCGGTCTGCGGATCCTCCCTGGCCACGGCGGCAACGATGGGCAAGGTGGCGCTGCCGGCCATGCGGCGTCACGGTTATTCCGACGCGCTGGCGACCGGGTCAATCGCGGCGGGGGGCACGCTGGGGATCATCATCCCGCCCTCGGTGATCCTGGTGATCTATGGCATCATTACGCAACAGGATATTGGAAAACTGTTTCTTGCTGGTCTGTTACCGGGCTTTCTTGGGATAATGGGTTATATCCTTGCGGTGCGGCTTTCGCTCTGGATCCGGCCAGAAAAGATTGCCTCTCTTGAAAAGCTGCCTTTCGGGGAACGGATTCTGGCGCTCAAGGGGGTATTCCCTGCGATCTGCCTGTTCGTCTTTGTTCTGGGCGGGATCTATCTGGGTGTCTTCACCGCGGTGGAGGCCGCAGGGATGGGTGCGGGTGGGGCAATGATCCTGACCATACTGCGTGGAAAGTTTTTTACCCGTCAAACACTTGCCACGTTGTTTGATACTGGCAAGACAACGGCAGTGATGTTTTTCATCCTGATCGGTGCCCTTTATTTCATGAACTATGTCAACCTGTCCGGCCTTTCTTCGGATATCCGCAACTGGGTGTTGGCGCTGGATATGCCCCCTCTGGGGGTGATTCTGATGATCGCGCTGCTTTTGCTGATTCTGGGGTCGCTTTTGGAAAGCCTGTCGATGGTGCTCCTGGTGGTGCCGGTTCTGTTTCCGATTGTAACTCAGATGGGCTTTGATGCGATCTGGTTTGGAATCTTCATCGTGGTTGCGGCTGAATTGAGCTATATCACGCCGCCAATGGGGATGAATGTCTTTGTGTTGCGGGTCGTTGCGCAGGACGTGCCGGTCGGGACGATTTTCCGTGGGGTGCTGCCTTTTGTGGCGCTGGATATCTGCCGTCTGCTCCTGTTGGTCATATTTCCCTGGTTGGCACTGGCTATTCCGAACTCAATGTAGTGAATAGGGGCATGGATCAGGACATGCCCGCTTCGCCGTCGCCGGGATTTCTGCGCGACTACCTGCAATTCCTGCTGGCCACGGCCAGTGGTCTTGCCAGCCATGGCTTTCACCTTCAGGCTGCCGAGGCAGGACTGCCTGTGGCGGAATGGCGGGTGCTGGCCTGTCTTTCGGATCGCAATGGCAATACCGTTACTGAAATTGCCCGGCTGGCCCAGATGGAACAATCCCGGCTGACCAAGGTGATTGATCGAATGGATGCGCGCGCCCTGGTGCGCCGCGAACGATGCGGCACCGACCGGCGCCGCGTTTTTGTCTGGCTTACCCCGGAAGGGCGGCGCATTGCCGAAGATATGGTCGCCCAGGCCCGCGCACATGAACAGGCTTTCCTTGCTGCCTGTCTGACAGAGCGCGAAGCCGCACGGCTGAAACAGTTGCTGACCAAGGTGATCGACCGGGCAAGTGCGGAAACCGCCCATGCGGTTCGCCGGTAACCCGGGCGGGATTGGGGAGGGGGAAATGGCTGAATTGCTGATCCGCAATATCCGTCCGCTCGGGGGGGTTCCGGTTGATCTCCTGATCCGCAATGGGGCCATCGCAAAGATCGGACCAGATCTGATTGCCGAAGGGATCCCGGTTGAAGCGGGCAGGGGGCTTATCGCTATCCCCGGGTTGGTGGAGGCCCATACCCATCTGGACAAGACCTTTATGGGAATGGGTTGGTACCGCAATGAGGTGGGGGCCGACCTGCGCGCGATGATTGACAATGAACGCATGGCGCGGCGTGAGCATCACCATGATCCGGCCCGCCAGTCAAAGCGCCATGCCATGGCACTTGTCGGAGCAGGGGTTACCCATATACGCAGCCATGTCGATATCGATACGGAAAACGGGCTTGTTGCAATGGAGGCGTTGATTCAGACCCGGGAGGAGCTGCGCGATATTGTCACCATTCAGCTTGTCGCGTTCCCTCAATCAGGGGTGATGTTGCGTCCCGGCACGGTGGAATTGCTGGATCAGGCCATGGCCATGGGGGCGGATTTTCTGGGCGGGCTGGACCCCTGCGGTATCGACCGGGATCCGAAAGGCCAGCTTGATGCCATTTTTGCCCTGGCAGGGAAATATGGCAAAGGCATCGATATCCACCTGCATGAACGGGGGGAATTGGGGGCCTTCACCACGGAACTGATCCTGGAACGCAGTCGCGCGCTTGGCATGAAGGGAAAGGTGGCGATCAGCCACGCCTTTTGTCTTGGCATGCCCGACTGGCCAAGGACCGAAGCCTTGATGGCGGAACTTGCGGAAGAGGATATTGCCATTCTGACCACCGGCGCACCATCCCATGAAGTACCGTTGGTCAAACGGGTGCTAGGGGCAGGGTTGCGCATGGGGGCGGGTTCGGATGGGGTGCTTGATACCTGGAACCCGTGGAACCGGCCCGACATGCTTGATCGTGCACGGATCGTGGCACAGAAGAATAACCTGCGCAGCGATGCTGATCTGGAACTGGTATTGGAGCTTTGCACAACTGGCGGAGCGGCCGCCATTGGCGTGGATCATCCAGGGCTTGTGATTGGTGCTCCGGCGGACCTGGCGCTTGTTCCGGGCGAAACGCTGGCCGCCGCTGTGGCACAAGGCGGGCCGGTTGCACTGACGCTTAAGTCCGGGCGGGTGACGGGCCGTGACGGGTTGTCGGTTTGCTGATCTGGAAACAATGAAGTCGGCCCGGTTTGGTGGGTGTCGCAACTTCAAGGTGTCGTTTCGGGGGCGCGACGCAGTAGTGAGGCAATGCAAGCGTAGAAGGTAAGCCCCCAGACAGCCAGCGATACCCATGAGAAAAATGTTGTCAGGGGAATAAGAAACGGCAGTTCCAAGGCCTGCGCCATTCTGAATGTGGCAACCGCATACATTCCCAGCGGAAATACCGCCCCCCAGTACAGTGGATCATAGTGCAGCGGGAAGCGCATGTAGATATGTCGCCATATACCCAGGATGATCAGCATCGGGATCCACCAGGTACCGGTTGCCCAAAAGAATATGGTAAAACCTTTCATGAACGGGACGATGGATTCCAGCAGTGGTGCATCATTCGCGTTCAGGATCAGGAGCGACCCTGCGAGGGTTGAGATCGCCATCGCGCCCATATTGATCCAGTAAGGCGGAGACAGGTCGCTTGGTGCAAATTTGAAGAATGTGTAGCGGTAAAAGATCAGGGACATCATCCAGATATAGAGCATGCCACCCCCCAGCCACATCGACAGTGAAAGAAAGTTCAGGTCGATCCGGTAAGGCTGCGGGACCCTTACCGCAAGAAAGGCAGACAATACGCTGATCGATTGTGTCGCAACCACCGCCAGCAACCAGGCGCCGCTGATTCCCTTGTCCAATGTGGGTTTTTCTTCCTTGACCGTAAGGGCGGTGAAGATCGTGTAGGTCAGCCCGAACCAGAGAACGACCGCAATTGTCAGCAACAGCATGCTGATCGTTGTTGCCTGTGCAACAATCAGAAACTCGCTTCCCAGAACGCCGGAGGCCGCAACCATCGTGAAAAAACCCGGCCCCCGCATGTGGTCAATCATATCGGCAAAAACCCGGTCCCGGTATTTCCAGAGCCTCAGGATGGTCAGCCACCACAGCAGCAGATAGGTCGATACCGCTATCACGAAAAGCGCGATTGCCAGAACATGTAATCCGATCTGTTCGACAGCCAGAGAGACGATACCTGTCGCCATGACCATCGCAAAATATGCCGGAGATAGTGTCTTTACCCCAATTTACGAACTCCGAATGACCGCTGGTCAACTTTCGTAGTCAAAAGACCAGGTTGTCAATCGCCATCGATTGCGGGGACAGTGACACTGCGTGTGACACCCTGCGACTAATCCGCGCATACATATTTCTGATAAGCAAGATTATGTAATATACTTATAATGGCCAGGCGATAAGCAGCTTGGTTACTCGTGAGCTCATAGCCAAAATTGTGGAATGGCGCTGGTCACTATTCCCGGAATTTACCGTTTACCTATACAAAGGTCGTATTACTTAGCTTATCGGCGAGTCCTGATTGCTATCCCCACCTCATGATAGTCCGCATGGGTCTTTGGAAAACCAAAACAGTATTGTTAACATCAGGCATGAATGATGGA
>JBKEDF010000062.1:0-8199 GCA_047975325.1 Pseudorhodobacter sp. | reverse complement strand
CAGCCGGTCCGGCCCTGCGCCTCGTGGACGGTGGCCACACCGGCCTCGGCCAGCCCGGCGATGGTGGCGGCATCGGTTCGGGAAATATTCTGAACGACCTTGGCCATGGCTCAGCCTTTCTGCACGGGCGGCGTGCCGTGGGTGTGGAATGTCTCGATGGTCTTGAGGCCCCATGCCTGACCCTTCTTGCGGTCGGCCTCGGTCCAGATCACCGGCTGCCAGTCGGGCGCCAGGATCAGCCGCGCGCCGGCATTGGCGAGTTCGACCCGGTTGCCGGCGGGTTCCCAGACATAAAGAAAGAAGGTGCCCTGAATGGCGTGCTTGTGCGGGCCGGTCTCGATATGCACGCCGTTCTGCAGGAAGATGTCGGCGGCGCGCAGGATGTCCTCGCGCTGGTCGGTGGCATAGGTGACGTGATGCAGCCGGCCATTGCCGCGCCCGTGTTCCTCGGTGCAGGCCAGATCATAGGTCTTGTTATTGACCGTGAACCAGCAGCCGCCGATGCGGCCATTATCCAGTTGGATCACTTCCGTCACGCGGCTGCCAAGGCAGGTTTCCATGAAGCGGTGGAACTCGGTTACGTCTTCGGACAGAAGGTTCAGGTGATCCAGCCGGCGCGGCGCAGCACCGGTAAAGGCGCTGGCGGTGTTTTTCAGCTCGGCGCGGTCCTCTTCGGGGGCCTCGTACCAGACCGTATCGTAATAGATTTCAAAGACATGCCCAAAGGGATCCTCAAAACGAAACGCCCGGCCATGGCCCAGATCGCCCTCCACCCAGCCATGGGTTTTGTAGCCCGATGCCTCAATCGCCTTCACCCGCCGCGCCAATGCCTCGGGGCTGGCGGCGCGGTAACCGATATGGCCCACGCCGGTACGGTGATGGCGGGTCAGCTTCAGCGAGTGGAATTCATAGTCATCCCAGGCCCGCAAATAGGCGCTGTTCTCATCCTGCCCGGACAGTTTTAGTCCATAGACTTTGGTAAAGAAATTAAGGCTTTCCTCGAATTTATCGGTATACATCTCGACATGGCCCAGATGCGCCAGATCGAATGCGGGATTTGTCGGTTCGCTCATGGTGCCGTCCTCAAAGCTCATCTACGGTACGCGGGAAGATGGACTGGAAGCCCTCCGCATACTGGCAATCGCGCCCGCCGGACTGCCCGCCGGAATTGCGCTTGAAGTGATTGGCGCGCTGCTGGGCCACGCGGGTATAGTAATCCCACAGGTGAACCTGCCCGTTCATATGTTCCATCGCGGCGCGCTTCTTGTCCCAGACCGGGGTGATGTCGAGGAAAGTGTCAGGCTTCCATCCCATCTGTTCGGTTTGATGCGGCTCAAAGAGGTAAAGCTGCGGGGCACCCAGTACCTTCTCACCGGGGTTATGGCCCCAGGCTTGCGCTATCATCCGCGCTTCCAGTGCAATCCGCGTCGTATACATGTGGTCGGGGTTATAGGGGTCGTCTTGCGAATGGCTGAGCATGAAGGCGGGTTGGACCTGCCGGATCAGATCGACAAGGCGAAACTTGGCTTCCTTGTCGAGTTCCAGGGGGTAATCCCCCAGGTCGAAGCATTCCAGCCGATGAACACCCAGTACCTCGGCTGCTGCCTCGGCTTCGGTGCGACGGATCGCCTTGACCTCATCAAGCACTTTGCCCTCTTTCCATAGCCGCGCGCTTTCGCCACGTTCGCCAAAGGACAGGCAGGCCACCGTGACCTGATACCCCTTTTCCGCATGTGCCGCGATGGCGCCGCCGCAACGCCAGACGAAATCCGCAGCATGGGCAGAGATGACCAGGGCTGTTTTCGGTTGGGACATTTGCGGATCTCCATTTCTGCTGGGCAACATGTTGCAGAAAACCTGCGACACAGAGAACGGAGATACAAATTGAAACCGCCTTCACACATATAAATTTATGCTATTTCTGACATATATCAAGTAAGGTATTGCATCATGTGGCATTAGGTCCGAATACTGTTTTCCTGATGCTTCCTGCAGGTAAAATATTGGTTTTTATGAAAAACATATGGGTTTCTGGGAATCCAATGGATGGATCAGGCAAGCTCTTCACGACTTATCTTGCGGAGTGTATCGATAAAATCATGCTGGGCGCGGGTGGGTTGCCAGTTGCTGCGGGTGGTCAGGCCGATTGGTCGCTTCGACCCCTTGATTTCAATCGGCAGAACGGCAAGGGAATGGACCTCCCCCCGCCCCTCTGCCTGCCTGCGTGAAACCACACCCAGATAGTCGCTTTCGCGGAGGATCTCCCGCATGGTGATCAGGGAAGAAGTTTCGATAACGCTGCGTGGCGGGTGGGAGGAAAGGAATTCATCCAGAATTCCACGGATCGGCGTCGATTTGCGCGGCATGACCCATGGATATGTGCCCAATAAGGCAATATTGGGGTGCTGACCCAGCAGTGGATGCCCATGACGCGCGACGATTACGGCGGTATCGTCAAACAGTCTCTCCTGCATGATATCCGTGATTGGCGGGGGAAAACGCAGCGCGCCGATAAGCATATCGATCTCCCCCTGCCGTAGCCTGCCAAGAATTTCGTCATAACGCCCATCAATGATTTCAAAGGGAAAATCGGGGCGCGCCTTACGAAAACGCAGGATTGCCGCTGGAAGCAGCCCTGAACGTGACAGGGGCAGGGATCCGATAACAATCCGTCCGACCTCCCGGCCATCAAGGGCGGCCAGATCGGCGCTGGCCTGGTCAAGTTCAGCGAAGGCAAGCCGGGCAGCCTGTGCAAGGGTCCGGGCCGCGCGCGTGGATCGCAGCCCATGTGCTGTCCGGTCAAAAAGCCGCCGTTCCGCCGCCTGTTCCAGCATTGCGATGGAACGATGCACCGTTGGCTGAGCCAGTTCCAGCCGCCGTGCGGCAAGGGTAAAATTTTCAAGTTCGGTTACCGCGATCAGGGCAACAAGCTGTGGTCGTGTTGCCCGGATGCGGATCGTTCGTGCCATATCTGTTGTCGCCACATCCAGAAAGGCAAGCGCGCGTTTCATACGGCGGGCCAGAAGTTCCCCCGCCCCGGTGGTGAACAGGCCCTGTGAACTGCGGGTGAAAAGCGCCATGCCGCAATCCCCCTCCAGCTTGCCGATGGCCTGGGTGACTGCGGGCTGGGACACATGGCAAAGTTCCGCCGTCCGCGTGACCGAACGGGTCCGTGCGAGGGTTTCGAACATTCTGCAATGGCGCAGATTGGGTTGCATTGCGCGGCCTCCCTCTGACCTGTCCTTTTTAAGATAGAACTATAGCAAAAACTGATTTTCTATCCAGTAGTCCCGTCTTTCAGAAAAATGCCGGATAGAAGATTTGTTAAATGCAATAGACCGTGGTTCCCGGATATGAGATCCACGCCAATGGGTAGAGAGAAAATTTATGATGGTAGGGGATATTGCACCATCAACGCGCCGGGTATTGCAATTTTGCAAGCAGGCTGATCTGCCATGGAAGCCATTTGGCGCAGGTCAGCCGAGCCCGTTTCCCTTTTTCCTGATAATCAAGGAGCGGCCGCTTGCAAAAGCTGCAAGGCTGTCGCGCCACCTGCCATTGATGAAAAGCTCGCGGCTGCCTCACTGCGGGCAAGAAAGGTCCGTAGCAGTTTTTCTGTCTTTTTCGGATCGGTAAACTGTCTGATGCTTTCGTCACCAAAGACGCGTCCGGCCTTGCCTTGCAGTTCTGAAAGCTGTTGATCGATATCGAGCGCTGCAAAGGATGGCGGCAATCCAAAAGCTTTTTCGAATACCTGGCGCAATGGCGGATTGCCCATAATGGTGAACCACATCGCGTCATCGCCCAGATTGCTGGAAGCCAGCGTAGGCAGTTCACGTTTGGCATTGAGTGCAAGGCGCAGATCACCATTCTGTTCCCCTACGGCCTCTTCAAACTGTCGTGGCTGCCAGGCGGCAATGATGTTTTCTGCAAAATCCGACAGGTTGGTCCGTGGAATGGCAAAATCGCCAAATCCGAATGCTCTGGAGAAAGCCAGATACTGTTTATCGGCCAGCCGGTTGGCCAGCGCCTTGGGGTCCAGGGTGCCATCTTCCAGCACCTTGCGGATGAAAAACTTGTTGTCGATATCGGCACCCAGCCCGAAAGCATTAAGTGCAACAGCCAATAGGCGGCGGTCGTTCACCAGATCCTCGGCGTGGCGGATACTGCCGATCTTTGCGCGGAAATAGTCCTCATCCCGCTGCATGGTGGGGCTCGTGATGAAACTTTCGACCTGCCGGTCCATGGTTCGTTGCAAAAAGGACCAACCGGCATAGCCGCCAAAAGGAACAACCGGGCTGAAACTCATACTGTACGTGCGGCCAGGAGCCGCTCCTCCCGTGGCAAGAGGCTCCTGAGCGCCTTCAGGGCCTGATAATGATTGTCATCCAGAATCCCCGCTGTCGCGAGGGCAAGCTGTTTGCGGCTGTCATGATCGACCAGAACCTGGCTGAGTTGCTCGATCCCGCGCAAAAGTTGCATTCGTGCTTCCTCCGGATTGGCATCGCCCGAAAGAACAAGCTGCGCGATATAACATACCCGCCGGACCGGTGTATTGACTTCTTCCGGGTGGATCGCATCGCGCAGACGCAGGATATTGGCATTCGGGGTCATGATCGCGATACGGGAACGACGATCGCCATTTTCGACGACGGCCCCATTGATCAAGACACGTTCATGCGGGCCGAGCTTGAGGACAAGGCCAGTCATTCGCCACCCCCTCCGCCGCGCAGTCCGCGCATTACCGCCGAATTGATATCGACCAGCACTTCCGCACTTTCGCCATCGTCCAGGATCCTGCGACTGTGGACCTCGGTGAATTCATAAAGATAGAATAGCTGTGCCCGGAGCGGGGCAGGCAGGGCATTTTCCGACCCGGCAACATCAACGGCAAGCGTGCGCCAGAGTTTGCTGTTTTCATGCAGGGCGGTGACAAGTGCGGGATAATCCGCCTCCCGGCCTTTCCAGGCCAGGGAAAGGCGTCGGGTGATGCGGGCGAAAAGATCATATTCCATCATGCGCGCATTGCGGGCCGGGGCATCGGGGCGGGAATAGGCGCCATGCGCCAAATGAATAGCATTCACGTCGGATCCTTCCGGAATTCAGGGGGTTACATGGGGATCAGGGGGCGCCGGTGGCGCCCCCTTCGGGGCCCGGCTTACCGGAAAAGCGCCAGGATCGTCTGGGGCGACTGGTTGGCGATGGACAGCGCCTGGACACCCAGCTGCTGCTGCACCTGCAGTGCCTGCAGACGGGCAGAGGCTTCTTCCATATTCGCATCGACCATGGAACTGATCCCGGTCCTCAATGCATCCGTCAGATCGGAGATGAAATTGGACTGGATATCCATCCTCTTTTGTGCCGAACCGAAGGCCGCTGCCGCGTCGATGGCGCTTTTGATCAGACCCTCGACATTATCGAGCGCATTGGTCGCCTTGTCGGTGGTCAGGACGCTGATCCCGTCCAGGCCGAAGAGCCCACCGGTGGCCTCACCGTCGGAGCTGGTCGCCACCGCCAGGGAATGTGCAGTGGCCGGTGTACCGCCATCAACCTTCAGAACCCAGGCGCCGCCAACCTTTTCCACCCGGGTCGACACACCTTCTGGTGGTGCATTGTCGATCGCAATTTTCAGACCCCGGGCAACGTCTTCCATCGTTTCACCGGCACTGGCGATATAGTTGTAGTTCAGCCCGGCAATCGTGACGCGATACCCATCACCCGCATTCGTCACGCCGGACAAACTAAGGTTCGAGGCCTTCTGCGCAATCTCAAGGGTACCAGTGGTATCCGCTGCATATGCTGGGGCAAACCCGGTGAGGTTGTGTTCCAGGGCAACATCCTCAAAAACCTTTGATCCCGTTGCGGTGATCACAAGGTTGTTAGACCCATCCACGGTCGCAACGATATCCTCGATTTCGGCATCGTTGACGATCTGGGCAAGCGCCGCCGCAGCATCTGCTTGTGTGGCGACCCCAGCATCAAGATCACCTGCGGTAACCGTGATCGTCCGCCCACCAACAGTGATTGTTCCGGCGACACCGGTGAAATTACCGGCCGTTGCGCCATTAGCCAGGGTAATCGTCTGTGAATTGTTGGTGTTGTCCAGCGTAGCCGGAGATGCGGTTATTGCCCCGCTTGCACTTGTTCCCGTGCCCCAGACACCGCTGTCGACGGTCATGTTCTGACGATCGATATTGATATGGGAGGCGGTCACATTGCCGCTGCCATCACGATCCATGGAAGCGAGAACCGAAACCTGTTCCGTTCCCTTGACCAGGTTCAGCCCGCTGAACTGTGCGGCATTGGCGATCGAGTAGATCTGATTGCGCATCTGGTCGATATCGGCCTGGATCTTGGCGCGGTCGACGTTTTCCTCCTGCGCGGCGACAATCTTGCCCTTGATCTGCTGCAGCATGTCGGTGATGCTTTCGGTGGCCTTGCGCGCCACGTCAAGGGTCGACTTGCCAAGTGCAAGGCTGCTTGAGATTTCCTGAAAGCCCTTCACATCGCTTTCCATGACCTTGGAAATCGCCCAGACGGCCGCGTTATCCTTGGCGGTGGCAATGGATTTGCCCGTGGAAATTTCATTCTGGGTCCTGGCCAGGCTGGTATTGGTGCTGCGAAGCGTCTGCAAGGCGACCATTGCGCTGGTATTGGTGATAATCGAAGACATTGTTTTTCCCTTGTATGAGCCTGCGCTTTGTGCGCGGCGGTCGGTGCCATTTGTTCAATGGCAGTCAGGGCATTCTCGCCATGCGGTTCCGGGATGTTTCCGGCCGCGCCACCCCGTCTGGGATGCAAGGCCATTGATGCGCGTCAATCTCTAACGGAAGCCTAAAAGATCGAGGCAGGAAAACACCGAATACAGATGATTTTAGCTAGATCCTCTGTTTCAGGCTGCTGGTTTTCGTCTCGATTCGCCGGCGTTCCCCCTGATCCGTATAGGTCAGTGTACCGGCCTCGACTTCCTTCAGTTCGACCAGTCGTTGACGGGCCGAGATGATGCCGCGCCGCGCGGCTGCCAGGCAGGTTTCATTGCGCCGCGCCAGGATCAGGATCCGTTCCGTCCTTTCCGGTTCAGGTTCCCCGGGCAAGGTAGATAGTCCTGTTTCAAGCCGTTCCGCCAGCAACCCCAGGTGACTGAGGTCGCCATCACGAACGCTGTCGAACGTATCCTGTAGTGCCTTTTCCAGATCTTGCATCACCTTACTCATCCTGTGTCTCCCGTGCCAGAGCGCGAAAAAGTTGTTCGGTCAGGCCGATTCCCCCGGCCTTGACGATGGCAGAGGCCTGTTCATTGCGCAGGAAGGAGGCAAATTGTTCTTCTCCGATACCACCACCAAAGGAGGCGCGGGCGTTGCCCAGGCCGGCATGGCCAAGCATCTCTGCCAGGAATGCAGTTTCAAGCTCCGCCGCCTTGCGGCGCAATATGGTTTCAGTATCTGTCCGCAATGGTTTGGCGGGGAAAGCGGTGATCGGTTCCATGGGGTCTCCTTCTGGTGAAATGACCTCGACTATGGCCGGTACGCGGTAAACAGCTGGTAACCAGTTCCTGTCATGACTCGGTTTCAAGGCCGGATTGGTCCGGTCATGTCGGAAAGGGGCCGATGACAAATATTGCATATCCGCTGGTATTCGGGGCAGGACAGGTCCCGCGAATACCCACCGCATCACAGGAGGAGGAAGGTGATCCGGCGGTTGACGGCTTCCTCGCGGCTTTTCAGGTGGCACCGGATGTGATTCCAACGGTCAGTGCCCCTGCGGCAAGGGCCATGTCGGCGGATGAGACGAAGCCTGCGCCCCTTGCGGCGGATCAGGATGAAATCCCCGCAGAAACAGGTGTCGTCGCAGGACAGGACAGAATGGCCAGCCTCCCCATGGCCCCCAAGAATGGCAACCCACCTGTTCATACAGGTATGGACGAACATGCCAGCCGTATTCTGCCTGGCATGATGGCCCTATCGGTTGGATCCAGCCCCGTTCGGGCAGGTATTCTCAACACCGTGCCACGGATAGCTGCGCCACTATCCGAATTCCCGGAAACGGTATTGATGCCCCAGACGGGCAACAAACCAACGGAAACCACCATCATGTGGACATCCCCCCCTTTTCCGGAAGTGATGTCCCCCATGATCAGTGGCGCCTTTCCGGTGGAGTTACCGCCTTTTGGCCCCGAGGCTTCGTTTGCCGGCAGTACGA
>JBKEDF010000043.1:0-1869 GCA_047975325.1 Pseudorhodobacter sp. | reverse complement strand
CCCTTTTCAACCCCGGTCTTGACGACAGCCGCAGCCTGGGCCGGACGGTCCCCCTTGGGATCGCCATGCCAGACAACATCCGCATTGGGAATGAAGCTGTTTTGTTCCGTGGTCGTCAATCCCTTGGCCAAGGAGACACGAACCGTGGGCGACCCCCAGTTCTGGCGCGCGGTGGCAGGGGCGGATTCATCGTAACTGGTCTCAAAATCGGCGACACACCCTGCCAGACCGAAAGACACCAGTGATGCTACGAAAAGACGCCGTCCTGTATGCAACTGAGCAAGCATATATTTTACCCCACTAATATTTCTGCTTCGTCTGACTTCAACGCGCCCCCAAAAATGGCACAGGCGCCCTTGGAATTCGCAGTGATTTGACCGAACCGCAACAAGATCCCTTCAACCGCCATCCCAGGCAAGGGGGAAATACAAAGGTCACGTTATCACGGCTTTCCAGATACACCACAGTGTTATTCTGTCTGGTATCCGCAGCCTTCATGCAACTTGTTTTCGCGTTTCCGCTTAAAGGGTGCGTCCGGAATTGGCCGGACAAAGACGATTGATGCAATATCGCAACAAGAAAAGTGCAAAGACCAAAACGGCCGGGCCATATAAGGCAAGCAAAACGACAACCCAGGACATGCCCAGCAGGAAAGCCACCATTGCCAGCAAAGCGCCAATCGAGCCAAGCACGACCAGAACGGCAACCATCGGGGCTGCCATGCGGGTGTCGTCATCCTCCTCCATCATGGATATCCATATTCGTCATCTGCCTTGATCGCGGTTCCGGCGCGGCAATGGGCCGCAGGAAAAACCCGAACTCCGCCGCACAACGCGCGTCTTCCCCAATGAGTTCCGGCAGCGGCGCATTCCCCTGACCGCGGCTCACCAGCCAGACACCATTGACCTGAATCAGCGCAGGTTGCGGCAGGCACACCGAATAGAACCGCCGTAATTCCTGTGTGGCACCGATCAGCCCGCCCTTTGCCAAATGGCCAACTGAAACCAGCGCTGTACGATGCCCGAAAAGGGCACCCAGAAGCATATGTCGCAGTTTCACCCTTTCACCGGTTCCAAGCAGAAGACCACCCCGGCACCCCAGCAGGCTATCCCTTATCCAGAGGCCCCGCTGCGGTTTGCCCGGCAGTGGTATCCCGGCCGTGAGCGAGGCTTGCAATCCATGGCTGCGCGTCCGGATCCTGCAATCGGGGGTTAATTTCTCAATTGCACGCGGGCCAGATGCCGTCATAACCAGCGAACCTGCAGCAAAACCCGCTGTCGCCACCGGGGCAATAGCAGCATCAACCTGATGCATCGCCTTGTCAGGAGCATTCATCCGCCTCAGATCCTTCCAAAACTTCAGGGTGCCTTCTGCATCATCCACGCTGATGGCTTGACCCGATTGAAAGGCCCTGACCGGCGTCAAACCAGACGCGGGATTCTCTGCCACCCCGGCGCGAAAACCAACCACACACATATGTAACCTTCATCAGCCGTCTTTATGAAATCCGGCAAAAACTCAAATAAACAAATACTTATACATAACAGCCGGCATGCGAAACAACTTGTTAACCTTATTGTGCCTGCACATCTAACACGCACAGCTTAAACGGGAATCAGGAACAAACCTACAAATAGATTTAAACCCTTCCGAATGGAGTGGGCCGGAATGGCATATATTCCGGAATCTCACGCCAATGAGGGCTTGGATCTTTTCAATTCTGGAATGGCGGTATGCTCATCTTCCAATCCATCATTCATGCCTGATGTTAACAATACTGTTTTGGTTTTCCAAAGACCCATGCGGACTATCATGAGGTGGGGATAGCAATCAGGACTCGCCGATAAGCTAAGTAATACGACCTTTGTA
>JBKEDF010000031.1:0-60036 GCA_047975325.1 Pseudorhodobacter sp. | reverse complement strand
TGATCGAGGATGATGCGCTGCTGGAGGCCCTGGATGCCGGGCGGATCGGTCATGCCACACTTGACGTGTTCCGCGAGGAACCGCTGCCTGGGGCGCATCCCTTCTGGGGCCACCCGCGCGTAACCGTCACGCCCCATATCGCCGCCGAGACGCGCCCGGTTTCGGCCAGCCGTGTCGTCGTGGAAAATATCCGGCGCGGCGCGACGGGTGAGGCTTTTGTCAATTTGGTGGATCGGGGGCGGGGGTATTGATCGCCTTGCAGATGTGTTTTGAGGCCGGCCAGGTCATATTTTACTGGCCCAAACGCAAATTATGATGCTCTATAATCCTTGGGGAAGTTGAAATGTGCCGGCCACAGGCACTGGCGACCTTGTTTGCAGAAGGGGGCGATGATGACATGCATTGCCATCATCCGCCGTAATCCGGGATCTGGCCGAACATGACCGTGCGTTAGCGAACCAAAAGGTCGATTGCCCGCCGAAAAGGGCATGAACGCCGGCCCCCGAAGGGAGGAGGACATGACAGCGATCCAACTGATTTCGCCCGTTGATGGTTCCGTTTGGGCCACGCGGATGCCGTTTGATCTGGAAAAGGCGGAGGCGGCGGTGGTTCGGGCGCGCCGGGTGCAACCCGCCTGGGCCGCGCTGCCGCTGGAAGACCGGATCACGGCCGTCCGGGGTGGTGTCGCGAAGCTCAATGAAATGAAGGATCAACTGGTTGAGGAACTTGCCTGGCAGATGGGGCGGCCCATCAGTTTCGGCGCAGGGGAATTCAGCGGCGTGACGCAACGCACCGAATATCTGGCCGCAATCGCGGCCGAGGGGCTGGCGCCGGTGGTGGTGGAAGACAGCCCACGGGTACGCAGGGTAGCGGCGCGTGAACCTGCGGGCGTGGTGTTGATCATCGCCTCCTGGAACTACCCGTTTCTGACCGTGATCAACACGTTGATCCAGGCACTGATTGCGGGGAATTCGGTATTGCTGAAACATGCGAGCCAGACGCTTGTGGCAGGGGAGCGGCTGGCAGAGGCTTTTCACAATGCGGGCGTTCCGCCGGAAATCTTTCAGAATGTCGTGTTGGATCACGAGACGACCGAGGCGCTGATTGCGGCGCGGTCCTTTGATTTTATCCGGTTTACCGGATCCGTCGAAGGTGGCCGGGCAATAGAACGCGCTGCCGCAGGAACCTTTACCCGGATCGGGCTGGAAACTGCAGGCAAGGATCCGGGTTATGTTCGCGACGACGCCGATCTTGATGCGGCAGTCGACGGGTTGATGGATGGATCGATGTTCAACTCCGGTCAGGGTTGCAGCAGGGTTGAACGGATCTATGTACAGCAGGATCGCTTTGATGATTTTGTCGAAAAGGCAGTGGTCTGGGTTGAGGGGTTGCGGCTTGGATCACCTTTCGATCCGGCAACGACACTTGGCCCCATGGCAAAACCCCATATTGCGCAAAGGGTGCGTGATCATGTCGCCGAAGCCGTTGCTACGGGCGCACGGGCATTGATCAGTCCGGATGGGTTTCGGGCCGATGATGGTGCAGCCTATCTGGCACCCCAGGTCCTGATTGATGTGGATCATTCGATGCGGGTGATGAAGGATGAAACCTTTGGTCCCGTTGTCGGGATCATGAAGGTTTCCAGTGATGATGAGGCGATTTCGCTGATGAATGACAGCCGCTATGGGCTGACATGTTCAATCTGGTCGGGCGATGTGGGGGCGGTGGAGAAAATCGGTGCAAGAGTGCAAACCGGAACTGTCTACATGAACCGCTGTGACTATCTTGATCCGGCATTGGGGTGGACCGGATGCAAGGATTCCGGGCATGGGATTGCGCTTTCCCATCTGGGGTATCATGCGGTGACACGCCCGAAATCCTATTATCTGAAACGGAACAGATGACAGGCGCGATGGTTTCACATCGAGACCGGTGCTGTCTGACAAGGGGTGGGCTCGCCCTGCGGCGGAAATCTGGTAGACAGGATGCGGGAAAATACCCGCACACTGTTTGAGGTCTGTTGCTGATCGGATGACGAATAAAAGCTGGGATGAGGAAATAGATGCGCGCGGCCTTTTGTGCCCGCTGCCGGTATTGAGAGCGCGCAAACGGCTTCTGACCATGCGGCGGGGTGAGGTTTTGCGATTGGTTGCAACCGATCCTGCCGCAATCATCGATGTGCCGCATTTCTGTAATGAGGCGGGGCATGAATTGATCGATACCTTACCCGAGGGGGAGGAAACAGCCTATCTTATCCGTTGCGATTTGGCGTCGGTGAATATTCCGGACCCGGCTAAAGATGATTTGCCCCAGGGGCAGGGTGAATAATGTGATCGTGGCGCTTCAGGCCAGGCGCGCGGCTACTTCCCCGGCCCGGCGCAGATCATCAGGTGTATTGATATTGAAAAACGGATCCTCCGGCCCGGAAAAATCCGTCTGTCCGGCATCGTGAAGGCGCGCCCATTGACCGGCCCGGCGTGTTCCGGCCTTCAGGGAATCCCGCAGGTTTTCGCGCAAGCGCACGGGCCAGAGCCCGAAGACGGGATGTTGTTGCAAACGTCCTGCCCGATCGGGGCTTGCGGCAAGGGTGACCCCATTTGTACCCCGTGCTGCGCAAAGGTGCGAGACCAGATCACGGGGAAAAAACGGCGTGTCGGTGGCGACCGTGACAATTGCCGTGAAACCCTCTGCGGCGGCCCAGTCCAGTCCGGCAAGGATCCCGGCAAGCGGACCGGGGCGATCAGGAAAACTGTCCGGCAGCAGGGGCAGGCCGAATTCCTGCCATTGGGCAAGATCGTCATTGACGCTGATGGCGGTTGCCACCACCTGCGGGCAAAGCCGGGCCAGGACATGATCAATCATCCGACGCCCGGCAACCTCGATGAATGCCTTGTTCCGCCCACCCATCCGCCGGGCCCGGCCGCCCGCCAGAACCACCCCGGCGATCTGGGACGTGGCGGAAGTCATGGTATGGCTACCTGACGCAAGGTACAGGTGAATTCGTTGATCACGGTATCGGGATACAGGAACATCGTGCCAGCCATATCCCGGTTTCCCGGCTTGCTAAAGGTATTAATTGGTCATATAATATTACCAATATTTCGGGGGGTGTGACATGGATATGCCGGACGTCGATAGGGGCGTGCTTTCCCGGAAGGGTGAGCTTCTTGCGGCTTTGGCGGCGGTGTTGCCATCCGATGCGATCATCCGTGATGAAATCGAATTGCGCGCTTATGAATGCGATGCGTTGACGGCTTATCGCTGCCCGCCGCTGGCTGCGGTCCTGCCACGCAGCACGGCGGAAGTTTCACAGGTGTTGAGGATCTGCCACCGTCTGGGCGTTCCGGTCGTGCCACGCGGATCCGGCACCAGCCTTGCGGGTGGTGCCCTGCCCACGGCGGATTGCGTTATCCTGGGCGTGGCGCGGATGAATGCGGTGCTGGAGGTCGATTATGACGACCGTTTCATCCATGTACAATCCGGGCGTACCAACCTGTCAGTAACAGGCGCGGTGGAGGCGGAGGGATTTTTCTATGCACCCGATCCGTCAAGCCAACTGGCCTGCGCGATTGCCGGAAATGTCGGGATGAATTCCGGGGGGGCGCATTGCCTGAAATACGGGGTGACGACGAACAATCTTTTGGGTGTGACACTGGTGCAGATGGACGGGACGGTGGTTGAAATCGGCGGTCCATGGATGGATGCGGGCGGCATCGACCTGTTGGCCGTGATCTGCGGATCGGAAGGCCAGCTTGGCGTGGTGACGGAGGCCGTCCTGCGCATCCTGCCCAAACCGGAAGGTGCGCTGCCCGTGCTGATCGGGTTCGATTCCAACGAAGTTGCGGGGACCTGTGTTTCCGATATCATCAAGGCCGGTATTTTGCCGGTAGCCATAGAATTCATGGACCGCCCCTGCATAGAGGCGACGGAGGCCTTTGCGAAGGCGGGTTACCCCATGTGCGAGGCGCTTCTGATCGTGGAGGTGGAAGGAAGCCCCACCGAGATCGAGGATCAGCTGTCCCGGATCACGGAAATCGCCCGCCGCCATGATCCGGTGGAAATTCGTGAAGCCGCCGATGAGGATCAGGCGGCACGGATCTGGCTGGGTCGAAAATCCGCATTCGGGGCAATGGGGCAGATCAATGATTACATGTGCCTTGATGGCACGATCCCGGTATCCGCCCTGCCCATGGTCCTGCGCCGGATTGCCGAGATGAGCCGGGATTTTGGATTGGATGTGGCAAATGTTTTTCATGCCGGGGACGGGAATATGCATCCGCTGATCCTTTTCGATGCCAACAAGCCCGGTGATCTGGAAAGATGCGAGGCTTTCGGCGCGGAAATCCTGAAGCTTTGTGTCGAGGTGGGGGGATGCCTGACCGGTGAACATGGCGTTGGGGTTGAAAAGCGCGATCTGATGGGGGTGCAATATGCGCCGGAGGATCTGGAGGCGCAGCTGCGCGTAAAGGATGTGTTTGACCCCAAATGGCTTTTGAATCCGGCCAAGGTGTTCCCACTGGAGATAACGGCGGCACGGCGTGTGGCTTGAGGCTGTGGGTCGGGGACTTTTCCGGATCCCCGGTATATTTGCCGACAGGAAGGGGCAGCAATGAAACCCGCGACAGAGGCGGAACTGGCAGAGATCATCCGCGCGGCGCGCGGTGGGCTCTGCCTGCAGGGCGGTGGAACGCGACGCATGGGCAGTGGATCCGGCGAAACCCTGGATCTTTCGGACCTGACGGGGATTTCGCTTTATGAACCCGGGGCGCTTACGCTGGTTGCCGGGGCGGGAACGCCCCTGGCAGAGGTGGAACAGGTACTGGCGGCAGAGGGGCAGCGGTTGTCTTTCGAAGTGCCGGATTGGCGTGCCCTGCTGGGGCGTGGCGGGGTTTCCACGATTGGCGGGGTGGTTGCGGCAAATGCCTCAGGCCCGCGACGGGTGCAGGCGGGAGCCTGCCGGGACAGCCTGATCGGGCTTCGTTTCGTCGATGGTTCGGGACAGGTCATTCGCAATGGCGGGCGGGTGATGAAGAATGTTACCGGCTATGATCTGGTAAAGCTTCTGGCCGGTAGCTGTGGCACGCTGGGCGCGCTGACGGAGGTGGCCTTCAAGGTTTTGCCCATCCCGGAAACCGAGGCCACACTGGCGCTGGAGGTTGCCGATGACAAGGCGGCGGTCACGGTGATGGCGGCAGCCCTGCGATCACCTTTCGAGGTGACGGGGGCGGGTTTCATCCCGCAGGCGGGGCGGCTGGGTGGCAAAGTTCTGTTACGGATCGAGGGGTTTGAAAAATCGGTTTCCTACAGGGCCGAACGTCTGGCACAGGCCCTTTCGGCGCATGGCGTTTCCGAAATCCATCTGGCCATGGCCTCGGCAGGCCTTTGGCGGCAGATCCGCGATGTGAAGGCGTTTCGCGATCATGATTTTGTTGCACGGCTTTCGCTGCGTCCTTCATCGGCGCCGGAGGTTCTTGAGACGATCCGCGGCTCGCAGCCCGCAGAATACATGCTGGACTGGGGCGGAGGGCTGATCTGGATCGGGTCTTCGGTGGAAAATGCAGCGGAAAGATTGACCATGTTGCAAGGGCTGATGGCACGTCAGGGCGGTCATGCGACATTGGTGAAGGGGCCCGATGCACTTTTTGCCAATGGCGGGGGATTTCAGCCCGAAATATCCGCAATTGCGGCATTGACGCGGGGGTTGCGTGCCCGGTTTGATCCGCGCGGGATTCTCAATCCGGGGCTGATGGGGTGAAGGGATCATGATCATCATGAAACGCCATGCCCCGTGCGGGGCAGGGATTTTCCGGGTTGATGACTCGCGGTCATGTGCTGCGGGAATGAAACCCGTTTCCATCATTTCCAGATCGTCAGGTTAGCCATGCAGACAAGTTTTACCCAGGAACAGCTTTCCGATCCCGAAATTGCCCGCGCCAATGAAATCCTGCGCGCCTGTGTGCATTGCGGGTTCTGTACGGCAACCTGCCCGACATATCAGGTTTTGGGTGACGAACTCGATAGTCCCCGGGGGCGTATCTACCTGATCAAGGATATGCTGGAACAGGACCGCCCCGCCGATGAAAAGGTGGTCAAGCATATTGACCGATGCCTGTCCTGTCTGGCCTGCATGACGACCTGCCCGTCAGGTGTGCATTACATGCATCTGGTCGATCATGCGCGTGCGCATATCGAAAAGACCTACAAGCGTCCTTGGATGGATCGCGCCCTGCGTTATGTCCTCGCGGCGGTTATCCCCTATCCGGGGCGGTTCCGCCTGGCGCTGCTTGCGGCCAGGATTTCCCGCCCGTTTGCACGGTTTTTGCCCGATGCGCGGCTTCGCGCGATGGTGGCGATGGCCCCCCGGGTCATTCCGCCGGTCAGCCGGTCGGATGACCCGCAGGTTTTCCCTGCAAGGGGCGCGCGACGGTTGCGTGTGGCGTTGCTGACGGGTTGCGCGCAAAAGGCGCTCAATACCGATATCAATGACGCAACGATCCGGCTCTTGCGGCGGCTGGGCTGTGAGGTGGTGGTGGCTGAAGGTATGGGCTGCTGTGGTGCGCTGACCCATCATATGGGTCGGGTTGACGATTCCCATGCCAAGGCTGCCGCCAATATCCGTGCATGGATGACGGTGAAGGAGGCGGGGGGGCTTGATGCCATCGTGATCAATACCTCGGGCTGCGGCACGACGGTAAAGGATTACGGCCATATGTTCCGTAACGATCCCCTGGCCGAGGCGGCAGCGGAGGTTTCGGACCTTGCGGTGGATATTTCCGAATTGCTGGCGCGGATCGGACTGCCGGAGGGGGCATCGAAGGATCTGCGCGTGGCCTATCATGCGGCCTGTTCGCTGCAACATGGCCAACAGGTGAAATCCGCTCCGAAGGATCTGTTGAAACGCGCGGGGTTTGAGGTTGTGGAACCGGCGGATAGCCATCTTTGTTGTGGCTCGGCCGGAACTTACAATCTGTTGCAACCGGAAATCAGTGGGGAACTCAAACGCCGGAAAGTGGCGACACTGGAAGAAAGATCCCCTGATCTGATTGCGGCGGGCAATATCGGCTGCATGATGCAGATCGGGTCCGGCACCGGGGTTCCGGTGGTCCATACGGTCGAATTGCTGGACTGGGCGACGGGCGGGCCGCGTCCGCGTGCCCTGGATGTTGCAGAAGGGCCGTGAACGGGTCTTATTATTAAATAAATCAAGGCAGGGCTTTGAAAGCCACAAATATTTTGTTTAGGGAAGCAGGACCAATGGTGGTGCCACGGTGATGCCCCCCAGCCTGATGCCGGATGCGGTGAAATCCACGGAAAGTTCCGCCATTTCCGCCTTGCCTGACCGGGCTGACAATAGTCGTCCGGCCTGATACAGATGTGGCAGATCCGCCGCAGCGATCAGCCCGAGGGTTGCGAGGCGGTCCAGGGCAATCTGCCAGTTTTCCAGCCTGAGTGTCAGCTGCCCCTCGGCCAGACCCCGGGGCCCCGGTTGCAAGCTGCCATTGGCAGAGGCCGCAACTTCGCCCCAGTTCGCCATTGCCTCGGAAATTTCGATGTTTTCCAAGCGGGGCGGGTTTGTCGTGGCCAGCCGGTCCAATGGGGCGGAAAAGCGGATCACGGCATCAAGGCGCAGCTTTTGCAATGCGGTTGCCTCGGCGGGCAGGGTGGTACCGGAGATTGCAATTTCAGTCGCCTCAAGACCGATGCGGTGGTTTCTTGCCTCGGCATCCTGCGCACGGGTGGCGAAATTCAGCGCTCCGATCCGCAATGCCGGGCCGGATAGGGGGGCAAGACGCAGGCTATCGCCCACCAGGGCAATCCGTTGCAGCGGCAGCTGCGCGTTGGGCCGTACCACCAGACTGGCCTGAAGCTTTTGGGCCTCAACGATGATTTCCTGTGTGCCTACCGTTACCCATTGCCGGGGCGAAAAGGCCGCGATCACATGCCAGGGCTTGTAGCTGAGGCTGAAGATCTGCAAGAACTCCGCGCGCCAGCCCCATCCCTGATCAGGGTTGGCCAGATGGGGGGCCTCCATCGTCAGATCGAAACGATTGGGAAAGCCTGCAACCGTCAGCCCGTTTTCGCCTACTTCCAGCCCCGCTGCACCCTGGGCATCGATCCAGTTACGTGCCGTTTTTTCGACTGCGCGCGCACCGACAAACCAGTAGCCGCACCAGCCTATCCCCGCCACCAGGACAATCCCCAGCACCCAGCGCACCATTATTGCCCCCTTTCCATTCCGTTCCAGCCGGTCTACAGCGCCGCGCGTAGGAGGGCCAGAGCATGCGTAAACCGCTTTGGGTGTTTGGATACGGATCCTTGATCTGGAACCCGGAATTTCCGGTTGCAGAACAGCATGTAGCGTGGCTGAAGGGCTGGCATCGCAGTTTTTGCATGTCCTCCATCCATCATCGCGGATCCGGGGAAAACCCGGGGCTGGTTCTGGCGCTGGATCGCGCGCCCGGGACGGAATGTGCAGGCGTGGCCTTCCGTGTGGCAGATGGCGCGGAGGATCAAACCCTTGCGTTGCTGCGCGAACGGGAACTGATTTCATCGGCCTATCTGGAGGATTGGCTGCCGGTGCATTTCGAAAACGGCGATGGCGCGATTGCGTTGACCTATGTGATCGACCCGGACCATGTGCAATATTGTGGTGGCATGGCGCTGGAAGATCAGGCCTGCATTATTGCCCATGCCCGGGGCGGACGGGGGCTGAACCGCGATTACCTGTTCAATACCGCCGATCATCTGGCCGAACTTGGCATCGGGGATGCGGATCTGGAATGGCTGGTTGCGCGGGTGCGCGGGATCGGCGGAAAGACGAAAAGCTGACGCAAGACGAATTGCAGGTTGGCAGCGCGGCCCTGCCCGCCTATCGTGGGGGGGTCGAAAAGAAGGTCTACCCGAATAATGGTCAGGACCAGCACCGAGGCCGAGCCGTCCTTTACCCAACCCGTGCGTCAGATCGTGCTGATGCTGGCGGTGACCGGGCTGGTTATTGCGGGCGGTATCTTTG
The DNA here is from genome assembly GCA_047975325.1 of Pseudorhodobacter sp. Classification (GTDB taxonomy): domain Bacteria; phylum Pseudomonadota; class Alphaproteobacteria; order Rhodobacterales; family Rhodobacteraceae; genus JBKEDF01. The sequence goes on along the minus strand of JBKEDF010000031.1, from coordinate 51,023 downwards.
CCTGGCCTCGCGTCGAATCCGTCTTTGCTGCGAATATCTGGTTGAACGGGTTTATCGGCTGCGTCTTTGTTTTTGGTGTGCTGGCCTGTTTCTGGCAGGTCTGGCAACTTGCGCAATCGGTTCTCTGGATCGAAAGGGTTGCGCGTGAGGCTGACCGCAGTGCGATCGCCCCAAGATTGCTGGCGCCGCTGGCTGCGCTTTTGCGTTCACGAGGGGCACGGATGCAGATTTCGGCCACTTCTGCACGCTCGATCCTTGATTCCGTTGCGACCCGGATCGATGAAGCACGGGATATCACGCGTTATCTGGTCAATTTGCTGATCTTTCTGGGGCTTCTCGGTACGTTTTACGGCCTGGCGACCACCGTTCCCGCCGTGGTCGAAACAATCCGCAGTCTTGCGCCCGAGGAAGGCGAAAGCGGGATCGAGGTCTTCGATAAGCTCATGGGAGGGCTGGAGGCGCAGCTTGGCGGTATGGGGACGGCCTTTTCATCGTCACTTCTGGGGTTGGCGGGATCACTGGTCGTGGGGCTCCTTGAACTTTTTGCAAGCCATGGACAGAACCGTTTCTATCGTGAACTGGAGGAATGGCTTTCCACCATTACCCGGTTCAGTTTTTCATCCGCCGAGATTGAGGGCAGCGCGGAGACCGGCCCCGTTCCGGGGGCACCGGTCATCGGACCGCCTGTTACCCGCGTTCTGGAACAGATTTCGCGCCAGATGGAAGCGATGCAGCAGTTTCAACTTCAGACCGAGGCAAACCGGGATGAATTGGAAAGCCGCCTTATCCGGCTTGATGAAACGCTTGACCGGTTGGCGGATCGGATCGGTGGTGAGGCGGGTTATCTGGAACGGCTTGTCAATCTGGGCAGCGAGGGCAATGCCGCGCGATCGGATCTGGCCAAGGCGCAGGATGCGTTGGCCGAACGTCTGTCCTATATGGCCGAGGAAGGCGGGCTTGATGCCGAAAGCCGGATGCGGCTGAAATCCATGGATGTGCAATTACTGCGGATCCTCGAGGAACTTGTCGGCGGGCGGCAGGAAAGCATGTCTGACCTGCGCAGCGATCTGGGCGCGCTGACGGCGGCGGTGCGGCAATTGTCGCGCAGCACGCCCCCCGGGGAATAGCGCCATGGCGCTTTCCCGCCGTTCAAGCCGTTTTGAGGCACCGATCTGGCCGGGTTTTGTCGATGCGATGACCGCACTTTTGCTGGTGTTGATGTTCGTCCTGTCGATCTTCATGATTGTGCAGTCGGTGCTGCGTGAAACCATTGACAGCCAGGGTCATGAACTTGACAGCCTCACCGAACAGATAGCGGGGCTTGCCGATGCGCTGGGTCTGGAACGGGATCGCAGCGCCGGGCTGGAGGTGGAAATCGGACGGCTCGGTTCAGATCTGGCGGCAGCCCGCGCGGAAGGTGAGGCCCGCGCGGCCGAGGTGGCGGCCCTGAGCATCCAGTTGCAGGCAAGCCGGCAGGAACTGGCGGCGGCAGGCGGGCGGATAGCGGATTTTGAGGCGCAGGTGGCGTCGCTTCTGGCCGAACGCGATGCCGCGCAGGGGGAGGTAACGGCACTGACGGCATCGGTTGAGGCGTTGGAGGCCGCGCAGGAAACCCTGATTTCCGAACAGGAGGTGCTTAACCTTGCGCTGGCGCGGGCCCGCGAAGAGGTTGACGCCCAAAGTGAGGCTGCCCGCCTTGCCGCCGCACGGCGCGAGGCGCTGGAGGCGCTGACGGCGGAATTGCGGGCAAAGACGGATGAAGGTGACGCACGGCTGGCACAGGTTGAGGCGCAACTGACACAGGAAGAAGAAATCCGGCTGGCCGAACAGGCCGCGGCAGAGGCGCTGCGTGCGCGGTTGGCGCAGTCTGATACGGAACTGACCGCGATGACGCTGGCGCTTGAAGAACAGCGCAAACGTGCCGAGGAAACCCTGACCCTGCTTGCTGCAGCGCGAACCGAGGCCGCCCTGGCCGCAACGGAGGGTGAGGAACGCGATGCCCGGCTTCAGGCGGCGCGTGATGCTCTGGCGGAAGAACAGATCCGTTCCGAGGAATCCGCCCGTCGTGTCGCGCTGTTGAACGAACAGATTCTGGCCCTGCGCAATCAACTGGGGGAATTGCAGGGGCTTCTGGATGCGGCCGAAGCCCGGGACCGGGAAGCCAATATCCGCCTGGAGGCCCTTGGAAGCCAACTCAATACCGCGCTGGCCCAGGTTGCCGCCGAACAGCGCAGGCGGGCCGAACTGGAGGAGGCCGAACGCAAGCGTCTGGAGGCGGAAACCGAACGGCTGGAACGGTTTCGTTCCGAATTCTTCGGCCAGCTTCGTCAGGTGCTTGCCGGGCGGGAAGGCGTGCGCATCGTGGGTGACCGTTTCGTTTTTTCCTCAGAGGTGCTTTTTGAACCTGGCGCTGCCGATCTTGCCCCCGAGGGTCGTGTGCAGATTGCCCGGGTTGCGGCGATCCTCAATGATGTTGCCCGTGAGTTTCCATCCGGGATCGACTGGATCCTGCGCGTTGACGGTCATACCGATAATGTGCCGCTTTCGGGCTTCGGAGCTTTTCGGGACAATTGGGAGCTTAGCCAGGCACGAGCCTTGTCGGTTGTGCGTTACATGCAATTCGATCTTGGTTTTCCGCCCGAGAGGCTGGCGGCCACGGGGTTCGGGGAATGGCAGCCGGTTGCACCCGGTGATGGCGAAGCTGCCCGGGCCGCCAATCGTCGCATTGAATTGAAACTGACTGAACGCTGACAGGCCCCGGGCCTGCCCGCCTGTCGTACCCCTGCCGGGAAAAGGGGGGTATCAGCCCCGGCTGGTGATACGGTTCACATGGCCCATCTTGCGCCCCGGGCGGGCTTCGGACTTTCCGTAAAGATGGATTGCGCAGTCCTTTTCCCGGGCCAGTGCGGGCAGGCGCGCAATATCATCCCCGATCAGGTTTTCCATTACCACATTGCTGTGGCGTGTCCCGTCACCCAGGGGCCAGCCGGTGATGGCACGGATATGCTGTTCGAACTGATCAACTGCGCAACCGTTTTGTGTCCAGTGACCGGAATTATGCACGCGGGGTGCGATTTCATTCACCAGCAACCCTTCGGCCGTGACGAACAGTTCCACCCCCATGACGCCGATATAGTCGAGCGCGGTCAGGATCTTGGCGGCGATCAGCACGGCATCGCTGCGTTGTGCCGGGGTCAGGCGTGCGGGGATGGTCGTGCTGCGCAGGATACCCTCACGATGCAGGTTTTCGCCCGGATCGAAACAGGCCACCGCCCCATCGAGCCCGCGTGCGGCAATGACCGAAATCTCATGGCTGAATTCAACGAAACCTTCCAGCACCGCTTCGGCCCCTTCCATCGCGGCAAAGGCGGTATCGGCATCGGCGACGGAGCCGATCCCGGCCTGCCCCTTTCCGTCATAGCCAAGCCGGGTGGTTTTCAAAATGGCGGGCGTGCCTATTTTTTCCATTGCCTGATCGAGATCGGCGCGGCTTGTCACGGCGGCATAGGGTGCCGTGGCAAGGCCAAGCCCGTTCAGGAAATCCTTTTCGGCTATCCGGTCCTGACTGATTGCAAGGGCCGGGCGGCAGGGGCGAATTGGCCGTGCGGCCTCAAGGATGTCGAGCGCGGTGGCGGGGATGTTTTCGAATTCATAGGTAACAACATCCACGGCTTCGGCGAAGGCGCCCAGGGCCGCGGCGTCATCATAGGGGGCGGTGGTCACCTGATGGGCGGTATCGCCTGCGGGGGGATGGGCGGCGGGTTCAAAGATATGGCAGCGATAGCCCAGCCGTGCCGCGGCGACCGAAAGCATGCGCCCAAGCTGCCCGCCGCCGAGAATGCCGATGACGGATCCGGGGGGAAGAGGCTCAGTCATCCTGTCAGTCATCCTGCGGTTCCTCGGGAATAGCGGCGGAAAGGTCTGCGCGCCAGGCATCGAGACGGGTGGCGAGGGCGGGGTCGCCCAGAGCCAGGATCCCGGCAGCCATCAGCCCCGCATTGGCGGCCCCCGCCGCACCGATCGCCATGGTTGCAACCGGAAAGCCCTTCGGCATCTGTACGATGGAATACAGGCTGTCGAGGCCGGAAAGGGCACGGCTTTGCACCGGAACGCCGATGACCGGCAGGCGGGTCTTGGAAGCCATCATCCCCGGCAGATGCGCCGCCCCCCCCGCGCCTGCAATGATGACCTTCAGCCCGCGTCCCGCGGCCTCGCTGCCATAGTGCCAGAGCCGGTCGGGGGTTCGATGGGCGGAAACGATGCGTTTTTCATAGGCGATGCCGAGATCATCGAGGATCACGGCGGCCTCCTTCATCGTGGGCCAGTCTGACTGGCTGCCCATGATGATTCCCACTTCGACACTCATGCGCGGCTCCGCTTTGAGATGATCAGAAAAAAGAGCGCGCACTATAGCGGTGCGGAAGGCGGGGGCAAGGGGTGTGACTGGTGCGGGCGGCGGGATGCCCATATGGATCGGGAAGGGGCCGCCCTTGTGGCCATCGAGGCCACGCGGGCGGCATTGCCATGGAAGGTGACAGGGTCTTTGCCCCGGTCCCGGGCCGGTTGCGCTTGCACAGCGGTGGCAGGGGACTATGCTGCGGCCAACATTCGGAAGGTGCCGCCAGTGCAGAAACATCACCCCTCCCCGGAATTTTCCGAGATCACCCCGGTTGCCGCGATTGCGGCGGAAACCCATGGCTGGCGCGCAAAATGCCTGCAGCGCCTGATCCGGCTTGACATGCCGGTACCGAAAACGGTGGCGCTTCCGGCGCGGTTGGTGCGGCAGATTGCGGCGGGGCAGGCGGTGGATTGCCGGGCGGTGCTTGCGCTTTTCGGAGACGGGCCGTTGATTTCGGTCAGGCCGTCACCGGAAAATCCCGATTGGGGCGGGCCTTCGACGGTCCTCAATATCGGGATGAATGCCGCGCGTCATGCGGAACTGGTGAAACGCCATGGCCAGGCAGCGGCGGATGCGTTGTTCCTTCGGTTCGTGCAGGGCTATGCGGTGCATGTCGCGCGGCTGGATCCGGATATGTTCGAGGGCGGCGAATCTTCCCCATCTGCCCTGCGCGAGGCGTTGCGCGCCTATGAGACGGAGATGGATGAACCTTTTCCCGAAGACCCGGCGCAGCAGCTTTCAGAGGTCTTGCGGTCCATGGCGCGGGCCTGGGAAGGCACCTCCGCGCGGCTTTTGCGGCAGGCGAAGGGTGCGCCGGAGGATGCGGCGCTGGGTCTTGTGGTACAGGCCATGGCGCAGGGGATCGGGCAGGGTACCTCGGGTTCCGGACTGATCCAGTTTGTCGATCCGGTGACGGGCGAACCCCGGATCATCGGGCGCTGGGGACGACAGGCACAGGACCGCAGCGGTTTGCAGAAGGCGGAGGAGGCGCTCTATCTGACCCGTGATCCGCGTGGGACCTCACTGGAGGATATCGCGCCGGAGATCTTTGCCGCGCTTGTCGCGCAGGGGGCGGCTTGCCGCGTGAAACTGCGGGAGGAGATGCAGATCGAATTCACCATCGAGGATGGCCAATTGGCGATTATCGATGCGGTGCGTGTTCCCAGATCAAGCCGCGCTGCCTTGCGGATTTCGGTGGCGCTTGCCGAAGACGGGATTATCGACCGGCAGGAGGCGGTGTTGCGCGTGGAGCCACGCGCCCTGTCGGAACTGCTGCACCCGCAGGTGGATCCGCGCGGCCCGCGTGACGTGTTCGTGCGCGGTATCGCGGCAAGCCCCGGCGCTGCGACCGGCCGGATCGTCTTTTCCTCGGCCGAGGCGCAGGCCAGCGCGGCACGGGGGGAACCTTGCATTCTGGTCAAGCGCGAAACGGCGCCGGAGGATATCCGGGGCATGCATTCCGCCGCCGGAGTTCTGACCGAACGCGGCGGGATGACGTCGCATGCGGCCGTGATCGGGCGGGGCCTGGGCCTGCCCTGTATCGTGGGCGCTTCCGATTTGCGCTTTGATGCGCGCGAAAGGCAGATTACGGGCCCGAAGGGCCGGGTGTTCAAGGCGGGTGACATCATCACCGTTGATGGCACTACGGGCGATGTGCTGCTGGGGGAGCCGGAGATGCTGCCGCCGGCGCTGGACGATCATTTCCGCAAGCTGCTTTGCTGGGCGGACGGGTTTCGCGATATCGCGATCCGTGCCAATGCGGATACCCCGTCGGATGCCCAGACCGCACGTGATTTTGCGGCAGAGGGGATCGGGCTTTGCCGTACCGAACACATGTTTTTCGAAGAAGCGCGCCTTGTGGTGATGCGCGAAATGATCTTTGCCGACAAGCCGGAGGATCGCGCGGCGGCGCTGACACGGCTTCTTCCGATGCAGCGCGCCGATTTCATTCAGCTTTTCCGGATCATGGAGGGGATGCCCGTCTGCATACGCCTTTTTGATCCCCCCTTGCATGAATTTCTGCCGCATTCGCGCGAGGGCATGCGCGAATTGGCCGAGGCCCTGGACCGGCCACTTTCGGAGGTCACCCGCCGGGCCGAGGCCCTGGCCGAGTTCAACCCGATGCTGGGCATGCGCGGTGTCCGGCTGGGGATCGTGCTGCCGGAAATCTATGACATGCAGGCCCGCGCGATCTTTGAGGCAGCGGTGGAGGTGGGGCGCAACGGCGTTCAGGTCGTGCCGGAAATCATGATCCCGCTGGTTTCGGCCAAACGTGAGGTCGAACTGGTGAAGGGCCGGCTCGATACCGTGGCGGCGCAGGTGAAAAATGCCTTGGGTCGGGATTTCGACTATCGGCTGGGGGTGATGGTGGAAACTCCGCGCGCCGCACTTCGGGCCGGGGATATTGCGCAACATTCGACCTTCCTGTCCTTCGGGACAAATGACCTGACGCAGATGACCTATGGGCTCAGCCGTGACGATGCGGGCCGTTTCATGAATACCTATGTGCAGCAACAGGTCTATCCGGAGGATCCGTTTCACATGCTTGATCCCGATGGGGTGGGGGAGCTTTTGCTGATCGGGGCGGAACGGGGGCGCCAGACGCGTGGGGAACTTACGCTGTCGATCTGCGGGGAACATGGCGGCCATCCTGAATCAATCGCCTTCTGCCGCAAGGCCGGTTTCGATTATGTATCCTGTTCGCCCTATCGGGTCCCGTTGGCGCGGCTTGCGGCGGCACAGCTGGCGCTTGGCGATTGTGACAGGACCGATGGGAGTTGATATAATAAACATATCCCTGTCGTCGCAGCGGCAAGGGAGATGGCACAGGCTTGATTGCCATTCGTAGGGGATAGTCTTCGAACAGATCCAGCAGGGAGAGGCCGGAAATGGGTGACGCCGTAAATTTGCAGGCAAAACTTGCGACTTTCGATGAAATATGGTCCCCGCGTACCGTTGCCTCATTCAACGGGCATGACGTGATGGTCGTGAAAGTCAAAGGGGAATTCCAATGGCATTCCCACGCTGATACGGATGATTTCTTTCTGGTTCTTTCCGGTGAAATCGATATCGGGCTGCGGGATCGTGTCGTGACCCTGAAGGCGGGTGAGATGTTCATCGTCCCCCAAGGGGTTGAACATTGCCCATTTGCACAAGAGGAAGCACATCTTTTGTTGATCGAACCTGCCGGCACACCCAATACCGGGGATCCGGCAACGGCGGCAGAGCGCAGGATCATCTGAATATCAGGCTGCATCGGAACTTGGCGCACCGGCGGTTTCAAGCCGAGATATAGCCATTTGGCACCTGTTATAGACACGATAACCTTTTTCGGCTAAGCCTCTGTCCGTCATCTTGGGGGGACGCGCTGGCGTTGGTGGGGTGGCGGATAGTAAGAAAACAGGAAACCATACCCATGCGCTTGGCTAAGAGCATGATGATTGGCCTTGTCATGACGGTCGGAATGGGCGCTGCTGCCAAAGCCGACATGACAGTCAGCCAGTCCAATGACGCAACGGCACGGATTTCAAATCTGCTGGGACTTGAACGGAGCGAGCTTGCCACGGTTCCGAAGCCCAGGAAGGCCGCAGTAAAGACCACAGACGGCAACGCGCCGCCAAAGCTTCGTTATGATCGGAAATGGCTTGCGCAACAGCCAGCCGCACAGGGTGGTGCGGAATGGGCCTGTCTGGCCAAGGCGCTTTATTTCGAAGCGCGCGGTGAGACGGTGAAGGGTCAGTTTGCAGTGGCAGAGGTCATCCTGAACCGTGTTGACAGCGCGGCATATCCCGATTCGGTTTGTGGCGTGGTCAATCAGGGCACGGGCAAGCGGAATTCCTGCCAGTTTTCCTTCACCTGTGATGGCAAGTCCGACAATATCGGTGAGGCTGCCGCCTATGCGCGGGCGGGCAAGATTGCCCGGGCGATGCTGGACGGTGGGTCGCGCGCGCTGACCAATGGGGCGACGCATTTCCATACGCAGAAGGTCCGGCCGCGTTGGTCGAAGCGTTTTGCGCAGACCGCGCAGATCGGCAGTCACCTGTTTTACCGCAAGCCGAAGAAGTAAGGCTGCGGGGCTTGCCCCTGTCCACGGCTTGGGGCATTGCGGGCGGGAGCGAAGCCTGTCTTCGCCAGGCCAGTCCCGTGAGGTGCGCCCGATGAGTTCCGATATCCGTCTTGCCTTTGCCCATCCCGAGGAGAGGGCCGAAGCCTCTGCCGGGGCCGATCCGCGTGACAGGATCGCGCTGCGTGATTTCGTGATCGAAGCGGATATCGGGGCATTCCAACAGGAACGAGGGCATAAGCAACGCCTGCGTTTCAATGTGGTGGTGGAGACACGCCCGGCACCTGCACCGCTTTCGGATGATGTGGATCTCATCCTGTCCTATGATCGGATCTCCGAGGCTATCTTGGCTGAACTGGCGGAGGAACGGCTCAATCTGCTTGAAACCCTTGCCGAACGGATTGCCGAACGGATCCTGATTGAACCGCAGGCGATGCGTGCCTTTGTCCGGGTTGAGAAACTTGATCGTGGTCCCGGTGCCCTTGGGGTTGAGATCGTCCGATCCCGCGCCGCTATCCCCCTTCGGGTAAATGAGGCGGCGGTACATCCGATTGTGGTGTTTCTGGATAATGAGGCCATTGCGGCCCCGGATTTTTCTGCGCGACTGGATGGCTGGGAAGCGTTGGGCCTGCCGGTGATCCTGACTGTCGGGCTGCCTGATGTGGCGCGCCCGCAAACCGGGCACAAACCCACGCAGCGACGGATTGACCTTCTGGCCATCGAACAAAATGCCTGGGCCCTGGCCGCCCGCGATCCGCGCTGCGTTGTCGTGGCCACGAGGACGGAAATCGACTGGGCGATGAAGCAGGGCCAGACCATCGTCTGGGCCCCGTCCAAGCTGGTCCTGGATGCGGTGGATGGTCCGCAGGCGCGTGACCCGGTTGCATTGGCGCTCTGGCTGTCGGAACTGCTGGCGGCAGAACGGATGATCATTCACGGGGATGTAACGGTTCCGGCAGGAAGCCGCGTACCCGTTTTTCCCGCCTGAACGGCAGGCTTGCCAAGGCATTCATTGTCAGGCAGATCCGAAAGGCAGCCGCGCCTTGATCCAGCAAGCCCCCGTCCGAATGATGCTTTATCGACCGATTCCCCGAACCGACCCGGCCCGGCCTGCCGCTGCCCGATGGCTGGCTGGGGGCTGGTGCTGGTTTGCCGAGGCCGAAATCCTGACACCGGGGCAACCTGCCCGTGCTGTCCCGGTATCGGAACTTCCCTTGCCTGCCCTGAAGGCGCTGACGGGCCCCCGGACACTTCCCTTCCTGCCCGCTGGTCGACCTGCCTTGATGGGGATTCTCAATGTTACGCCTGACAGTTTTTCCGATGGGGGCCGGTTTCTGAACCCGGAGGCCGCGCTGATCCAGGCCCGGGGATTGATCGCCGATGGGGCTGATATTCTGGATATTGGTGGCGAAAGTACCCGCCCCGGCGCTGCGGATGTCACGGTGGATGAGGAAATATCCCGAACTGCCCCTGTCATTGCCGCGCTGCGGGCCGAAGGGGTGACGGTGCCGATCTCGATCGATACCCGCAAGGCAGCGGTGGCCCGGGCGGCCCTGGAGGCGGGGGCGGATCTTGTCAACGATGTGGCGGCGCTGGGGTTTGATGCGGAACTGGCACCGCTGGTGGCGGCGCGTGGCGTGCCGCTTTGCCTGATGCATGCGCAGGGTGATCCTGCGACCATGCAGGATGATCCGCGCTATGATGATGTTCTGAGCGATGTCTACGCTTTCCTTGAGGCGCGGCTTGCCGCGGCCGAGGCCGCAGGTATTCCCCGTACCCGCCTGATTTCGGATCCGGGGATCGGTTTTGGCAAGACCGTGGTGCATAACCTTGCCCTGATCGCACGGATTTCGGTCTTTCACATGTTGGGCTGTCCGGTGTTGCTGGGGGCGTCGCGCAAACGGTTCATCGGAACCCTGACGGGCGAAACCCGGGCGGATCGGCGTGTTGCGGGATCGATCGCCGTGGCACTTGCCGGGGCGGCGCAGGGTGTGCAGATTCTGCGTGTTCATGATATCAGGGAAACGAAACAGGCGCTGACCCTCTGGCACGCCTGCCAACAGGAGCAAGAGTGATGAGCAGGAAATTCTTCGGCACCGATGGCGTGCGCGGCAGGGCCAATACCCACCCGATGACGGCGGAAATGGCGTTGCGGCTTGGCGCGGCTGCGGGCCGGTATTTCCGGCGTGACCAATCTGACGGGCATCGCGTGGTGATTGGCAAGGATACCCGCCAATCCGGCTATATGCTGGAAAATGCGCTTACGGCGGGGCTGACGTCCACGGGGATGAACGTCCTGCTCCTTGGCCCGGTGCCAACCCCGGCGGTGGGTTTTCTGACCCGATCCATGCGTGCTGATCTGGGGGTGATGATTTCAGCCAGTCATAACCCGGCCGATGACAACGGGATCAAGTTCTTCGGCCCCGATGGGTTCAAGCTGTCCGACGAGGCCGAGCATGAAATCGAGGCGATCCTGGAGGAGGAGATCCTGCCCGCACAGCCCGAAAACATCGGCCGCGCCAAGCGGATCGAGGATGCGCGTGGCCGTTATCTTGAATATGCCAAGACGACCTTCCCGGCGGGGCTGCGCCTTGATGGGTTGAAGGTGGTGATCGACTGTGCCAATGGCGCGGCCTATCGCACCGCGCCGGAGGTTCTGTGGGAACTCGGGGCTGAAGTCGTGCCGATCGGTGTGTCCCCCAATGGCCGTAATATCAATGACAGGGTTGGTTCCACCCATGTCCGAACGGCAGCGGAAGCGGTGGTTGCCCATGGTGCGGATGTCGGGATCTGCCTTGATGGCGATGCCGACCGGGTGATGATCCTGGATGCCGATGGCAAATCCGCCGATGGGGATCAGCTTATGGCGCTGATGGCCGCACGATGGGCGGAAGACGGGCGCCTGGCAGGCGATACGCTGGTGGCAACGGTGATGTCCAATCTGGGGCTGGAACGTTTCCTGTCGTCGCGAGGGCTGCGGCTGGAACGGACGCTGGTCGGGGATCGCTATGTGGTTGAACGCATGCGTGAAGGGGGATTCAACCTTGGTGGCGAACAATCTGGTCATATCGTGATGACCGATTACGCGACAACCGGCGACGGGTTGCTGGCGGGGCTGCAATTCCTGGCTGAAATGGCGCGCACGAAGCGCAGCGCGGCCGAACTTGCCCAGCAATTTGAAACCGTGCCGCAGCTTTTGCGCAATGTGCGTTATGCTGCGGGGGTGGAACCGCTTGGCACCGATGCGGTGCGCAGGGAAATCGCCTTGTGGGAAGGGAGGCTCAATGGTTCAGGCCGGATCCTGATCCGCAAATCGGGGACCGAGCCCCTTGTCCGGGTCATGGCGGAATGCGAAGACGCGGCGCTTCTGGAAGATGCGGTTGGCAGCATTGTCGCGGCCGTTGAACGTGCGGCTTCATGACGACCCCCGCAGGATATCTGCAATGCCCCGGGTTCGGGTGATGGTATGATAAGGTGCATCCTGAAATATCTTGGCGTCGGTATGTTGATCTTTGCCCTTGCCGTTATCCCCTATGCCGGGATTGCCTATTTTGATGCGCTGGCCGAGGCGTCGCAATTGCAAGGCCGTGCCAATGCGCTGATCGCCGATGGCAAGGGGGCGGAGGATCTGGGCGATGGTCGCAGGCAGATCCTGCTGGCGGTGGAAGATCCGGGGTTTGAGGGTCATTCCGGAATTGACCTTGCCAGCCCCGGTGCAGGAGCGACCACCATCACCCAATCACTGGCCAAACGGTTGGCCTTTGAGGAATTTACCCCCGGTATCGGCAAGATCCGCCAGACCGCCTATGCCTACGGGCTGGAACGGGAACTGACCAAGGATCAGATCCTTGCGCTCTGGCTCGATACGCTGGAGATGGGGCAGGGACCGCAAGGCTGGATGACCGGGTTTCACAATGCAAGCGAGGCGATTTTTGCCCGTGCGCCGAAGGATCTGACGCAGGAGGAATTCCTGACACTCGTGGCCGTGTTGATTGCCCCTGCAAGCTTCGATCTACGGAAATCCGATCCCGCGTTGCAGGGTCGTGTGGCCCGGATCGAAAAGCTGATCGCGGGGGCCTGTCAGCCCGATGGCAATGGCGATGTCTGGCTGGAGGCCTGCAGGTAATGGCGAATCGATATCCTGTGTGGGCAGGTTGGGGCTTGTGGGGCCCTCATCAATCAGGCGCCGCCATCCGGCGGCGCCTGGGGTTCTGTTTGGTCCGGGGTTTCAGTTCCGGTCCTTGTCCACCATCTTGCCCTTGGAAATCCAGGGCATCATGGCGCGCAGTTTTTCGCCGACCTGTTCGATCTGATGTTCGTCATTCAGGCGGCGTGTGGCCTTGAACATCGGCTGTCCGACACCGTTTTCCTGCATGAAGTCACGCACGAATTTACCTGTCTGGATGTCGCGCAGCACCGCTTTCATCCGTGCCTTGGTTTCCTCATAGGGCAGGATTCGTGGACCGGAGACATATTCGCCATATTCGGCCGTGTTGGAGATCGAATAATTCATGTTGGCGATGCCGCCTTCATAGATCAGGTCGACGATCAGCTTTACCACATGGAGGCATTCGAAATAGGCCATCTCGGGTTCATACCCGGCCTCGACCAGGGTTTCGAAACCCATCCGGATCAGTTCGACCAGACCACCGCAAAGCACGGCCTGTTCACCAAAGAGGTCGGTTTCGCACTCTTCGCGGAAATTTGTCTCAATAATGCCCGAACGCCCGCCGCCAATGGCCGAACAATAGGACAGCCCGACTTCCAGCGCCTTGCCGGTTGCATCGTTATGCACGGCCACGAGGCAGGGCACGCCGCCGCCCTTGACATATTCACCGCGCACCGTGTGGCCCGGGCCCTTCGGAGCCATCATGATGACATCGACGCCGGGCTTTGGTTCGATCAGGCCGAAATGCACGTTCAGGCCATGGGCAAAGGCAATTGCGGCACCATCGCGCAGGTGATCATGCACATGTTTCCGGTAGGTTTCGGCCTGAAGTTCGTCGGGCATGGTGAACATGATCAGATCGCACCAGGCAGCCGCCTCGGAAATGCCCATGACCTTGAGGCCCTCGGCCTCGGCCTTCTTGGCCGAAGGTGAACCTTCGCGCAGGGCCACGACGACATTCTTCGCGCCTGAATCGCGCAGGTTCAATGCATGGGCATGGCCTTGGGATCCGTAACCCAGGATCGCCACTTTCTTGTCCTTGATCAGGTTGATGTCGCAATCGCGATCATAATAGACGCGCATGATTTGTCCTTTCGCAAAGGGCGTTATGCCCAGGATGGCAGCAGGATAAGAAGGATCACCGAAATAGCATCGCGAAATTTGACGTTTTTCAAAATTTATGAAGAATAACATTCCTTGAAACAGGTAAATACGAAATTTTCATGCAAATAGACGATACGGATCGGCGCATCCTGCGTCACCTTTTGGCGGAACCCGACCTTGCCATACCGGCCCTTGCCGAACGGGCGGGTATGACGGTTGCCACCTGCTGGCGGCGGCTGGAAAAGATGACGGCCTCCGGGTTGATCCGTGCAAGGCAGCGGGTCATTGATTGGCGCGCGCTTGGCCATGAGGTGGAGGTCAGCCTGCGCTTCACTCTGGACAAGACCGATCCGCGAGCCTTTGATGAATTCCTCGCAGCCGCGCGCAAGGTGCCGGAGGTTATTGCCATCGAAACCTTTCTTGGTCGCGTTGATGTCCGCCTCAATGTGATTGCGCGTGATATGCCGCATTATCAGGAGGTCTATCGCAGCCGGATCCTGACATTGCCACATATCACCGATATCGAGGCGCTGATGCTGGTTGCCACGATCAAGGATGAAAGCCTGCTGCCCCTATGACCGATCTTGACGATATCGACCGCCGGATCCTGCAGCTTCTGGCCTCGGATGCCACCCTGGGTGCGGGGGGAGTGGGCCGTCAGATCGGCCTCAGCCAGCCTGCCGCATGGCGGCGGATCCGCAAGCTGGAGGAAGCGGGTATCCTTGCCGGGCAGCGTATATCGGTGGATCGCGCGGCGCTTGGTTTCGGTGTGACAGTGTTTCTGGGGGTAAAACTTGCCACCAAGGGCCGCGTCAGCCTGGAAGATTTCGAACGTGCCGTTTGCGCCATTCCGGAGGTGCAGGTCGTACAGCATGTATTGGGTCTTTTTGATTACCGCCTTCGCGTCGTTGCCCGTGATATCCCCGATTTCGAAAGGGTGCTGCGCCGCCGGATCATGACGCTTCCGGGTGTGGGCCAGGTTGAGGCCAATGTCCTTCTGACCGAAGAGCCCCGGATCGGCCCGATAGGCTGACCTGTTGGCCCGTTCCTGCATGCATGGCCTCAATTGCGCTGGTGCAACGCCCGTTCGGCGCGCTATGACGGGGCGAAGCACAAGGAGTAACGAGATGACGAGATTGCCGCATGACCATATCGATCCCGACGGGCTGGAGGAATTTTCGGTCGTCTTCACGGATCGTTCCCTCAACCATATGTCGGCACGGTTCCAGCAGGTGATGCGCGATATTTCTGATGGTCTGCGTGAAGTTTACGGCGCTGCCGCCGTTGCTGTGGTGCCCGGTGGCGGGACCTATGCGATGGAGGCAGTTGCGCGGCAATTCGGGCATGGGGCCAAGGTTCTGGTTGTGCGCAATGGCTGGTTTTCCTATCGCTGGAGCCAGATCTTCGAGGCAGGAAATTTTGCTGCGGACACTGTGATTGCCATGGCGCGCAGCACCGGCAACGCGGCGCAATCGGCTTTTGCACCCCCGCCGATAGAGGAAGTCACCGCCCGGATCCGCGCGGAACGTCCGCAGGCGGTCTTTGCCCCCCATGTCGAAACAAGTTCCGGCATCATCCTGCCTGATGATTATGTTACGGCACTTGCGGAAGCGGCGCATGAGGTGGGCGCGCTGATGGTGCTTGATTGCATTGCCTCGGGCTGCATATGGGTTGATATGGCGAAAACGGGCGTGGATGTCCTGATTTCCGCACCGCAAAAGGGCTGGTCCGCTTCGCCTTCGGCGGGGTTGGTGATGTTTTCCAAGGCGGCGGAGGCGAGGCTGGAGGCGACCAGCTCCGACAGTTTCGCCCTTGATCTGAAGAAATGGCGCGCGATGATGGCGGCCTATGAAGGTGGCGGGCATGCCTATCATGCGACCATGCCGACCGATACGCTGCTGGGTTTTCGCGATGCGATGGCTGAAACCCGCGCGATGGGCTTTGAGGCCGCGCGCGAGGCGCAATGGGAACTGGGCCGCGCGGTGCGTGCGATGCTGGCCGCTCGTGGTGTGAAATCCGTTGCTGCGGAAGGCTACGGCGCGCCGGGGGTTGTTGTCAGCTATACCGATGATCCTGCTGTCCAGAACGGTGCGCGTTTCCGTGAGGAAGGTTTGCAGATCGCAGCGGGTGTCCCCCTGCAGGTGGGTGAGGGGGAAGGCTTCCAGACCTTCCGGCTGGGGCTTTTCGGATTGGACAAGATCGGTGATGTGCCCGGTACGCTGGCGCGGCTTGAAGCTGCCGTGAACAAGGTTTTCCCGGCCTGACCGGGCCGGGAAAGCCATTGGTGCCGATCAGGGAGGCAGGCCCGTGACCGTAGACTGGTTTCTGGCACTTGTGATTTTTGCCTTTGTAACCTCGGCCACGCCGGGGCCCAATACGATGATGTTGATGGCCTCCGGCGTGAATTTCGGTTTTCGCCGGACGGTGCCGCATATGACGGGGATTGTCTTTGGTTTTTCGGGGATGATCCTTTCGGTCGGTCTGGGGGTTGCGGGCGTGTTTCAGGCTGAACCGCGCGCCGATCTGGTGCTGAAAGCGCTGAGCGTGGTCTATATGCTCTGGTTGGCCTGGAAAATCGCGACTGCGGCCCCGCCCCGGCCGGAGGAGGCCTCCGGCCAGCCGTTTTCCTTTGTTCAGGCGGCGGCGTTTCAATGGGTCAATCCCAAGGCCTGGGCCATTGCCACGACGGGAACCATCGCCTTTGCGCCCGGCCAGCAGATGGTGGAAATGATCTGGGTTGCCGCTGTCTTTGCCCTGGTCGGCGTTCCTGCTGTGGTGATCTGGGCAGGGTTGGGACACAAGATGCGGAATTTTCTGTCCGATCTGCGGCGGTTGCGTATCTTCAATGTGACAATGGCGGTGCTTCTGGTGCTGTCGATCTGGCCGGTCCTGGCGTGACCCCTTCCCAAGCTGCGGCATGGCGCCTATAAGCCGCCTGACCCCATCAGGCGGAGCCCCCCATGCGCAAGGCAGAGATCACCCGCAAGACCAATGAAACGGCTATCGTACTTTCGGTCGATCTGGATGGCACCGGTCGGTCCGACTGCAAGACGGGGGTCGGGTTCTTTGACCATATGCTTGATCAGCTTGCCCGGCATTCGCTGATCGATATCAAGGTGAGGGCCGAGGGTGATCTGCATATCGATGATCACCACACGGTGGAGGATGTCGGTATTGCATTGGGCCAGGCCCTGTCCCGTGCGGTTGGTGACAAGCGCGGGATCCGCCGTTATGGCCATTTCCGGCTGGCGATGGATGACGCGCAGGTGGTCGCGGCACTGGATCTGTCCGGGCGGCCCTATCTTGTCTGGAACATGGATTTCCCGACGCCGAAGATCGGCAGTTTCGATACCGAACTGGTGCGCGAATTCTTTCAGGCCCTTGCCACCCATGGCGGGATTACCCTGCATCTTGATCGCATCCACGGTTTCAACAGCCACCACATTGCCGAGGCATCCTTCAAGGCGGTGGCGAAATCCCTGCGCATGGCGATGGAGCCCGACCCGCGTGCGGGGGATGCGCTTCCTTCGACGAAGGGAATGCTCTGAACGATGCGGACGGTTCTTGTCGATTACGACAGCGGGAATCTGCATTCCGCCGAAAAGGCCTTTCAGCGCATGGCGGCGGAGGTTGGCGGCGGGGAGATCCTGATTACCGATCAGCCCGAAGATGTGGCCCGCGCCGATCGGATCGTCCTGCCCGGCGATGGCGCCTTTCCTGCCTGTCGTCATGCGCTGGGGGATCGTGGCGGGCTTTTCGAGGCCATCGAGGAGGCTGTGCAGCAGCGCGGGCGGCCCTTTCTGGGGATCTGTGTGGGCATGCAGATGATGGCAACGCGCGGGCTGGAATATACCGAAACGCCCGGCTTTGACTGGATCGGGGGGGAGGTCGGACGGATTGAACCGTCGGAGCCGGGCCTGAAAGTGCCGCATATGGGCTGGAACGATCTGGTAATCGATCGGCCGCACCCGGTTCTGGGGGGGCTTGAAACGGGCGATCACGCCTATTTCGTGCATTCCTACCAGTTCCGTGTTGCCGATCCGGTACAACGCCTGGCCCATGTGGATTATGGTGGCGCGGTGACGGCGATTATTGGTCGCGATACGATGGTGGGCACGCAGTTTCATCCGGAGAAAAGTCAAAAGACCGGGTTGCGGCTGATCGCGAATTTCCTGCGCTGGGCCCCGTAACCGACTGCCTGCCGTTCCCGCCGGACCCTTGTTCCCGGGGGCGGGGCATGTCAGAAGGCGGCAAAGCCCATGGAAGGGAGCCCGGCGATGATCCTTTATCCCGCGATTGACCTCAAGGATGGCCAATGCGTGCGTCTTTTGCGTGGGGAGATGGAGGCCGCTACCGTCTTTGGCGATGACCCGGCGGCGCAGGCCGCCAAATTTGAGGCGGCAGGATGTGAATGGCTGCATCTTGTGGATCTGAACGGTGCTTTCGCGGGCGCGCCGGTCAATGCGGCAGCGGTGGAGGCGATCCTGGCCCGTATCAAGGTGCCCGCCCAACTGGGCGGCGGGATCCGCGATATGGCCACTATCGCGATGTGGCTGGAAAAAGGGCTTTCGCGGGTGATCTTGGGGACGGTTGCGGTGGAAAACCCCGATCTGGTCCGCGAGGCGGCACAGGTTTTCCCCGGCAAGGTCGCCGTGGGGATCGATGCCCGCAAGGGCCGTGTGGCAACGCGTGGCTGGGCGGAGGAAACCGATGTGATGGCCACTGACCTGGCGCGCAGCTTTGAGGATGCCGGGGTGGCCGCGATCATCTATACCGATATCGACCGTGACGGCGCGATGGCCGGGCCGAATGTCGAGGCGACCGAGGCGCTCGCCCGTGCGGTTTCGATCCCGGTCATCGCCTCCGGCGGGGTGTCGCGGATGGAGGACCTGACCGCGCTGCGCGATACCGGGGTGATTGCGGGGGCAATTTCAGGTCGTGCGCTTTATGACGGGGCGATCCACCTCACGGCTGCGCTGCGGGCGCTGGCAGCCTGATGCAGACCGTTGCATCGCCGCGCTCCGGGCAGTAAGCCTTGGGCGTTCTGATCCCGGAAGACCGTCCATGCTGAAAACCCGGATTATTCCCTGTCTCGATGTCGCCGATGGCCGCGTGGTCAAGGGTGTGAATTTCGTGGATCTGATCGATGCCGGCGATCCGGTGGAGGCCGCGCGCGCCTATGATGCGGCCGGTGCGGATGAACTTTGCTTCCTCGATATCCATGCCACGCATGAAACCGCGGTACGATGTTCGATCTGGTTACGCGCACGGCCGAGCAATGTTTCATGCCGCTGACCGTGGGTGGCGGTGTGCGCACGCCTGAAGATGTGCGTGCGCTGCTGCTGGCCGGGGCGGATAAGGTCAGTTTCAATTCCGCTGCCGTGGCCGATCCCGATGTCGTGGCGGCGGCGGCGGATCGTTTTGGCAGCCAGTGCATTGTCGTGGCGATTGATGCCAAGACCGTCGCGCCGGGAAAATGGGAGATCTTCACCCATGGTGGGCGCAAGCCCACCGGGATCGATGCGGTGTATTTCGCCCGCACGGTTACCGCGAAAGGGGCCGGAGAAATCCTGCTGACCTCGATGGATCGCGATGGCACCCGCGCGGGGTTCAATATTGCGCTTACCCGTGCGATTTCGCAGGCGGTGCCCATCCCGGTGATTGCCTCGGGTGGGGTTGGCACACTTGATCATCTGGTTGAGGGGGTGATGCAGGGGGGCGCTTCGGCGGTTCTGGCGGCCTCGATCTTTCACTTTGGGGAGTTCACCATCGGTGAGGCAAAGGCGCATATGGCCGCTGCAGGAATTCCTGTGAGGTTGCAATGAGTACAATCCATGATCTTGCTGCCACCATCGCCGCACGCCGAGGGGCGGATCCGGACAGTTCCTGGACGGCGAAGCTTCTGGCCCGGGGGCCAGAAAAATGCGCCGAGAAATTTGGTGAAGAGGCGATCGAGGCGATCATAGAGGCGGTGAAGGGGGATCGGGCGCGACTGACCTCCGAAGCGGCGGATGTAATCTACCACCTGTTGGTGATGCTTGCGGCACGTGGCATCACCCTGGAGGAAGTCGAGGCCGAACTTGCGCGTCGCGAAGGAAAGAGCGGGATTGCCGAAAAGGCATCACGCGGCTGATTACGGTCTGCCGTTATGGTGATATAGCAATGCGACCGGATTTTGATCCGGTCGCATTGCTATTCTTAACCTTATAACGCTGATGCTGCGCAATTTTGATGATATCAAAATTTCTTCCGTCACCTATACCGATATCGGAAAAGGGACAGGCCCCGTACAGGGACCTGCCCGTTGGGTGGTCTCAGGCGGTCAGGTCGTAACGGTCGGCATTCATCACCTTGGTCCAGGCGGTGACGAAATCCGCGACGAATTTACCGGCATTGTCATCCTGGGCATAAAGTTCGGCATAGGCGCGCAGGATGGAATTGGAACCGAAGACGAGATCGACCCGCGTGGCGGTCCATTTTACCGCGCCGGTCTTGCGATCACGTAATTCGTAGATCCCGCCATCGGCCTTGTGCCAGCTATTGCCCATATCGGTCAGGTTGACAAAGAAATCCGTTGTCAGCACCCCTTTTCGATCCGTGAAGACGCCATGATCGGTACCGCCATGGTTGGTCCCCATGGCGCGCATGCCACCGATCAGGACGGTCATTTCCGCTGCGGTCAGGCCCATGAGCTGTGTGCGATCAAGCAGCATTTCCTCGGGATCGACAACATAGTCCTGCTTTTGCCAGTTGCGGTAGCCATCGGCCAGAGGCTCCAGCACGGCAAAAGAGGCCGGATCGGTCTGATCCTCCGTGGCGTCGCCGCGACCCGGGGCGAAGGGAACGGTCACGTCATGCCCGGCGGCCTTCGCAGCCTGTTCGATGCCGAAATTGCCCGCCAGCACGATCACATCGGCAAGGCTGGCGCCGGTTTCCCGCGCGATGGGGTCGAGTGCCGCCAGCACCTTGGCCAGACGCGCCGGTTCATTGCCATCCCAATCCTTTTGCGGGGCGAGGCGGATCCGCGCCCCATTGGCACCGCCGCGGAAATCCGAGCCGCGATAGGTGCGGGCGCTGTCCCAGGCGGTGGTGACCATGTCAGCAACCGAAAGTCCGGCCGAGGCGATTTTCGCCTTGACTGCCGCCACGTCGTAATCGGCCTTGCCTGCCGGAACCGGATCTTGCCAGATCATGATTTCCGAAGGGGCATCCGGGCCGCGGTAACGGCTTGGCGGGCCCATGTCGCGATGGGTCAGCTTGAACCAGGCACGTGCGAATGTATCGGAGAAATAGGCAGGATCCTTCCAGAACCTTTCCGATATCCTGCGATATTCGGGGTCCATCTTCATTGCCATATCGGCATCCGTCATCATTGGATTATGGCGTTTGGAAGGATCGGTCGGATCGAGCGGCTTGTCTTCTTCCCTGATATCGACAGGTTCCCATTGCAATGCGCCGGCGGGGCTTTTGGTCAGTTCCCATTCATGACCGAAGAGCATGTCGAAAAAGCCGTTATCCCATTTCGTGGGGTGGGTCGTCCATGCGCCTTCAAGACCTGAGGTGACTGCCAGGCTGGCCTTGCCATTCTGGGCGGGATTGGACCAGCCAAGCCCCTGATCGGTCACATCGGCCGCTTCGGGGTCGGGGCCAAGCGCCTCGGCATTGCCGTTGCCATGGGCCTTGCCCACGGTGTGCCCGCCGGCGGTCAGCGCTGCGGTTTCCTCATCATTCATGGCCATCCGGGCAAAGGTTTCGCGCACCTGGGCTGCGGTTTTCAATGGATCAGGCTTGCCGTTTACACCCTGCGGGTTGACATAGATCAGCCCCATCTGCACCGCCGCCAGGGGATTTTCCATGGTTTCGGGATTGGCCACATCACCATAGCGTTCATCACTTGGGGCCAGCCATTCGCGTTCAGCGCCCCAATAGATATCCTGTTCCGGATGCCAGATATCTTCGCGTCCGAAGGCAAAACCGTAGCTCTTGAGCCCCATGCTTTCATAGGCCATCGTTCCGGCCAGGATGATCAGATCGGCCCAGGACAGCCGGTTGCCGTATTTCTTCTTGATCGGCCAGAGCAAACGACGCCCCTTGTCGAGGCTGGCATTGTCGGGCCAGGAATTCAGTGGTGCAAAGCGCTGGTTGCCGGTATTGGCGCCGCCACGCCCATCGGCCATCCGGTAGGTGCCGGCCGCGTGCCAGGCCATGCGGACGAAAAGCCCGCCATAATGGCCCCAGTCGGCAGGCCACCAATCCTGGCTGTCAGTCATCAATGCCTTGAGATCGGCCTTCAGGGCCTCGGTATCGAGTTTCTTGACCTCTTCGCGATAGTTGAACTCAGCCCCCATCGGGTTGGTCTTGCTGTCATGCTGATGCAGGATGTCGAGCTTGAGCGATTTTGGCCACCAATCCGTGACCGATCCCTCCGTCGTAGTCAAACCGCCATGCATGACCGGGCATTTGCCCTGCTTTGCGATATCGTTTCCGTCCATGTCGGTCTCCTTTTTCTGATTTTCCGTCGGTCCCGGATCGGCCTCCGATGGTCTGGAATCGTTCTAACAGAGATTTGTGATTGGTTTTAGTTGTATTTTCTGATATTAGTAATAAGAATATATTATGAATGTGACATTCCGCCAGTTCCGTTATTTTGATGCACTGGCCCGGCAAGGGCATTTCGGCCGGGCGGCCGATCTTTGCGCCATTTCCCAGCCCGCGTTGTCGATGCAGATCCGTGAACTGGAAGAGGCGCTGGGCGCGGCATTGGTGGAACGGCGCGCGCGGCAGATCAGGTTGACACGATTTGGCGAAGAGATCCTGCCCCGTGTGCGGGAGATTCTGCGCGCGGTAGAGGATCTGGGCGAACTGGCCCCTGCGGGGCGCGGGCGTATTGCCGGACGATTGCGGCTGGGTGTGATCCCGACCATCGCGCCCTATCTGTTGCCCCGGCTGATTCGTGACCTGACACGGGAGACAGAGACGCTGGAAATCAATGTTCGGGAAACCGTGACCCCGCGCCTGATTTCGGAACTGGAGGAAGGCCGCCTTGATGCCGCCATTCTGGCGCTGCCGGTTTCGGAACCGGGACTGGAGGAGGTTGCGCTTTTTTCGGAGGAATTCGTTCTGGTACGGCCCGAGGCGGAGGCCGGCGCGCCGGTGCCCTCGCCGACTGATCTGCAGAAGATGCGGCTCTTGCTGCTGGAAGAAGGCCATTGTTTTCGGGATCAGGCCCTGTCCTTTTGCAAGCTGCGCCCCTCCCCCCCGAGGGAGATCATGGATGCAAGCTCATTATCCACACTGGTGCAGATGGTGGGCGCGGGGATTGGCGTGACCCTGATCCCGGAAATGGCCGTTCCGGTTGAGACCCGATCCGCCCCGGTTGCCATTGCACATTTCGGCAAGGCGGCACCCCGGCGCGTGATCGGGATGATCTGGCGCAGCAGCAATCCGATTTCGGAACAGCTTCTGGCCTTGTCGGAAAGGGTTCGTGCCTCCGCAACCGGATCGGCCGGGGATGTCCGGGCCGCGCCATAGGGGCATGGCATCTTGGGGAAATATCCGAATCGTTGCAGGATCGCCCCGCCTTGATGAAGGAGGGCGCGGATGAGAACGATTGCGACGGCGACAGTCTATGGTTTTATCGCCGGGGCGCTTGCGGCGATTGTGCTGCATGCGATGTTCTTGCTGGAAGGGCTGGTCTGGGGGCATGGTGGTGCAGTTGGCCCGATGCGGATCTTCGCAACGGTCATGGCGGGCGGGGTCATCATCGCGTTTCTGAGGGCGCGGGATCCGGCCTCAAATTTTGACAGTCAGATTGCCGATAGCCAGTCAGGCCGGCCGGAACCCTTTGCCAAGGCTACCAATCTGGCGGTGCTGGGGATCGTTTCCGTCGCCTTTGGCGGGGCGATCGGACCCGAGGCGGGGGTGATCGCGGTCATTGCGGAATTGTCAAATCTCGTGGCAGCGCGGATCGGCCGCGATGTACAGGAACGGCGGCTGGTCAGGCAGATCGGGATCGCGGGCGCCTTGGGTGGCCTGTACGGATCTCCCCCGGGCGGGGCGGGCTATGCCGACAGCAAGCCCGAAGCGCCCTGGGCGCATCTGTTCCTGGCTGCGACAACGGGTGTTTTCGGGTTGGTCGGGACAAGCAACTTGCTGCCGGGGGGGCATGGGCTGGCGATCCCCTTGCCGGTTTCGGCTGGTTCGCTTCTGACGGATTTACCGACATTGCTTCTGTTATTACTGCCCGGGCTGGTTGGTGTGGCGGTTGCAATATTCCATCTGGCTTGCCGAAAGGGGGGTGGGGTTCTGCTTTCCCGGCTGAGTGGCGATATCCGGCTGCAGGTTCTGGCTGGCAGCGCGCTTTTCGCGCTGGTCATGGCGATCTGGCCCGAGCTGCGTTTCAATGGGCAGGCGGAACTGGCCCGGATTTCTGCAGATCCGGTCCTGGTGGGGGCGATCATGCTTTTGGGAGTTGCGCTGTTGAAAGGGCTGGCAATGGCACTTTGCCTTTCTGCGGGATGGCTGGGGGGCCCGATCATGCCGCTGGCCTTCATGGGGGGCTGTACCGGGCTGGCGGTGGCGCAGCTTGTTCCCGGGCTTGATCCGGGGCTGGCGGCGGCGGTTGCGGTGGGGGCGACGGTGACCGTCGGCATGGGAAAACCGTTGGTCGTGCTGCTGGTTCTGGTCTTCACCACGACCGAGACAAAACCCCTTGCCATCGCGCTTGGGGTCGGTCTCGGGGTGGTGTTCAACAGGTTCCTGCCCGAACGGCCGGGGCATTGATACCCGCCGGCAGGCAGGAGACCGGACTTTCATGGCACAACATCAATTTTGGTCCCATCAGAAATATCTGTCGACATAAAAAATACAAATACTATATTGCCGCCGTGATCCGGTGATTCTCGTGCCGGGCTTTTCAAGATACCCGCGAAGGAACCCCATGATGGCCAGCACAATCTTTTCCGGAACGATCCCGGCCCTGATGACCCCCTGCAAGCCTGACCGCAGCCCTGATTTTAACGCGCTGGTGGCCAAGGCGACAGAACTGGTCGGGCTGGGCATGTCCGCCGTGGTCTATTGCGGATCGATGGGGGATTGGCCGCTGCTGACGGATGCGCAGCGCATGGAAGGGGTGGAAAGGCTGGTTCAGGCCGGGATCAAGGTGATCGTGGGTACCGGGGCGATCAACACCGCCTCGGCCGTTGCGCTGGCGGCCCATGCGCAGAAAATTGGTGCCGCTGGCCTGATGGTGATCCCGCGTGTCCTGTCGCGCGGGACGGTCCCTGCGGCGCAGAAGGCACATTTCAAGGCGATCCTTTCGGCGGCACCGGATTTGCCGGCGGTGATCTATAACAGCCCCTTTTACGGGTTTGCGACACGCGCGGATCTGTTCTTCGCCCTGCGTGAGGATCATCCCAACCTGATCGGCTTCAAGGAATTCGGCGGGAATGAGGATCTGTCCTATGCCGCCGAACATATCACCAGCCATGATGATGGGGTGACGCTGATGATCGGCGTCGATACCGCGGTCTTTCATGGCTATGTCAATTGCGGCGCGAAAGGTGCGATTTCCGGAATCGGTTGTGTCTTGCCCCGTGAAATCCTGACTCTTGCCCGGCTTTGTGGCGCTGCGGCGAAAGGCGATCTTGTCGCGCGGCGTTTGGCCCGGGAACTGGATGTTGCACTTTATGAATTGGCCAAGGTTGATGCGGGGCCGGATCTGGTGCTGTATTTCAAGCATATGATGGTGCTCAGGGGGAACCCGGAATATGAGCTGCAGTTCAATGAAAGCGACAAGCTTTCACCCAGCCAGCAGTGTTTTATCGAAACGCAGCTTGCGCTCTTTGACCGCTGGTATGGGGAATGGTCCGCCCTGCCGGAAGTTGCCCCCTATCGGGTATAGGCGCTTCGGTCCGGTTCCTGCGTGGAAAGTTGACGCGACGTTCGGCGCAGGCTTTCGTATATTATGTGAATTGCCAGTTTGATTTGTCCCCCGGAAGCGGGGATAGTCAGAAGGCGCGAGTAAAATCAGACAACAGGGGAACTAGAGATGAACCATACCACCCTCGCCGCAGGCCTTGTCGCGGCAGTAGCCTTCACCGGGGCGGCCAAGGCCGACAAGCTTGACGATATCATTGCCTCAGGTACCTTGCGTTGCGCCGTCGTGCTGGATTTTCCACCGATGGGAATGCGTGACACGGATAACAACCCCGTGGGTTTCGATGTCGATTATTGTAACGATCTGGCCAAGGTGCTGGGCGTTCAGGCCGAGATTGTCGAAACCACCTTTCCGGAACGGATCCCGGCACTGGTTTCCGGTCAGGTCGATATTGCTGTCGCGTCGACCTCGGACACGCTGGAGCGGGCCAAGACCGTAGGCTTTTCCATCCCGTATTACGCGTTTGAGAATGCCGTCGTCGCCAATGAATCGGTCGAAATGGCAGATTGGGAAGGGATGAAGGGCAAAACCCTGGGGGCCACGGCCGGCACCTATGAGGCGATCTGGATCGAAGGTCAGATTGCGGAATGGGGGGAAGGTGAATTCCGCCCCTATCAAAGCCAGGCGGATGTTTTCCTGGCGCTGAGCCAGGGACAGATCGATGCCACCGTATCAACCGTCGAAGTGGCTGAGGCGAACGTGAAATCGGGCAATTTCCCCGGTATCAAGATCGTCGACAAGGCGCCGATGGTGCCTGACTATGTGGCGTTGATCACGTTGCGCGATGAATATGGTCTGCTCAACTATCTTGATCTGTTCATCAATCAGCAGGTTCGCACGGGCCGCTATGCCGAACTTTACAAGAAATGGGTCGGTGAGGGCGAGGCCGCCGATCTGACGATCAGAGGCGTCTATCGCTGATCTGACTTATGCAGGGTGGCGCGGGATATATCCCCGCGCCGCCGCCTGGCAAGCCGAGTGGGGAGTGGCGGCCGATGTTCAACTATACCTTCCAATGGGGTCAGGTCTGGGCGCGTTTGCCCAAGATGCTGGAAGGGGCCTGGATCACCATGGAAGTGGCCATTCTTTCCATGGTTCTCGGTATTCTGCTTGCAATCATGCTGACCCTGTTTCGCATGTCCGGGAACAAGCTGCTGAATGGTTTTGCAACGGGCTGGGTTGAACTGGCCCGCAACACGCCGGCCCTTTTCCAGATCTATATGGCGCATTTCGGGATTGCCAGTTTCGGCATTCATTTCAGCCCGTTCACCTCGTTGTTGCTGGGGATCACCTTCAACAATGCGGGCTATCTGGCGGAAAACTTCCGGGGCGCGCTCAAGGCGATCCCGGATACCCAAAGCCGCGCCGGTCGTTCGCTGGGCATGTCGGAACTGGAGGCCTTCCGATATATCGTGCTGCCCCAGATGTTGCGGATTTCCTTCCTGCCGATGTCCAACCAGATGGTCTGGGCCATTCTGATGACCTCGCTTGGCGTGACGGTGGGAATGAATTCGGACCTGTACGGGGTGACGCAGGATCTTAATGCGCTGACCTTCCGTACCTTTGAACTTTTCGCGGTTGCGGCGGTGATCTTCTATCTGATCACCAAGACAATCCAGTTCGGCGCAAGGCTGATTGCCTGGCGCATGTTCCGTTATTGAGGGAAGACAATGTTTGACACGGCCCTCACCGTCAATGATCTGATCTTTCTCGCCAAAGGGGCGGGGATGACGATCTTGGTCACGCTGATTGCGGTTTTCTGCGGGACGATCCTCGGGATTATCTTTGGTGTGATCCGTTATCAGGTCGGCCCGGTCTGGGCCGCGCCGATCACCTTCGTTCTTGATATCTTCCGGTCGATCCCGCTGCTGATCCAGCTTGTCCTGACCTTTTCCTTTCTGGGGATGGTCCTGAAGCTTCGGATTTCAGGCTTTTCCGTGGCCTGTATCGTGCTTACGCTCTACACCTCCGCCTATTGTGCCGAGATTGTCCGGGGCGGGATAGAGGCCGTACCGGCAACCCTGCGCAGGGCTTCGCGTTCATTGGGGATGACATGGGGTCAGGACATGACGAATATCGTCATGCCGCTGGCCACACGGGTGGCGCTGCCATCCTGGATCGGCCTGTCGCTTGGCGTGATGAAGGATTCGGCGCTGGTCTATGTCGTGCAGGTTGTCGAGTTGCTGAAATCGACGCAGATCCTGATCACCCGCCTGCAGGAGCCGCTGTTTTTGCTGATGATCTGTGGCGCTTTCTATTTCTTCATCAGTTTCCCCGTCGCCCGCCTTGGCGGATATCTGGAAAAACGGTGGTCCAATGATTGAGATCGAAAACGTCCATAAATCCTTCGGGGATCTTCAGGTGCTCAAGGGAATCGACCTGACTGTGCAGAAAGGTGAGGTGCTGACGGTCATCGGTGGCTCCGGGTCGGGGAAATCGACCTTGCTGACTTGCATCAACGGGTTGGAACCCATTGATTCCGGGCGCATCCTTGTTGATGGAACCGAAGTTCATGCCCGCGGCACAGATCTGAATATGTTGCGCCAGAAGATCGGGATCGTTTTTCAGCAGTGGAACGCCTTTCCGCATCTGACCGTGGTGGAAAATGTGATGCTTGCGCCTCGCAAGGTGCTGAGGAAATCCAGGGAGGCGGCCCGCGAAGAAGCAGTCAAGCAGTTGAGCCATGTCGGACTGGGCGACAAGCTTGATGTCTATCCGACGCGGCTTTCGGGTGGGCAGCAACAGCGCATGGCCATTGCCCGGGCTCTGGCCATGTCCCCGGATTACATGCTGTTTGACGAGGTGACGTCGGCGCTCGATCCGCAGCTTGTGGGTGAGGTTCTTGATACGCTGCGCATGCTTGCCAAGGAAGGCATGACGATGATCTGCGTGACCCATGAAATGAAATTTGCGCGCGAAGTATCGGATCGTGTGGCGTTCTTTCACAAGGGGGTGATGGCCGAAATTGCCCAGCCTGCGGAGTTGTTTGACGCGCCGAAAGATCCGGAACTGAAAAAGTTTCTCGCTGCAACGCATTGAACAGGACGGAAGATGAAGGAAAACCCCGATGTAATGGTCATCGGTGCGGGTGTGATCGGGCTGTCGATCGCCCTGATGCTGCAGGCGCGGGGGTTGCGCGTTGCGGTGCTGGATCGCGAAGGCCCCGCCGCGGGGGCTTCGGCCGGAAATGCAGGGGCTTTCGCCTTTACCGATATCCTGCCCCTTGCCTCACCCGGACTGTTGCGCAAGGCGCCGAAATGGCTGCTTGATCCGCTGGGTCCGCTTTCGGTGCCGCCCGGTTATGCGCTGCAAATCGCGCCATGGATGTTTCGGTTCTGGCGTGCCTGCTCCCCCCGGCAGGTGGCCCGTTCCACTGCCGCGCAAACCGCGTTGATGGACCTTTCCAAGGCCGAACTGGAACCGTTCCTGCAGGCAAGCGGCACGCAGGCAATGTTGCGCAAGGATGGCAATCTTCAGGTCTATGAATCTGCGGCGGAATTTGAGGCTTCCAGGGACGGCTGGCAGGCGCGTGCCGAACATGGGATAGAATTTCATCATATGAACGCTGCGGAAATGGCCGAATTGCAGCCCGGCCTGTCACCGCGCCTGACCCATGGCACTTTCACGCCGGGCTGGTATTCCGTCACCGATCCGAAGCTTTATACCCTTGCCCTGGCGGAACGCCTTGTTCAGGGCGGTGGCCGGATCGACAGGGGTGAGGTTTCCGCATTGCGACCTGACGCGACGGGGGTGCAGGTGCAAGGTGATGACCTCACCCGCCGTGCCGGACATGTGGTGATCGCCGCAGGGGCGTTCTCGCATGTCATTGCGCGATCCATCGGGGAAAAGATCCCGCTGGAGACGGAGCGCGGCTATAACACGACATTGCCACCGGGGGCCTTCGATCTGCGGTGCCAGGTCACCTTCGGGGGCCATGGTTTCGTTGTCTCACGGCTTTCCACCGGGATTCGCGTTGGCGGCGCGGTGGAATTGGGTGGCCTCCACCGCCGTCCCGATTTTCGCCGTTCCGAGGCGATGCTGAAAAAGGCCCGGACCTTCCTGCCCGGGCTGAACCCCGAAGGGGGTGAACAATGGATGGGTTTTCGACCCTCCCTTCCGGACAGCCTGCCGGCGATTGGCCCCTCCCGCATCAGCCGCCGGGTTATCCATGCTTTCGGGCATGGGCATCTGGGTCTGACCCAGGCGCCCGGTACGGCACGGATCGTGGCCGACATGATAACCGGTGCCGCCCCCGCGCTTGATCTGACCGCCTTTTCCCCACAGAGGTTCTGAACATGGCCATGCATAGCTTTTCCTGTTTTGACGGGCATACCTGTGGCAATCCGGTCAGGCTTGTTTCGGGTGGTGCGCCCCGTCTTGAAGGGGTTGATATGTTGGAAAAGCGCGCCCATTTCCTGCGTGATTACGACTGGATCCGTACCGGTTTGATGTATGAACCGCGCGGACATGACATGATGTCGGGTTCCATTCTTTATCCGCCAACGCGGCCCGATTGCGATGTGGCGGTGCTGTTCATCGAAACCTCGGGCTGCCTGCCAATGTGCGGGCATGGAACCATCGGAACGATCACGATGGGTATCGAAAACGGCCTGATCGTACCGCGTGACCCCGGCAGGCTGTCGATCGAAACCCCGGCTGGCAAGGTTGATATCACCTATCGGCAGGAAGGCCGTTTCGTCGAAGAGGTGCGGCTGACCAATGTCCCCGCCTTCCTGTATGCCGAAGGGCTTGTGGTCGAGGTTGAGGGCCTGGGTGAGATCGTGGTTGATGTGGCCTATGGCGGTAATTTCTATGCTATTGTGGAACCACAGGGGAATTTCCGTGATATGGCTGACCACAGCGCCGGTGATCTGGTTGGCTGGTCACCGAAACTGCGCCGGGCGTTGAATGAAAAATACGAATTCATCCATCCCGAACACCCGGCAATCAATGGGCTGAGCCATATCCTCTGGACCGGTCAACCGACCGTTCCGGGCGCACATGCCCGCAACGCGGTGTTTTACGGCGAAAAGGCGATTGACCGATCACCCTGCGGCACCGGTACATCCGCGCGGATGGCGCAGCTTGCCGCGAAGGGGAAGCTTTCGGTCGGGGATGCGTTCTGGCACGAATCCATTATCGGTTCGATCTTCAAGGGCCGGGTCGAGGCCGCAACAGAGGTGGCTGGCAAGGCAGCGATCATTCCTTCCATTGCGGGCTGGGCGCGGATGACGGGGATCAACACGATCTTCATCGATGACCGCGATCCGTTTGCGCATGGTTTTGTCGTCAAATGACGGCGCCCGGGCAGATCGTTCTTGGCGGGGAGGCGCAAGGGCCGGTCCTTGCGACCTTTGAACCGCTCAGCTTCTGGGGTGGGATTGACCCTGCCACGGGGCATGTGATTGACGCCCTGCATCCACTTCATGGTCAAAGCGTGACAGGCAGGATCCTGATGATGCCCTCCACGCGTGGTTCATGTACCGGATCGGGGGTATTGCTGGATCTTGCCCTGACCGGCCGTGGCCCTGCCGCGCTGATTTTCTCGGAGGCCGAGGATGTCGCCACGCTGGGCGCGCTGATTGCGACGGAGATGTTTGACTGCCCCTTGCCGGTGTTGCGCCTTCCCGCGGATGCCTTTGCCGGTCTTGCCCGTGCCGGGACGGCGCGGATCACGGCAGACGGGATTCAGGCGGAGGATCTGGCGATCCCGCTTGTTCCCCTTGCGACAAGGGCGCTTTCGCTGACCGAAGCGGATCGCGCATTGCTGGAAGGCTCCGGGGGGGAGGCTACGCAGGTTGCGATGCGGATTATCTGTGCGATGGCCGTTCAGCAGGGGGCTGCCGCACTGATCGATGTGACCCAGGGTCATATCGATGGTTGCATCTATGCCAGTCCCGCCAATCTGACCTTCGCGGAAAAGATGGCCGATCTGGGGGCGCAGGTTCGTGTGCCCACCACGATGAACGCGATCTCGGTTGATCATGCCAATTGGCGCGTGCAGGGGGTGCCGCCCGATTTCGGAGGCCCGGCCGAACGCCTTGCCAATGCCTATCTGCGGATGGGTTGTCAGCCCAGTTTCACCTGCTCTCCCTATCTTCTGGAAACCGCGCCGGGGAAAGGGGAGACGATTGCCTGGGCGGAATCGAATGCGGTGATCTATGCCAATTCCGTGCTGGGTGCACGCACGGCCAAACATCCTGATTTTCTGGATCTCTGTATCGCGTTGACCGGGCGCGCGCCGCTTTGCGGGGTTTATCTGGACGAGAACCGCGAAGCACAGCGGATCATCGATATTAATCTGCCCGAGGCCCCGGATGATGCCTTCTGGCCGTTGATCGGCTATCTGGCGGGACGTGCAGCGCCGGATTGTATCCCGATCCTGCGCGGCCTGGCGGTTGCCCAGCCCGGTCCGGAGGCATTGAAGGCGCTTTGCGCGGCCTTCGGGACGACTTCGGCCGCGCCGATGCTGCATGTCGAAGGGGCGACGCCCGAGGCCGATCGGATTGCTTTGGGGGCCGATCATGCCCGGATCACCCCGGTTGATATGGCGGCCTGCTGGCGGCTTTTGAATTCGGGGCCGGAGGAGGTCGATCTGATTGCCATCGGCAGTCCCCATGCCTCGCTGGAGGAATGTCGTATCCTGGCGTCCCTGCTGGCGGGGCGCCGGGTGGCGATTGCCACGATCCTGACAGCCGGACGGCAGGTAATTGCCGATGCGCGTGCCGAGGGCGTGCTGGCAATACTGGAAGAAAGCGGCGTGCAGGTTCTGCCCGATCTTTGCTGGTGTTCGATTTCGGAACCGGTCTTTCCGCCGCAGACCCGCAGCCTGATGACCAATTCGGGGAAATACGCTCATTACGGCCCCGGGCTGACGGGTCGTGCCCGGCGGTTCGGCAGTCTTGCCGCCTGTGTCGAGGCGGCAATCAGCGGCAGGGCCGAAAAGACCCTGCCGCGCTGGCTGGGATAAATGCCTCTGGCCTATGGTCGGCCCTTCCTGTCATGATGCAGGACGACGGAGGGGGAGTTGTGCGCTTGTACGCAAAGCTGGCAGGACGTAAGAAATCCTGAGAGGAAAAAAGGGGGAGTTCGATGGGCTATGCCGATATCTATGCCGCCTGGAAGGCCGATCCGGAAGGATTCTGGCTGCAGGCCGCCAATGAGATCGACTGGGATACTCCCCCCACCCGCGCGCTGGATGACCGCAACGCGCCGCTTTATGAATGGTTCAGCGATGGCATGGTCAATACCTGCTGGAATGCGGTGGATCGCCATGTTGAGGCGGGCCGGGGCGACCAGCCTGCGATTATCCATGACAGCCCGCTGACCGGAGGGCAGGACAAGCTGAGCTTTTCCGAATTGCGCGACCGGGTTGCGCGGCTTGCAGGGGCGCTGCAGGCGCGTGGTGTCGCGAAGGGGGATCGCGTCATTATCTATATGCCCATGGTGCCTGAAGCGCTGGTGGCGATGCTGGCCTGCGCGCGGCTGGGGGCGATTCATTCTGTCGTATTCGGCGGGTTTGCGGCGCGCGAACTTGCTGTCAGGATTGACGATTGCACGCCCAGGGCGATCATTGCCGCTTCTTGCGGGGTCGAACCCGCACGGCTGATTCCCTATAAGCCGCTGCTGGACCAGGCAATTGAAATTGCGGCCCATAAACCCGAATTCTGTGTGATCCTGCAACGAAAACAGGAACGCGCCTCGATGGTTGCGGGGCGTGATCTGGACTGGGACGATTTCCAGCAAGGCGTGGCTCATGCCGATTGCGTACCGGTAGAGGGCAATCACCCGGCCTATATCCTTTATACTTCCGGTACGACGGGGGCGCCCAAGGGGGTTGTGCGGGCCACCGGCGGGCATCTGGTTGCCCTCAACTGGTCGATGCGGGCGGTCTATAATGTCGGCGCGGGGGATGTGTTCTGGGCCGCTTCGGATGTGGGCTGGGTCGTTGGACATAGCTATATCTGCTATGGCCCGCTTATCGCCGGCTGTACCACCATCGTCTATGAGGGCAAACCCGTCGGCACCCCGGATGCGGGCGCTTTCTGGCGGGTGATTGCCGATCACGGGGTCAAGAGCTTTTTCACGGCACCGACGGCCATCCGTGCCGTGAAACGCGCCGATCCGAAAGGGGAATTGCTGGCGCAATATGATCTTTCCGGACTTCAGGCACTGTTTCTGGCCGGGGAACGCGCCGATCCCGATACGATTGACTGGGCGGCCCGTGCACTTGGCAAACCGGTGATCGATCATTGGTGGCAAACGGAAACCGGTTGGTCCATCGCGGCAAATCCGCTGGGGCTTGGTCTTGTCCCGGCCAAACCGGGAAGCCCGGCAATGCCGATGCCGGGCTATGACGTGCAGGTGCTGGATGAGGCGGGCCATCCCGTCCCGGTCGGAACGCTTGGGGCGATTGTGGTGAAGCTGCCCTTGCCGCCGGGAACGCTGCCGACGCTCTGGCAAGCCGGGGATCGGTTCCGCGACAGCTACCTTTCCCGCTTTCCCGGCTATTATGAGACCGGCGATGCGGGGTATATGGATGAGGATGGATACCTGTATATTATGGCGCGCACCGACGATGTGATCAATGTCGCGGGACATCGCCTTTCGACCGGTGCGATGGAAGAGGTCCTTGCCGCCCATCCGGATGTGGCCGAATGCGCCGTGGTGGGTATTTCCGATGCGCTGAAAGGGCAAAGCCCGCTGGGATTTCTGTGTCTCAATGCCGGGGTCGAGCGCCTGCATGCGGAGGTGGTGCAGGAATGCGTTGCATTGATGCGGGAACGTATCGGCCCCGTTGCGGATTTCCGGCGTGCCTGCGTCGTGGAACGCCTGCCCAAGACGCGATCGGGCAAGATCCTGCGTGCCACCATGGCCAGGATCGCCGAGGATCAGGATTTCAGGATGCCTGCAACGATTGACGATGCCACCATCCTGGATGAGATCCGCGATGCCCTGCGCGGGATTGGCCTGGCCACGAAAGCATCGACGGCGGAGGGTGCATGACGGGACGCGACGACAACCCGTTTGAGACTGCTTTGATGGAGGTCCTGACGCTTCTGGACGCGCCCGCGCTTGCGTCGCTGGCCGAACCCGCAGCCACCGCCTTGCAGCAGGCCCGTACCGTTGCCCGCGTGGCACTTGCCCCATCCGCGCCGGAAAATGACACACCTGATACGATTGACCGGCTTCTGACGCTGGTCGGACCGGAGCAGGGGGAGGAGCTTCTTGCCCGGTTCCGTGCCGATTTGCTGACGATTCGGCAGGATCTGCCCGTAGGTGCCGAAAAACAGGATCGGGAGGCGCTGCGACTTTGCCTGCATAACCTGATTTCAATTTCAGGAACTGCAGGAGCGACGGAACTTTGGCAGGAGGCACAAGAAAACTATGCTTCATTGGCGAAATTCAACCATAAGGATATAAATACGGCAGTTTCTCGCCTAATAGTTCTATTGGATGATGTGATTGACTATCTGGATATGAAAAAAGAGTTACTGTCAGGACAGCAAGGCAAGTGATGAGCCTGTTCCCTAAGCGAGGTTGGTCATGACGGTGCCGCCAAATCAGTCCGAGACGGCCCGTGACAATGGCGGTTCCGGTGAATCGATTTTGCTGATCGAGGATGCGGTTTCGCTCCAGATGGTCTACCGTTCTGTCCTCACGGGGGCGGGCCATCATGTTACTCTCGCCTCAACCGCCGCAGAGGGTCTGGAACAGTTTCGCAAGGTCAACCCGCAGATCGTCCTTCTGGATCTGATGCTCCCTGACCGTGATGGTCTGGAACTGATGCGGGAGCTGCTTGAGGAACAGCCCGAAACCAGCGTTATCGTCATCACTGCCAATGGCTCGATCAACAAGGCGGTGGAAGCGATGCGCGCGGGGGCGCATGAATTTCTGGTCAAGCCCTTTGAGGAAGAACGTTTCCTGGGGGCGGTGGAAAATGCGGCGCCCCTCAATCGCCACCGTCCGCGCCCGGTGCCGTCGGTGCCGCGCCCTGCCGGAGGGCTGGATAATAACGTCTTTGTTGGCTCATCCGATGTGATGGGCGATGTGCAGGAAAAGATCCGTTCCGTTTCCCGGTCCATGGCGACGGTTTTCATCACCGGGGAAAGTGGGACGGGCAAGGAGCTTTGCGCGCTGGCCGTTCATCGCAATTCGCCCCGGGCAAACGGCCCCTTCATCGCGCTCAATTGCGGTGCGATCCCGCAGGATCTTCTGGAATCGGAAGTGTTCGGCCATGTGAAGGGCTCTTTCACCGGGGCCATTTCCGACAAGATCGGGGCGGCGGCGGCCGATGGCGGGACACTGTTTCTTGATGAAGTCGGGGAGATGCTGCCCGCGCTTCAGACCAAGCTGTTGCGATTCCTGCAAACCTCCACAGTGCAGCCGGTCGGGGCCACGCGGCCGCGCAAGGTCAATGTTCGCATCGTTTGCGCGACCAATCGCGACCCGGCAGAGGCGGTGCGGCTTGGGCAGTTCCGCGAAGACCTGTTCTACCGGTTGTTCGTGGTCCCGATTCATATGCCGCCCCTGCGGGAACGTCAGGATGATGTACTTGAGATCGCGCGTGCCGCGCTTTTACGGTTCGCCAAGGAGGAAGGCCGCAGTTTTACCGATCTGTCACCGGAAGTCTGTGCGCATTTTCGCGAATTACCCTGGCCGGGGAATGTGCGCCAGCTTCTGAATGTGATCCGCAATGTCGTGGTGCTTTATGACGGGAAACAGGTGGAGATGGACATGCTGCCATCCTATCTGCTCTACCCTGAGGAACCCATGGCGGAACAGGCGGCTCCGCGCCCGGCGCCCGCGCCCGGGCTGGCACTGGATGCGTTGCTTGACCTGCCCCTTGCCGAAATCGAACGGAAGGTGATCGAGGCAGTTCTGGAGCGGCATGGAAATTCGGTTTCCCGCGCGGCCCGGGTCTTGGAGGTTTCCCCTTCCACGCTTTATCGAAAGCTGCAGCAATGGGCGGAACAATAGCGGATCCTGCCCTCATCGGGTGTTTCACGCCATCGTTCGCGTAACCCCGGTCAGGACAGGTGTCCCCAAAGGTCGTATTCGCTCGCCTCATCGATGGTTACGGTGACGATATCGCCAGGGGACAAGGCCGTGAAACCTTCATCAATGAACAGGTTGCCGTCAATTTCCGGTGCATCGGCCTTGCTGCGGCAGGTGGCGCCTTCACCGTCGACGTCATCGACGATGACCTCCATCACCTGTCCGATTTTTGCCGCAAGCTTTGCCTCGGAAATTGCCTGGGCCTTTTCCATGAACCGTTCCCAGCGTTCCTGCTTCACCGCATCGGGAACGTGATCGGGTAAATCGTTGGATCTTGCCCCTGCAACATTTTCATATTGGAAACAGCCTACCCGGTCGAGCTGGGCTTCTTCGAGCCAGTCGAGCAGGGTCTGGAATTCCCCTTCGGTTTCACCGGGATATCCGACGATAAAGGTGGAACGTAGCGTGATATCGGGGCAGATGCGGCGCCATGCGGCGATTTCATCCAGTGTCCTTGCCGCTGCGGCCGGGCGTGCCATGCGGCGCAATGTTTCAGGATGGGCGTGCTGAAAGGGAATGTCGAGATAGGGCAGGATCAAACCGTCCGCCATCAATGGGATTAGATCGCGCACATGCGGATAGGGATAGACGTAATGCAGGCGGATCCAGGCGCCAAGGCTCCCCAGATCACGGGCCAGATCGGTGATATGGGCGCGATGTGTCTTGCCGTTCCAGCCCTCGGTTTCGGCATGTCGGATATCGACCCCATAGGCCGAGGTATCCTGGCTGATGACCAGAAGTTCCTTCACGCCGTTTTCCACCAGCTTTTCCGCCTCGCGCAGAACGGCATGGGCGGGCCGCGATGCCAGACGCCCGCGCATGTCGGGGATGATGCAAAAGCGGCACTTGTGATTGCACCCTTCGGAAATCTTGAGATAGCTGTAATGGCGCGGCGTCAACCGGATGCCGGTTGCCGGTAGCAGATCAACAAAGGGGTCGGGCGCGGGGGGAACGGCGCCATGCACCGCATCGAGGACCTGTTCATATTGATGCGGGCCGGTTACGGCGAGAACCTTGGGATGGGCGCCGGTGATATAGTCGGGCTCCGCACCCAGACAGCCGGTGACGATGACGCGGCCATTGGCATCAAGTGCCTCACCGATTGCCTCAAGGCTTTCGGCCTTGGCACTGTCAAGAAAACCGCAGGTATTGACGATAACGGCATCCGCCCCGGCATAGTCCGGGGAAATCGCATAGCCCTCGGCGCGCAGCCGGGTCAGGATGCGTTCGCTGTCAACCAGCGCCTTCGGACAGCCGAGTGAGACCATACCGATCGTGGGTTGCCCTTCCCGTCGCGGTTCAGAGATCAGCGGGCGGGGGGCAAGATCAGGGCGGAGATTGGGTGGGTTCTGGGCCATTCGGGCGCATATAGCGCCGAAGTCGATGCGGGGAAAGGGGCACATGGCCCCCTTGATACAAAACGCACCCGGCTGTCGGGGCGGGTTTTCCGGCGATGGGAAAACCGGGACCGGGGGCGCGATCCTGTTGCATGGGCGTGGGAAAAGGCCGTAGACTCCCATAAAAAAGAGGAGGCGGGGCCATGCGGTGGATCGTGCGGATCGTTGCGGGGATCCTGATGTTGATCGTCGTGCTCCTTGGGCTGGTCTGGCTGATGCCCGCGGAAAAGGTGGTGGGTATCGCGGCGGAACGGTTCGAGGCGGAAACCGGACGGAAGCTGACAATTGAAGGGCCGGTACGGCCGAAACTCTGGCCCGAACTTGGTGTCGAAACGGGGCCGGTCCGTATTGCCAATGCCGATTGGTCGGATCAGGGGCCGCTGCTGACCGCCGAAGCCATGCGCGTTGGCGTCAATATGGCGGCGCTTTGGGGCGGGGCCGTCAAGGTCACGCAGGTTGAGGTGACCGGGCCGCGAATAATGCTGGAACGGGCGCGTGATGGCCGTGTCAACTGGGAATTTGGCAGGGCCGGTGGCGCTGCCGGTGGTGATGCGGCGGCTCCGCCAGCGGGAAAGGCGATGCCGGTTACGTTGGATCAGGCCGTGATCCGCGACGGGGAATTGCATTTCATCGATGGACAATCGGGGCAGCAGTTCGCGTTGCAATCCATCGATGCGGAATTGCGCCTGCCCGATCCGGACGGGGAGGCAAGTTTGCAGCTTTCGGCCCGCAAGGGGAATGTTCCGCTGCTGGTTGATCTTGGGGTGTCACCGTTTCAGCGTTTTGCCTCGGGCGGTCTGGGGGATATCGAACTTTCGGCGGGTCTTGGCGATACATCGATCAGGTTTCAGGGGCGGGCAGGTCTTGATCCGGTTGCTGCGGAAGGGGAAGTCACTGCGGATCTGGCCGATCTGGCATCGCTTATGGCGCTTATGGGCAAAAGCGGGGTGCCGGAACTTCCGCCCGGGCTGGGGCAGAACCAGCGCAAGCTGTCCGGGACAGTCACATTGGCGCCAGAAGGTTCGTTCCACCTGAGGGGCGGGACGATCCTTCTGGATGATAACCGGCTTGAAGGGGATGCGGATCTGCGTTTTGGCGGTGACCGCCCCGATTTGCAGGCGCGCTTGCGTGCCGATGCGCTGGATCTTTCAGGTTTGTCCGATGCCGGGTCGGATGGGGGCGCGGAAAAGGCCGGGGGGGATCAACAGGCGCAGGCGGGTTGGTCCGCAACCCCTGTTGATGCTTCCGCGCTTGCGGCGTTAAATGGCGTGGTTTCGATTGCGGCCAACAGTTACGATCTGGGCGGGCTTCGCCTTGGAAAGGGCAGGGTCGTTGCGACGCTGGACAGGTCGCGCCTTGTTGTCGAAACATCGGATCTGGAGGCCTATGGCGGGCGAATCAGCGGCAATCTGGTGGCAAATAACCGTTCGGGCCTGTCTACGGGCGGCAAGCTGGCGCTTCGCGGGATTGCGATGCAGCCGCTGTTGATCGACATGACAGGGCAGGACCGTCTGATCGGGGCTGCGGATGTGGATTTGCAATTCCTTGCATTGGGGCAGAGCCTGCGCGCCATGATGATGAGCCTGTCGGGGTCGGGGCGGATTGCGCTTGGCAAGGGTGAATGGCTTGGGCTTGATCTTGCAGGCATGTTGCGGACGCTGGATCCATCCTATCGCGGTGAGGGCCAAAAAACGATCTTTGACGGGGTTTCCGCAAGCTTCACGATGGCGGACGGGGTTTTGCGCAATGACGACCTTGTGCTTGAAAGCCCCTTTCTTGCGGCCAGGGGGCAGGGGCGTATCGGCATCGGGATGCGCGATCTGGATTACCGTATCACTGCCGCCACCCTGCAGGGAATTGCGGGCGAGCAGGGGCTTGAATTACCCGTGCTGATTACCGGGCCTTGGGCAGATCCGAAAATCCGGCTGGATCTTGATGCGCTTACAGATCAGAAGCTGGAGGCGGAAAAGGCCCGGCTGAAAGCGAAGGGTCGCGTGGAGGAAGAGCGCGCCAAGGAAAAGCTGAAGGAAGAGCTTGGGATCGAACAGGCCGAAGGGGAAAGCCTGGAAGATGCCGCAAAGCGTCGGGCGCGGGATGCGGTGGAAAAAGAGGCAGGCCGCGCCTTGCGGAGGCTTCTGGGCGGGAATTGAGCCCTTGCAAAAGGCGCAACTCCTATCCGGGGATGATTTCAAACCTGTTCACATCGACCATGCCGCGATCCGTGATCTTCAGGGCCGGGATGACGGGGAGGGCCAGAAAGGCCAGTTGCAGGAAAGGTTCTTCCAGTGTCACGCCCAGCCCACGTGCTGCTGCGCGTAATGCGATAAGATCATCGTGCACGGTCTCAAAGGGATCAAGGCTCATCAGGCCCGCAACGGGAAGGGCAAGCTCAGCCAGGATTATTCCCTTTGCGGCCACGACAAAGCCGCCTTCAATTTCTGACAGGCGATTTGCAGCCAGCGCCATGTCGGCATAATCCGCGCCCACTACGGCGATATTATGATGATCATGACAGACGGTGGAGGCAATGGCCCCTGCCTTCAGCCCGAACCCCTTGACGAAACCATTGGCGATATTGCCATTCCTGCCGTGCCGTTCA
Organism: Pseudorhodobacter sp.; assembly: GCA_047975325.1. Lineage (GTDB taxonomy): Bacteria > Pseudomonadota > Alphaproteobacteria > Rhodobacterales > Rhodobacteraceae > JBKEDF01. The sequence goes on along the minus strand of JBKEDF010000031.1, from coordinate 10,297 downwards.
ACAATGGAAATGCGGATGAGGTCGCGATCGGGGTCGGGCCGTTTGTCGCCATCACGGGGCTCGATTTCCTCGGTCAGATGTTCGGTGATGATCTTGCCTTCGAGGATCCCGATCACATCCGTCTTGCCGCGATTGGCCGGGGCGCGGAAATCCTCTGGTGACAGATGCGGGGCCTTGACCGATGCACGGCCTACTGGGGGAATTGTGCGGCGCGCGGCGAAAGCGGCTTCATCGGCGATCCGGCCCGCAACCAGGACAAGCTGCGCATGGCAGCCTTCGAGGTTGTCGACGACGACGATATCCGCCCGCCGCCCGGGTGCAATCTGGCCGCGATCACGCAGCCCGAAAGCCTCGGCTGCTGAAAGGCTTGCCGCGCGATAGGCTGCAAGCGGGGCTGTGCCAAGTTCGATCATCCGCCGGATCATGTAGTCCAGATGCCCGTATTCCCCGATATCAAGGGGGTTGCGGTCATCGGTGCACAGGCAGAGATAAGCTGAATTTGCCTCTGTCAGGATCGGCTGCAATGCCTCCAGATCCTTGGAAACCGAACCTTCGCGGATCAGGACACGCATCCCCTTGCGCAGCTTTTCCAGGGCTTCCCCGGCGGTTGTCGCCTCATGTTCGGTGCGGATCCCGGCCGCGATATAGGCGTTCAGATCCCGCCCCCCCAATTGCGGGCAATGACCATCAATATGTCCTCCTTCGAAAAGCCGCAGCTTGGCCATGGCGTTTGGATCGCGATGGATCACGCCGGGATAGTTCATGAATTCCGCCAGGCCTATTGCGGAAGGATGGCCGATCAGCGCCGCCAGATCTGCTGCCTCAATTTGTGCGCCCGCCGTTTCCATATGGGTCGAGGGCACGCAGGAGGAAAGCTGTACGCGCAGGTCCATCAGCAGATGCTGGCTTGCTTCCTGAAAATAGCGGATGCCCTCCACCCCGATCACATTGGCAATTTCATGCGGGTCGCAGATTGCCGTGGTCACGCCGCGCGGGGTGACGCAGCGGTCGAATTCGAACGGCGTGACAAGGCTGCTTTCCACATGCAGATGCGTGTCGATGAAACCCGGGACCATGATCCGGTTTGAAACATCGATTACGCGATGCGCCTCATATTCCGCCTCAAGGCCGACGATTACATCATCGCAGATTGCCACATCGCCCTTGATCAGCGCACCGGTGACCACATCCAGAACCTGCCCGCCGCGCAAAACCAGATCAGCCGGGATATCCCCCCGGCCTGCTGCTATCTTCCGTTCCAGATTGTCCATGATCGCCCTTTCTTCAACTGTCCCAGCAAAGCGCGAAACCCGCGCGCCGTCCAGTCCACCCTTGCCCCGGCTGCCTACTGGCCCCAGATTGGGGAAAACCAGCGGAATATCCAATGTCGTCTCTTTCCTTCGATAACAGCTATGCCAGGGATCTGGAGGGTTTTTACCTGCCCTGGAAAGGTGCAGAGGTACCTGCCCCGGAAATTATCAGGCTGAACACCCTGCTGGCCGATGAACTGGGCCTGCCGGTGGATCAGCTTACGGCGGAAATCCTGACGGGAAGCCGTGCGCCGGAAGGGGCGGCGCCGCTGGCCATGGCCTATGCCGGGCATCAGTTTGGCGGTTTTTCCCCGCAATTGGGTGATGGTCGCGCACTTTTGCTGGGTGAGGTGATCGACCGCGCGGGCAAGCGCCGGGATATCCATCTCAAGGGATCGGGTCGCACGCCCTTTTCGCGGGGGGCGGATGGCAAGGCGGTACTGGGGCCGGTCTTGCGCGAATATCTGATGGGAGAGGCCATGGCGGGGCTGGGCATCCCCACCACCCGGGCGCTTGCCGCCTGTCGCACCGGCGAACAGGTGCTGCGGGACCGCGGCCCCGAACCGGGGGCCGTGCTGGCGCGGATCGCCGCATCACATTTGCGGGTCGGAACCTTTCAATTCTTCGCTGCAAGGCGGGAAAATGACCGTGTTTTGCGGCTGCTTGATTACGCCATCACGCGGCATGATCCCGATCTGGCGGGGCGTCCCGACCGGGCGCTCATGTTCTTTCGTCGCGTCTGTGAAAGGCAGGCGGCGCTAATCGCGGGGTGGATGGCGGTCGGCTTTGTTCATGGTGTAATGAATACCGACAATATGACAATCTGTGGCGAGACGATCGACTATGGCCCCTGTGCCTTCATCGATGCCCATGATCCCGCTGCGGTCTATTCCTCGATCGATCATCAGGGCCGGTATGCCTATGGGAACCAGCCGGGGATCGCGCAATGGAATCTGGCGCGACTGGCGGAGACCTTGCTTGCGGTTATCACGCCTGAAAACCCGGAACAGGCCGTCGGTCCGGTAACGGAAATCCTGCAGGAATTTCCCGACCTGTATCGCCGCGCCTGGGAGGCCCGGTTCCGGGCCAAGCTTGGGCTTTTGCGGCAGGAAGAAGGCGATGGCCGGCTTGCGGAGGAGCTTCTGGACTTGCTGACGGAACATGGTGGGGATTTCACCCGCGCGTTCCGGGCGCTGTCGGATGGGTTGCAGGTCCTTGAGGCCATGATTCCCGACCGAAGGGCAGTGCAGAACTGGATTGCGCGATGGCAGGCCCGTTGCGAAGGCGATAATCGGGCTGAGACGCGGGGCGACAGGCTTCGGGCCGCAAACCCGATCTACATCCCGCGCAACCATAAGGTGGAAGAAGCCCTTGCCGCAGCCAATCAGGGGGATCTGGCACCGTTTGACCAGCTTTTGGCGCTTGTCTCGGATCCCTATACGGCCGGGCCGAATGCCGAGGGCTTCGCCCTTCCGGCACCTTCCGGTTTTGGTCCCTACCGGACGTTCTGTGGAACCTGACCGGCAAGAAACCTGCCCGGGCGTCAGCGGGTGGCTGTATTATCCTCGGCGAAATCGCGCAGCGTGGTGACTTCGTCGATGGAGGCATGATTGTGCCGGATCGCCACGCCAAAATCACGCAGCTTGACGAATGCCCGGCTAAGGCTTTCGGGGGTCATTCCCAACCGGCCCGCGATCAGCACCTTGTCATAGGGCAGCTTGACCTCACAGCTTCCCAGGTCGCATTCGACCAGTTCCAACAGGAATTCCGCGACGCGCTGCGCCCCGGTCCGGGCCTTGAGCGCCTCAACCTGGTTCACCAGCGCATGCAGATGCGTGAAGGTGGCAGAAATAATGGCCGTGGCCATGGCCGGATTTTCCTCGATCCGGCGCAGGAAACGACCCGCCTCGATACGGATCATGCGGCTTGCCGTCGCGGATTCGGCGGAAACCGGATAACAGTCATTGCGGAAGGCGACGGCTTCCCCAAAACTCTGGCCCTTGGTCAGGACGCCCACCACCGCTTCCGCCCCGCTGGGTGCCAGGCGATAGAGTTTCACCCAGCCATCGGTGACGATATAGATTGCGCGGGCCTGTTCCCCCTGCAGGAAGATGGTTTCGCCCCGGCTGAGTTCCTGAACGGGTGCGCCGTCCAGAATATCGTTAAACAACTCATCCCCCAGCCCCGACAGCAACGGCGCGGATCGCGCAATCTTTTTGTCCTTGTCCCGCATAACCGCGCCCCTATCTACGTGGCTGTGTTTGTGCCGTATGGGCGGGCGCTGGTCCAGAGCCGGAACGCGCTTTTATACAAGAATGATGAAGGTTCAGAGCAGGGGCGCGAAAAGACGCGCAATGGGTGATCCAAAACGAAGCGCCGGCGAATGTTCTGTCAACTGTCTTGTCAGCAGGTCGCATTGGGTAAAATCATCCATCAGCATCCGTTCGACCTGCGCTGCGGCAGTCTTGTCGAAAAATACCGCCGTTGCCTCAAAATTCAGCCGGCATGACCGGTTATCCATGTTGATCGTTCCGATGGAGGCAAAGTCATCATCGGCCAGGATCACCTTCTGATGCATGAAACCTTCGCGATAGGCCCAGATTTCCACCCCTGAAGCGCGCAGTTCATCGAAATAGGAAAACGCGGCCAGCCAGGTTGCCCAGTGGTCGCCATTGGCCGGCACCATGATCCTGACCTTGACCCCGCGCTGCACGGCTAGTTGTAGCGACACCAGAATATCGTTTTCAATGATCAGATAGGGCGAGGCGATCCAGAGCCTTTCACGCGCCGCATTGATTACCGAACAGAAATAGAGCGCACCGCTATCGGCCTCATCGGCCGGGCCGATTGCCACGATCAGGCCAAGCATATCCGCGGTTTCCGGGGCGGTTTGCCAGATCAGCGCATCGGCGAGGGTTTCCTGGGTGACGCCATACCAGTCTTCGGCGAAGATAAGCTGAAGCTGCGTGACCATCGGGCCGCGCAACTGGCAATGCGTGTCGCGCCAGGGGCCGATCTTGGGATCGAGCCCGGCATATTCATCTCCGACATTGAAACCCCCGGTAAAGCCGATATGGCCATCCACGATCACCGTCTTGCGGTGATTGCGGAAATTAGCCTGAAAATGGCTCCGGGGGCCGAAGGGGCCGTTGATATCATGGGCGGCAACCCCCTGGGCATGCAATTCCTGCCGATAGGATCTTGGAAGATCCTTGCTGCCGATCGCATCATAAAGCAGCCGTACCGATACCCCGCGTTTCGCCGCAGCAATCATTGCATTGCGGAGGCGCTGGCCAAGGTCATCTTCGCGAATGATGTAAAACTGCACCAGGACATATTGCTCTGCCCCGTCGATGGCCTCGATGATGGCATCAAAGGTGGATTTGGCATCGGGAAGCAGGACCATGTCATTGCCCCGCGTGACCGGCAGATCCGAAATCCCGGCAAGGCTGCGCTGAAGGGGGGTGAGGTCGGCCTCCGGGGCCCCGATCCGGCGGTTTTCCTGTTTCAGCGCGCGAATGACCTGGATATTGCGCCGCCGTGCCACCTGATATCCACGATAGCGCCAGCTTCCCAGGAAGACATAGGCGGGAACACCCAGAAATGGCACGAAAAACAAAAAGATGGCCCAGGCAACAGCCCCCTGTGATGTGCGGGCGGAACGGATGGCCTGAAACAGAAAAAAGATGGCGAAGCATTGCAGTATGACCACCAGCGCCGCGACGATCACAGTGAACATATGGGCCTCCGACTGACCGGGCTCAGGCCAATCTAGGGCGTAAGTCTATGAAATGAAAGATGCTTCATAGTCTGCTGCGCCAATGGCAGGGATTGGCCCGGCCAATCGGGCCTGTCACCGACCGCGACGGAAACCTGTTGGCGGGCCATGTGTTGATCTGATGGCTGGCTGGCCGAACGGGGGACAGGCGGTAACACCGCCCCGGATACAGGCCCGGGGTGGTGCCATCTTGTGGTCGGATCATTCGGCCGTCAGGAGTGGCGGTTTTTGCCTGGTGATACGGGGCTTGGCGGGCTCCTCGATCAGGAGTTCGATCATGTTGCCCTTCACGGTCACCTTCACGACGCCACCTTTGACCAGCTTGCCGAAAAGCAACTCTTCCGCCAGTGGTTTCTTGATGTTTTCCTGGATTACCCGGCCCAGCGGACGGGCGCCCATCTTGTCATCATAGCCTTTCTCGCCAAGCCACTCTGCGGCTTCCGGTGTCAGTTCGATATGGACATTGCGATCCATCAGCTGAACTTCAAGCTGGAGCACGAATTTTTCCACCACCCGCATGACCGTCTCTTTCGACAGGGGCGCGAAGGAGATGACCGCATCCAGACGGTTCCGGAATTCGGGTGTAAAGGTACGCTCTATCGCAGCGGTATCTTCCCCTTCGCGGCGGTCGCGGCCAAAGCCGAAGGCGGCCTTTGCCATATCCGCAGCGCCGGCATTGGAGGTCATGATCAGGATTACATTCCGGAAATCCACCGTCCGGCCATTGTGATCGGTCAGCTTGCCGTGATCCATGACCTGCAGCAGGATATTATAGACATCCGGATGCGCCTTTTCGATTTCATCAAGCAGCAGGACACAATGCGGGTGCTGATCCACCCCATCCGTAAGCATGCCGCCCTGATCGAAACCCACATAGCCCGGAGGCGCACCGATCAGCCGGGAAACGGCATGTTTTTCCATATATTCAGACATGTCGAAGCGCAGCAGTTCAATCCCGAGGGAGAAGGCGAGCTGCTTTGCCACCTCGGTCTTGCCCACGCCGGTCGGCCCGGCAAACAGGTAGTTGCCGATGGGTTTTTCGGGTTCACGCAGGCCCGCACGGGCCAGTTTGATGGCTGAACAAAGCGCCCCTACCGCCTTGTCCTGTCCGAACACGACACGCTTGAGCGATTTTTCCAGATCGCGCAGGGTTTCGGCATCGTTCTTGGAGACGTTTTTCGGCGGGATCCGCGCGATCTTGGCAACGACGGCCTCTATTTCCTTGGTGCCGATGGTCTTGCGGCGCTTGGATTCCGGCACCAGATGCTGTGCCGCCCCGGCCTCATCGATGACATCGATTGCCGAATCCGGCAGTTTACGGTCATTGATGTAGCGCGCGGCAAGTTCCACGGAAGATTTGATCGCGTCATTGGTGTAGCGCAGATCGTGATGCGCCTCGAAATGTGGTTTCAGTCCCATCAGGATCTTGATGGCATCGGGGACTGAAGGTTCGTTCACGTCAATCTTCTGGAACCGCCGTGACAGGGCGCGGTCCTTTTCGAAATGCTGGCGGAACTCCTTGTAGGTGGTGGAGCCCATGGTGCGCAGCTTGCCACCCTGAAGCGCGGGTTTCAGCAGGTTGGAGGCATCCATCGCGCCGCCCGAGGTAGCCCCGGCACCGATCACGGTATGGATTTCATCGATGAAAAGGACCGCATCGGGGTGATCCTCCATTTCTTTCACCACCGCTTTCAGCCGTTCCTCGAAATCCCCGCGATAGCGGGTGCCGGCCAGAAGTGCCCCCATATCGAGGCTGTAGATCGTGGTGCGTGACAGGATATCCGGTGTCTGGTTGTTGACGATCTTCCAGGCGAGACCTTCGGCGATGGCGGTCTTGCCCACGCCGGGGTCACCCACCAGAAGCGGATTGTTCTTGCGGCGGCGGCAGAGTACCTGGATGCAGCGTTCGACCTCCGCCTCCCGTCCGATCAGCGGATCGACATCGCCCTTTTGCGCCTTCACGTTCAGGTCCACGCAATATTTCGACAGCGCGGATTCCTTGGCTTCCCCGGCTTCGGCCTTGGGGGTTTCCTGTTGTTCCTCCGCACCGCTGACGGGGCGGTTTTCGCCATAGGCGGGATCCTTGGCCACACCATGGGCAATGAAATTCACCGCGTCATAGCGGGTCATGTCCTGTTCCTGCAGGAAATAGGCGGCATTGCTTTCGCGTTCTGCAAAGATTGCGACAAGGACATTCGCGCCCGTCACCTCCGAACGCCCGGAGCTTTGGACATGGATCGCGGCGCGCTGGATCACCCGCTGGAAGGCGGCCGTCGGTACGGCTTCGGAGCCCTCGACATCGGTGACGAGGGTTGAAAGGTCATCATCGATGAAATCGAGGAGCGTCTTGCGCAGATCATCCAGGTCAACCGAACAGGCCTTCATCACGCGGGCGGCGTCGGGTTCATCGATCAGCGCCAGAAGCAGATGTTCCAGTGTTGCGAGTTCGTGGCGGCGGGCGTTGGCCAGTGCCAAGGCACCATGGATAGCTTGCTCGAGTGTGTTGGAAAATGATGGCACGTTCGGTGCTCCTGTCCTGCTGGCCTCGGGTCTGGGTCAACTTTGGCCTTGTGACTCTTAAGGTTCGGTTTTCTAAGCTGGTCTTCAAGTCTTTTTTCAAAGATTTGATATTTCCGTTGGGTCCGATTTTTCGGTCGGGTTCTCAATAAATCACATTATTTCAGTTGGTTGGTTTAAAAATGGTCCTTACGCTTGCGAATTTCCGCAAATACGGTTTCCGCTGCGGCATCAGGCATGCCTATTGCGGTTTTCAATGTCTGGTTGTCGGCGCGCAGGAACGGATTGGTCTGCCGTTCCAGCCCGAGGGTCGAGGGAACGGTCGCCTGCCCGGCAGCGCGGAGTTTTTCGATCTCTTCCTGACGTAAGATAAGGTCGGGATGCCCTGGTTCAAGGGAGAGCGCAAAACGCATGTTGGCGGCGGTATATTCGTGACCCGAACAGATAAGCGTTTCATCCGGCAGGGATGTGAATTTCGACAGGCTGCGCCACATCTGTTCCGGTGTTCCCTCAAAGAGGCGCCCGCACCCCATGGCCATCAGGCTGTCACCGGTAAAGGCCATCCGCGCGTCGGGAATATGAAAGGCGATATGCCCGACGGTATGGCCGGACACATCCATGACCAGAACCTTGGAGGCCCCGAAGTTGAATTTCTGCCCCTCGTTCAGGCTGCGGTCGAGTGGGGGAAGGCGATGGGCATCTGCCTGTGCGCCCGATACCGTCGCCGGGGCCTCGGCCAGAAGAGCCTCAAGGCCATCCACGTGATCCCAGTGATGGTGGGTCAGGAAAACATCGGTCAGTTTCCAGTCGCGGGCGGTCAGGGCCTCCAGGATCGGGGGGGCTTCCGGGACATCGATGACGGCGGTTGCCCCGGTTTCCATGTCATGGATCAGAAAGGCGTAGTTATCCTCCAGGCAGGGGATGGTCACGAGATCAAGCGGCATGGCCTTTTCCTCTCCAGTCGTTATGCTGCCCCGACAGTGTTGCCCGAATAAGGTCCCGCCGCAATGCATCTCGATGTGCTCGACCTGCGCAATTTCTATTACCGCACGAAGCTGGGGCGGATTGCGCAACGCGCGATACGGGACCGGGTGGTGGAACTGTGGCCCGATGTGAAGGGGCAGACGGTGGTGGGGTTCGGCTTTGCCGCGCCGCTCCTGCGGCCTTTTCTGGCAGATGCGCGCCGGGTGATTGCGCTGATGCCGGCCCAGCAGGGCGTCATGCCGTGGCCTGCGGGCAGGCCGAATGTCTCAACCCTGTGCGAGGAAACGCAATGGCCACTGGCAACCGGGATGGTTGACCGGCTGGTATTGCTTCATGGGTTTGAGACTTCGGAAAATCCGACCGCGATCCTCGATGAAGCCGCGCGCGTGCTTGGCCCGGGGGGAAGGGCGCTTTTTGTCGTTCCCTCGCGGTCGGGCTTGTGGGCGCGTCGGGACGGGACGCCCTTTGGTTTTGGCAAGCCCTTTACCCTGGGGCAGATCGAGGCGCAGCTCAAACAGCATGATTTCAGCCCGGAACGCAGCATGGCGGCGCTGTTTTCCCCTCCATCGGGGCAGCAATTCTGGCTGCGCACAGCGGATTTCCTGGAAAAGAATGGCCGCAGATTTGCGCCCTGGCTTGCCGGTGGGGTTCTGATGGTGGAGGTTTCCAAGACCTCCTATGCGCCGCGGCGGGGGGGGCTGGGCGCGGCCGTGCGACGCCCGCTGCGCGTTCTGGAAGGGGTGGGCCAGGCGATTCCAACCCCTTCAATAGGCAAGGACACAATACGGCGGGATAGCCCGAAGTGATTCATCCGGTGCGGCTTTTGCGCCCCCGGATCGAACCATGATCGGGATTTTTTTGCGGCTTCGATCCGTAAAAATACCATCTATGGTGTTTTCTGCACGTTGAAGCATGCTTCCGGCTCACTTCGATGTGACTTGAGTGGTTGCGGGGGGGCGGGTCCTCTGCTACATCCACCGCGAATTTGCGGCGCATGTGATCATGCGCCACCGGATGCCCTTGTGCCATCAGACCGGGACAGGGCCAAACTATCGGAAGGGTTGACGTGTCTGAATCCGCATCGATCTCCTCTGGCATTGCCGCGCGCTACGCCACTGCTCTGTTTGAGCTGGCAAAGGATGACAAGGCCCTGAAGGCGCTGGAAGGGGATGTCGATGCCCTTTCCCAGGCCGTCGAGGGTTCTGCCGACCTGCGTGATCTGATCTCCTCGCCAATTTATTCGCGTGAAGATCTGGGCAAGGCCATTGCCGCTCTGGCCAGGAAAATGGGGCTTTCGGCCCTGACAACCAATACGCTGGCCCTGATGGCCAGCAAGCGGCGGCTTTTCGTATTGCCGCCGATGCTGGCCAGGTTGCGCGAACTGATCAGTGCCGAGAAGGGTGAGGTCACCGCCGAGGTGACTTCTGCGGTCAAGCTGTCGGCCGCACAGGCCAAGGAACTCGCCGCGACGCTGAAGGCGCGCGTGGGCAAGGACGTGAAACTGAAAACCGCCGTCGATGGAACCCTCATCGGCGGCCTTGTCGTCAAGCTGGGCTCAACCATGATCGATACTTCGGTCAAGGCAAAGCTCGCGGCTCTCCAGAATGCAATGAAAGAGGTCGGATAATGGGTATCCAAGCAGCCGAGATTTCTGCGATCCTCAAGGACCAGATCAAGAACTTCGGTCAGGAAGCGGAAGTGGCCGAGG
>JBKEDF010000027.1:0-2929 GCA_047975325.1 Pseudorhodobacter sp. | reverse complement strand
GCTCTCCAGAATGCAATGAAAGAGGTCGGATAATGGGTATCCAAGCAGCCGAGATTTCTGCGATCCTCAAGGACCAGATCAAGAACTTCGGTCAGGAAGCGGAAGTGGCCGAGGTGGGCCGCGTGCTCAGCGTTGGTGACGGAATCGCCCGCGTTCACGGGCTGGACAACATCCAGGCCGGCGAAATGGTCGAATTCCCTGGCGGGATCCGCGGCATGGCGCTGAATCTGGAGGTCGATAACGTTGGTATCGTGATTTTTGGCGATGACCGTTCGATCAAGGAAGGCGATACAGTCAAGCGGACAAAATCCATTGTTGACGTACCCGCCGGTGACGCGCTTCTGGGGCGGGTCGTGGACGGTCTGGGCAATCCGATTGACGGCAAGGGGGCAATCGATGCATCCGAACGCCGCATCGCGGATGTGAAGGCGCCCGGCATCATCCCGCGCCAATCGGTGCATGAACCGATGGCAACCGGCCTCAAATCCGTGGACGCGATGATCCCGATCGGCCGTGGCCAGCGCGAATTGATCATCGGCGACCGCCAGACCGGTAAGACCGCGATCGCGCTCGACACGATCCTGAACCAGAAAAGCTATAACGACGCAGCGAGTGATGACGAGAGCAAGAAGCTCTATTGCATCTATGTTGCCATCGGGCAGAAGCGTTCGACCGTTGCCCAGCTGGTGAAGAAGCTGGAGGAAACCGGCGCGATCGAATATACCATCGTCGTGGCCGCCACCGCATCCGACCCGGCACCGATGCAGTATCTTGCGCCTTTCTCGGCAACCGCGATGGCGGAATTCTTCCGCGATAATGGCCGTCATGCGCTGATCATCTATGATGATCTTTCCAAGCAGGCCGTTTCCTATCGTCAGATGTCGCTGCTGCTGCGCCGTCCGCCGGGACGTGAGGCCTATCCGGGCGATGTGTTCTACCTGCATTCGCGCTTGCTGGAACGTTCGGCAAAGCTGAATGGCGATTTCGGTTCCGGTTCCCTGACCGCGCTGCCGATCATCGAAACCCAGGCGGGCGACGTTTCAGCCTATATTCCGACCAATGTGATCTCGATCACCGATGGCCAGATCTTCCTGGAGACCGAGCTTTTCTATCAGGGTATCCGCCCGGCCGTGAATACCGGCCTGTCGGTGTCCCGCGTGGGATCTTCGGCGCAGACCGATGCGATGAAATCGGTTGCCGGCCCGGTCAAGCTGGAACTGGCCCAGTATCGTGAGATGGCAGCCTTCGCGCAATTTGGTTCGGATCTCGACGCTTCGACCCAGGCGCTGCTGAACCGTGGCGCGCGTCTGACCGAACTGATGAAGCAGCCGCAATATTCGCCGCTGACCAATGCGGAAATTGTCTGCATCATCTTTGCCGGTACCAAGGGCTATCTTGACAAGGTTCCGGTGCGTGATGTCGGACGTTATGAGGCAGGCCTCCTGAAGCACCTGCGCGCGAATAATGCCGATCTTCTGGCCGATATCACCGACAATGACCGCAAGGTGAAAGGTGATCTGGAAGAGAAGATCAAAGCCGCGCTTGACGTTTATGCGAAAGACTTCGCCTGAGGGCGGGGTAGGGGGTAGGTAGATGCCGAGCCTGAAGGACCTCAAGAACCGGATCGAAAGCGTCAAGTCGACGCGGAAGATCACCAAGGCCATGCAGATGGTGGCGGCGGCCAAGCTCCGCCGTGCCCAGGAATCGGCGGAGGCCGCGCGGCCCTATGCCGAACGGATGAACGCCGTGATGGTGGGGCTGGCGGCCTCGGTCGGCAATGCGGAAGGCGCACCGCGCCTTCTGGCTGGAACAGGCAATGACAAGGTCCATCTTCTGGTCGTGATGACGGCGGAACGGGGGCTCTGCGGGGCGTTCAATTCCTCCATTGCGCGGCTGGCGCGGACCCGTGCGCAGGAATTGCTGGGCGAGGGCAAGACGGTCAAGATCCTGACCGTTGGCAAGAAGGGCCGCGAGCAACTCAAGCGTGACCTGTCGCAGTATTTCGTGGGTCATGTGGATCTGAGCGATGTGAAGCGCGTGGGCTATGTCGATGCGCAGGGCATTGCCAAGGATATCCTCGCACGATTCTCTGCCGGGGAATTTGATGTGGCGACGATCTTTTTCAATCGTTTCCAGTCGGTCATCAGCCAGGTCCCGACCAAACAGCAGATCATCCCTGCCAGCTTCGAACAGGAAGAAGGGGCGGCGGCATCCACCCTTTATGATTATGAACCGTCGGAAGAGGCTATCCTTGCCGATCTTCTGCCGCGCGGCGTGTCCACGCAGGTCTTCACGGCCCTGCTGGAAAATGGTGCATCCGAACAGGGTGCGCGGATGTCGGCGATGGATAATGCCACACGCAACGCGGGTGACATGATCAACAAGCTGACGATCCAGTATAACCGTTCGCGCCAGGCCGCGATCACCAAGGAACTGATTGAAATCATCTCGGGCGCTGAGGCGCTCTGACCCGCACGGAGAGAAAGATATGGCAAAAGCGAAAGCAACCGGCAAGGTAACCCAGGTGATCGGTGCCGTTGTTGATGTGCAGTTCGAAGGTGCCCTTCCGGCAATTCTGAACGCGCTGGAAACTACCAATAATGGCAAGAGACTGGTGCTGGAAGTGGCACAGCATCTGGGCGAAAATACCGTTCGGACCATTGCCATGGATGCAAGCGAAGGGCTTGTTCGTGGTGAAGCGGTAACCGATACCGGCGCGCCGATTTCGGTGCCGGTGGGTGACGCGACACTGGGCCGGATCCTGAATGTCATCGGTGAACCGGTGGATGAAAAGGGCGATGTTCCCGCGACGGAAACCCGTGCGATCCACCAGCCTGCCCCGGATTTTGCCTCACAGGCGACAGAATCGGAGATCCTCGTAACCGGGATCAAGGTGATCGACCTGCTCGCCCCCTATTCCAAGGGTGGA
>JBKEDF010000102.1:0-30333 GCA_047975325.1 Pseudorhodobacter sp. | reverse complement strand
GATGAGCAGAACTCGTGATATTCGCGTCTGACTGCGCGATCCCCAGTTGCTCCGTTGTAGACAGGTAGGGCCAGAATGCCCAAAGCCAGATGAGAAATCCCAGTGCCCAGCCCAGTGACGCCAAAACATGCAGTGGCCCGGGAATGAAGATGCCAAAATCCGGTGCGATGCGCAGCACTGCTGACAGTACAAGGCAGGCTACGCCGAACCTGACGAGGCGTGGCAGGCCCAGCGGGCGGTTGGTATGCAGCAATCCCGCGATACAGAAGACGGTATAGACCCCGAGCCCGAGCCCGCCCATGAACGTCAGGTGCAGTCCCGCCACCTCAGACCATGGTGCTCCAAGCAATGCAGCCCCCGTCATCATCAGACCCGCCCCGGCTAGTACGGCGCTTCCCGCCAGCATCATGATCTCGGCCCGGAATGTTTCCCGCCCGATGAATGCCTCGGCAACGCGGTCCATGAAAGCGGCCCCGGCGGCGAGGATAAGATAGCCCGCCACCCCCGGCGAAAGGCCCACAACTTGTCCGGCAATCGCCGCCAGTACGAGGCCGGGTGCCAGATTCGACCGGCCCGGATGGGGACGGAAGGGAGAAGTAAGTTCGGTCGGATCCAGAACAAGATTCGTCACTTGCACGGTGATCCGTGCAAGTGCGAGGCCCAGTAACCCCAAGAATACAAAACCGGTCAAGTGAATGAACAGCGTCGCGCGGCCAGTATCGCCAGTCAGGAAGGCCAGGCGCGCGGTGGCGGTACAGCCAATGAGCAATACGAGCCACAAGGCGAAAGCCAGAAGCCTGTCGGTTCCGCGCCGGATCGACAGGTGCAAAAGGTAGGCCAGCAGCGCGGCCATCCATGCAAGATCGGCCAGCGCCCCCAGCGCGCTCATTGCATCCCAGCCAAGCGCCCCAACGAAACGACCGATGCCCCAGAGACCGGCGAACAGCCAGAGTAGCCGACCACGCAACGGTTTGGTATCGGTCCATTCCGGCGCTGCCGTGGTCAGAAACCCGATCAGGGCCGCACCGAAGGCGCCTATCAGCATCTCATGAGCATGCCAAAGCGAGGACGGCACTGTACGCGCCAGCGGCAGGTCGAAACCAAGAGCCAGCACCCAAATCAGCGGGAAGACTGCGGCATAGACGGCGGAAAGTGGAAAGAACAGCCGGAATCCTTCGTCGCCCAACACCCCCAAGGTGGTCTGGGGCAAGTCACGACCAGCCTCGATATCGGAGGCACAGCTCATGCGATCTGCCTCTCGTTCACATCGTAGATATGACGGAAGAGCGGGTCACGGTTCAGTGCCGTCGAAACCCAATCTTGTACCGCAGTCTCGTCACGTTTGCCGGGCGTACCAGGTAGAGGGCGATGGCCAAGGATGCCCGCGCCGTGGGTATCGAGCACGGTCACGCGATGTGCGATCCGCGCCGCCTCGTGCAGGTCGTGGGTGATGAACAGTCCCGACAGTCCTGCGCCGGCGCAGGAGGTGATCACCAGATCCTGCATCCGCTGCCGTAGTGCGACGTCGAGTGCGGTGAAGGGTTCATCAAAATAAACAAAGTCCGGCCGTATCGCCAAGGCGCGGGCAATGGCCACCCGCTGGCGCATCCCGCCCGACAGTTCGACCGGATATTTTACCAGATCCTCGAGTTCAAGCGCGACCTGTGCGGCAGCCTCGGCAACGCGCCCAACCCGTTTGCGACGGGGCAGCCGGGCAAGGCGCAGGCTGAAGGCAATATTGCCCGCCGCCGTGGCCCAGGGCAGTAGTGAAGGTTCCTGAAAGATCATTGCATGGCGCAGGTAGTATCGCGCAATACGCCCTGATTTAGGCTCCAGTATTCCGGCTGCGATATTTGCAAGTGTCGATTTCCCGCAGCCCGAGGGGCCAACCAACGCCACGATTTCGCCAACACTCACCGAAAGGTCGATGCCCTTCAACACCGAACGACCGAGATAGGCATGTTCCAGCCCGCTGATTTGCAAAGCTGTCATCGCTTGACCCCCCATGGCTGTGCCGCGCGGCGCCAGCGGTCAATCTCGCCTTTGACCGGGTGAATCAATGTGTATTCCACTGCAATCAAAAGTACTACGGCGATGAGCACCCATGCCAGCGCCGTTGCAATATCAAGATTGATCCGCGCGCCCGCCAATGCCCCGCCGATGCCGCCTGCGTTCGCCAGAAGCTCGGCCATCACCGCAACCTTGAATGAAGTGCCGAGCGCAAGAACCAGTGCGGGGAAAAGCGTCGTCGTGGTCTGCCGCAGGCCTACGGTCAGAAAGCGGCATAGGGGCCCCGCACCAAACACCTCGGCCATGCGGTCGAGCCCGCGGTCCCGCGTGGCAATACCCTGCGCCGCGCCAAGAAACACTACCGGCAGGGTGGTGACGACGATTACCGTGCGCACCGTCGCGTCTGAGCCGCCAAACCAGATCATCGCCAGTACGATCCATGCAATCGGTGGCACCCCGATCAGTACCGTGATCAGCGGCTGCGACAGACGCATCGTTGCGGGGGAATAACCGGCGATGAGACCAAGACCGAGGCCTGCCATGCCCGCCAGTACAAAACCCGTCACTGCCCGCTGCAAGGTCAGCCCCGCCAGCGACCACGCCTCCGGATCGTTCGCAAGTTGCCAGACTGCCGCCAATGTCTCTTGCGGCGAGGTCAGGATGAATGGGCCATAGGCCTCGTGTCCAGCCTGCCAGGCCGCCGCCAGCAGGAACAGCGCCGCAAGCCCCGCCCAGCCGGACCAGAGAAATTCCAGCCCCCGCCCGACACGGTTGGCGAGGCGGGTGCGAAGTGGTGGTCTGAGGTTGGCAGTTATCGCTGGCATCTTGGGGATATCCCGGTTCGTGAGATCAGAGATAGAAACCATCGTCCGGCAGGCGACCATTGATGGCGGCCATGTCGGTGCCGGTCATTGCCACGAGCATCCGCTCAACATCTGTTCGGGCCTCGGCGGCGGATCGAGCGACAAGATGCGAATGTGGGACGGAAGCCGCCAGAAGTGGTGCGGGCATCTCCAGAATATCGGTTGCGTGGCCTGCGGCCGTCTTCGGATCGGCCAGAACCTCATCGGTTGCGACCCGGAGCCCCGCCAGGAGTTCAGGGATCGTATCTGCATGGGCATCCAGAAATCTGCCGGTGATTACCAACCCGGCCTGCGGCAACACCGGTGCGGCACCGGTCATCTCGCCCCAGGCGGCCTGAAGATCGATGGCGCGGCGGATGTCCTTGCCTGCCTGCCTACCCGCGATCACGGTGGCGGTGGTCGAAGGCTCGGCAGTCAGTGCCGCCTCGACCCTGCCGGCCAGAAGAAGCTGCATCGCCTCAATCGGGGATCCCGCATAGGTGATGGAAAGATCTGCCTCGGCATTCAGTCCGTGATAGGCGAGAAGTTTGCCAAACAGGATCTCGGGCGTGTCGCCCCGGAAAGGAACAGCGACGCTGCGACCCTTCAGATCCGGGATTGCAGTAATGTCCTCGTTACTGGAAGCGACATAGAGCAGCCCATTGGTCATCACATTGGCAAGCCGGATCGGGAAGTCACGATTATAGAGGTTTGCTGCCGCCTGCACCGGCACCACCGACAGAAGGATGGTTTCCGAGGTTAGCCCGGCGCGCAGTTCGTCCGGGGCACGCCATGCCGACATCGTTGCACTGTCGGCAATCTGGGTGAACTTGTCGGTGGCGACGGCATGGGCCAGTGTCACCGAAGGTCCGGCAGGCGGGCCGTAAAGCGCAAGTTCATTGAGGCGCCCCTGTGCCCTGAGCAGGCCCGGAGCCGCCAGCGCGGGAACGATTGCGATGACCCCAGCAAGGGTGGTGCGGCGGCTCAGCATGTTGGAAGATGTCATGAGGGGGTCCTTTGGGGCTGAGCCGTAGGGGGCACGGCGTTTGAGGGAGGGTTGGCACGGAACGTTTCGTGCAGTGCCGACCCCACGAGGATGGGAAGGGCTACCGGAACAGCATAGAGCAGCAGGACACCGGTTGTCCCAAGCGTACTTACTGACATGAAGCCAAGTTCAGGACCGATGGCGGCATGTAGTGCTACCATTCCCAACACGGTCAGCGGCCAGAAAATGATCCGCCAACGAATATCTGGCAGCAGCGTGGCGGTGGCTGTTATACCCAGTGCGACCGGCCACCAGGCAATGGCGAGGACGGCGATACTGCTTGCCATAATCAGCACCGAGAAGTGCAGGTCGAAAGGCCAAAGATCACCCCGCAACGTTGTTACCGCGATTCCGATGACCAGTAGGTCGATCAGCAGCAAAAGATGCAGCGCAAGGCGCGCACCCCGGCTTGCCATGAGCATATTTCCAGTTGGAGTTACGTGGCAGCTCATGGCACTGTCTCTCCGTCAGACATGTTTGTCGGTGACGGTTCGGATGGGCGACCTGCCACCGACAAGTAAGGGATCTGCTGCAACATGTCGACCGCCTCTGGTTGGCAGACGGAGTACCGGTTACAGTGGTATCAACGAGTTAGCAATCTAAAATCAGACTAAAATACTCAATAATTTACCAATGTGACGAACTGACGCGCCCCTATGTTTTGAAATGGTGTTGACGCGAAGATCATTGCTCGCGGGCTCAGATGTATCCCGAATGCTACGCAGGAAGGCTGCCGATACGGCCCGATATTCCGCTTTGTTACAGGCATCTCTGCGGCGAAGGCCGTAAAGCGGTGCTCTATCCAATTCTGTAGTGCCCAGCATTTCGGAAATCCTGAGCGCCGTCAGGGTGCCCATGAATGGCGTAATAATCAGATCGGCCTGCGCTGCAGAAGTCAGCGTCAGATTGTCCAGCCGTGCATTCGTATCGATCAGCCTTGTAAGTGGGCTCAATTCAATAGGTCCTGAGTCTGGCTTGTCGGACGTGGTGTAGGCGATCGGGTCTGGGTTCCAACGGTGCCTACCAAGAATCGTGACCGGCTGCCGGGCATTGACATATTGCGCAAGGTGATGACAGCGATCCTGGCGCATCGTGAGGTCGTATTATTGCTGTTGTTTGGCAAGGGATTTGCAAGGTGCAGGTCTGTACCTCATTGATGGAATGGGGTTAGATATCTTTTACGCCCAACTGCCTTGCATTGGGGTGAATGCCGGGCAGGAAATCCTGTGGGCCTTGTCTTGAAAACGAATCCTTGAAGGCCGGCCTGTGCGAACGGAATATGACACCGGATGAGTGGGGGAGGAGACTTCAATTAATCTCAGGCAATTAAGATATTTTGCCAAGACTGTCGAAGTTGGCAATATAACCAAGGCTGCGGAGCAGTTGAATGTTGCGCAGCCGGCATTGGGGCTGCAGATAAGGCAGTTGGAGCAGGAACTTGGCGTTCCGCTTCTGGTCCGGCATTCCCGTGGGATCACGGCAACACATTCCGGTCAGGTCCTTTATGAACGGGCCTGTGAAATCCTCCGGATCGTCGAAAATACGCGCAATGAAATCATGGGCTTCGCCGGAAGTGAGAAGGAAAGCCTGATCCTTGGTATTACGCCCGGTCTTACGAATATTCTGGGCAGCGAAATTTTTGTGAATGCCCGCGATGCCCTGCCAAATGTTCATCTGAGTGTTGTTGAAGAGATGAGCTATATCCTGATCGAGGCGCTTGAACGCGATGAGATTGATCTGGCGATTGCCTATGAGGTTACCGATCGCCCGGCACTCTTGCGTTCGCCCCTGCTGCAGGAGGAACTGGTTTTCGTCACTGCGGCCGGGGATAGTCAGGATGGCGAAACGATTGAGATGAGCGAGGCGCTGGAATATGAATTCGTGCTGGCTGATGAACGCGACCCCCTTCGCCAGATCATGGTGGCCGAAGCAGAACGGATGGCGCTGCGGCTGAAGGTCAGCTTTGAGGCAACCTCGGTTTCCATGATGAAAAGCCTGATCCGCAAGGGCGGTGTGGCCAGTGTCATGCCGCGTGGCACGGTTGCTTCTGAAATCAAGCGGGGGTTGCTGGTGCAGCGTCGGATTGTCAACCCGGTGGTTACGCGGACGCTTTATCTGGTCCGCTCTTCACGCCGGGCGCCGTTTCAGGCCGAAGCCGAGATTTCCGACTTCCTTTTTTCGATGGTTGATGATTTTGCTGAACGGATGGGCCCGCTTGTCAATAAATTCTAAGCAGGCATCTGGAATTTATTCTACGAATACGTTCCTGGGCCTGTTTGATTTTGCAGGGTTTCCGAAAACCGATACTACTTTTTGGGAATCCTGTTTAGGGCTGGGCGGGTGGGATCAGATGGAAAGATGCGCCAGGGATTCTGCTCCGCGTCGCGCGCGTTCGGCCACCGCAAGATGACGGATAGAACCTACCGGAATTTCCAGCGAAAGCGGAATGTCCCGGGGCAGGGCCCTGAGCATCTGCCGCAGCGGGATCACACCTTCGCCCGGCATCAGCCGTTCCGCCCGGGCCTCATCGACCAGCCTGTCGGCATCGGGGCGTTTCTTGGCGGCATCGCAAAGCTGCAGATGGGAAATCAGGTCCGGTTCCAGTGCGGCAAGGGCCTCCGGTGTCAGGCCGGAACGATGACAATGTAGTGCATCAAGAATGATCCGGACATTGGGCGCTTCTGACTGCAAGATAATCTTGCGCGCGGCCTGCATCGTCCTGATTGAACGGAAGAGCATGAATTCCACGCCGATCAGGAGCCCGAATTCAGCGGCAAGTGCGCAAATCCGTGCCAGATGCTCCGGCTCTTCGCCGGGCTGCATGCAGCCTGGCCCAATAGCGGGTTCATAACCCAGGCAGGACATCCGGCTTGCTCCAAGCTCTGCTGCCGTTTCAAACGTCGCCTTCAACGCATCCTTTTCCGGCTCATGTCCCAATACCAGGGATTCGGTGTCAAAGATGATTACCCCTGCAGCATCGGCGGCTCTGCGGATCTGCCGGACAAGTTGCCGATTGCCCACGATTTCGAATTTCAAATTCCGCAGGGCGCCCGAGCGCAGCGGAAGTCCCAGACCGCGAAACCCTGCTGTTGCGGCCGCATCAATCAGGGCAAGCGGCCCCTCATCATTCAGGCCAAGCTGCGCCAGCGTCACATTTTCAGGCCTGATTTGCATTGTCTCCCCCGAAACCGGTTTTTTTGGCGATATCCTGTGCTGCGAGATAGGCAAAGGTCAGGGCTGGGCCAAGCGTAATGCCTGCCGCAGGGTAGGTCCCGCCCATGATTGAATTCATGTCGTTTCCAACCGCATAGAGCCCGGGAATCGCCTTGTTGTCGGCCCCCAAAACCCGTGCCCGCCTGTCTGTTTTCAGCCCCAGCGCGGTACCCAGGTCACCGCTATGCAGACCGATTGCATGGAAAGGAGGGTAAACAAGGGGCGCGAGACAGGGATTGGGGCCGACGACCGGATCCCCCAGGGAGATATTATGCGCGCTGGCACCCTTGGCAAAATCAAGGTCCCTGCCGGTTTCCGCAAAGCCATTGTGCCGCGCAATTGTCTCGGCCAGGGATGCTGCGGGGGCATGAATTTGTGCAGCAAGATCCGCGATGTTCTGCGCGCTGACAAGATAGCCATCGCGGAGCAATTGTCGGTTGCCATGATGCGCCGGATAGGGCCGGGCCAGCCCGAGACCGTATTTTCGCAGTGCCACGGCATCGCAAAGGAGCCAGGCGACGGGGGTATCCTTTCCGGCTCCGGACAGGGATTGCAGCGCCGCTCCGAAACGATGATAGGAGTCCGCCTCATTGGTGAATCGTTCGCCTTGTTGGTTGACAGCGATTATGCCGGGTTTTGCCCGATCCAGTGTCAGATGGGCAAATTGTCTTTGTTTTCCTGTCTTGTCGCGATGGATGGACACTGGTGCCCAGAAAAAAGCGCTTTGCCCTTTTTGGGCCATGATTGCCCCTTCGGCGCAGGCCATGGTCTGACCTTCCCCCCGGGCTGAAAGTGTGGCCATGGTAAAATGTGCGGAGGCTGATCTGCCACGGGCGTCCCGGCTGCGTTCGGGATCGGCGGCAAAACCACCGGTTGCCATGACCACCGCATGGCGGGCTTGTATTTCACGAGGTTGACCGTCGGTTCCCGTGCAGCGAATACCGGAAATACGCCCGTTTTCGCGTATGAGCCCGGTTGCCGGACAGTTGAGCCATAACGGAATGCCCATCTCATGGACCGAGAGCGCCAGCCGCCCAACCAGGGCACTGCCAACCACCAGACGTGTGCCGCGCCTTCCGTTGATCCGGTCCAGCGCGTAGCGTGCGATCAGTTTCAGGCTGTGCCAGCTTTGGCTGCGGTTCCGGCCAAAATTGAGCAGGGCAGAGACATCGGCGCGATTGACCATCATGCCACCGAAAACCAGATGCGTCGGAAGCGGGGCCCGCAGATTGGCAAAGTTCCTTCCCAGCCGCCGGCCATCGAATTCGACGACATCGAACACCCGGCCTGTTGTGCTCGCCCCCGGATTTTCACAATGATAGTCGGGTGCGGTTTTACGTGGCAGATAACGCAGATGCGTGTGCGCCTGAAGATAGCTCAAGGCTTCACCGGCAGCATCGACAAAGGCGCCAAGCAAGGTGTCATCGGCCTCCTTTCCGATGGTTGCATGGAGATATTCCATAACCTTTTCGCGGCTGTCACCGGCTTCGGCGGCAATTGCGGCATCGCCGAGCGGGATCCAGATTGCCGCCCCCGAAAGTGCCGTTGTGCCGCCAAAACGGCTTTCCTTTTCGACGATTACGACATCCAGCCCCATTGCCTTTGCCGCGCAGGCTGTTGCAAGCCCAGCTGCGCCCGAGCCGATGACAATGACATCCGTATCAACAGGAATTGAAGGTGATGTTGCCACTTCGTTTTTCCTCTGGGGCGGTTCAGGCAGCGCGGGAGGCAATGCGCCCGGCCGGCGCGATGGCGGCGGCCCGGCAATCTTCGATCAATTGCTGGACGGCAAGATTATCTTCAACCGTCACCCAGAGTGGCGTTTTGTTTTCGATTGCATCGACGAAATGTTCCAACTCCTTCATGAACTGGTTGACGTCGACCACGCCTTCCAGTTCGATCTCCTCGCCGTTGATGCGATAGCCTTTCGCTGTCAATACGATTGAACCGCTATCGGTTTCCGCCTCGATCCTGAGACGTCCGGCATCCGTCACCATCAACCCATCGGTGCAAATCGGCGGATGTGGGGACCAGGAACTCAGAACGCTTGCCGTCACGCCGTTTTCGGAAACCAGCGCTGTATAGAACAGATCCTCGGTCGGGGCGTCGAAATGGACATTGTCGAGCTGCGCCATCCGGGGTCGCAGCGGTGCGTCGACAAACCAGGTTGCAAGGTCAAGCTGATGGATCGCGTTGACCAGCAATGCGCCGCCGATCTGCGGTTCGCTGCGCCAGCCAGCCATGGAAGGTTTGCGTACATTGGTTGAAATATGCAACCGACGCACTGGACCCAGGGAACGCAGCCCGTCGACAAATCCCCGGATATGCGGATTGGTCCGCAGCAGGTAACCGGGCATGATAGTGGCATTCACTGTCTTGGCAAAATCGACCAGCGCCCGGGCTTCAAGGCTGTCCGGTGCCATTGGCTTTTCGCACATCACATGAATGCCGGCATTGGCCAGTTTGCGTGTTGCATCCGGGTGCAGGCTTGGCGGCAGGGCAAGGGTCGCGGCTTCAACGGAGGAAAGATCCAGATCATCGAGGCTGGCAAGTCCGATTGCCCCGATCGCGGCGGCCTGTGCCGCGCAGCCTTCGCCGGGATCGACTACCGCGACAATCTCATGGCCAAGCTTTTGCAGGGCTTCGATATGGCGCGTACCTGCCCAGCCCAGTGATCCGATCACCGCAAATTTCATCGCGAACTCTCCTTCTGCCTTTTTGGGAAATCCCTGGCCATTCGGGTGAAAGCGCCAGGGCGGGCCTTAGTTGCCAAACCTCATGTGGATGTTCTTCAATTCAGTGAAGGAAAGCATTTCCTCGATGCATTCCTCTCGCCCGAGGCCCGATTGCTTCTTGCCGCCGAAAGGGGCTCCGACAAAATGTCTGCTTACCTCATTGACCCAGACATATCCGGCTTCCACCGAGGTTGCGACGCGCAGGGCAGTATCGAAATTCCGGGTCCAGATGGAACAGGTCAGACCAAGATCCAGTGCATTGACATCAGCCAGCATTGTTTTCTCATCCCGCCAGCGCAGCACAGAAAGTACGGGCCCGAATATTTCTTCTCGGGCGATGACCATATCCGTCGTGACATCGGTAAAAACGGTCGGTTCAACGAAATAGCCGTTTTCCAACCCGTCCCCTTCGGGCTGCTTGCCTCCGGAAAACAGCGTTGCACCTTCGGCCTTACCGATATCGATATAGCGCAATGTACGTTCAAATTGCGCTTTGCTGGCCAGCGCCCCCATGCTGGTTTCCCAGCGTTCCGGGGGGCCGGGCCGGAATGCGCCGATCTGCCTGGCCAGATGTCCCAGGACCTCGTCATGGATATCTTCATGCAGAAACGCCCGGCTGGTGGATCCGCAGGATTGTCCGCACCAGGCAAAATTCATCCCTGCTATCATCGCTTGTGCCACGGCCTCCGGATCCGTATCGGCAAAGGCGATCAGTGCGTTCTTGCCGCCGAGTTCAAGAAGAACAGGCTTGAGCAGTGCCGCCGAAGCCTGCATCACTGCCCGTCCGGCCGCGACACTGCCGATCAACCCGGTCTTGGCCACTCGCGGATCCGCAACCATCCAGGCACCGACATCGCGGGAGCTTCCGGTGATGACATTGAAAACGCCGGGCGGGAACAGATGGCCCGCCAGTTCGGCAAGCCGAAGCGCGGAAAGCGGGGCCTGTTCAGGCGGCTTTATCAATACGGTATTCCCGGCCGCCAGCGGTGCCGCAATCTTGGCTGCGGCGAACATGAACGGGTGATTGAAGGGCGATATCCTTGCGACAACACCAAGCGGTTCACGCACCGATACATTCAGCCGCCCCGGTCCCATGGGGATTGATGCGCCCTTCATCTCCGTCACGAATCCCGCGAAAAGTTCGATTTGTGCTGTGGCGATTGCCGCATCGCCGGTCATGGCACGGACCGGATTGCCGCAGTCGATTGCATCGAGAAGCGCCAGTTCGGTCGCATTGGCGCGGATGATCGCGGCCAGTTCGCGCAGGATGCGCGCCCGTTCCAGCGGCGCTGTTCCAGCCCAGTCGGGGAAGGCAGCATGGGCTGCCGCAATTGCGGCTGATACATCCTCTTCGGTGGCATCAGCCACCATTCCCAGCGAAGATCCATTTCCCGGGCTGAAGCCCTCGAATGTCCTGCCTCCGCCGGCTTCGTGCCAAGCTCCGCCGAAATAGAGCCCGCGATTCTTCGGAAGAACCGTATCCGGTTCCGGCAGTGTCCTGATTGCGGTATTACCCATGTCCTGTGGCCCTCCTGCCGATCCCCTTTATCTGTCCTAGGCAAAGGAAATGTTGCTGTCCAAAACCGGATCGTTCTTCCTGCAAGAGCGCGGCTGGCTCAAAGCAGGGTCAATGGGACAACGTCAATCCAGATGGACCCATTTTCCGGAACTTGCCGAACGGGCCACTGCCAGGGTTGCTGCCAGCGTCTTCATCCCGTCACTGATATCGACCATGGGGCCTGTTTCGCGCCGCATGACGCGGGCGAAATGTGCCATTTGCAGGGTCATTGAATCTGCCGGAACGTGATAAAGCCTCTGTCGTCTGAAACTGGCATCGCGCCCGCCATTGGGGCTGTTGCTCCAGCGTTCGAGCGTTGGAATTGTCAGTGATGCCTCGGTTCCGCAGATCAGGTAGCTGTTTTCCGGAACATGGGCAAAGCGCGGATCTTCCCTTGCGGTCATTTCCCAGCACCAGGGGGCCACGACCGTATCGGAAACCGTGAGTGTCGCCAGCGCCCCGGAACGGAACCGCAGCAGGATCGCGGCTGTATCCTCAACCTCGAAACCGCGAGTGGTGTTTGAACTGGCGGCGCAGATACTTTCGATATCGCCGCAAAGCATACGCAGACTGTCGAAATCGTGAACTGCGTTGATCAGGATGACCCCACCACCCTTTTTCGGATCAAGCTTCCAGATATCGTTGAAATATTCGTCGGGTTTGCGTCGCAGCCAGAGGCCGGAGATTGCCGTGACGCGGCCAAGCCCGCCTTCGGCTATATGCTGCCGGGCTGCTTGTAGAAGGGGGTTATGGCGTCGGTGATGCCCGATCAGGACAGGGGCACCACTGTCCTGTTGCGCTTGAAAGACTGCCTGTGCAGCTTCAAGCGTATCTGCAACCGGCTTTTCGATCAGTGTGGCCAACCCTCTGCGGATCGTATCGAGGGCGATGGGCGCATGGAAGGAATTGGGCGTCGCAATCAACACACCATCCGGCGCCTGATGATCGATCATGGTGAGGTGATCCGTGAAGGTTGCAATTCCTTGTGCGGCAATCTGCTGCAAGGCGGCCGGATCGGGATCTGAAACCCCGACCACTTCGATCTCCGGATTGGCGAGGGCAGTTTTTAGATGGTGGCGCCCCATGATGCCTGCGCCGACGATTGCAAGCCGTGATGTCTTAACCATTTCCGTCACCGGGATATCTGAAATATCGTATGGCAGGGGATCATTCCCATGGCGGGTTCAGCAATTGATACATTGCCTCCATTGCTACCAGATAGCCACTGGCGCCGAAGCCGAAAATCACCCCGGTTGCAACGGGTCGCACATGGGAAAGATGGCGGAAGGCCCGGTCAGCGTAACGATAGGAATTGTTGAAATGCAGTTCGATAATCGGGCAGTCCAGAATCCGCAGGGCATCCGCGATTGCGATTGAGGTATGGGTATAGGCGGCCGGGTTGATGATCACCCCGTCGAATTTGCGATAGGATTGCTGGATCCAGGTGACAAGTTCGGTTTCGGAATTGGACTGACGAAAATCGATATCTATTTGCAGCGATTTTGCCTTTGCGCGTGCCGCTGTTTCAATCTCGGCAAGGGTCGTGCGGCCATAGATTTCAGGCTCACGCACCCCGAGCATGTTCAGATTTGGACCATTCAGGCAAAGTACTGTCGAGGTCATCATCCCCCCTTCGCGTTATCGGCCCATGGCATGGCCCGTCGTCAAACCGGGATCAGGTTAGTCTCCGGAGACATTGAAACTGAATGTTTTTTGAAACTGGCAGCCATAGCATTTCGTGTGGCCATGGAGCCCGGCTGCGTCACGCCTTGTGCCTCAATGTGGCAGGAAGGAGGGGCAGGCAAAATGCGATGACGAGTCCCGATGTTAGAAAGACACCGCCCACGCCGAGCAAGGCCGTGGTCGAACCGGAAACCAGCGGCAGGGCGAATTGTCCGATCCGGTTTACCGCAAGGCGCAGCGAAAGTGTTGTCGCACGTGCGCGGGCGGGGGCAAGCTGCATGGTCAGGGAAACCGAACATGTAACTGCGAAACCGAGGCTCAGCCCGGCGATGGCAAGCAGCCCTGTCATTGCGAGGGGGGGAAGGGGAAGGGCGAAAATCGTGAAGGTGATGGCTGATACCGCCAATGAGGCCGCCATCAGCCGTTCACGACCCAGTATCCGTGCGGCATGGGAATAGGCCGCGCGGGCAATCAGTTGCGTGATGGCGAAGGTGCCCAGCATGATGCCGACGAAGGCAGGTTCAATATTCCGTTCGGTGCCGATGATCGGCGTGAAGACATAGGCGATTTCCTGCGTTGCGACGCAAAGGCTTCCTGAAACGGCCAGCCAGACCAACCCCTGGGTGGAAATGATGGTGCGAAAGGGGACAGGTTGTTCCCGTCTGCCGGGGTGCCGCGCAATCCGGCGGATTGGCGCGGCAAGTGCCAACTGGACCAGCGCCGTTCCCAGTGCGATTCGGAACAGCACCACATGGGGCGTGCCGGAATGGAAAAGCCCCGCTGTCGTCAGCATGAGAGGGGCCAGCACCTGCCCAAGGGATTGATAGAGCATGAAACCGCCAATCATCCGATCACGCAGGCGCGCCCTGCCGATCTGCGAAATCTCCGCCTGAAGGGCTGCAATCTGCAAGGTCTGCCCAACGCCAAGGCAGGCCATCGAAAGGACGAGCATGGCAACGGAACCCGACAGGAATACCGGCAGCGCGACCCCCAGCAACAGGATGATCGCCCCGATCATGACCCCGGGGCCGGATCCGTTGCGGTCGTTGAAGCGGCCGACATGCATGGCCATGAATATCGGCAGGAAGGAAAAAACGGAAGATAAGGCAAGAACGGCAAATGGTTGCAACCCCATCGCCACCGCTTCATAGCTGATTGCGATACGGGTGGATAGTCCGATGATCTGGCCGAAGAAGCCGCTTGCCAGAACGGGGATGGCCAGCTTCACGACCCTGCCGCGTTTTCCCATGTATCGCCTCCGGCCTCAGGGGCTTGCCGCACGAATACCTTGCATGAAGGCTAGGGTCTGTCTGCCTGCAAGTCGAATCCGTTCCGCTGCCGGGAGGGATTGCTGATCGCGATGCGGTGCTTCGAGGCTGACATCGGTCCCGGTCCCCAGGGTTGCGAACAAATCGGCAAGCGGCAAATCGCCCTCACCGGGATAAAGGCGCCCGGCGCGGCTTTCGGCCGTAATGCCTTCGGGGCCGGGATGCCGCGCCGGTGCGTCACAGATATGGACATAGGCGATCTGTTCGCGTGGCAGGGCCGCGAGCTCTGCGACGGTTCCGCCGGAACGTATGAGGTGAAGCATATCGATCAACAGCCGTGCATTGGGATGGTGGATCTTGTTCAGCACCCGGACCGCGTCCTGCAGGTTGCGCATGGGGCGGTTTGGCATAAATTCGACCGCCATCGTGATCCCGAACCCCGCTGCGGTTTCCGCCAGTCTGCCGTAATTTTGAACCAGCCGTGCCTCATCCGCATCGGCGCCCCCCGAAACAAGCACCGAAGCACCAAGAATTGCGGCGGCTTCCAATCCGGGCAACATCTTGTCCACATCGGTATCTGCTTCCATTGCGAAGGATTCGGCTTCGAATATAGCAATGCCCAGATCATCTGCACGTTGGCGCAGGGCGTGGCAGCGCACAGGATCTCCGGCCAGGGGATATTGTTTTGGGGCGTGGCGCGGTGGCAGCAGCCGCAATCCCACACCTTCAAACCCCGCATCAGCGGCGGCGGAGATGAACTCCTCCGGTTCGGCGTCAAGTGCCGTCAAATGTGAAACCGAGATCATTTCACATCTTGTCCGGGCGCCGCCGGCAAGGGCAGGGAGGAAAGCGTGATCCGCGCAAACCGCCAGCCTTCCGTCATACGCCGGAACGTGGCATCACAGCTTCCCAGGGCCGCCAGACGTCCGGCACCCGAACGCCAATCCGTTACCAGGATCAGCGACTTGCCGACGGCATGATCGGGATCCGTGCCGGGTGTGATCACGATATCGGTTTGCTGATGACGGACCTGATTTCGAAACATTGTCCGCCGTCCGAGTGTCATGTCCCGCAACGCCGCATGCCCCTGTACCGTTTGCGCGGATGTGCCGAGCCCCCCCTGTGAGGCATTGCGTTTTTCGAACACTCCATCGGGGGTGAATATGGAAACCCAGTCTTCGGGATCCCCGTGCGCGAAGAAATGACAATAGAGCGCATAGAGCCGCAGGATCCGGCGTTCGTCCTCATGGTCGATAAAGGCGTCGATCATCTCTGTGTCCTCGTTTTGGGTTCAATCGAGTATCTTGCCTGGCAGCCAGAGAGCGAACATGGGCACTGTTGCGACAACCAGCATGACAAGTACATTGAGAAGGATGAACCAACGGTTCATGCGCCACATTTCGGCGATCGAAATCCCGGCAATTGCGCAGGTCAGAAGCATCGTTGCCGCAACTGGCGGGGTCTGCGATCCGACGGTTGTGGCCAGCGCAAAGATGATCCCGAAATGGATCGGGTCCATCTCGATCGCGGTCATGATCGGCAGGAGCACCGGCACCAGAATGATCATGGCAGGCACGCCGTTTATCATTGTCCCCAATACGATCAGGAAGGCGCAGACGATCAGGGTGATGACATAGTAGTTATCGGTGAATTGTAGCAAGGCGGTCGCAAGTTGCTGCGGTATCTGCCGGTTGGAAAGAAACCACGCAAGGATCCCCGATGCTGCGATGATCATCATGACCATACCGGTGCGCTTGGCCGTGACCAGCAGGATTTCCCGTGCGTCCCTGAGGCTCACGTTGCGATAGAAGACCAACACAATGATGATTGCCGCGAAAACGGCGATGGAGGCGGCTTCCGTCGCGGTAAAGATGCCGCCCAGGATCCCACCCATGATGATGAAGGGAATGAGCAGTGCCGGCCCGGCCCGGCCCGTTGCCGGGGCGATATGCTTGATGTCGAACTGTTCATGTACCGGCCATTTGTGCCTGACCGCGAAAAAATGCGTAAGCGCCATATAGGACAGCATGAGGATCGCCCCCGGAATGATCCCGGCAAGGAACATCCGGGTGATGGAAACATTGGCCAGCACCCCATAGACAATCAGGACGATGCTTGGGGGGATGAGGATTGCGGCATCACTTGTGCTGGAGGTGATAGCTGCGGCGAAGTTCAGCGGATAGCCCTTGCGCTTCATTTCCGGGATGAGGATTGGCCCCATGCTTGCGACATCGGCGGCGGCGGAGCCGTTCATCCCGGCAAAAAGAAAGGAAACCAGCGTATTCACATGGGCAAGCCCGCCCCGCATCCAGCCGACCAGCGCACTTGCGAAATCGATCAGATGCTTGCCCATGCCCGCGCGTTCGACAATTGCACCCATCAGCATGAACAACGGGATTGCCGTCAGGGCATAGGCATTTGCGGAATTGTAAATCAGATGCGGTACGGCCTGAAGCGGCAACCCCGAAGCCAGGATTACGATCAGCCCCGTCCCCCCAAGTGCCAACGCAATGGGCATTCCGATCAGGACGAGGATCAACAGGGTTACGACGATAAGCAGGACAGTCATTTCAGTTTCTCCCGCCGATATCAGTCTTCAAGGCTTTTGGCACCGGTCATGACCGACCGGCGGAACGTGTAATAAACCATCAGGACAAAACAGATCGGCACCGTTGCCATGAAAAGGCCGACCGGAACCTCCAGTGTCGTCAGGTTCACGCGCCACATCCGTTCGACATTGGGCCAGGCAACCCACGCCACCGTCAAAAGAAAGGCGATGGAGGCAAGATCCGCACAGGCCCGGACCAGGGTTACATAGCGTTGTGGCAAGCTGTACCAAAGGACCCTGACACGAATATGATCCCCGTCGCGCATTGCAAGCGTACCGCCGACAAAAGTCAGCGCTGCCAGAAGGTTCCCGACCAGTTCATCGGGCCAGGGCAGTGAGTTGTTCATCACGAAACGCTGAAAAACCTGCAGCACCATCGTGACGGCAATCGCGGCCACCAGAAAGACGCCGAGCGCCTCAAGAATTCTGCTGAGCATTTCTCCATTCCTCCATTGCCCGGAACCGCACGCCTTTGCGGCGGTTCCGATAAGGCTTTCATTCCAGTGTGGAGAGAATGGCGTTCACCAGATCCTGGTTCGGAAAGGAATTATACATCGGTTTGAGCGCCTCTTGAAAAGCCGGGAAATCGATCTCGTTGATTTCGATGCGCCCTTCGAGTTCGCTGAGCATCTGGCCGTCGACTTTTTCGCCATCGGCACGGTATTCGTTTCCGATCTCTTCCGCCGCGCGGCGAATGGCGTCCTTTTGCGTATCGGAAAGCTGACCCCAGCGGATTGCGCTGATTGCAACGATCTGGGGGTTGTAGACATGCCGGGTCAGGGAAAGATATTTCTGTACCTCATAAAGCTTGTGCGACAGCACCAGTTGCAGGGGATTTTCCTGCCCGTCGAAGGCGCCGGTCTGCAGCGCCGTGAAAACCTCGGTGAAGGAAAGGGGCGCGGGGTTGGCGCCAAGCAGCTTGAACATTTCCATCCGGGTGACGCTGGCAGGAGTGCGCATCTTCAACCCGGCCAGATCTGTGGGAACCATGATCGGATGTTTGTTGTTGGTCATGTGCCGGAAGCCGTTTTCCCACCAGCCGACAGTGACGAGGCCTTCGTCTTCCAGTCTCTGTACAAGATCACGGACCTCGGGAAGATCGAGGGATTTCACGAATTGTTCCCGCGACCGGTAAAGATAGGGTAGCCCGAATACTTCCACATCACGCACGATCGGTGCGAAGGTATCAAGCGATTTGGTCATGTCGACCGTTCCGATCAGAAGACCCTCGATACTTTCGCGGGCATTACCTTGTTGTCCTCCGGGATAGACGGTGATCTCCAATTCATTATTGGAATATTCCGCCGCAAGATCCGCGAATTTCTGCGTCATCTCGGCATGATAGGATCCGGCCGGATCTTCGATGCTGAAACCCAGGTTGATCTGGGCAGAGGCGCTGAAAGAACCAATGCCGAGGCTGCCAACAAAGGCTACACAGGCCAGAAATTTTCGTGTCAGGGATATCATTGCGTTTCCTCCTCCGTTTTTTCATCCGGCCTTCTTGCCGGGTGACTGTTCAGGGTGCCTGGACCTAACCGGGGCAAAGCCCCGCCCGGGATGCTTTATGGTGTGGTTCAGATCACATGGCTTTCGATTACGCCCGGATGGAACAGTTCCTCGGGGCTGACGCGGCGCCCGGACAGGCCCTGCGCGTGATGCTGACCCAAGAAGTAATCGAGTGTGTCGCGGTTCGGAGCGAACCCGTAGGGCCAGTAATCCACCCCCATCAGGGCCTGCGCCCGGCGCAGTTGTTCTTCAACGAAGGGCAGGGTGATTTTCGTGGCCGAGGTGTCTGCCAATGCGGCCATTGCCATTTTCTTGGAGTCCTGAAATGCTTTCAATACGGCCATGGGAAGCCATGGATGCGCCTCCGCCAGAGTTTTCCGAACACCGATGATATGCATGATTGGAAAGATGCCGGTCTTGCGGAAATAGGCCTGCGCCTCGGCGGTCGGATCGTCGAAAAGCCAGCGCAGATCCGGATTGTCCGGCGTGAAACTGGTGGGTGCCCGCGGCCCCATGAATGCGTCGATTTCCCCGTTGGCAAGCATCTCGCGCAGGATCTGTTCGGGGCCAATATCGGTCACGCTGATGCCTTCGGGCAAATCAAGGCTGACTTTTTCGTGACGTCCGGGTTCCTCCAACCCGCCACGTACCCAGTTTATTTCCGTTGAACTGACACCATATTCATCTTCAAGCATCGCCCGCGCCCAGACATTTGCCGTCAACTGCCATTCCGGAATACCGATGCGCCGCCCGCGTAGGTCGGCGGGTTTGCGAATGCCGCTCCCGGTCCGCACGATGATTGAGGTGTGGCGAAAGGCACGGGAGACGAAGGCGGGAATACCGACATAGGGGCAATCGCCCCGTGAGACGCGCAGGCTATGGCTGCTGAGGGATAATTCGCAAATATCGAAGGCCTCATGGCGCATCGCGCGAAAAAACATCTCCTCCGGGGTCAGCGTCATTGTCACGGGATCGACGCCATCGATCAGGCAGCGCCCGTCGAGCAGGGGACGGTTGCGATCATAATCGCCGATGGCGACGGAAAGTCTCAGCTTGCTCATTTTGACTTCTCTCCTGCATGACGATTGAGCGAGGCAACCATCGCTGGCGTGTATCCGGGCTCGGTTCGGACATCGACAACGGCGACCCCCCCTGCATCGACATGCGCCACGGCTTTTTCGAAGACATCCACCAGATCGGCAGCCGAATGGACGGGGCCGAACCCCCTGGCTCCCTGCGCGGCGGCCAGTCCGGCGATATCGATTTCCGGATCGGTCATCCGCATGCCGATCCACTTGTTTTCCACCTTGCGCGCGCGCATGCGGGCGACCCGTTCCTGGTGCACCTCATCATTGAAAAAGGACTGATTATTGGCCACGACATAAAGAAGCGGGATACGGTAGTGCACCGCCGTCCATATTGCGGTGACACCCATCAGAAAATCACCGTCACCCCCGACGCAGATTGGCAGCCGGTCAGTATCCTGCAACGCAAGCGCTGCGCCGACGGCGATTCCGGGGCCGCCGCCAATGCCACCGCCGCCATCGGAGCCCAGAAAATCAAGTGGATGACGGAAGTGCCAGGCTGACCCGTCCCAGCCAAGCGGCAGATGAACAAGGGAAACCGCACGCTGGGCAACCACCCGCTTCAGCCCCGCTGCAAGCTGGCCCATCGTGATCGGGCCAGCGACCAGATCGGGCAGTTGCGGTTCCGGCTTGTATTCCTGCGGATCGACACTGCCGGAGCCGTCATCACCCAGGGCTTTGAGCAATGCATCAAGGACCTGATCGGGGTCAGCGCCGATCATGTGATCGACTGCCGGGAATGACTGATGATCCATTGACCAACCATTATGCAACACATGGTCGAGGGAGATCTGCACAATCTGCGCCCTGGGTGCGGCACCTTCGTATACGGAATCGAGCGTTCCGCCCAGATCGACCCAATCAAGGCTCAGGATGACATCGGCCCTGGCCAGAACGGCACGGGCTTCGGGGGTGGCATAGATCCCCGGGGATCCGGCATGAAGCGGGTGGTCGGTGGGAAAGCTTGCCCCGATCTTGAGGTCACTCACGACCCTGGCGCCCAGGCATTCAGCAAGCCTGACCCTGGCCTTCCAGGCTTCGGGATCACGGGAGGCACGGCCTGCGAGGATAACCGGGCTTTTCGCATCGCGCAGAATCCGGGCCAGTTCATGCAGTTGTTTTGCCGAAGCCCCCGACCCTACCCGAGGCCGGAAACGGGCAGGCTCGATCGGGGGCAGTGGTTTATCCAGTTTTTCTTCTTGCAATGCGGCATCAAGATTGACATAGACCGGTCCCTGCGGTGCGGTATCGGCAATCCAGGCAGCCCGCAGCAGAGCCTCCCGCGTTGCTGCCGTCGAGCCGGGCTGATCGTCCCATTTGGTATAATCGCGTAGCAAGGCGCCTTGATCGCGTGCGGTATGGATCCATTCGATCCAGGGCCTGCGTTTTGCCGCATCCATTGGGCCGGTGGCACCTAGCAGCAGCAGGGGCATGCGGTCACACCAGGCATTGAAAACTGCCATTGTGGCGTGCATCAGCCCGACATTGGAATGGGCTACTGCCGCCATTGCCCGTCCTGTTACCTTGGCGTAGCCATGTGCGATTGCAACGGCATGTTCCTCATGCAGGCAAAGCAGCATCTGCGGTGCGGAATTTCCAAGGTAGTTCACCAGACTGTCATGCAGGCCGCGATAGCTTGCCCCGGGGTTCAGCGCGATATAGGGGATCGACAGCGACGCGATGGTTTCGGCCATGACATCGCTGCCGAACAGGGCATCGAACGTCTTTTGCGGAGATGGGGTTTCAATCCCAGTAGGTCCACGCCGCGACCCTGCACCATCGCTGTTCCGTTTCATCCTGAATTTCCCCGATATGCGTCATATCGCATCCTCGGGACTGGCAAGCCTGATTTCCAAGATTGAAACACTCTGGCAGAAGTCACATTCGCTTTGGACGACCCGGGGCAGGGGGTCGCCTTTCCCCGATGGCTCCGTTTCCTCTGCCATTTCCGAAATGACTTGGACCGGAATTTAGCCCGACCCTACAAAGGATCCTGCGAAGCTCAGTCACGTGTCGCCCGGGTTTGTGCGCACCGGCAGGGCAGGGGCCACCGGGATCTTGGGCAAGGAGGGGATATTGACAGGGTTTGCAGAACGACTGGGGGCGATACCCGTTGCGGTAATGTGCGATACGCTTGTGGCTGCGGGGTTGCCTTGCGGGGTGGTTTCCTCCCGGTTTCGACCCTTGCAGGCGTTTTCGGCCCTTGCCGGTCCTGCTCTTTGCTTTTCCGGGCATGAGACAACCTCCGCCGATGACCTGATCTATGAGACCGATCGCGCCGTAATGCCGGGTGCGGTTGTCGTGGTTGCCTCGGCAAATCGTTGCAGGGGGGCCTTGCTCGGGGGCAATATGGTGACCAGTTGGCGGCAAAGGGGTTGTGCGGGTTTGCTGGTTGATGGTTTTATCCGCGACAGCGCGGATTTCATGGGCCTGCCGACCCTGACCACATGTGGTGTAACGCCGATGCCCGCTCGACGCATGTGGCGGTATCGAAGCCTGACAGAACCGGTAACCTTGCCGGGGCAGGTGTCGCCCGTTCTGGTTGGTCCCGGGGATTGGGTTCATGCGGATGTGGATGGCTGTCTGATCCTGCCGGGGGAATATCTGTCCGATCTGATTGAACTGGCGGAAGGGGTTCGGAAGGTTGAGGCACGGATTCGCGATCAGATCCTGCAGGGTCTGGATCGTGAAATTGCCTATCGCGGCAATGACCGCTATGCCCATGTGCCGGACTTGCCCCGAAAATCCGCAGGAAGACCGGAATGAGCGGGAATAGCCAAGACCTCGCCATGACGGATTATGACTGCGATTTCTGTATTGTTGGCGGCGGGTCGGCCGGTTGCGTCGTGGCGGCTCGCTTGACGGAAAATCCCGGTTTCAAGGTGATTGTGCTGGAGGCGGGGCCGCGCGATTGGCATCCTTTCGTGCATATCCCCGCTGCCTGCCTGTTTCTGCAACATGATCCTCGGTTCAACTGGCTGGACCAGACAATTGCGCAGACAAATCTTGGTGGCAGGGAAATCAGGATCCCGCAGGGGAGATTGCTTGGCGGCAGTGGCTCGATAAACGGGATGCTGCATGTCCGTCCGCAAGTGTCTGATATTGATGGTTGGGGTACGGAAGGCTGGTCTTATGACGATCTTATGAAAGTGGGGATCCAGGCTGAAGATTTCTCAGAAGGCGGCCCCCTGCGGGGCGAGGGTGGCCCGCATCCCGTTACGGGTTTTGTGAGTACCCATCTGCTTGCACATGCCTTTGTTACCGCCTGCGAAGGGGTGGGGATTCCGTTCAACCCGGATATGAATGGTCCTGATCGCGGGGGGGCTGCGTTTTTTCAGCAAAACCGTAAGGGACGGTTCCGCTCCCAGCCCGCACAATCCTACCTGCGCCGTGCCAGGGGGCGGGCGAACCTGCATATCCTGACCGGAGCGATCTGCCGGAAGGTGATGTTCGAGGGCAGAAGGGCCACGGGGGTGGTCTATTTCCGTGATGGCCGGGAATACCGGTTA
Source organism: Pseudorhodobacter sp. (assembly GCA_047975325.1). Classification (GTDB taxonomy): domain Bacteria; phylum Pseudomonadota; class Alphaproteobacteria; order Rhodobacterales; family Rhodobacteraceae; genus JBKEDF01. Next base: position 7,271 of record JBKEDF010000102.1, on the reverse strand, counting down.
CGGGTGCGCCGGGAGGTTATTCTTTCGGCAGGGGCGCTTCGTTCCCCCCAGATCCTGCAGGTGTCGGGCATTGGCAATCCGGCGGAACTTGCGCGGATCGGCGTGCCGGTCGTGGCGGGGCGCAATGCAGTTGGCCGGAATCTGCGCGATCATTTCCTGCTGCGTCTGTCCCATCGGGTCGGAGGCGTTGAGACGATCAATGAAAGAGCGCGCGGTTTTGCATTGCTGCGGGAACTGGCGCATTACGTATTCAGGGGCGGTGGTGCATTGACCATGGGGGCGGGTGCTGCTGCGGCGATCATTCCCAGCGGACTTTTCGGTAAGGTTCCCGATCTCCAGCTCAGCTTCGCTCCAGGCAGTTTCGCAGGGCCCGGGCGGCTTGAAAAAACACCCGGCATGACCATCGGGGGATGGCTTTCCCCGGCTCGCAGCAAGGGGACGGTTATGGCGCGGAGTGCCGATACCAGAGACAGGCCGCTGATCGATCCCAACTACCTGGATGATCCTGTTGATCGCGCGGGTATCATCGCCTGTACAAGGATGATCCGGCGTATTTTTGATCAGCCCGCATTGAAACGCTGGAGCCTGGGTGAAACTTTCCCCGGCCCTGAAACCGGCAATGGTGAAGATGAGATCCTTGGCTTTGCCCGGCAGTCCGGTGCGTCGGGATATCATTTTGCCGGAACCTGCCGGATGGGGGATGATCCCGATTCAGTGGTGGATGGCCGCTTGCGGGTCCGTGATGTGCAGGGTCTTCGGGTCATTGATGCATCTGTCATGCCATTGCCGCCGATCGGGAATGCCCATGCAACGGTCGTCATGACCGCTGAAAAGGGTGCAAGGATTGTTGCTGATGATGCACGTCACCATAGCGGCTGATTGCTTCTTTTCCAAATGAACGTGGAGAAACTGGATGCAGAAAATCCTGATTGTGAATGGCCCGAACCTGAACATCATGGGACAGCGCAAGAATGCAAGCTATGCGGGGCTCGGGCTTGACGATATCGAACGGATGGTTGGGGTGCGGGCGAAGGACCTTGGCGTGACGGTCGATTTTCGGCAGTCCAACCATGAAGGCGTCATCGTTGACTGGCTCCATGAAGCACTGAACGGGGTGGACGGGGTCATTATCAATCCAACCGCCCTTACCCATAGCTCCTTTGCTATCGCTGATGCGCTGGGCGCGCTCGATTGCCCCGTGATAGAGTTGCATTTTTCCAACGTGCATCGTGACCCCACCAAGGCGGACCGGCATAAATCCATTATCCGCCGGGCCGTGACGGGCGTGATCGCGGGGTTCGGGCCGCGTGGCTACATTGCTGCGCTGGACCTTATCCATGACATGCAGAACCAGAAATCATCATGATGGAGAATGAGCCCATGCAGGAAGTTGAAAAACCCGTTGTGGTGGTGACCGGAGGGGCGGGGGGTATCGGTCATGTGATATGCGATGTCCTGGCCCGGGAGGGCTGGAAAGTTGTGGTTGCGGATATCAATATCGACCGCGCAGCGGAAATTGCAGGCAGTTGCGGCGGAGTTGCACGGCAGATCGATATCCTCGATGCGGCGAATGTCGATGCGGCGGTGCAGGCCATCGAGACGCAAGTTGGGCCGGTCAAGGCGGTTGTTCATTCTGCGGCCACGTTCCAGGTGCTCAAACCCGTTGAGGAAACAGAAATCAATGAATGGGATCGGATTGTCTCACTGGTTCACCGGGGTACTTATCTTGTCTCTGTTGCCTTTGGTCGCGCGATGGCACAGCGGGGTGAGGGCTCCTTTGTGGCGCTTTCGTCCTGGAATGGTCTGCGTTCGGCGCGGATGCATGCCTATTGTTCCTCCAAGGCGGCGGTTAATCTGCTGATGGAAAGCATGGCAATGGAATGGGGGCGTAGCGGGTTGCGTTTCAATGCGGTTTCCCCCGGCGTGGTAATGACAGAGCGGGTTGCCGAAAGGATCCGGACAGGACAACGTTATACGGCCAATCCGATTGAAATGACCGCGCTCGGTCGTCTTGTGACCTCCGAGGAGGTGGCCAATGCCGTTGCCTTTTTGGTTTCAGACAAGGCTTCGGGCATTACCGGCACAAATCTTCTGGTCGATACGGGTACGACCATCAGTCAGGCATGGCACCTTTTTGGCGGTATTCCGGGCGCTCGCCCCGTTGAGGGTCGGGGTTGATGGGCGCTCTGGCGATGGCTTATCTGACGCTTGGCAATGTCGACCCCTTCGAAATGGTCGAGGCGGCCGCGCTTGGCGGCTTCAGGGCGACTGCCCTGCGCATGACGGGACATGCGCCTGGTGATGATTGGCCTTTTGATCCGATACGACAGGCGGATCGTGACCGGATGCGCCAGGTTGCGCAATCGGCAGGGATAAAACTGGTCAATGTTTCGACCTATCGCTTCGGGCCCGGTGTGACGGTTGAGGATTACGAACCGGTTCTGCACTGCTGTGCGGAGTTGGGGATTTCAACGATCACCGCCAATTCCTTTGCCGGGACGTTTCACGATGTGGCGAATCTGATAGGTAAGGTTGCGGCGAAAGCCTTGCCGCTTGGTATCCGGATCGGGATTGAGTTTATTCCCGTCAGCAAGATCAGGACCGCGCAGGACGCGCTTGAAATGGCACAGGCGAGCGGTATGCCGAATGTCGGGATTGTGGTGGATGCGTTGCATCTGGCCCGTTCGGGCGGGGATGCGGCAGGTATAGCCCGCTTGCCTGCCCCCCGTCTTTTTGCCGTTCAGCTATGCGATGCGCCTGCAGGCGGGCCGGGGGATGACGGGCTTGGTGCGGAAATGCGTGCCGGGCGTTTGCTTCCGGGAGAGGGTGAACTTGACCTTGCAGGGTTGATGCGGGCGCTGCCGGAGGGCGTGGAGATCGAAATCGAAACCCCCAATGCCCGATATGACCAGCTACCCCCGGCTGAACGGGCCCGGATCGCCTTTGAAGCCGGGCAGCGTTTTCTTGCGGGTGGTGCATGGATGTGATGACGGCTGTCTGTTGAAAAACCCTGAAAATGAAACAGCGTAAGAGGAGGAAGGGCCATGCCGCAAACCCCGATGACCCGCGAGACCTACCGGACCATGGGGCGGATTGAACTGGACCGGATTTCACAATTTGAATTGCCCCGCACAGACCCGTCCCTGTTGAAAAAACTGCGCGCCATGGAGGGTATTTCGGAACTTGTTTCGGATGCCCTGGATGATCTGGGAATCGATGGCGTCATTGACAGCCGAGGATTACGACCCACTATCATGGGCCGCTGTGTTGTTGGGCCTGCATTGACACTTCGCAATGAACCGCTTGGTCTTGATCCGTTTGAGGCGGCAACGGGTGGGCACCGCAATCGTCAGGCTGATTTCGAAGCCCATAATCTGACGCGCCCCGGCGATATCCTTGTTATCAAGGGTGCGAAAGGTGTTTCAAATATCGGGGGTATTTCCGCAACCATGGCCAAGCGTCAGGGGAGTATTGCAACGATTGTCGATGGCGGTATTCGCGATGTGGCGACCTCCCGTGCAATTGGCCATCCAATCTGGTGCAGTGATATCACGGCAAGAACCGGGCGCTGGCGCCAGGAAACCGCCGAGATCAACGGCCCGGTGACGATCTGCGGTATTGTTGTGTGCCCCGGTGACATCATCTGTGCCGATGATAGTGCTGTTTGCGTGGTCCCGCTGGCAGCGCTGGAGGAAGTTGTGGCCCGTGTGATCCGGCGTGCCGAAACGGATGAGGAATATATCTCCTTTCTGCAAAGTGGCCAGCCGCTCCATGATCTTCCGCGCCCTGATCCGGAACAATACAGGGAATGAGACCATGAAGGGATACGAAGTTACGAAATCCTTTGGGGTCCAAGACAGAAATTATCTTAGACCGGATTTGCCTTGCTCCATACGCTGGTGAGGTACGGAATCCCGATCAGCCCGGACAAGAGGGTAAAAATGCCCGTTCTGCGGCGGTGGATCTGTTGAGGAGGAAAAGGAATGACTACAATTTCGATCAAACGGCGCGGTTTTATGGCAGGCGCAGCGGCTGCGGGCGGCTTGTTGGCGGCCCCGGGCCTGCTTCGCGCGCAATCCTACGCGACCGATACGGTTCGCATTATTGTTGGTAATGCTGCGGGCGGCTCAAACGATACCCTGGCGCGTTTCATTGCGCCGGTGATGGAACGAGAGCTGGGCCAGCCCGTCATCGTCGTCAATCGCCCCGGTGCCGGGTCGATGATTGGCCTGACGGAGGTTCTTGGCGCCAAGCCCGATGGCCATACGATCTTCTGTTCCAGTGCGGCGGTCCTGTCGGTTGCGCATATGAACGAAAACCCGCCGGGCAACCCGGTTACGGATCTTGAACATATCACGACGATCGGGGAAGGAGCCTTCCGTATCGTCATCAATATCGAAAATGGTATTGAAACCTATGACCAGATGATTACGCATCTGAAGGAAAATCCGGGCAGCCTGCGCCATGCAACCCCGGGCTTTGGCGGAAACATTCACCTGATGACCGAGATTTTCAAGAACCGTGCGGGTATCGACATGCCTGCGGTACATTACAATTCGGTCGGCAATATCCTGACCGATCTTCTGGGGAATGAAATCCAGGTGGGCTTTACCGGCCCGCATCTTACCAAGCCTTATATCGAGGAAGGTAAACTTTATCCCCTGGCCACAACTGGCACGATGGATGATGCTGACTACCCCGACATCCCGAAAACCATCGATCTTGGCCTGACGGATGTTGACAAGTTCCGCAACTGGTTCGGCCTGCATGTGCCCAAGGGAACGGGCGATGATATCGTGAACCAGATCTATGAGGCGACCAAGGCAGCCCTGCAGGATCCGGACGTTGAAAGCGGTATCAAGGCCAATAATTTCCTGATCGGGGGAATTACGCCCGCAGAGTTCACCGAGGTCATGGTGAGTGAAGACAAGGTCTATGCCGAGGCTGCGGCACTGGTGGCCGGTCAGGAAGGCTAGGGCACGCATGCCGATCCCCGTAGTGCACGTCCGGTACTACGGGGATTGGTCCGAAAACCCCCGGAATGTCGGGAAATGCCTTTCGGGCTGATCATGTTGCCGAAGGGCATGACCCGGCTTTCCAACCTCAGGAACAAGGTGAGCACCGCTCGAATGCGAAATTTGGATCTGAAAGAAGTCGTGGTTGGCCTGTTCCTTTTTGCAACAGGGCTGTTTCTGGCGATCCATGTCAATAACAACCTAAAAATGGGAACCGTGCAGGCGCTTGGCCCTGGGGCCTTTCCCTTCATCATGGCTGTTGGCCTTGCCATTGCGGGAATGATAGCGGTCATTGCCGCTTTCAGCCGGAAGACAGGTGGCGGGGAACGGGTAGACTGGCCCGCTACACTATTCGTCACGGCATCCGTCCTGCTTTTTGCTATCTTGTTACTGAATTTTGGTTTCGTCATTGCCGTTGCAGGCCAGTTATTGCTGTCGACCATCACGGACCGGCGTTTCACATGGAGGCGGCGGATCTTCTACATCGTGGGCCTGACGGTGCTTGGATATCTTATTTTCATTGTCGGGCTGCGTATTCGCGTCCCGATCCTCGAATGGCCCTGGTGAAACATGTTTCAGGAATTGCTGAGCAATATCATGATTGGCTGGCATGTCTCCGTCAGCCCAGCCAACCTTCTTTATTGCCTGTTCGGAGTGTCCGTTGGCATGGTTGTCGGGATCATTCCCGGCATTGGCGCCCTGGCCGCAATGACCATGCTGTTTCCTCTGACCTTTCATGTTGAGCCGCTCAGCGCGCTTATCATGATGGCGGGTATCTGGTACGGGACGACCTATGGTGGTTCGATAACCACGATTCTTCTCAATCTTCCCGGAGAAGCAAAAAATGCTGTGACCTGCCTTGACGGCTACCCGATGGCAAAGGCCGGGCGGGCGGGTGTTGCCCTGTTCATGACCTCCGTTGCATCCTTTTTTGGGGCTTCGATTGGCATCATTATCATGATGACGTTTTCAAGCTCCATCGCGGAGGTTGCAATACGCTTCAGCGCGGCGGAATATTTTTCCATGATGGTGCTGGGGTTGATCGCATCGGCCGTGATTGCCGATGCCCCGATCTACAAGAGTATCGGAATGGCCATTTTGGGTATTCTGGTGGGGCTGGTCGGCATGGATGTGCAGACCGGTGCCATGCGGATGACCTTCGGTCAGATCGAATTGATGGATGGCATCAATCTTATCGCGATGGCCATGGGGGTTTTCGGAATTGCCGAAGTTCTGTCCAGCCTGCGGACGGTCCAGATCCAGAAGATCGAAACCCGGTTCAGCATGCGCTCAATGCTGCCGACCGGAACCGAGATGCGACAGTCCTGGGGGGCCATGTTCCGCGGGGCTGGGGTGGGTTCGTTTCTGGGTATCCTGCCGGGGACCGGACCAGCGGTTTCCGCCTTCATGTCCTATGCGATTGAACGTCGGGTTGCCAGGGAGCCTTCACGTTTCGGGAAAGGTGCGATCGAAGGCATCATGGGGCCTGAGACGGCCAATAATGCCGCTGACCAGACGGCTTTTATTCCGACGCTTCTTCTGGGTGTGCCGGGATCGGCGACCATGGCCTTGATGATCGGGATCATGATGATCCATGGTGTTGCTCCCGGCCCTGCGATATTGCGCGAGGATGCGGATCTTTTCTGGGGTCTCATCATGAGCTTCTGGATAGGCAATGCCATCCTGCTGATCATGAATATTCCCTTCATCGGAATATGGATCAAGATCCTCAAGATCCCGTATTACTATATCTATCCTGCAATCATCATGTTCATCTGTATCGGGGCTTATTCGGTAAATAGCAGTACCTATGATCTTTTTGTGGTGGCCATATTTGGGCTTTTGGGCTACGCGATGCGGATAACGGGTTATCCGGCGGCGCCGCTGATCCTTGGATATATTCTCGGACCGATGATGGAAGAAAATATGCGCCGAGCCCTGCAATTGTCAGGGGGGGATTATTCGACCTTCTTCACCCGTCCGATCAGCGGCTCGATTGTCGCCTTTACCGTCTTCGTGCTTGTCTGGGGGGTCTGGTCCACGATCCGCATGAAGCGGCGTACGGCGAACGCCCCGCATATGGGCGAGGACCTTTGATAGGACGGATGAGCCTCCCAAAAGGTCATTCCCGATCCGTGCTGATGCGTGAAAGCGTTGGGGCAATGGCCTTCAGATCGCGTGATTTCAATGGCAACCACGAAACCGGCCGCAACAGGAAAAGCTGCGCGGCAAGGCGTCTTGCCAAAACCCAGATCC
>JBKEDF010000088.1:0-12255 GCA_047975325.1 Pseudorhodobacter sp. | reverse complement strand
GTTTCTCCACCGGGGTTGAGGTTTCCGATGCCATGGTCCATGGCGGGCCTTACCCGGCCTCCACGAATTTTGGTGCAACATCGGTCGGAACAATGGCAATCAGGCGGTTCCTCCGGCCTGTTTCGTTCCAGAACATACCGCAGAACATATTTCCTGAGGATATGCAGTCGTAACGGCTATTGCCGTTACGTATGATCGGAAAAAGACGGGGCCGCCTCTGCTTGTGAGGCGGCCTTTGTCATCAGGGCATGTCGGTGCCGGATCGGTCCCTGAGGCAGGTCAGCTTTCGGGCAACAGGATCTCGCGTTTGCCAACATGGTTGGCTGCGGTGACGATGTTGTTTTCCTCCATTTGTTCCACCAGTTTGGCCGCCTTGTTATAGCCGATGCCAAGCTTGCGCTGGATATAGGAAGTGGAACATTTCCTGTCTTTTGCGACCACGGCCACGGCCTGATCGTAAAGCGCATCCTCACCTTCGGTATTGCCGCCAAGGCCCAGCACCAGGTCGATATCATCGGCCTTGTCGTCATCGGGGCCTTCCACCACGCCTGACATGTAATGCGGTGGGCCAAAACTCTTGAGGTGATTGACGATTTCCTCGACTTCCTCATCGGAAACGAACGGCCCGTGGATCCGGGTGATCTTGGCGCCTCCGGCCATGTAGAGCATATCGCCCATTCCCAGAAGCTGTTCAGCCCCCATTTCGCCCAAAATCGTGCGGCTGTCGATCTTGGAGGTTACCTGAAAGGAAATCCGGGTGGGGAAGTTGGCCTTGATCGTGCCGGTAATGACATCAACCGACGGGCGCTGTGTTGCCATGATCAGGTGGATGCCGGAGGCCCGGGCCATTTGCGCAAGGCGCTGGATGCAGGCTTCGATTTCCTTGCCCGCAACCATCATCAGATCAGCCATTTCATCCACAATCACCACGATGAAGGGCAGCGCGACTGGTGCAAATTCCTCCGTCTCGAAGATCGGCTCGCCGGTATCTTCGTCAAAACCCGTCTGGATGGTGCGCTTGAACATCTCCCCCTTGGCCAGCGCCTCACGGACACGGCCATTATAGCCTTCGATATTACGCACGCCCATCTTGGACATCTTGCGATACCGTTCCTCCATTTCACCCACGACCCATTTCAGCGCGACAACGGCCTTTTTCGGGTCGGTCACGACGGGCGAAAGCAGATGCGGGATGCCGTCATAGACAGAAAGTTCCAGCATCTTCGGATCGATCATGATCAGTCGGCATTCTTCGGGTGTCAGCTTGTAAAGCAGGCTCAGGATCATGGTGTTGATCGCCACCGACTTGCCCGATCCGGTTGTCCCGGCAATCAGAAGGTGGGGCATCTTGGCAAGGTTTGCCACCATGGGTTCCCCGCCAATATCCTTGCCGAGTGCGAGCGGCAGCCGCATATTGCTGTCGCCGAAATCGCGGGCGGCAAGAATTTCGCGCAGGATGACCTTTTCCCGCCAGGCATTGGGCAGTTCGATCCCGATCACCGACCGGCCCGGTACGGTGGAAACACGTGCCGAAAGCGCCGACATGGACCGCGCGATATCATCTGCCAGACCAATGACGCGGCTGGCCTTCAGCCCGGGCGCGGGTTCCAGTTCATACATCGTGACCACCGGACCCGGGCGAACGGAGGTGATTTCACCCTTCACACCATAGTCATCAAGCACCGATTCCAGCATCCGTGCATTCTCCTCCAGCGCCTCTTCCGAAAGCGTGTGACGCTGAACGCTGTCAGGGCTGGCCAGCAGGTTCAGGGGCGGGAGTTCATATTCGGGCGTATTATCCTCAAACTGGAGATCGGGTTGCGCTTCGGCCATCGCCTGGCGGGACGGTGCAGGCGGTTTTGCGGTCGCAGGCTGCACGATGCGGCGGGTTTCAGGGGCAGCAGCGCGCGCAGGGGGGGAAACCGTGACGATTTCAGGTTCGGATGTGCCATATTCGTGGACTTCAGGATCAATCCATTCCGGTGCCGGATCCATTTCGCCATAGCCGTCTTCATCAAGGTCGGGAGCCGCGAAATGGTGACGATCCTCAATCAGTTCAGCCTCGGGCTGGGGCGGTTCCTCGGGCAGTTGCGGTGGCATGCGCAGCGCGCCGGTTGCCCGTGCGAGTGTGGCAAGCCCGGATTCAATCGGGGCCACGACCGGTGGTTCGGCACGCAAGGCGGTACCCGCCTGACTGCGTTGCGCAATCAGGGGTTGGGGCCCACGGCGGTTCAGCGGTGGTTCGCGCCGTGTGATGGACGGTTGTACCTGCCCCTGGCCCGGGCTGGTATTTTGCCGAACGCGCGCACGGATGACATCGTTGATGCGCGCCTTGATCCGGTCTTCCGGGGCAAGATCGGCTGCGGCCTGTTCCGCCTGGGATTCCGATACCGTCATTGAGGCGGGGGCCGCCCGGCGGATCAGCTGCGGCATGCGGGCCAAAAGGCCGGAACGTTCACGTGGCGGCGGGTTATCCTCTTCGAGGACAGGGGCAAGATCGTCCACCCGCCCGGCCCGCAGCGAGGGCTGCACGACCCGCGACCCTGCCCGCAGCGGCGCGGGTTGCATGTCTTCCGTATCGTAATAACCATCCATCACGGGATCCTGCGCCAGATGGTGCTGACGGGTACGGTTTTGCAGGGCGGTGGCAGCCCTCATGGTGGTATTGGCCGATCTTCCGGCCAGTGAGATCAGATGCGCATAGGCCACGGTGGAGCCGTGAACCAGAAAACGTCCGATCCGGCGCAGCTCGGCCAGATCGAACCCCGTCACATAAAGCGTCATGGCCAGCAACGAGACACCGAAGCCCAGCGATAACAGCTTCAGCCCAGCCCCCGCACCGATCGGCAGAAAGGCCAGAAATGCCCCCAGGATCGTATCGCCGAACAATCCGCCCAGCCCGATGGCGGGATGCGGCCAGTCCGGGCCGGGCACATGGGTTGAGGCATAGATCGAGGCCAGCGCCACCGCGATAACCGCAAAGACCACGCGGGACATGGCCCGATCCTGCCCGATATGCAGAACGAAACGCAGTCCCCAGATGAACAGGATGATCGGGATCAGCCAGACCCCCTTGCCGCCGATAATGAACAGGGTGGACGCAATCGCCGCCCCGAACCGGCCCAACCAGTTTGAAACGGGCGCATCCGTGGCAACCATCCAGCCCGGATCATCGGCGGAATAGGTTGTGAACATGATCGTGAACAGAAGCGCAAGCCCCAGCAGACCGACACCCAGCATTTCCCGGCCGCGCTTTTCCAGCATGGCCTGGGTGTTCTGATCCAGAAGAGGATCGCGCTGTCTGACGTTATAGGATGCCATTCTTTACTGTCCTTGCCCGTAGAGGCAGTCGCGAAGCATGGTAAGCCCGCGCTGCGTTTCTTCTTTTGGGGCGACCAGGGCCACCCGGATATATCCCTTGCCGGGGTTTTCACCCCCGACTTCACGCGAAAGATAGGCGCCCGGAAGGACCCGTACACCCGTTTCCTGCCAGAGTTTCAGCGCCGCTTCCTCCCCATCGGGAACGGGGAGCCAAAGGAAAAACCCCCCTTCGGGTGAGGAATATCCCTGCATTCCGGCAAAGATTTCATCCGCCAGGGCAAATTTCTCGGTATAAAGCATGCGTGAGGCTGCCACATGGGTTTCATCATTCCAGGCAGCTTCGGCAACCTGTTGCAGGGGCAGGGGCAGGGGCGCGCCCGCAAAGGCCCGCAATTGACGGACCCGTGCCATCACCGCCGCGCCGCCGGCAACAAAGCCGGACCGCAGGCCAGGCAGGTTGGACCGTTTCGACAGGGAATGAAAGCTCAGGACCCGGTCGGGGTCGGTGCCGGTTCGATCGGCCATTTCCAGGATGCCGGCCGGCGGATCATTGCGGTAAATTTCCGAATAACATTCATCCACGAAGACCCGGAAGTCATGTTTTTCGGCAAGGGCCAGAAGATCCGCCCAATATTCCGCCGAAGCGACGGCACCCTGTGGATTGGCAGGCGAACAGATGTAACAGATCGCCGTACGATCAAGGGTTTCGGTTGGCAGGGCGCGGTAATCCGGCAGAAAGCCCGTTGCGGCCACGGCCGGGATGTAAACCGGCTCTGCCGCCATGGCCAGTGCTGCCACGGCATAGACCTGATAAAAGGGGTTTGGCATCAGAACCACGGGCTTTTGCCCCTGTTTTTCCTCAGGGCAAAGTGCAACAGCGGCGTTGAATAGCCCCTCACGCGTGCCGTTCAGCACCATGATCCTGTCTTCGGGCATTGCCACGCCATAGCGTCGGGCAATCCAGCCGGAGATTGCCGCAAGCAGGGCCTCGGTTCCGTAATTCGGCGGGTAGGAGGCAAAACCTTCCAGATTTGCAGCAAGGATCGGGCCCACGAATTCCGGCATTGCATGGCGTGGCTCACCGATGGTCATGGAAATTGGCTCCCCTCCCGGCGGGAGGTGATCCAACAGCTTCCGCAGACGCGGAAATGCGTAATCCGGCAGGTTCGAAAACCGCTCAGGAAATGCCATTTTTGCCTCATCTCCGGGATCATTGCGCCCCGTTTTGCAAAAGCTTAGCGCCCGGAACCGAACGGGTCCAGAGAAACGCCGTGGCCAATTGCGGTGCGGTTGCAGATTGTGGCTTTTTGGCCCCGCCGGGTTTTTGCGCGCACCCGATATGGCGGTGTGGCCTAGCCTTGGTGGACCCTCGATCCACCTGACAATATGCTACATTCTTCCCGGAACCGACGAATCTGCGAAAATGTACCGCGCCGGGTCTGCGGGTTGTCAGTTCAACTGAAACTGGAGCGGATAGCACCCGTTTTCAAAATCGCCAAAAAGGTCCGGCAGGTCGGGATGGTCCACCGGTTCCCCGGTATCATCGGGGATAAGGTTCTGTTCGGACACATAGGCGATGTAATAGCTTTGATCGTTTTCCGCCAGGAGGTGATAGAAGGGTTGATCCTTTGCAGGGCGGCTGTCCTCGGGGATGCTCTCATACCATTCATCGGTGTTGGAAAAGATCGCATCGACATCGAAAACAACCCCGCGAAACGGGTGTTTGCGGTGCCGGAGCACCTGCCCCAGATGATATTTTGCTCGATTCGCCTGCATGATCCTGTCCCCTTGGGCCGGTAGTAATGCGATAGGGTCCCCAATGTCCACTGGTCGCGCTGACAGGGGTGGAAACACTCTGTCTTCTGTGGCCGGGCAAGGCCATTTTCCGACCCCGGGGCTGCTCACAGTTGCGTTGACAGGCGGATTTTCTCCTGGCGTGGCATTTCCAAATCGGTGGTATTGCCTTATGGTCAGGTCAAAAGAACACGGACGAGGGGCAAATGAGCAGGTTTCTCGCAGTGGCGATGATGTTGGTATTGTTGGTGTCCTGCGGCGGCGGGCGATATTCTGCGCCGCGCGATCTGGACAATGCCTGCGCAATCATCGCGGAACGGCCGAAATATTACCGCGCCATGCAGGCGACAGAACGCAAATGGGGCGTTCCGGTACCGGTGCAGATGGCGATCATTCACCAGGAATCGCGTTTCATCGGCAATGCCAAGACGCCGCACCGCTTTGCCCTTGGGATCATTCCGCTGGGGCGGCAAAGCTCCGCCTATGGGTATAGCCAGGCACTGGACGGCACCTGGGAGGATTATCAGGCGGCGGAAGGCGGCCGCAGGGCGCGGCGTGACCGGATAGAGGACGCCACGGATTTCATGGGCTGGTACATGCATGAATCGCAGGTGAAGCTTGGCATTGCCAAGGCTGATACGCGGTCGCAATATCTGGCCTATCACGATGGCCATGCGGGATATGCGCGCGGCAGCTATCGTTCCAAGTCCTGGCTGATGGATATCGCGGGCAAGGTCGAGGAACGCGCCCAGATCTATGCGGCACAGCTTTCCACCTGCCAATGATATAGCTGACGGAAGTGTGAAGGGTCTTAGCGTCCGATCCGGCGATCGATTTCCTGTCCGATATTGAACAGTGATGCGGGAAAGTTCCGGCCCTTCTTCATCTCGCCCAGAATAACAGTTGTTTCCGCGCCACTATCGTCGCGGATCACCCATTGGCGCAACTCCGTCGGCTTGGCAGTAAAGACAAGTTCGATATGGCCATATTCGGGGTTGTCCGGATCCTGCGCGCGGACGCGTGTGGTATTGCCATCCTCGCGATGGGCCGTCACCATCCGGGCACGGCCAAGGTCGATATTCCGGGCCAGAATGATGCTGAGAGGCGTGCGCGAGAGTGGATATTGTTCCGGTGGTTCATTGGATTTGGAATCGAAGATCGCCACTGTCCCGGCGCCCGCCATCACCAGGTTCTTGTCGGGTGGCGCATATTCAAAACGGACGCGCCCCGGGCGCCGGATAAAGATCTTGCCGGTGGAGATGGTTCCATCGGAATTGATCTGGGTGAAGTCGGATTCAACGGTGGAAAGCCCGTTGAGGTAGCGTGACAATTCCCCCAACGGGATTTTCTGTGCCTGGGCTGGAAGTGCCAATACCGTTGTGACTGCCAATGCGCCAAAGGACGTCAGCGCATTGCGTAGAAAAGATCTGCGATTCATACCCGAAGTCCCATCATTCTGCCTGTTTGGGTCATATAATCATGACCACACGGCACTGCATCCCCCTGAAACAGAGACACACGCGGGTTTGAGCAGGATCACGCCCGTTCCATGGCTACAAATGCCGCGTGATCAATCCGATAGTCGTTCGATGGATCAGATGTTTTCGGCCCGCGGCATGCCCAGGACATGAAAGCCGCCATCGACACGGAGGATTTCCCCCGTCGTATGCATCCCGTAATCGGAACACAGGAACACCGCCGCCCCACCCACCGATTCCAGCGTCGCATTGGTACCAAGCGGGGCATTGGCTTCAGTATGACGATAGGTCGCCCGTGCCCCGCCGATTGCCGCCCCGGCAAGCGTTTTCATCGGACCGGGGGAGATCGCATTGACGCGGATCTGCTGCGAACCCAGATCGCTTGCCAGATAACGCGTGGTACTTTCCAACGCCGCCTTGGCCACGCCCATCACATTGTAATTGGGCGTCACCCGGTTTGATCCCTGGAAGGTCAGCGTGATCAGGCTGCCGCCTTCGGGCATCAGTTCCGAAGCACGGCGGCTGACATCGATAAAGGAATAGCAGGAAATGGCGAGGGAGTTGGAAAAATTGCCGCGTGAAGTATTGATGAAACGGCCCGTCAGTTCCGCCTTGTCCGAATAGGCAATGGCATGGATGAGAAAATCGAAACTTCCCCAACGGTCCTTCAATGCCCCGAAACAGGCGTCGAGGCTGGCATCGTCCATCACATCCACATCGATAAGAAAATCCGAACCGACAGAGGCTGCAAGCGGTGCCACACGTTTGCCAAAGGCTTCGCCCTGATAGGAGAAAGCAAGCTCCGCACCCTCATCGGCCAGTGCCTTCGCGATGCCCCAGGCTATGGACCGTTCATTCGCGACCCCCATTACCAGCCCGCGCTTGCCCCTCATCAGATCTGCCATGCCTCAGTCCCTCCAGGCACTCATTACCAGCGTTGCATTGGTCCCACCGAAGCCGAAGCTGTTGGAGAGGACGCTATCATGTTCGATCTCCCGGTATTGCGTAGCAATTTCGGATGGTTTCAGGGCGGGGTCAAGCTCTGTGACATTGGCGGAAGCGGTGATGAAGCCACCTTGCATCATCAATAGGCTATAAATCGCCTCATGCACGCCGGTCGCGCCAAGGCTATGGCCCGTCAGGGACTTGGTGGAGGAAATCGGCGGCACGGCGTCTTCGCCGAAAACGCGGCGAATGGCCTCAACCTCGGTCACATCCCCGGCGGGGGTGGATGTGCCATGGGCATTGATATAGCTGATCTCACGCCCCTCCGGCAGGGTGTTGAGTGCAAGCCGCATCGAACGTTCGCCCCCTTCGCCGGAAGGCGCTACCATGTCATGGCCGTCCGAGGTTGCGCCATATCCCGTAATTTCGCCATAGATCTTTGCACCGCGGGCCCTTGCGTGTTCCAGTTCTTCCAGAACGACCACGCCGCCGCCGCCGCCAATGACAAAACCGTCACGCGTGGCATCGAAGGCGCGGGAGGCCGTTTCCGGCGTATCATTATATTTTGATGACATCGCCCCCATCGCATCGAAAAGGCAGGAAAGCGTCCAGTCCAGTTCTTCCCCTCCGCCGGCGAAAATCACATCCTGCTTGCCCATCTGGATCAGTTCCGTTCCGTTGCCGATGCAATGGGCGGAGGTCGAACAGGCCGAAGTGATGGAATAGTTCACGCCCTTGATCCTGAACGGCGTTGCCAGACAGGCGGAATTGGTCGAGGACATGCAGCGCGTGACCATGAAAGGTCCCATCCGCTTGGGTGCGCCTTTTTCAATCACGATCCGATGGGCCTGAAAGAAATTGGCGGTCGAAGGTCCGCCGGATCCCACGATGATCCCGGTACGTTCATTTGACACATCGTTCTGTTCCAGGCCGCTATCCGCGATTGCCTGCTGCATGGCCAGGAAGTTATAGGCCGCACCCGCCCCCATGAAACGCAGGTCCCGCTTTTCCAGATGATCTTCCAGAACAATCTGTGGTTTACCATGAATCTGGCTGCGGAAGCCGTGCTCGGCATATTCCGGGGCAAAGACGATGCCCGATTTTCCCTGACGCAGTGAGGCTTCGACCTCGGCAACATTATTGCCGATGGGCGAAATGATCCCGATCCCGGTGATGACGACGCGGCGCATGTGGCCTCCCTGAAGTAATGGCGTCGGGTGTTTACAAACCCTATGATGAAAATGCTACCGATAAATTGTGACGAATGCCCGGGGATGCGGGCAATTTACGGGCCATCGGAGCCCTGAATGGGGCAAAATCCGCGCCATGCGGGTGACAGTCCCCGAGATCAGCTTTCCGAAAGGGCGACCTTCATGTCCTTGACCTGATAGATCACCTCACCATCGGCTTCGACGATGCCATCTGCTATGCCCATGGTCAGGCGACGGTTCTGAACCGCTTTTGTGAAATCGACCTTGTAGGTCAGCATCTTGCGGTCCGGCCGCACCATTCCCGTCAGTTTTACCTCACCGACGCCAAGCGCATATCCACGCCCCGTCCAGCCGCGCCAGCCAAGGTTGAATCCGGTCAGTTGCCAAAGCCCGTCCAACCCCAGACAGCCCGGCATGATGGGATTGCCCGGAAAATGGCATTCGAAGAACCACAGATCGGGCGTGATGTCGAATTCGGCCAGAACGTGGCCTTTCCCATGTGCGCCACCATCGCTGGAAATTTCGGTGATGCGGTCCATCATCAGCATCGGCGGCTCGGGAAGCTGCGCATTGCCAGGACCGAACAGCTCCCCGCGCGCGCATTTCAAAAGCTCTTCGCGGTCGAAGCTCGTCGGATAAGCAGCCATATGGTCTTTGCCCTTTGCTGGAATTGTTCGCCTCCTCTATCACTTGCGCCGAACTCCTGGCAAGGCTGGGGTACGGCATGAATGCACGATCTGTTCAACCGGCTTGAAAAATTGGTGCGAAGGGCTTTATATGAAGCCATGAAAAGTGGTGGAAACCTGCCTCCAATGGCAATTGAACGCGGCACTGAATGGCTGGCGAGGGGCGGATTGCGCCCGACGCGGCAGCGTGTTGCGCTGGCCGGGCTTCTGGTTGGCGATGGCAAGAACCGGCATGTAACGGCCGAAAGTCTTTATGGCGCTTCGGTTGAAACAGGTGAAAGCGTCAGTCTTGCAACGGTCTATAATACGCTGCGGGCCTTTTGTGAGGCCGGGTTGATGCAGGAAGTCGTGGTCGATGGCTCCAAAAGCTATTTCGACACGCGCACGGATGATCACCCGCATTTCTATTGGGAAGACAATGCGACACTGACCGATGCACCCGCCGATCAGCTTGAAATTTCACGTCTGCCCGATCTGCCCGAAGGTACAGAACTTTCACGCGTGGATGTCGTGATCCGCCTGCGGCGCGCGGACTGAAGGATCCGGCCCCGACAGGCGAGGCCGGGCTGATGCCAGGGGCGATCGACGGCTATCGGGCTTTCCTGGCAGGCAGGACCTTGCCAATACTTGCACCAAATCCGATGCGGTAATCGGCCCCGACAGCGCCGCCACGCAGGGTCAATGTGTCACCATCTTCAATGAAACTGCGGGTTTCCCCGCTATCAAGTGTCAGCGGCTCCTTGCCACCCCAGCTCAATTCCAGAAGCGATCCGCGATTTTCGCGTTCAGGCCCCGAAATCGTGCCGGAACCCAGCAAGTCACCGACCCGCATCGCGCAACCCGATGTGGTATGATGGGCGAGTTGCTGTGCAGCGGAATAGTACATTTCCCTGTAATTGGTGCGGGAGATGACAGTTTCATCGCCGCCTTCGGGTGTCATACCGATTTCAAGGGCAATATCATAAAGCATCGGTCCCGGCTCCTCCAGGTAGGGCAGGAGGGGTTTTTCACGTGCCGGGCCTTCGCAGCGAAAGGGCTCCAGCGCGGCAGCCGTGACGATCCAGGGGGAAATCGTGGTCGCGGTGGCCTTGGACTGAAACGGACCCAATGGTTGATATTCCCAAGCCTGAATATCGCGCGCCGACCAGTCATTCAGCAATACATAGCCAAAGATATTGTCATTGGCTTCTGCCACGGAAATTTGCCCGGATGACGCATGTCCGACAATTGCGCCCATTTCCAGTTCGATATCGAAGCGTGCCGAGGGACCAAAACGCGGTGCATCATCCTGCGGCCCCTTCAGTTGCCCATTGGGCCGGATCACCTCCGTCCCCGACACAACGACCGAAGAGGCCCGGCCATTGTAACCAATGGGAATATGCAGCCAGTTCGGCGGCAGGGCATTTTGCGGATCCCGGAACATGCTGCCCACATTGAAGGCGTGATGCCGGGAGGCATAGAAATCGGTATACTCGCTGACGCGGAAAGGCATGTGCATCCGCACCGCATCCTGCGCCACCAGATACGGCCGGATTGTGGCCTCCGCCCCGGATCCTGCGGCCAGAAGTGCTGTCAGTTCGGCCCTAAGCCGGACCCATTCCCCCTGGCCCAGCCCCATGAAGAAACACCAGTCACCCCGGCCGAGCGTGCCGCCGAAATCAAGCAGGTTCACAGCTTCCAGTGCTGCCAGATCAAGGATCATGTCACCAATTGCCACCCCCATCCGGGGGGTACCATCACCTGTGGAAAAGACCCCATAAGGCAGATTGTTGAGCGGAAAATCGGTCTTGGCATTGTTGGCGCTTTCGACCCAGCTTTGCTGGCGGGTGGTCATATCCATTTCCTTCAGGTGGTGTCGGGTTGGGCCTCGGGGCGCGCCGCCGCGAAGGCGGGCAGATCAAGGCAACGGGTTTCAATATCGGTCAGGCGGACAAGGCCACCCAGATCGGTGCCCCAGCGATGAGCATTGTAAAGCTGTGGGATCAGGCAAAGATCAGCGAGGCCGGGCCGGTCGCCAAAACAATAGGGGGTATCAGGCCGGATCAACCTTGCGAAGGCGGTCAGTCCCTGTCTCATCCAATCATTCATCCAGGCCACGACCTCGGCCTGATCATGGCCCATTTCCCTGAGCCGCGCCCCCACCTTGAGGTTGTTGACCGGATGAATATCGCAGGCAATCACCATTGCCGCCGCGCGAACCTGCGCAGCCGCCAGCGGATCCCGTGGCAACAGCGCGGGATCGGGATATGTCGCGTCGAGATAGTCAAGGATCGCCATTGACTGGCTCAGGGCCGTACCATCGGACAGGATCAGCGTCGGCACGCCCCCAACCGGATTGAGCGCGGTATAATCCCCCCCGTGCTGTTCACCGGCAACAAGATCTATCGGAGCCACCTCATAGCGCAACCCCTTGAGATTGAGCGCGATCCTGACCCGATAGGACGTTGTTGAACGCCAGTAACTGAAAAGCTTCACCATTTCTCCCCTGGCATTCTGCCATTACATATATCGTCGCGATCCTGCGGTGATCGTATCCTTCTGGCCATGGGCGGTGCCGGACGCCCGAAGCTGGCCGTTTCAAACATGAAGGGCGGGCCCTTGTCCAGCTAATTGCAATTGAAACCGGTTTTGGGGTGCAGTGGAAACCTGCGGCGATGATGACGCAAGCCCTACGGGGCTTCCGACAATAATTTTATTTCTGGAGTTCGTCCCACATTTTCCTGTCGCGTTTTGCGGTCCAGATGCGGGGTGTGTCGATGCCGCGGGCTTCGTCATAGGCGCGCGCGACATTGAAGGGCAGGCAATGTTCGTAGATCGCGT
>JBKEDF010000026.1:0-67874 GCA_047975325.1 Pseudorhodobacter sp. | reverse complement strand
CTCATGGGAGATAATTTATAGACATCTCATAAGATGTCAATATTATGCACATCACGTCCGATCATCACTACCTGCTTCGGGTGGCGTATTATCATTTGCGGCTTGCAATGCCTCGAAGTCCTCGCGCGCCATGCGCCTGCCAATAAGGCGGGCGATGGTCAGGACCACGGCGTCCAAGCGTTTGGTGGCATCGGCATCGACTTCCTGCCCGCCGGGCGGATGGTTGTTATTCGCAGCCCGGCTCTCGCCAGTCGCCTCTCTGTCACCGGCCATCTTCGGCCTCTTCCTCTGGCCGCCACCTGACCGGATCGGCGATCCAGCGGTTGAGGTCGGATTCCCGCCAGCCTGCGCCATGGACGCTGATCCGTAGCTGGGCCGGAAACGTGCCCTCGGCAATCTTGCGATAGATGGTCGAGCGCGACAGCCCGGTGCGGGCAAGCACGGTGGTCAGGCGGATGATACGATCTGGTTCTGGCATGGCTGTCCTGTGTCGTTCCGGGTGTTTCCGACCCAGACAGGACAAGGCGTTGCGCCTACATCACCGCGCCAACGAGGTGATCACCCTCAAGCATCAGCCGCTTGTAGATGCCCCTGTCCGGATCGCGATAGACGATATCCTCGCGCCCGGGCTTGTCGGAAAAATCACCGGCGGAATAGAGATCGCAGCCCGTCACCTGCAACCTGATCTCGGCGGCGGCCGGCCGGAAGGCGGCCTTCTCACCGAGGAGGGTTTTCGCCAGCACTTTCGCCTGATAGTAAAGCGGCGCGACGAGGCCGAACAAGCGGCCGTCATGCTCCACGCATTCGCCAAGCGCAAAGATATCCGGATCCGAACTGCGCATCGCGTCATCGACGACGATGCCGCGCCCAACCTCGATACCCGCGTCCGTCGCGATGAGGGTTTCGGGGCGGATGCCCACTGCCATGCAGACCAGATCGGCGGGATAAGCCACGCCGTTCTCCAGCAACACCGCCTCTGGCCGATCCTGGCCGAGGATCGCCCGGGTGACGGCCCCGCAGTGAACGTGGATGCCCCTGCTTTCCAGATCTTCCTGCAAGAGCTGCCCGGCGGAGGGGTCAAGCTGACGTTCCATCAGATGGTCCATCAGGTGGATGATGGCCACCTCCATCCCCAGCGCCCTGAGGCCTGCCGCGGCCTCCAGTCCCAGTAGACCGCCGCCGATCACCACCGCATGGCCGCCCTTCGTGGCCGCCGCCGTCATGGCCTTTACATCATCGAGATCGCGGAAGGTCATGACGCCGGGCAGATCGCTGCCGGCGATGGGGATAATGAAAGGCGCAGAACCCGTGGCAATGACCAGCTTGTCATAGGGTTCGCTGCCGACATTCGAATAGACGGTCTTTTCGTAACGGTCGATCTTCACCACGCTTTCACCGAAGCGGCAGTCGATCCCGCGCGCCTCATACCAACCGTCGTCATGGGTGATGATCTCTTCGTGGCTCTTCTTGCCGGACAATACCGGGGACAGCGACAGACGGTCGTAATTTCCGCGCGGCTCGGCATTGAACAGCGTGATGGAATATGCGTCCGGATTACTGTCGGTCAGATGTTCCAGAAAACGGCCCGAAGCCATGCCGGCGCCGATCACGACGAGTTTCTGCGTCATCCTGAAGATCCCTGTTCAGAGGCTCCAAAACAAACCGCCACTGACAGCGCTTCGCCAAAGGCGAATTGCGGTCGAGCGGCGTTGCTCGGGCGGGCCCCTGTTCATTCAGGGAAATCGGGTCAACGTCATTGTTGGTCGATCAGGATCAACCGTAGTTCGCCGGGAAATGACGCTCAAGCCAATGCCCTGACGTAGTGGCGACGGTCCGTGATATGATCATTTCTCGGGCAGTTCCGGGTGGTCCGGACCAAAAAATGCGCGAATACAGTAACAAAGCTGTCGGAACGTCGATGGCATGGCTATGTGGTCGTGGTTTTCGCTTGCGGCGGCTTTTGGGGTTGTTACCGCGCTTGTTGGTGTGCCGGTATTTGCGATTCTTTTGCGGTGAGGAAAGCCTTCAGGGCTGCACCCCCAGCCTGAACAGATCGACAAAATCCTGCGCGGTGGCAATGTCGCCATCCATGCCAATGAGGCCATTGGCGACCAGCATCTGCAGGGGCGTTGTGCCATAGATTGCCATTGCCAGCGTATTGCCGTTTCCCGACAGGGTAAAAGGCGTATCGGGCTGCCTGACGGCAATGGTGCAGATTGTGCCGCTCATCAGCCGCATCTCAAACGCCTCACTGTCGAAATCAAACCCGGCCCGCGCCTCATGCCCCTCGGCCCGGTCCCGCATCAGGTTCACCCCCATCGAGATCATCAGGGCCGAGGGGCTGATGAACCGCGTGGGATCGTGCCCCGGCACCATCAGCGCCCAGTGACAGAGCGACTCCAGCACCGGTAGCAGCCCACGCCCGGCATCGGTCAATGCATAAAGGCCCAACCTGTCATCATGATCGACGACGCCCGCCTTTGCGAGTTGCGCCAGTCGACCGGTCAGCACGCTGGCTGTGATGCCGGGCAGTCCCGCCCGGATCATCTGGAACCGCTTTGGCGTGAACATCAATTCGCGCACCACCAACAGCGCCCAACGATCCCCAATCAGGTTCAGCGCATGGGCGGCCAGACAGCCTTCGTCATAACGGATGGGAGGTTTTCCGCCTTGTTCAGTCATATTTTCATTCTATAAGTTGTTTTTTCATACTTCAAGTGCAATGATGGGCTTCGCCAAAGGATATACCAATCCGCATAACCACCAATTGGGAGAACAGGATGAACTTTCACGGAAACCCTTGCTGGTACGAACTGGGCACCAGCGATCTGGACAATGCAAGGGCGTTCTATGCTGCCGTCCTTGACTGGGATGTGCAGGATAGCGACATGCCGGGTTCCCGCTATCTGCTGGCATCAGCCGGGGGTGAGGTGGTTGCGGGCATGATGCCTTCGACGGCTCAGGAAGGAAATCCGCCTCCAAACTGGCTGACCTATTTCGCGGTCGATGATTGCGACAAGGCCGCCACGGATATCAGGGTGGCGGGCGGTAAGATCTTCAAGCAGCCAACCAACATTCCCGGCACTGGCCATTTTGCCGTGACACAGGATCCACAAGGCGCGGTCTTCGGCATCCTCCAGTTGGACATGAGCCAGATGGGTGCGGCCGACCGCACCAAGGCAGAGGCCGGTCAGGGCGCGTTTGACCAGAGCAAGGCCGGTCACGGCAATTGGCATGAACTGATGACCCCGGATCCGGAGGGTGGCTTTGCCTTCTATTCCGGGCTGTTCGGATGGACCAAGGGTGAGGCGATGGATATGGGTGGCAGTGGTATCTACCAACTGATCCGCCGCAATGGTGTGGATATCGGCGCGATTCAACCGCAAGAGAATTCTCCCACTCCCGCTTGGCTGCCCTATTTTGGCGTAAAGGGCAGCGTCGCTGCCAGGGTTGATGCGATAAAGACTGCTGGCGGGCAGGTCCATATGGGCCCGATCGAGGTGCCGGGGCCGGCCTATATTGCCGTCGCGGCGGACCCGCAAGGAGCGGCCTTTTCCATTGCCGGCCCCCAAAAGTGACCTTTCAGAAATCGACCCGCCCGGCGTCGTGCTGTTGTTGTGCATTCTACCAGAATAGCCGGGTGGCTTGACGCTCTGCTGCCCAATCGTCCGAAAATCGGACAGACTCGATACTCCGCTTGAGTTATAATCCACGCAAAGCCGCGTTGGCGATGCAGACCGCACAAGCCCGAGGCGCGGATGATTGACCGTCCGGTGGAGGGGTGTTCGTCATAGGTCCGGGGAGGAGATCGACGTGTCTCACACCGTTACCAAGGATGACTGGGAAGCCTATGTGGTTTCGGGTCGCGCGCCGGTCAATATACGGCGTGAGATACTGGGCAGCTGGCAGCGTTGCATAAGGCGCGGTTTGCGAAGCCTGAAACAGGCGCCGTTGCTTGAGGATCAGGCGTTGCTGACCCAGCAGGCGCAGGCACGAAGACTGCGCAACAGTGCAAAATCCGCATTGCAGCGTGCCGGTGTATTGCTGGATGACAGCAGCAATATTTTACTGCTATGCGACAGCAGCGGCGTTGTTCTGGACGCGGTCGGAGATACCGATACGCTGAATCGCGGCCGTGAAAATCACCTGCATCTGGGCGGCAACTGGAGCGAGGAAGCCATTGGCACCAATGCCATCGGCACCGCCATCCACCTGCATAGCCCCGTGGTCATTACGGCGGCGGAACATTTCTGTGAGGAAATCCAGCGGTGGAGCTGCGCAGCCACACCGATCGCCGATCCGGCAACGGGTGAATTGCTGGGTGTGCTGGATATTTCCTGGCCAAGCGGGCTCAGGCAGGCCAGTGCGGCCGCCCTGTCCTCCGCCCTGGCCGCACAGGTCGAATCGGATCTGACCCGCCTGTTGGCGCGCGAACGCGAAACGCTGATGGAACGGTTGCAGATGTCCAGTCTGCGCCGCGGGGCGGAACCGGTTCTGGTCATGGATCGCAGCGGGGCGGATGTGCTGTCTTCGCCCGATTTCACCCGGTTCTGCGACGATGATGAGGCGCTCAGCCAGTTGCGCGGGCGGGTGCCGCACCTGATTGATCAGCGGCCCGAGGCCATTGCCGAAGCACTTGACGGCTGCCTGCCCAATACCGAGATGGAGGTCGTCTCAAAAGATGGTGAGGCCATCGGGGTCATGCTGTCATTGCGCCGTCCGCGCCATGGCACCACGACACCTGAGGCTGAACTTGGGCAGATTGGCCGGATCGGTGCCGTGACTGGTGCGCTTTGCGTCCAGGCGCAGCGTCTGGCGCAAACCCGGATTCCGATCCTGATCGAAGGAGAGGCCGGCACCGGCAAGACCTATCTGGCCCGGGCAATCCATCGTGCCAGTGCCCAGTCCGGGGGTGATTTCGACCTGCTCGACTGTTCGCTTCTGACCATTGAAGGGCTGCGTGAGGAACTGGCAGGTATCGCCCGGCGTGGCCTTGCCTCGCAGCCCGGAACGCTCTGCCTCAATGGCCCCGGCGCGACACCGCCCGAGGCGCAACGATTGCTGCTGACGCTGGTCGAACAGGCCAGTGAGGCGGGCATCCGGATCGTGGCCCTGTCGGTGCGGTCGCTTATGACGGCAATGCGGGCAGGGCAGTTTCGCAGCGATCTGTACTATCACATTGCCGGTGCCCGGCTGCACATTCCGGCCCTGCGTGAACGCAGTGATGAGATCGCGCCATCGTTGCGTTCATTGGTGCGCAGTCACGCCGCCTTGGGGGGGCGTGAACTGAATTTCACCTCGGGCGCGATAGCGGTGCTTAACGCCTATTCATGGCCCGGGAACCTGCGTGAGATGGGCAACCTGATTTCTTCGCTCGATGCGTTGTCGATGAGCGGTCTGATCGATGAAAAGGCGCTGCCTGCCGAGATCCGCCGGCCTGCGCGCCCGGAAGGTGGCGAAACATTGCGCGATCTGGAACATGCCGAGATTGTTGAGGCAATCGAACGCGAGGGGGGTAACCTGACTCGGGTAGCCCGGCGTTTGGGGATTGCCCGATCCACCCTGTATCTGAAACTGGACGCCTACGGTATTTCGCGCGCGCGGAAAGGCTGATCGGCCAGCAGGCATGCCCTGTCATGCGCGGGTGGCATCTGCGCAGGGTTTCGGCATCCTCAGCACTGGGTTTTTGCGTCCGCAGCATGTCCGTCAGACCGCGTGAATATCGGACAGTGATTCGACCATAGCCTGCGACAACCTGTTCCGGTGCCACCATTCCGGGTGGCACCAGGAATGGGAGGAACAACCATGCCATTGGACAGAAAGAACGACCGGACCGTGCAGGTGCTTGGCATCGATGCGGGCGGAACCATGACCGATACATTTTTTGTCGACAGCGATGGGGAATTCGTGGTTGGCAAGGCGCAATCGACACCGGATAACGAAGCGCGCGGGCTGATCGAATCCAGCCGTGAGGGGCTGGAGCACTGGGGCCTGTCGCTGGAAGAGGCACTGGGCTCCATCCAGACCGGGGTCTATTCAGGCACTGCGATGCTGAACCGTGTGGTGCAGCGCAAGGGGCTGAAAACCGGGCTGATCGTCAATGCCGGGATGGAGGATTTCCATCGTATGGGCCGCGCCTGTCAGGCCTATCTGGGTATGGCCTATGAAGATCGCATCCACCTGAACACCCATTACTACGACGATCCCCTTGTGCCGCGCCATCTGACCCGCGGCGTGATGGAGCGGGTGGACATGTTCGGCACCGTGGTCATTCCGCTGCGCGAGGAAACCGCGCGGCAATCGGCGCAGGATCTGATTGCGCAGGATGTTGAGGGTATCGTGATCTCGCTTCTGCACAGCTACAGGAATCCCGCACATGAACGCCGGGTGCGTGATATCGTGACCGAGGAGGTTGCAAAAGCCGGTAGGGAAATCCCGGTTTTTGCCTCCTGCGACTATTATCCGGTGCGTAAGGAAACCCATCGCACCAATACCACCGTGCTGGAGGCCTTCGCGGCTGAGCCCAGTCGGCAAACACTGAAGAAGATCTCATCGACCTTCAAGGATAACGGATCGAAATTTGATTTCCGGGTGATGGCCACGCATGGCGGCACTATTTCCTGGAAGGCCAAGGAACTGGCCCGGACTATCGTGTCTGGTCCGATTGGCGGGGTGATTGGCGCCAAATATCTGGGCGAGGTGCTGGGCTACAAGAATATCGCCTGTTCAGATATTGGCGGGACATCGTTTGACGTCGCGCTGATTACCCAGGGCGAATTGACCATCCAGAACGACCCCGACATGGCGCGGCTGGTGCTGTCCCTGCCGCTGGTCGGGTTGGATTCGGTAGGGGCCGGTGCGGGCAGCTTCATCCGCCTTGACCCCTATACAAAGGCGATCAAGCTGGGGCCGGATTCGGCAGGTTATCGTGTTGGCGTGTGCTGGGCGGATTCGGGTATCGACACGGTGACGATTTCCGACTGCCATGTCATCCTTGGCTATCTGAATCCCGATAATTTCCTAGGCGGTCAGGTCAAACTGGACCGGCAGCGCGCCTATGATGCGATGAAGGAACAAATCGCCGATCCGCTGGGCCTGACGGTCGAGGAAGCCGCAGCCGGTGTGATCGAATTGCTGGACAGCGATTTGCGCGATTACTTGCGTTCGATGATTTCCGGCAAGGGTTATTCGCCATCCTCCTTTACCTGCTTTTCCTATGGCGGGGCAGGGCCGGTTCATACTTACGGTTATACCGAAGGTCTGGGATTTGAGGATGTCATTGTGCCTGCCTGGGCTGCCGGTTTCTCGGCCTTCGGCTGTGCCGCAGCGGATTTTGAATACCGCTATGACAAGTCGCTTGATGTGAATATTGCCGAGGAAGCATCAGACGATGCAAAGGAGATGGAAGCAAAGACCCTGAACGATGCCTGGCGCGAACTGGCCGAACGGGTGCTGGAGGAATTCGAACTGAACGGCTATACGCGCAATCAGGTCGAATTGCAGCCGGGCTATCGGATGCAGTATCGCGGTCAGCTGAATGATCTGGAAATCGAAAGCCCGATCAAGACCGCCGGCACTGCGGCCGATTGGGACAAACTGGTCGAAACCTTTAACGATACCTATGGGCGGGTCTATGCTGCCTCTGCCCGTTCGCCCGAATTGGGCTATTCGGTTACCGGCGCGATCATGCGTGGCACCGTTCCGATCCCCAAACCCAGGATCCCGAAGGAAGCCGAAGGCAAGGCAGCCCCGCCGGCGGAGGCGCGGCTTGGTACCCGCAAGTTCTATCGCAAGGGCAAATGGGTCGATGCACAGCTTTATCAGATGGAAAAGCTGTCGCCCGGCAATCGCATTACCGGCCCCGCCGTCATCGAATCCGACGCCACGACCTTTGTCGTGCCGGGCGGTTTTGAAACCTGGCTGGATGGTCACCGCCTGTTCCACCTGAAGGAAGTGTGACGGGTAAGGAAGGAGACAAGACATGAATATGCAATCTGAAATCAAGGGTATCGTTCGCGGTGGCCAGACACTGAAGCAGCACCGTGACGAGATCATGGAAAAGACCAAGGCCACCGGCCATTATGCCGGCCTGACGGAACGGGCGCTGCAAAAGGAAAGCCCGATCCTTTACAACAAGCTGTTCTCGCGCCTGCGGGCCGGCGTCGTTGATGCCCGCGAGACCGCAAAGAAGATCGCCGCATCCCCGATTGTTGAGCAGGAGGGCGAACTTTGCTTTACCCTCTATAACGCTGCGGGTGACAGTATCCTGACCTCGACCGGGATCATCATCCATGTCGGTACCATGGGCGCGGCGATCAAATACATGATCGAGAACGACTGGGAGGGGAACCCCGGCATCAGGGACAGGGATATCTTCTGCAACAACGATTCACTGATCGGGAATGTCCATCCCTGCGACATCCACACCATTGTGCCAATCTTTCACGAAGGCGCGCTGATCGGCTGGGTCGGCGGCGTGACCCATGTGATCGACACCGGTGCCGTGGGTCCGGGCAGCATGACTACTGGACAGGTCCAGCGTTTCGGCGACGGCTACTCCGTCACCTGCCGCAAGGTGGGCGAGAACGACGAGCTGTTCCGCGACTGGTTGCATGAATCGCAGCGCTCGGTGCGGACCACCCGCTACTGGATGCTGGACGAACGCACTCGCGTCGCCGGTTGTCACATGATCCGCAAGCTGGTCGAGGAGGTGATCGCCGAGGAAGGAATCGATGCCGATTGGAAATTCGCCTATGAGGCGGTTGAACATGGCCGCGTTGGTTTGCAGAACCGCATCAAGGCGATGACCATCCCCGGCACCTATCGTCAGGTCGGTTTTGTCGATGTGCCCTACGCCCACGAAGACGTGCGCGTGCCCTCAGATTTCGCCAAGGTCGACACGATCATGCATACGCCGTCCGAGATGACCATCCGCCCGGATGGCACCTGGCGGCTGGATTTCGAGGGATCGAGCCGATGGGGCTGGCACACCTATAACGCCCATTCGGTCAGTTTTACCTCGGGGATCTGGGTGATGATGACCCAGACGCTGATCCCGACCGAGATGATCAATGACGGCGCCGCCTATGGTACCGAGTTCCGCCTGCCGAAAGGCACCTGGATGAACCCGGATGACCGCCGTGTGGCCTTTGCCTATAGCTGGCATTTTCTTGTCAGTTCCTGGACGGCGCTGTGGCGCGGTTTGTCACGGTCCTATTTCGGTCGCGGCTATCTGGAAGAGGTCAATGCGGGCAACGCCAATACTTCGAACTGGCTTCAGGGCGGCGGATTCAATCAGTATGACGAAATCCATGCGGTGAACTCGTTCGAATGCGCGGCCAACGGCGTCGGCGCCAGCGCCATCAATGACGGCATCAGCCATGCCGCCGCCATCTGGAACCCGGAAGGCGACATGGGCGATATGGAGATCTGGGAGCTGGCGGAGCCGCTGGTCTATCTGGGTCGCCAGATCAAGGCCAGCTCGGGCGGCGCGGGCAAATATCGCGGCGGTTGCGGCTTTGAATCGCTGCGTATGGTCTGGAACGCCAAGGACTGGACGATGTTCTTCATGGGCAACGGCCATATCAGTTCCGATTGGGGGCTGATGGGCGGCTACCCGGCGGCCTCGGGTTATCGCTTTGCGGCGCATGACACCGGGCTGGAAGAGGCTATCCAGAACGGTGGCGAGATCCCTTGTGGCGGCGATACCGACCCGCAAAACCCGACATTCGACGCCTTGGTGAACCCGGATGGGATCAAGCGGGACAAGCAGGCGATCACCACCGAAGAGATGTTCAAGGACCATGACCTTTACCTGAACTACATGCGGGGTGGCCCTGGTTTCGGCGATCCTCTGGACCGTGAACCCGCCCGCGTGGCCGAGGATGTCAATGGCGGCTATCTGTTGGAACGTTTCGCGGCCTCGGTCTATGGCGTGGCCCTGAAAAAGGGCAAGGATGACCTGTTTGAGGCCGATGAGGCCATGACGGCAAGCCTGCGCGCGAAGATCCGCAAGGAACGGCTGGCTAAGGCCGTGCCGACTAGGGAATGGATGGCCCAGGAACGCGAACGCATCCTTGCGAAAGACGCTGGCGTTCATGTCCAACAGATGTACGCCGCCAGCTTCAAGCTGGGGCCGCGCTGGGAAGAGGGCTTCCGCAAGTTCTGGGATCTGCCCATCGATTGGCAACTGATGGAGGCCGATTTGCCGATCCCCTCCTACGGCCGTGAATATTCGATGGACCTTTCCGAATTGCCCGACGTGAAAACCGTCAAATTCGTTGAGGAATGATCCCCACCGGGCGCCGCGTTCCTCCCCCGCGCGGCGTCCGTTCAGATAACAGGAGAAGAACCATGGCCTATACGAAAGCAAAGATCAAAGACCTGGTTGATGGCGCGATTGATCGTGATACGCTGCATACCATGCTCTCGACGCCGAAGGACCGGGAACGGTTCGGGATGTATCTCGAAATCCTGCAGGAACAGGTGCCGTGGGATGACAGGATCATCCTGCCGCTCGGCCCGAAACTGTATATTGTGCAGCGCAAATCGGACAAGAAATGGGTCGTCAAATCCCATGCGGGTCACGAATTCTGCGACTGGAGGGAAAACTGGAAACTGCATGCGGTGATGCGGGTGCGCGAAACCGCCAAGGAGATGGAGGAAATCTATCCCCGGCTTATGGCGCCCAGTACCAACTGGCAGGTGATCCGGGAATATTACTGCCCGCTTTCCGGCGATCTGCTGGATGTCGAGGCGCCGACCCCATGGTACCCGGTGATCCATGATTTTGAACCGGACATCGATGCCTTCTATACCGAATGGCTGGGGATGGAGATCCCCGAACGCGCGGCTTGATCGGCGTAAAATCAGAAGGTTACAGCCTGGCCATATAATCAGAATAAAGTCGTCAGGCTATATATTGGAAAACATGAAGGCCGCGCCCTGTTCGGGTGCGGCCTTTTTGTTCCTGTGATCGGGAGGAGGAGATCAGCAGGAATAATAGAGTTGGTATTCAACCGGGTGCGGCGTGTGTTCAAAGGCGTAAACCTCTTCCCACTTGAGCGCCATGTAACCTTCCAGTTGGTCCTTGGTGAAGACGTCGCCGGCCAGCAGGAATTCGTGATCGGCTTCCAGGGCCTCCAGGGCCTCGCGCAGGCTGCCGCAGACAGTCGGGATCGCGGCCAGTTCCTCGGGGGGCAGATCGTAAAGGTCCTTGTCCGAGGCAGGGCCAGGGTCGATCTTGTTCTTGATCCCGTCAAGGCCTGCCATCAGCAGTGCCGCAAAGCACAGGTAGGGGTTTGCGGAAGGATCAGGGAAACGCGCCTCGACACGCTTGGCCTTGGGGCTTTCCGTCCATGGGATACGAACGCAGCCTGACCGGTTGCGTGCCGAATAGGCCCGCAGAACCGGTGCCTCAAAGCCCGGGATCAGACGTTTGTAGCTGTTGGTCGAAGGGTTGGTCAGGGCGTTCAGGGCCTTTGCGTGTTTCAGAACGCCGCCAATGAACCACAGGGCCTCCTGGCTGAGATCGGCATATTTGTCGCCCGCAAAAAGCGGCTTGCCATCTTTCCAGATCGACATGTTCACATGCATGCCGGATCCGTTGTCGTCCTTCATGGGCTTGGGCATGAAGGTTGCCGTCTTGCCATAGGCGTGGGCCACATTGTGGATGACGTATTTGTATTTTTGCAGATTGTCGGCCTGCTCGGTAAGACCGCCGAAAATCAGGCCGAGTTCATGCTGACAGGAGGCCACTTCATGGTGGTGCTTGTCCACCTTCATGCCCATCCGTTTCATGGTCGACAGCATCTCGCCCCGGATATCCTGGGAATCATCGATCGGGTTCACCGGGAAATAGCCACCCTTGTGGCCGGCGCGATGGCCCAGATTGCCGGTTTCGAATTCCGCATCCGTATTCCAGGCGGCGGCTTCGGCATCGATCTCATAGCCCACCTTGGACGGCTGCACCGAATAGCGAACATCATCGAAGAGGAAGAATTCCGCTTCCGGCCCGAAATAGGCCGCATCACCGATACCGGAGGCCTTGAGATAGGCTTCCGCCTTGGTTGCGGTGCCGCGCGGGTCGCGGGAATAGGCCTCTCCGGTATCGGGTTCAACCACGTTGCAATGCACGCAAAGCGTCTTTTCCGCATAGAAAGGGTCGATATAGATGGAGGCCGGATCCGGAACCAGTTTCATGTCGGACTGGTCGATCGACTTCCAGCCCGCGATGGAGGATCCGTCGAACATGAAGCCTTCCTCGAAGAAGTCCTCGTCAACCAGATCGACATCCAGTGTCACATGCTGCAGCTTGCCGCGCGGGTCGGTGAAGCGAACATCGACATAGGCGACTTCCTCTTCCTTGATCAGCGCGAGGGCGTCCTTAACCGTGCTCATGAAGTAACTTTCCTCTCTGCTTGAATTTCGGGGGCCGACATGCGGCGGTTGTCAGAGCGCATCCTCACCGGTTTCGCCGGTGCGGATGCGGATTGCCTGTTCGACGGAGGAGATGAAAATCTTGCCATCACCGATCTTGTCGGTTCGCGCGGCGGAGACGATGGCCTCCAGCGCGGCTTCGACCATGTCATCCGCGATGACCAGTTCAACCTTCACCTTTGGCAGGAAATCGACCACATATTCAGCGCCGCGATAAAGTTCGGTATGGCCTTTCTGGCGTCCGAATCCCTTGACCTCCGTTACCGAAAGCCCTTGAATCCCGACATCCTGAAGCGCCTCCTTCACCTCGTCGAGCTTGAAAGGTTTGATGATCGCTTCAATCTTCTTCATGGCCGACTCTCTTCCTGTCAGAAATCTGTCTTTGGTCAGTGACCACTTTCAGTCTGACGGGACAATCGGATAGGGTTTGAGCGCATGGCCTGACTGGGCGGTTTCTTGGGATATGCCTAAAAAATAGACAACAAGCCCATGCATTGATCACTATGTGAACTGGAATGGTATCGAAATGATCGAGTTTGTGGTTTCTGCCCAAATCCGCGCCATCAAGCCGCAGGAGATTATGCAATGCGATCCTGGCGGCGCAGGGCGGATGGTTTGGGGCGATAAGCGGATTTTCCTGGTCGAAATTGGCCTGCCGGGCGGGATACGGTTGTGATGGGGCGGGATCCACAGATCATTGCGCCGGGCGAGGCTGAATTTGCGGCGCTGCGCAAGGATATAGATGCGCATAAATATTCCCATGGCCATGCGCTGGTACTGTCCGGCGGGCCCGGTCGTGGGGGTGCGGCACGGCTTGCGGCGCGTGGTGCCTTGCGGATCGGGGCAGGGCTGGTGACACTGGTCTGTCCGCCTGCGGCCTTGCCGGAAAACGCCGCGCGGCTGGATGCTATCATGATCCGTGTAGCGGGGGATGCGCGCGGGCTTGCAGCCTTGCTGGAGGATGACCGGGTGAACGCGTTCTGCCTTGGCCCCGGAATGGGGCTGGGGGCGGGTGCGCGTACCAACCTTCAGATGGTACTTGCCAGCGGCAAGTCCGCTGTTCTTGATGCCGATGCACTGACGCTGCTTGCGCGCGATAGGGCCGCTTTCCGGATGTTGCATGCCGGCTGCATCCTCAGCCCGCATGGCGGGGAATTTGCGCGGCTTTTCCCGGGACTTTCAACCGATCTGGAAATGGGGGAGTCCAGCCCGGAACAGCGGGCCGATATTGTCAGGGCCGCGGCGGCAGAGGCAGGTTGTGTCGTGGTTCTCAAGGGTGCGGAAACACTGATCGCCGATCCTTCGGGGCGCTGCGGGCTGAACCGTGCCCGCAGCGCGCAGGCCGCGCCCTGGCTTGCCACGGCAGGGTCGGGCGATGTGCTGGCCGGTTTCATCACCGGGCTTCTTGCCCGCGGATGGGCGCCGTTCGAGGCGGCAGGCATGGCTGTCTGGCTCCATGCCGAATGCGCGCGCGCATTCGGCCCCGGCCTGATTGCCGAAGATCTGCCGGAAGCCCTGCCGGGCGTGTTTCGCAAGCTGGTCCTGTAGGGACGGATCAGGCGCAGGGCAATTCCAACCCATGGGCATAGATCACTTCGGGCATATCGAATTCCAGTTGATAGAGATCCGGTTCGCCTTGTGGTTCCGGGCGGATATATTCACCATCGATCAATTCCCCCGCAGGGATGGCGGCGGCCGGAACCCCGCGCAGGGCCTTCGCCCGCCAGTCACGAAACAGGATCGTCTGTGAAACGGGCAGCAGGATGTCCTGGGCCAGTAGTTCAAGTCCGAGGGCCGAGGCGGCAACACGCACCATCGGCGGCGGGCAATCCGTTTCGCGCCGGATTGCCCGGACCTCCCGCGCGCCGGAGCGGGTTATGATCCGGTCTTTGGGCCGGAGGGCCTCGATTGCGACGGGACCGTTGAGCGTCAATACCATGGTCCCACCCGGAAACTTACCCGTCCTGCCGGAAATGCCGCCTTTCATGTTGGTATCAGTTTGCATGCTGACCGTCGGACCGTCGCTTGTTCTGTTGCGTTATGGAACCGTATTGGCAATGAAATGTATTGATACAAAGTTAATCACAAAGTTTTTTGTCGCGTAAGGGGCATATCGACCAAAGGATATGTGCTTTCTGGCGGATGGCGCGCGATATCGGGTTTTTCCATGGGGTGGCCTTGCAGCCGTCTTGCGCCTCTCCGGCTCTTTCTTCATCCTCGCAGATTGTTGAGATGGGGACGCGGGATGATTCCGGTTCAGGGATATGACAGGCGAAAAGTGGTGGTGCTGGGTCTGGGGCGTTCGGGGTTGAGCGCGGCACGGGCCCTGATGGCGGGGGGGGCGGAGGCGCTGTGCTGGGATGACAGCGCCGAGGCGAGGGAGGCTGCGCAAGCCGGTGGCCTGACGCTTCATGACCCGATGCGGCAGGGGGCGTTTGACGGGGTGGCGGCGCTGATCGTGTCGCCCGGTATCCCGCATCTTTACCCTGCACCCAATCCGGCCGTCGCGCGTGCGATGGAAACGGGGATCCCGGTGGACAATGATATCGGGCTTTTCTTTCGATCCTTCGCCACACGCGATTGGAATGATCTGGATGTGACGCCGCGGGTTGTCGCCGTGACCGGGTCAAACGGCAAATCCACCGTGACGGCGCTGTTGCATCATATCCTTGATGCAGCGGGACGACCCTGCCAGATGGCGGGAAATATCGGGCGGGGGGTGCTTGACCTTGAACCACCCCGGGATGGTGCGGTGGTGGTGCTGGAACTTTCCTCATACCAGACGGAACTGGCCCGCGCGCTGACGCCCGATATTGCGGTCTTTACCAATCTTTCCCCTGATCACCTGGACCGTCATGGCGGGCCGGGTGGGTATTTCGCGGCAAAACGGCGACTTTTTTCCGAAGGTGCACCGGATCGTGCCATCATCGGGGTGGATGAAACGGAAGGTACGTTTCTTGCCGATCAGATCGGGCAAGGGGGTGAGGATGACAGGGTGATCCGGATCTCCTCGGGGCGGAAGCTTGAAGGTTTCGGTTGGGCGGTCTTTGCGCGAAAGGGGTTTCTGACGGAATGGCGCAAGGGCCGGCAGATTGCCTCGATCGATCTGCGCAAGGTGGCCGGCCTGCCCGGCGCGCATAACCACCAGAATGCATGTGCTGCCTATGCGGCGTCGCGCAGCCTTGGACTGGCGCCTCGCATGATTGAAGAGGCATTCCATTCCTTTGCCGGCTTGCCGCATCGCAGCCAATTGGTGCGCGAATGCAGGGGGGTGCGCTATGTCAATGACAGCAAGGCAACCAATGTGGATGCCGCCGCCAAGGCCCTTCAGGCTTTCCCGAAGATTCGCTGGATTGCCGGGGGGCTGGGCAAGGAGGGCGGGATTGCATCCTTGCTGCCACATCTGGGTGGGGTGGTGAAAACCTATCTTATCGGTCATTCCGGGCGGGATTTCGCGCTCCAACTGGGTGAGAACCCGCATGAGATCTGTGAAACCATGGAACGTGCCGTTGCCCGGGCGGGGGAAGAGGCCGAAGTCGGGGATGTGGTGCTGCTTGCGCCTGCGGCAGCCTCTTTTGACCAATACCCCAATTTTGAAAAACGGGGTGAGGATTTCATGCAACTGGTCCTTGCGCTTGACGGGTAGGGGAACCAGCTGCTGAAGGCGGCTGAGGATGGGAAACCCCGTTCAGGCAATTGGACAGGGGCCGGCTCAGCCCCTGTCGTTTCCCGGCGGCCAGGCGGATATGGCGGGGGGGTCCTTGATGGGGGAATGTTTTCGCGACCAGCCGCCGGGTGTCTCTATTTCCCCCGCGGTGTTGCGGAAGGCATCGGCGTTATGTTCGGCGAAGATGGCCTCATCGGGTTCAAGTTCATCGGCATATCGGATGGCATCGACAGGGCAGATACTTTCACACATGCCGCATTCGATGCATTCGGTCGGATGGATATAGAACATCCTTCCACCTTCATAGATGCAGTCGACGGGACAAACCGTGGTACAGATCCCGTCCTTGACATCGATACATTCGCTTTTGATGACGAGCGTCACGGGCGGGCTACTTTCCTTTCCAGACAGGCGCGCGCTTTTCGACAAAGGCGCGGACGCCTTCTTCGGCATCTTCCGATTCAAGGGCACGAATCAGGGCGGGGGTCTGCATCGCATAGGCTGCGCTGGTGCCGACCTCTTCCGTCAGCGCCACCGTTGCCTTGATTGCACGAACGGAAAGCGGGGCACATGCCAGGATGTCGGATAGCCAGTTCTCGACCTCCTCATCCAGTTGTTCGGGTGGAACCACGGCATTGACCAGCCCCCAGCGCGCCGCTTCCTCGGCGGGGATCATCCTGCCTGTCATCATCAACCCGTTGGCAATGTTGCGCGGGATCCTGCGTTGCAGCGCAACCATGCCGCCTTCAAGCGGCATGCGCCCGACCCGTGCCTCGGTCAGGCCGAAACGCGCAGTGCTGGCGGCAATCACGATATCGGCGCCCAGTACCATCTCCATTCCGCCGCCAAGCGCAAGGCCATTGACCCGGGCAATAACGGGGACCTGCAGGCTGGGGCGCATTGCAATCCCGCCAAATCCGTTGGGGTTTATCCCGGCCCAATAGGCCAGCCCGGATTTGCCCCCTGTCGATTTCATGTCCGCACCGGCGGAAAATGCCCTGTCGCCTGAACCGGTCAGCACGACACAACGGATATCTGCGCGCGCCTCGATATCGGTCCAGATTCGTTCAAGTTCCGCAGTGGTTGCGGCATCGACGGCATTCATCCGATCCGGCCGATCAATGGTCACACGGGCAACGCCACCCTCTGTCCGGTAAAGGACACTCATAGTGCTGCCTGTTTCGATGCGGGCAGGATGCCGAATTCGCGCAGCACCTCATCGGTATGTTCCCCCAGGCGCGGCGGTAAATGACGCAGACGGACAGGCGCATCGCTCATATGGACGGGTGAGGCAACAAGCTGTACCGGACCCAGAAGCGGATGATCCATTTCAACCAGCATATCGTTGATTGCGGTTTGCGGATCGTCCAGCGCCTCGCCAAGGGCGCGAACCGGTGCACAAAGGAGATCCTGCGCCTCCAGGCGTTCCAGCCAATGCGCGGTTGAGTTCGTTGCGAAATTTTTCCGGAAAACATCCTGAATGAAGGGTTTGTGTTTGCGCTGACTGGCCAGATCGGGATAGTCCGGCGACAGATCCTTGATCCCCAGGGCAGTGCAGATATCGCGTAACGGATTGGCCTTGAACGCCCCGACAACCACCAGCGCGCCATCGGTCGTATCGAAAACCCCGGTCAGGGGCATCGCGGCCCAGTTCAGGACTTCACGATGCTTGCTCCATTGCGCGGCTTCCTGCATCTGCATGGCGATCATGGAATCATACAGGGATACATTGACCTTCTGCCCCCGCCCCGTCTTTTCACGGGCCAGAAGTGCGGCCATGATGCCCTGTACCAGATGCATCCCGGCAGTGTAGTCGCAAAGCGTGGTGGGATAGATTGATTTCGGGATCGACGGATCCTGTGTTTTTTCCATCACCCCCGTCATGGCCTGGGCAAGCACATCCTGCCCGCCCTTGTGGGCATAGGGGCCGGTTTCCCCAAAGCCGGTGCCGGAGGCACAGATGATCCGCGGGTTGATCGCGTTGAGTGCCGCATAACCGAAACCGAGCCGCTCCATCACGCCGGCCCGAAAATTGTCCACAACGACATCCGCCTGCCGCACCATCGTCATGACCGCCTCTTTCCCGGAGGCGGATTTCGTATCCAGTTCCACCGAACGCTTGTTGCGGTTGAGCGAGGCAAAAACGACGTTGTTCATCGCCACTTCAGAGCTTTCACCAAAGAAATTGCGCGAAAGGTCACCCGCGCCGGGGCGTTCGATCTTGATGACATCGGCGCCCAGATCGGCCAGCATCTGTGTTGCACAGGGGCCCATCATCACCTGGGTGAAATCGATCACCCGGATACCGGAAAGGGGAAGAGTTTCTTTCATGTCTGCCTCATGCTTCAATCGGGGTTTCGACCAGTGCATTGGTCGAAGGGATATCCCCTGGATCCGCGCCCTGAGCGCGCATCTGTTTCTGTATTGCCTTCACATCGAGATCGCGCAGCGCCTGCCCTGATTGTACCCCCTGGGCTGCGGCAATACCTGCCGCCTCGCCCTGCGCCATGCAGGGCGGGATTTCGCGTGAAAGTTTCTGTGCATCGCTATCAACGGAATAATGCCGCCCCGCGACAATCAGGTTATCGATCCCCTTGGGCAGCAGGGCACGATAGGGGGTGTAGTAATCCCGGCCCCGACAGACGCTATCGGCAAAATGACGGCGCTTGGCCACATCTTCCTTGGTTACGACATATTCCCCCTGCAAGAGCCGGGTCTGGCGGATGCCCATCTGTTCCGCCGCACCCAGCATCTTGGCATTTTCGAATCCGGGCAGGTTTTCGCGTGCGAAGGCCAGAAGCTTCATCATCCGGTCGCGCCCTTCATATTCGGCGGTGACCATATCCTCGGGGGTCAGCCCGTCATAGCCGGGCATATGGGGACAATTGCACCAGATGATCCCCGGCAGCGGTGTCTTGAGCCACCACATCCCCCAGGCCCCGCCGATTGCGCGCCGCGCCTGTCGGTCAAGGGCCTTATAGGCCTCCGGATTGGCATATTCATAGGCTTCCGCCTTGGCGGTATCGACATCGCAAAGCCGGAAAACGGTGGTGACGATATACTG
Source organism: Pseudorhodobacter sp. (assembly GCA_047975325.1). Classification (GTDB taxonomy): domain Bacteria; phylum Pseudomonadota; class Alphaproteobacteria; order Rhodobacterales; family Rhodobacteraceae; genus JBKEDF01. The sequence goes on along the minus strand of JBKEDF010000026.1, from coordinate 48,705 downwards.
CCCCATGGTGAAGGAGGCCCCGGCCGAGGCCGCAACATCCAGATCACCGCTTGCATCGATGACCATCTTTGCACGGATTGCCTGACGGCCAACCTTGGTTTGGCAGATCACGCCCGTCACGCGGCCATCCTCGATCATGGCTTCGGAAAACCATGAATGGGTGCGCAGCGCGATGCCATTTTCGCGCACCAGATCCAGGCTGACCCGTTTCCAGCAATCCGGGTCAAAGGCGACGGCATGGATGATCGGCTGCGGCATGCCGGTCTTGTGGAAATCGATACAGCCCCAGCGGGACCATTTCTGCCACATCTCCCAGTTGGTCTGGCAATCCTCGGGTGGTGGATAGACGGCTCCATCCTGCTGTTCCATCCGTTCCACGAATTCCGTAACAATCCCGGTGGTGACGATCTCGGTTCCGGCATTCACCATATCATCCAGAACCAGGACCATCCCGCCGGAAGCCATGCCCCCCAGATGGTGATAGCGTTCCACCAGAACCACCTTGCAACCATTGCGCGCCGCAGAAACTGCTGCCGAAAGGCCCGCCGGGCCCGCACCGATCACCACCACATCGCAATCCGCCACAACCGGGATCTGCGCCCCCTTTGTCATGAGATGATCCTTGACCTGATCTGTCATTGCACAAATTCCCTCTGTTGCGCCGTGCGGGATGCAGGCGGCGCGGGTTTTCGGTTTGTCCGGGGCCTTACCAGCGGATGATCAACCTTTCGGCGATCGAGACGGTCGCGAAAAGAAGGACCGACAGGCCGGATGAAAGCAGCACCGTCGCGTAAAGCAGCGGCGAATTGAAATTGAAGGTCGCTTCAAGGATCAGCGCCCCAAGCCCCTTGTCGGCCCCAACCCATTCCCCCACGATGGCCCCGATCACGCTGGTCGTTGCCGCTATTTTCAGCGCGGAGAACAGGAAGGGCAGCGACGAAGGCAGGCGGATTTTCCAGAACACCTCCCCCTTCGATGCCGAAAGGATCCGTGCCAGTTCCAGTGCCTGCGGACTGACAGATTGCAATCCGCGCACCATGTTCACCAATGTCGGGAAGAAACAGATCAGCGCCGCAATCACCACCTTGGCGGTGATTCCCGGCCCGAAGATCAGCACCAGGATTGGCGCGATGGCCAGGATCGGGATTGTATTGATGAAAACCGCGATGGGAAAGAAGGCCCGTTCAACCGTACGACTGTGAACGAATGCGATCGCAAGCAGGATTGCCGCCAGATTTCCCACGAAGAACCCGGCCAGGCTTTCGTAGAGCGTCGGCCAGAAATTCGACATCAGGAGCCCGAATCTGCCGGTCAGCGCGCCCCAGACATCTGAAGGTGCGGGCGCGATATAGGTCGGCACCCCGAAAATCCGTACGCCCAGTTCCCAGATCAGGATCAGCCCGGCTGCGGTCAGGATCGGGATTGCCACGGCCACCTGACGCGCGCGGCGCTGATTGCGGCGTTCCTGCGCCAATTCTTCGGCGGTCTCAAAGGAAAGGTCGGCAGTCGCCATCAACAATCCTCCAGAGATTTGCGCAACAATGCGTTGTAACGGGTGAATTCCGGCTGGTCGCGGCCTTCGATGGTGCGCGGGAAGGGCAGGTCGATATCGACGATTTCCTTCAACCGCCCGGGATGGGCACGCAGCATGATGACCTTCTGGCCCAGAAACACCGCTTCGGGGATGGAATGAGTGACGAATAGCACTGTCACCCCGGTTTCCTGCCAGATCTGCTGAAGCTGGATATTCAGGTGGTCGCGTGTCATTTCATCCAGCGCGCCGAAAGGTTCATCCATCAGCAGCAGCTTGGGCTGGCAAACCAGCGCGCGGGCGATTGCCACGCGCTGACGCATCCCGCCCGAAAGTTCATGCGGCAGGGCATCTTCCCGCCCCTTGAGGCCGACAAGTTCCAGCAATTCCCTCGGGCTGCGATCCCCGACCGGGATCTTGACCCCGCGCTTGCGGCCGATTTCCAGTGGCAATTCGACATTCTTCAACGCGGAACGCCAGGGCAACAGTGTTGCATCCTGAAAGACGAAGGCGAATTCGCGCGCAAGCCGTGCGGCTTCCGTGGATTTGCCAAAGATCGTCACCTCACCCGCAGCTGCCGGAACCAGATCTGAGACCAACCGCAACAGGGTGGATTTGCCGCATCCGGACGGACCCAGGATCGTATAGAAACTGCCGGTTTCCACCTTCAGAGACAGTTCCTTGATTGCGGTGAAATGTCCGAAACGGACGCTGGCGGCATCAAGCGCTGCCGCCAGAGGCGTGCCGCCCGGGTCGATCATCGCGCCCCCGTCAGCCATATGCCGGCCTGTCGGCGGCGGTGGCTTCCAGGATTGAAAGCGTCATGACGTCTTCGACTTTCGGCGCACCCGCCTCGAATTGGCCAAGCTGATCATAAAGGTCGATCTGTGCCTGCCAGTTTTCCTGGGTCATTGCGCCCCAGCCATTTGCGGCGGTGTTTTCGTTGAAGCTGTAAGCAAGCGCCAGGGGGACTGTGGCCAGTTCGATCTCCAGATCAAGATTGGGATAACGCTCAACCATGATCTTGACGGCCTCTTCGGGGTTTTCATGTACCCAACCCCAGCCTTTTGCACTGACGCGGATCATCGCCTCAACATTGTCGCGCTGTTCTTCCAGAAGCCTGTCGGTGACGTAATAGGGATTGGCGTAAAGCTGTACCCCCGCATCCCAAAGCGACAGATCCACACGTTTGTCACCCAGGATCGACAGCGCCTGCGTATTGGTCTTCCAGCCGGTCACGACATGGACCTGACCCGTCATCAGCGGCGCCATGTCGGATCCGGTCACGACAACTTCCACGTCGTCCTGGGAAATCCCGTTTCTGGCCAGAAGCGCCTGCAGCAGGATCCGCGCGGTGCCATTGGTGCCGACCTTCTTGCCGATCAGGTCCTTCGGTTCCCGCACCGGGTTATCGCTAAGCGAGAAATAGGTGAAGGGATGCTGCTGATACCCTGCCGCGATACATTTCAGCGGCAATCCCTGCGACCGCGCCATCATCAGTGACGGGCTGGAGGAATATTGCCCCAAGGCCGCAGCCCCCGAGGCTACGCTGGCCAGGCCATCAACATTCGGTCCGCCCGGGATGATCCGGAGCGTCAGCCCCTCATCGGCGTAAAATCCCAGATGGTCAGCGGCGATTTCCCCCAGGATGCCATTGCTGACCAGCCAGCCCAGTTGCATGGAAACCTCGAACTGGTCCTGTGCGGCCCCCGGTCGGATATCGATCAGAGTTCCGGCGGCGGCAGCCCCTGAAAAGGCGGCCATGGATTGCAGAAAGCGGCGGCGGTTCGGCAAATTCATCATCGTGTTTCCCTGATTATGCATGCGGTTCTTGCCAAGCGCTTCTTGATGAGCGTCGCGTCAAGATTACGGCTAGACCACCGCAGCATAAAGTGCCATGTTAGCCCTACAGCAGTGCATTTTTTGCACCACCTGCCGGAATAATATGCAATGCATACATCTTTCCTGCGCTATTTTGATGAGGTCGCCCGCCAGCGTTCGATCCGCAAGGCGGCGGCGATTCTCAATATCACCTCGACCACGGTGAACCGGAAAATCATTGCCGTTGAACAGGAATTGGGGGTAAGGCTTTTCGACCGTACCCCCGCAGGTGTTCTGCCCACGGAAATCGGCATGATCCTGTTGGAACATTGCCGCCGTACCCTGCATGATTTCGAACGCACCAAGATCCTGCTCGATGAGATGCGTGACAAGCGTACGGGGCATCTGACCATCCAGACCCTGGATTCCGCCGCTTTCGGCCTTCTGCCCCGCGCAATCCAGAGCTTTTATGGCTCCTTTCCCCACATCACCCTTTCCGTCACCACCGCCATGCCCGAAGAGATCGTGAAGGCGGTAGCCGAGGGCAAGGCGGATGTCGGCATCACCTTCGTGCGGGGGCTGCATCCGAATGTGCGCATCATATCCGAAAAGGCGGCCCCCTTTGGCGTGATCCTCCCCGCCGGTCACCCCCTGGCACAACGGGGCAGTGTCCGGTTTGATGATATTGCCGATTTTCGCCTGATCCGGACAGTTGATGCACGGGGGCGCAATTCCATTATCGACCAGATGGTCACGCGTTTCACCGCCGGGCTTTCGACCCATCTGTTTACCAATACGCTTTCCGTTGCAAAGCGGATGATCCTGGGTAACCAGGGGATAGGCATCTATACGAAGATCGGTTTCTATGACGAGATCGAACGCGGTGAAATGGCATTTGTCCCCATCATCGCAGAAGAACTGCGCGGTATTCGCATCGGGTTGATTGTCTCGGCCGCTTCGGGGATCGACGCGGCAAAGAAAACCATCTGCAACGCGATAACACGGGAACTCAAGCCCCTTGTGCTGGATTCCTGACCCGCCATTCCGGCTGAACCGCGAATTTGAACGGCTACGGTCCGATCCTCAAGTGGACGGCAGCATTTCCTTCAGCGTCACACTGCGATCCTCTTGCGCCGCGCGTTCGACGGCAAGGATCGCTGCCAGAGTTGTCATTCCGTCACGGGCGGAAATCAACGGGTCTGCCTTGCCGTCGATCACCTCGATGAAATGTTGCAACTGATTGATATAGGCGCTGCCCAATTCCGGCGGGATATGGTCCCGCAGAAGGGGATCCTGCCAGTTCTGCCCTTCTTCCGCATGCCGCCAGAGATAGAGATCGGATAGCGAAAGAGAGGCTTTCCGCCCCGCGATGAAAAGATTGGGACCGGGCTGGGATGGGAAGTAAAGCGCCTGTCCGGAGCTGAATTCCCAGGCCCAGGGGCTCACTGCGGCGTCCGAGATGAGATAGGTCCCCAATACGCCATTTTCGAACCGGATCGTGACGCTGGCGGTATCTTCCACGGCAAAGCCCCGGATCGCCGAGGATGTGAAGGCACGGATGCTTTCGATTTCGCCAATCAGGTGGCGCAGGATATCCAGATCGTGGATCAGGTTGATCAGCAGCGGGCCACCGCCCGGCTGCTGGCGCCATTCGGCCTCGAAATAACTGTCCGGCTTGTCGAAAAGTGTCATTCCGTTCACCGCGACGAGGGGGCCGAGCGTGCCATCGCCAATTGTCTTGCGGGCCGCGCGGATATCGGGACTGTGGCGGCGGTGATGGCCAACCAGTACCGGAACCCCCCTTGTTTCCGAGGCTGTCACGATTGATGCTGCCGCGGCAAGGTTTTCGGCGACGGGTTTTTCGACAAGGCAGGGAATGCCCCGGGAAATCGCCGAAAGGGCCATCGGTGCATGGAGCCGGTTCGGGGAGGCGATGATCACACCATCCATTGCGACCTCGTTGAACATGTGTTCGTGGTCCGTGAAATGCGGGATGCCCTGATCCGCGGCAAAGGTCGCGGAGGCCGGTGCCGGATCGCAGATTGCGACCAATGTGGTTTCGGGATAGTTTTCGATCAATGTGATATGTTCACGCCCGATCAGCCCTGCACCGATAACCGCGAGGCGGGTTGTTCCGGTTTCCCTGGTTGTCATCTTCGTCTCCCGATTGCCGTATAGGCTGTTGCACCTGTTCCTGCATTGCTTTTGTGATCCATGCGCGACACTGGGTCAACGTGTCGGGGTTTGGTGGGCCGTGAACAGGGCGGTGTTTTTGGCCGCCGTCCCGGCCACGGGTGATTTGGACCGTGCAGGAACAAGGTTACTGGCGGGTCAGGTATGGGGTAGGGCCGGGCGCAGTTGTCATGATGCGACGATTGCCGAAGTTCTCATCGGTCTTGTCGGGAAGGGGGGTGGCTTCGTTTGCGAATCCCATTATAGTGCGCTGTCTTCTTTCATCTGCTCGGAATCGTCGATGCGTGGTCATGTGCTTGTTATGGGATTGGTCGGGTTGATCGGCCTTGCAATGCCCGGCCCGGTTGTCGCGGAAGGCCTGGTGCTTGGCGGTTCGAAATCACGCAAGGCGATGTTCAAGGCACAGACGCGGCTTCTGGATTCGCGGCTGTCGCGGCAATATTCGGCTTCGGTGCGGTTGCAGCCAAATAACAAGCCCGGGGCTTCGGCGGAAAACCTGAAGCGCTTCCGCGGCAAATATAAGGGTGAATATCTGCCTGTTGCGCGTTCGCTGGCGCGCAAGCACGCCGTGCCGGAAGGGCTTTTCCTGCGGCTGGTGCAACAGGAATCGGGTTGGAACCCCTCTGCCAAATCGCATAAGGGCGCAACGGGGCTGGCACAGCTCATGCCCGATACGGCGCGTCTTTTGCGGGTCAATATCAATGATCCCCACCAGAATCTGGAAGGGGGCGCGCGCTATCTGCGGATGATGTATGATCGTTTCGGAAGCTGGCGACTGGCACTCGCGGCCTATAATGCGGGGCCTTTGGCGGTGGAAAAACATTCCGGCATTCCGCCCTATGCCGAAACCCGGGACTATGTGAAAATCATCCTTGGCGGCTAAGCAGGATTTCGCAAAAGTGGTTGCCGGTTTTGGGTTAAAAATCCTGCGAAACAAGGGAAACTAAGCAGGAATTCGTGGGCGAAGCCGCGAATATCTGCTTAGGTCCGATCGGGGCTCATCGCAAATACCGGGGTGATGGGTCAACCGGGTATGTCCAGCACCTCCCCTGCCAGGGGCGGCAGGAGCTTTCCGGCCACCAGGCGGGACAGGATCCAGGGCAAGGGCGGCACCATCGACACCGGGGCAAGCAGCCAGTCCCGAAGGACCGGCAGGATAGGGCTGCCCGATTGATATTGCGGGGTGAAGGCGGCGCTCAGGAATTGATAGAGCCGCAGGTGCCAGCGCCGCATTTGCCCATAGGCGGGCAGGGCATCGTCCAGGGGGTGGTGTTGCAGCGCGCGGGCCAGTGCCAGGGCATCAAGCAGCGCCATGTTTGCCCCTTGCCCAAGTTGCGGGCTGGCCCGATGTGCAGCATCCCCGATATAGGCGATCCGTTCCGCCCAGGGATGTCGCAGGCTGCCATGGGAATAGCGCGCAGGGGTCATTTGAGCGGGATCCGTAATTCCGTTCAGAAATGGGGCCATTTCGGGCCAGAGCGTTATGGCCTCCCGTTTCCAGCGGTCCAGGCCATCCCGATGCCAATCCGCCAGCCGGTCGATGGGCAAGGACCAGAAAACCGCCGCATGTGTGCCATCCCGGCCGGGGACCGTGCCCAGTGGCAGGATACCCGCCATCCGGTCGGCGCGACGATAGCGTTGGCTGAGTTGATCGATTGGCATGGGGTTTCCCGCCGGCCAGGGTACCGTTCCCCAGATTGCACCATAGGGCAGGGGGCGGGCCGTCAGGGGGGAAAGCGAGGAACGCGCGCCGCTGGCATCCACGATCAGATCGAAAGGGCCATAGCTTTCATCTTGCGACGATATCCATCGTTGCCCATCCTGCAATTCCGTGCCGATGATCTTCCGGGCCGTCACGATTGCAAGCCCCTCTTTCCGGGCGGCATTCAGTAAGGCGCCATGCAGGCCCGCTCGGTGGATGGCCAGACCATGGCGTTCCGGCGAGGCACCTTCGGGTGCATAGGCCACATCGAGGACCCTCTGCCCCGTTCGCGCCTCCAGCCCCAGCATTCGCCGGATCCTCTGCCCCTGCAGGCGGGCCGCGTCACCCGCGCCGATCAGATCCATCACGGCAAGTCCGACGGGCTGGATCATCAACCCGGAACCCACGGGGCGGGGCGTGTCGAACTGATCGAAAAGTGAAATCCCATACCCTGCCTTTGCCAGCAATGCCCCAAGCGTCAAGCCGCCGACACCCGCCCCCACGATCGCAACCCGCATCCTCGTTTTCCCTCTCTGGACCCTGCCTGCAACCGCGCGTATAACCTGCGCCATGCGACAGAGGAATCCGATAATCATGCGAATTATTGGCCCGGTGTGCTGAAACGCTCAGCCGCCGGGAATTATGGCCTGTTCCGGCCAGCCTCCTTTTTCCGCTTCAAATTTCCCAGGGATTCCATCCATGTGCGCCGATACGCCTGACTACCGCGATACCGTCTTTCTACCTGAAACCGATTTTCCGATGCGGGCGGGCCTTCCTGCCCGTGAGCCCGAATGGCTGGCACGCTGGGAAAGGATCGGGATCTATGACCGGCTGCGCGAAAAGACAGACCGGCCCCCTTTCACGCTGCATGATGGCCCGCCCTATGCCAATGGGCATCTCCATATCGGCCATGCGTTGAACAAGGTGATCAAGGACATGATCGTGCGATCCCATCAGATGATGGGCCATGATGCGCGCTATGTGCCGGGCTGGGATTGTCACGGCCTGCCCATCGAATGGAAGATCGAGGAACAATACCGCAAGAAAGGCCAGGACAAGGACGCGGTCAATGTGGTGGAATTCCGTCAGGAATGTCGCCGTTTTGCCGAAGGCTGGATTGATATCCAGCGCGAGGAATTCAAACGGCTGGGCGTCACCGGCAACTGGGCCGATCCCTATCTGACGATGGATTTTCATGCCGAGGCGGTGATCGCCGAGGATTTCATGAAGTTCCTGATGAACGGAACACTCTATCAGGGGTCAAAGCCTGTGATGTGGTCACCGGTGGAAAAGACCGCCCTGGCCGAGGCAGAGGTCGAGTATCATGACAAGGACAGTTTCACGATCTGGGTGAAATTTCCGGTGGCCTCGGATGGTGATCTGCGTGATGCCCGGGTGGTGATCTGGACCACGACGCCCTGGACCATCCCGTCGAACAAGGCGGTGGTCTACGGCGCCGATTACAGCTATGGCCTCTATGAGGTTAGTACCACGCCGGATGAATGCTGGGCCGATGTGGGGGAACGTTTCATCCTGGCTGACAAGCTGGCTGCGGATGTGATGGGTCGCGCACGCCTGCAGGAAGGCCAATGGCGCCGTCTGCGCGACGTGCCCGCCTCCGAACTGGCCGGGCTGTCGCTGCAACATCCTCTGGCCGGGGCCGAAGGGGCGGAGGGTGAATGGGACGATCCGCGTGATTTCCGCGCCGCCGATTTCGTCACTGACGAGGAGGGCACGGGCTTTGTGCATTGCGCGCCCAGCCACGGCATGGAGGAATATGAGCTTTATCGCGGCCTTGGCATGCTTGATCAGGTCATCACATATAACGTGCTTGATGACGGATCGTTCCGCCCCGACTTGCCGTTTTTCGGCGGCAAGTACATTCTCAGCCGCAAGGGTGGAGAGGGCGATGCCAACAAGGCGGTGATCGACAAGCTGGTTGAGGTCGGTGGCCTTCTGGCGCGCGGCAAGATCCGGCACAGCTATCCGCATAGCTGGCGTTCCAAGGCGCCGGTGATCTATCGCAACACGCCGCAATGGTTCGCCGCCATTGACCGGAAGATCGACGATGGCAAGGGCAACCATGGCGACACGATCCGCGCCCGGGCGCTGGCCTCCATTGAGGAGCTGGTGAAATTCACCCCGATTTCCGGGCGCAACCGGCTTCATGCGATGATGGAGGCGCGGCCAGACTGGGTGCTGTCGCGCCAGCGGGCCTGGGGCGTGCCGCTGACCTGTTTCGTGAAGAAGGGCGCGTTGCCGACCGATCAGGATTTCCTGCTGCGCGACGAAACCGTCAATGAGCGGATCGTCAAGGCCTTCGAGGCTGAGGGTGCCGATAGCTGGTATGTGCCGGGCTTCAAGGAAAAGGTCCTCGCAGGGCGTCATGACCCCGAAACCTATGAACAGGTCTTCGACATTCTGGATGTATGGTTCGATAGTGGCTCGACCCATGCCTTCGTGCTGCGGGATCGTCCGGACGGCACGGCGGATGGTATTGCCGATGTCTATATGGAAGGGACCGACCAGCATCGCGGCTGGTTCCATTCCTCCATGCTGCAGGGCTGCGGTACCATTGGCCGCGCGCCCTATCGCAATGTGGTGACCCATGGCTTTACCCTGGATCAGAAGGGCATGAAGATGTCCAAGTCGCTGGGCAATATCGTTGCCCCGCAAAAGGTGATCGACCAATATGGCGCGGATATCCTGCGGCTTTGGGTGGCGCAGTCGGATTACACGCTGGACCAGCGGATTGGCGACAAGATCCTGAAGGGGGCGGCAGACAGCTATCGCCGTTTGCGTAACACGTTGCGCTTCCTTCTGGGTAGCCTGGAAGGATGGTCCGAAGATGAACGGGTCGAACAGGCCGATATGCCCGAACTGGAACAATGGGTGCTCCACCGCCTGTCGGAACTGGATGATGAAGTGCGCAAGGGCTACGCCGCTTTCGATTTTCAGGGCGTATTCCAGAAACTCTTTACCTTTTGTACCACGGATCTTTCGGCCGTCTATTTCGATATTCGCAAGGATGCGCTTTATTGCGATGCACGGGACAGCCTGAAGCGCCGTGCGGCGCGAACGGTGTTGGATGCGCTCTTCCATCGCCTGGTCACATGGCTTGCGCCCATCCTCGTCTTCACGATGGAGGATGTCTGGCTTGCCCGTTTTCCCGGTGACGGGCAAAGCGTGCATCTTCGGGACATGCCCGAAACCCCGGCGGGCTGGCGCAATGAGGTGCTGGCGCACAGGTGGGATCGGATCCGCGCCGTGCGCCGGGTTGTGACCGGCGCGCTGGAGGTACAACGAACGGCCAAGGTGATCGGATCTTCGCTGGAGGCGGCTCCGGTGATCCATGTCACGGATCCCGAAATGCATGGGATGCTGGCTGCGATCGATCTGGCCGAGCTTTGCATCACCTCTGGCGCAGAGCTGCACGATGGCCCCGCCCCCGAAGCCGCTTTCCGCCTGGAGGATGTTGCGGGGGTTGCGGTCGTCTTTTCCGAAGCATCGGGAAATAAATGTGCACGCTGCTGGCAGGTCTTGCCCGATGTCGGCACCCATGCCCATGAAGCCACTTGCGCCCGCTGTGATGCAGTCCTGAACTAAAACCAATGCGGGTGGGTGCCGTTGAGCGCGGCACCCGGTGCCTGTGTTTCCACCTGTCAGGCTTTGGCATCAGGTGTTTTTTCCGGGATGACCTGCTGGGCGATTCCGGCAAGGGTAAGATAAAGGGAGGTCACCACAAGGCCCCAATGCGCCCAGCTTTGCGGGTGGAAATCGACCCAGGCCGCCCAGCCCGCAAAGAATGTCCAGGCAAGGGCCATCGGCAATGAAACCCCGCGCCAGCGTGGGGTCCGGACGGGATGGATGAACCGCAGATTGGTAAACATCGCGATGGTCAGGGCGATGATGAAGATCAGGATTGTCCAGTAGCCGGGCTTTAGCGCGAACATCACCAGCACGACCATATTCCAGCACGCGGGAAAGCCTGCAAAGGAATAGTCCCTGGTTTTCATGCGTGTATCGGCGAAATAAAGAACGGATCCATAGGTGATGACGATGATGGCGATCCAGCCTGTCCAGCCCGGCAGGAGCCCGGATTTGAAAAGCGCATAGGCCGGGATGAAAACATAGGTCAGATAGTCGATGATGAGATCCATCAACACCCCGTCATAGGTCGGCCAGTTCCTTGAAACATCATGGCGCCGCGCCAGCGGGCCGTCGATCCCGTCCACGAATAATGCAGCGACCAGCCAGAGAAACATCAGATCCCATTTTTCATCCACCGCCGCCAGCATCGCCAGCATTGCAAGCACCGCGCCCGTGGCAGTCAGCAGATGAACGAGGAGGGCCTTGATCCGGGGTGCCATCGCTATTCGTGGCTCCTTTTGGTGGCAAGGTCAGGCGCGGGGGTGGGAGGCTGCATAAACCGCCATCAACCTTGCGGTATCGACTGCCGTATAGGTCTGGGTGGTGGAAAGTGAGGCATGCCCCAGCAATTCCTGAATGGCGCGCAAATCGCCTCCGGCGCTCAGAAGGTGGGTTGCAAAACTGTGGCGCAGGGCATGTGGCGTGGCGGATGGTGGCAGCCCCAGCCGGTTGCGGGTCCGTACCATTGCGGAGGAGATCTGCCTGGGGCTGAGCGCCCCACCGCGCGATCCACGAAAAAGCGGCCGATCCGCAACCAGCTCATAAGGGCAAAGCGCCGCATATTGCGCCACGGCCTCTGCCGCAGCCGGCAAGACCGGGACCAGACGTTCCTTTGCGCCCTTGCCGGTAATCCGGAGAATTTCTGGCAGGGGGGATTGGGCCCCCGTTAGGCCAAGCGCCTCAGAGATGCGTAACCCGCAGCCGTAAAGCAGCGTCACCACGGCGGTATCACGTGCGGCGATCCAGCTTTCCCGCGCATCGTCGCCGACGGTTTGCAGAACCTCGCGCGCGGCATCCTCGGATAGGGGGCGGGGCAGTTTGCGACGGTATTTGGGGGCGCGGGTGGAAAGGGGGGCGGTGGCATCCACGCCTTCGCGATCCGCCAGCCAGGCGGTAAACCCCTTGACGGCCGACAAGGCCCGCGCAAGTGATCGTGCCGATACCCCGCGGCCGCGTTCATGCGCCATCCAGGCGCGGATTTCCACCTGTCCGACACCGGCCACTGCGGCAAGGCCTTCCGGACCCCCGCGATATCGTGCCAGAAAATCCAGCCAGCCCGCCACATCGCGGGCATAGGCCGAAACGGTGTTTTCCGCCGCCCCGTCCAGCGCGCGGATATGGGTCAGCCATTGTTCCAGCGCGTCGCGCAGCACCGGAGATATTGCGAGGCTCATGAAAGCCAGCGCCGCATCGCCCGTTCGAATACCCCCGCGAAGAAAGACAGAAGATCCGTCCCCTGCGAGGGCTTGAAATGGTCGGGATCTTCCGACCCCATGGCCAGAAGGCCGGGTAACCGCCCGGTGCCGAAATCAAGGCGCATCAGGGCCTCGGAACGGATTGCGCCCTTCTTGCCGCCATAGACGGTTTCCTGCCCGGATTCGACCTGCCGCAGCGTGACCTGCCGCAGCGGTACGTTCCTGCCTCCGTCGATATGGGTTGCCACGAAACCCGGTTCGGCGATCACCAATACATTGCCAAGTCGCCGCAGGGCGGCAGGGTCATTGTCGCCCTGCGCGCTTTCCAGAACAAGGCGAAGGCGATCGACGCGCAGGGTTTCACGCACCGGTCCCGCAAGGCTTTTCAGGAATTCCTCGAATTCCAGCGGGTCAAGCAATTCCAGGATCGCCCGATGCACCTGATTGGTTCCCGCCAGATTTTCATAGGCGGCGGCGATGACCGACCGGTGTGTATCTTCCAGCCGATCAAGCCGTCCTTCCAGGCGTTCCATCGCAATACCGCGCAGATCGACGATATTGTCACCAAGCGCGCGGTCATTTGCCGCAATCAGGGCGCGCATCACGTCGCGGTCTTCAAGAATTTTTTCCGGCGCCGCGATGATGCGGTCGCGCAGGTCCTGTTCGTTCATGCCAGCACTGCCCATTTATTCGTTTCGGCGTACGTTACACGATTTTCAGAGAATTTTCTGCCCCGTTTTTTCCCAATCCTTCATGAACTGTGCCAGCCCCTTGTCGGTCAGCACATGATTGGCCATGGCCTTGATGACGGCAGGTGGCGCGGTGATCACATCGGCGCCGATCATTGCGCATTGGGCGATGTGATTTGCCGAACGGATCGAGGCGGCCAGCACCTCGGTCTTGAAATCGTAATTGTCATAGATCGTGCGGATATCCGCGATCAGGTCGGTGCCATCAAGATTGATATCGTCGAGCCGGCCCACGAAGGGGGAAATGAAGCTTGCCCCCGCCTTGGCTGCCAGAATGGCCTGATTTGCCGAAAAGCAAAGCGTGACATTGACCATGAAACCTTCGGAGGAAAGTACCTTGCAGGTTTTCAGACCATCCCAGGTCAAGGGAACCTTGACCGCGATATTGGGGGCGATGGCGGCAAGCTTGCGGCCCTCGGCAATCATCTCATCAGCCGTGAGCGCCACGACTTCGGCTGAAACCGGACCCGAGGTGATCGAACAGATTTCCTTTGTGACTTCAAGGATATCACGCCCGGATTTAAGGATCAGTGACGGGTTGGTCGTAACCCCGTCGACCATGCCCAGATTGTTGAGTTCGGTAATTGCCTCGACATCGGCGGTATCGACAAAGAATTTCATGGTCCGGGCTCCTTCGGCTTCACGGGCTGTTGCAGGATGGTTGGGCATTGTATTAGCCCAAAGCGAGGGACGGTGAAAGGGACCGGCGTGCAGGATGTCGATTGGACAGAAGGACAGGTAATCGGTGTTGTCGTCACCGAAACGCTGGGCCGGAAGCTCGGGCCGGTTCTGGACTATCGCGCCCCTGAGGGCGGTTGCCGGATGGGGGATTTCGTGGCGGTGCCGCTTGGCCCCCGGCGGATCCTCGGGGTTGTCTGGGGGGCGGGGGAGGGACGGATCGAGCCTGCCAGGTTGCGATCTGTCCATCATGTGCTGGATGTCCCGCCAATGCGGGAGGAAATGAGGCTTTTCCTGTCGCGGGCCGCAGATTACACATTGACGCCCTTGCAGGCGATGCTGCGCCTTGCGACGCGGGCGCCGGGGCTTGAGGCGCCCCCTGCAATGCGGCGGGTCTATCGTTTGGGGCAGGGGGAGCCTGCACGGATGACACCGGCGCGCAAGCGGGTGCTGGAGGTGCTGCGTGATTATGGCGGGGTGGCCTTCACGCTGGGGGAACTTGCGCAGCAGGCCGGGGTTTCAGCTTCGGTCGTCAAGGGGCTGGTGGATGCAGGCGCGATCCTGGAGGAAGAGGCCCCCCGTGATCTGCCCTATCCGCCACTTGACCCCGGGGCGATGGCGGTGCGGCTTGAAGGTGATCAGATCGCGGCGGGGGAGGCGCTGACGCGGGCGGTTGCGGCGGGGGATTATTCGGCAACGCTTTTGAAAGGGGTGACGGGCTCGGGCAAGACAGAGGTTTACCTGGAGGCCGTGGCCGAGTGCCTTCGCAAGGGGCGGCAGGCGCTGGTCCTTTTACCTGAGATTGCGCTGACCGGCGAATTCCTGAACCGGGTGGAGGCCCGTTTCGGCATGCGCCCCGCAGAATGGCATTCGGGTGTTACCATGACGGAACGCCGACGCCTGTGGCGCATGGCGGCAGAAGGGGGCGTGCAATTCGTGGCCGGGGCCCGATCGGCATTGTTCCTGCCTTTTCGCGATCTTGGCCTGATTGTCGTGGATGAGGAACATGACAGTTCCTACAAGCAGGAGGAGGGGGTCATCTACAATGCGCGCGACATGGCGGTCCTGCGGTCCGCGATCTGTGGTGCGACTGCGGTGCTGGCTTCGGCCACCCCCAGCCTGGAAAGCTGGGCCAATGCGGAATCCGGGAAATACCACCGGATCGACCTGGGCGTGCGCTATGGCACCGCGGAATTGCCGGAAATGCGTGCCATCGACCTGCGCGCCGAGACGATGGCACCGGGGCGCTGGATTTCGCCCACCCTGCGGAATGCGATCGAGGCGCGGCTTGCGGAAGGGGAACAATCGCTCCTGTTTCTCAACCGGCGCGGCTATGCGCCGGTGACGGTCTGTCGTGCCTGCGGTCATCAAGTTGGCTGCGACGATTGCGATGCACGTATGGTGGAGCATCGTTTTCAAAAACGCCTGATGTGCCATCAATGCGGTGCGACAAAACCTTTGCCTGCCGCCTGCCCGGCCTGCGAAGTGGAAGGCAAGCTAGCCGCCGTCGGTCCGGGTGTCGAACGGCTGGCCGAGGAAGTGGTGGAGACCTTTCCCGAGGCGCGGCTTGCCGTCTTGTCCTCGGACCTGTTCGGATCTGCCCGGGCCTTGAAGGAACAGATCGAGGCAATCGCGGCCGGGGGAGCGGAGATCATCATCGGGACGCAGATTGTAGCCAAGGGACATAATTTCCCGCTTTTGACACTGGTTGGGGTGATCGATGCGGACCTGGGGCTTCAGGGGTCCGATCTGCGGGCGGCGGAACGAACCTACCAGTTGATGCGGCAGGTTGCGGGACGGGCCGGGCGGGCGGAACGCCGGGGAGTTGCACTGTTGCAGACGCATCAGCCGGATCACCCGGTGATCCGCGCAATTCTGGGCGGTGACGAGGAGGCGTTCCTGTCGGCCGAGGCCGAGGAACGCAGGCAGGCCGGATCCCCGCCTTTCGGACGCATGGCGGGGATTATCCTGTCTTCGCCGAATATCGCGGAGCTGTTCGATTTCGGCGCGGAACTGGCGCGGCGCGATAGGCCCCTGCGTGAAATTGGCGCGGAGCTTTTCGGCCCGGCCCCGGCCCCCGTTTCGCGGGTGCGGGGGCGGCATCGCCTGCGTTTGCTGATCAAGGCCCAGAAAATGGCGGGCCTGCAAGCCGCCATTGCGCGCTGGCTGGCCCAGGTCCGGATACCGGGTCATATCCGCCTTGCGGTGGATATCGATCCGCAGAGCTTTCTGTGACGGGCAGGGCTATCATGCGGAGCGCGCCCCGGGGGCGCGCAAGCCTTTATGCTGCGCAGGCCGGAAAATCCGCCCTGCGCGGAATGCTTGACCTGACCGGGGGCGGGGGCTAGAGCGTCCGGCGTTCGCGGGCCATTTCGGGGCGCGAAGGAATTCCAGATCGGAGGCCTGTGCCATGGCGACATTTTCCGCATTGACCACCCTTCCCGGGCAGGAGGTTGCCCAGGCGCTGGCGGATGCCATGGAACGGATGGAGCCGGAACCCCATGGGATCGGCGTCTTTGAAATCGAGGATGGCTCCGGGCTTTGGGAGGTTGGGGCCTATTTCCTTGACCGCCCTTCGGAGGCGGTTCTGGCCCTTCTGGCAACAGCCTTCGGGGCGAAACCCTTTGCCCTTTCGGAATTGCCGGATATCGACTGGGTTGCCAAGGTCCGCAGGGAATTGTCGCCGGTTGAGGCCGGACGGTTCTTTGTCTTCGGCAGCCATGATGCCGATAAGGTACCGCCGGGCTGTGTGGCCTTGCAGATCGAGGCGACGGTTGCCTTCGGGACAGGGCATCACGGGACCACCCTTGGCTGCCTCCTGGCTTTTGACCGGCTTCTGGAGCAGGGGGTCAGGCCCGTTTGTATTGCCGATGTCGGTTGCGGCACGGCGGTGCTTGCGCTTGCAGCAGCCGCGGTCCTGCCGCAGGCGGAGATCATCGCTTCCGATATCGATGCCATTGCGGTGGAGGTGGCGGAGGCCAATTGTGCGATCAACGGGCTTGCAGGCCGGATCGCGTGTCTGGAGGCTGCAGGTTTCGCACATCCGCGTCTGTCTGATGCTGCGCCCTTTGATCTTGTCTTTGCCAATATCCTGAAGGGGCCGTTGATTGAATTGGCACCTGACATGGCGATGCATGTGGCACAAGGGGGGCGCTGTATCCTTTCGGGGCTCCTGTCGGTGCAGGCCGATTCGATTGTCAGCGCCTATGAAAAACAGGGGTTTTCACTTGAAACCAGAAACGATCACGGGGAATGGAGCGCATTGGTTCTGATAAGATTATAAATACATGAAAATATGCAAAAAATTTTGATTTTATTGCAACCTTCCAGCTATATTGACCAGGGGAAACCGCATTTTCGGTTTTCAATGGCGGTTATTGATAAGCTGGATTGGTATTATGCGGGACCCAAATCTTGTTGCCTTTTATGAACGTGTGGGGCGCCTTCAGAGGGCCCGGGTGGCGGGCCATGGTTTTGAGGCGGTCGGCACATTGGGACGATCCTGCCATCACCGGCCAGTCCGGAAAAGACGATTGAGATTTCTGTTTCCGCTGATTTTTGTCGTCGCTGCGATTTGTGGACTGAAAGGCGCGATCCATTACCATGTGGGTGGTGATCTTTATGCCGAGCGCATTTCGGCCATGCAGGCGGGGCAGGGCCTTGACCGGCTGGGCGCGATGATAATGACGCCGGACCCGGTGACGCGCTGGATTTCGGGGGCGTTGCACTTTTACCTGGATGGCAAGGAGCAGATCCTGCTGCCGGGTGGAAAGTTTCTTTGAACGCCGAAGACCTGCGGGGCGGTCAGGCTGTTTGACAATGCAAAAGACCGCATCCATGGATGCGGTCTTGCGTCTTTTCCGGTTTCCGGGCGGAAGGCCTCAGAAAGCGGCGGTTTGGCCGATCCGGTTGATATCACCGCGGCAAAGGCCGATATCGTCCAGTTCACGATCCGACAGTTTGGAAAGTGCGTTGCGGGTAACGCGCGTATCGTTCCACTTGGCGAGCCGTTCGAAGGCCCCTCCGAAGATTGACAGGAAACGGTGGGTGTGACTGGCGCCGAACGGTGCCGGGCGGCTCGTTTCATAGGCGGCCATGGCTTTATCCTTTTCATAAACTGCCCATCTGGGCAACATTGCGTTCTGATAGTCGCCAAATAGTAAGGCTGGATGCGCATGACAATCCTGCGTTCGGGTATTTCCGCCTTGCGTTTTTTGCATGGGTTGTCGCCTTGAAATCGCCACAAATTGCAGGGTGTCGGTTTCTGGCATGAATTCCCGGGGGCAGGTGAAAGCCCTTGGCGAATGTTCTCTTTTCGTGCTAGCCCTTGAGCAGAAGAAAAATGAGGGCAGTCTTGCGGGTTCTGGGCATAGATCCGGGTTTGCGAAACCTTGGTTGGGGGGTGATTGATGTCGCAGGCCCCAGGGTAACGCATGTGGCAAATGGGATTTGCCATTCCCAGGCTGCGGATGGTGATCTGGCGGCACGACTTTTGAGCCTCCATCGACAATTGACCGGGGTTGTGGCGCAACACCGGCCCGATGCGGCGGCGGTAGAACATACCTTTGTCAACAAGGATGGCGTGGCGACGCTGAAGTTGGGTCAGGCGCGGGGGATAGCCTTGCTTGTTCCTGCCGAGGCCGGAATAGCCATCGGTGAATATGCGCCCAATGCGGTGAAGAAAACAGTGGTCGGGGTCGGCCATGCCGCGAAGGCGCAGGTTGATCATATGGTGCGACTGCATCTGCCGGGGGTGAAGATTGCGGGTGCGGATGCGGCGGATGCGCTGGCCATTGCGATTTGCCACGCGCATCATCTGCAATCCTCGGGCCGCTTGCAGGCCGCGTTGCAAAGGGCGGCGGGATGATTGGAAAGATTGCCGGGCGTTTGGAATATCGTGGGGCCGATCACGTGCTGATTGATGTGCGCGGTGTCGGCTATATCGTGCATGTGTCGGATCGTACCCTGGCAGGCCTGCCGGGCGTGGGGGAAGCAGTAGCACTTTATACAGAACTTCTGGTGCGGGAGGATCTGCTTCAGCTTTTTGGTTTTCCGACTCTTCTGGAAAAGGAATGGCACCGGCTTCTGGTGACGGTGCAGGGGGTGGGGGCCAAGGCGGCGATGGCCATCCTGTCCGCGCTTGGGCCGGAAGGTGTGGCACAGGCAATCGCGTTGGGTGATGCCCGGGCGGTGCAGGCGGCCCCCGGGGTCGGGCCGAAGATTGCGCAACGTGTGGTTCTGGAATTGAAATCGAAGGCGCCCGCAGTGATGGCCATGGCCGCCAATCCGGTTGTCACGGAAGAAGCCACACAGCAGGAGGCGACCCCCGAGGCCACACCTGCCACCGGCCCGAAATCACGCAAACCCTCTGCCCCAAATGCCGCACAAAGCCGTGCCGCCCATAGTGCCGAGGCGCTTTCGGCCTTGATAAACCTCGGTTACGGGCAGGGTGATGCTGCGCAGGCCGTGGCGCAGGCCGCCGGTGAGGCTCCTGAGGCCGATACCTCGGCGTTGATCCGCGCGGCGTTGAAACTGCTTGCGCCAAAATCGTGATCTGCGCGGGTTTCCCTTCAGCCGGCGACAAGGCCCGCACGGCAGGTTTTGCAGCCCTGACCGCTTGCATCACCGCAGATCATTGGGGACTGTTCCAGCATGACGACACCTGATCCGACGCTTCGCCCCGATCATCTGCCCGAAGATGCCGACCGCGCATTACGTCCGCAGGCGCTGGAGGATTTTGTTGGCCAGGCCGAAGCCCGTGCCAATCTGCGCATTTTCATCGAAAGTGCCCGCAAGCGCGGCGAGGCCATGGACCATACGCTGTTTCATGGCCCCCCGGGGCTGGGCAAGACGACGCTGGCACAGATCATTGCCCGGGAACTTGGCGTGGGCTTTCGCATGACCTCTGGCCCGGTGCTGGCCAAGGCGGGTGATCTGGCGGCGATCCTGACCAATCTGGAACCGCGCGATGTGCTGTTCATCGATGAAATCCACCGTCTTTCCCCGGTGGTTGAGGAAGTCCTCTATCCCGCCATGGAGGATTTTGCGCTGGATCTGGTTATCGGGGAAGGACCCGCAGCGCGTACCGTTCGGATCGATTTGCAGCCATTCACATTGGTTGGTGCGACGACGCGCCTGGGGCTTTTGACAACGCCATTGCGGGATCGCTTTGGCATCCCGACAAGATTGCAATTCTATACCGAAGGTGAACTCGATCAGATCGTGACCCGGGGCGCCCGGCTGTTGGGGGTGGAGGCGGAACCGGAAGGCACGCGGGAAATTGCCCGCCGCGCGCGGGGGACGCCGCGGATAGCCGGGCGATTGTTGCGCCGCGTGGTGGATTTCGTGACGGTCGAAGGGGACGGATGTCTGACCCGGGAAATCGCCGACCGGGCGCTGACGCGCCTATCTGTCGATCATATCGGTCTCGATGGGGCCGACCGACGGTATCTGAGGCTGTTGGCGGAACATTATGGTGGTGGCCCGGTAGGGGTGGAAACCATCGCTGCGGCGCTTTCGGAGGCGCGTGATGCGATTGAAGAGGTGATAGAACCCTATCTGCTGCAACAGGGGCTGATCCAGCGTACGCCGCGTGGACGGATGCTTGCGGCGCGTGCCTGGCGCCATTTGGGGTTGGCCCCGCCGCGTACCTCCGAAGATCAGGCCCGTTTGTTCGAGGATTGAAAAGAGGGGTGTCATGAAGGCCCTGTTTTCCCGTCTGCTGCCTGTTTCACCGCAGCCGCAAGGCGTTATAACGCTTTGGCTACAGGCCAAAAGGAAACGGATATGCCGATGAACCATAAGGACGTTGCGCGGTATTTTACCCGTGCCGACGGGCAATATCTTTTTGCCCGCTGGGGTCGGCCCATTGTACCGGTGGTCTTCGGGGTTGAAGATGCCACGCTTGCCACGGTCAAGGGCGCGGTTGAGGCAGTTGTGGCGCTGGCTGGCCACCAGATGGCCGAAATGGACCCGGAGCTTGGTGTCAACCTGATGATCTTTTTCTTTCGGGAATGGGATGAATTGCCCGAGGTCCCCAATCTGGATCGGATGATCCCCGATCTTGCCTCGCTTTGCGCGCGGCTGGAGGCAGCCGGGGCAAACCAGTATCGGATTTTCCGTTTCGATGAAGCCGGGGCGATCCGCGCAGCTTTTGTTTTCCTGCGGATGGACAAGGCGCTGGCGGCACTTCCGGCAGAGACGCTCGCGCTTAATCAGGTGGCGCAGATCATTTTGCTGTGGTCCGAACAGGCCTTTGCCGAAAAATCACCGCTGGCCCAGGCCGGCGGAACGGTGATCCTGCGTCCTGAAATCGGTGCATTGATCCGCGTGGGCTATGATCCCGTCATGCCTGCGGTTGATCAGGACCCCGCCCATGCGTTGCGGCTGGCGGCGCGGCTCACCCTGGCGGAGAAAGGACAGGCATGACCAGTAGTTCCGCCCAACCCGCACCGCACCGGTTTTCATTGCGCGTCTATTATGAGGACACCGATCTTGCCGGGATTGTCTATTACGCCAATTACCTGAAATTCATTGAACGCGGGCGAAGCGAATGGGTGCGTGATCTGGGCATAGACCAATCCCGCCTGAAACGGGAACAGGGCCTTGTTTTCGCTGTTCGACGACTTGAAGCCGATTACCTCAACCCTGCCCGTTTTGATGACAGGCTGGTGGTGGAGACGTCCCTGGCGGAATTGCGTGGTGCCCGTCTCCTGCTGGATCAGGCTGTGTTGAGGGAGACGGAAACACTATTTCGGGCCCGTGTAACCCTGGTCTGCCTTGCAGGTGAGGGACCGGTGCGGCTGCCCCGGGCATTGCGGGCGGCGCTTCGGGATGTGGCCGGATAGGTGCTGACCTCAAAGACTGTTCACCATCCGGCGTGCTTCGTCGCGCGCTGAGGTGAGGGGTGTTCGGTCTTCACCGGGAAAAAACCTTGCGCGGGTCGCTGTCGGCATGGGGTTGGGTGTCAGGATCCGGACCTGTGGTCCGGTGCGCCGGGTTTCGGCAGCCCAGGATCGTGCAAGCGCCATCTGGCCTGCCTTGCTTGCCCCATAAGCCCCGAAAAACGGTTCGCCCCCGCGCGGATCGTCAAAGAAAATCGCCTGACCTTGACCCGCGCGCAAAAGCGGTTCGACCATTGCGATCAGGCCCCCGGTGGCGCGCAGATTGCAGCTGAGCGACTTTTCCAGATCCTTGGGGTCGATATGCCCGGCCGGGGAAAGGGGGGCCGCGTGGATCGCGCAATGCGCCCAGAGATTGAGCCCACCCCAGCGGTCATGGATCGACCGGCAGAGATGGCGCATGGCATCATCCTGGGTGATATCCATCGGCGCAAGCGTCAGCGCGCCGGGGGCCTTTTCGGCCCTGCATTGATCGTCAAGTTCCTCTAGGGCGCCAGTGGTACGTCCCACGGCCACAACATGCCAGCCGCGTGAGGCAAGTTCCTGGGTCAGGGCAGCGCCGAGGCCACGTGTGGCACCGGTAACGAGGGCGATATTCTGGGTCATGGCAGGGCCTTCCGGATGCTGGATCGCTGCAGTCAAAGCCATTGTGGACCCAGGAAATTGGTAAATTATATGAATGGGTTATTCGGCGGCCTTCAATTCAAATCCACGCTCGACCATATCGGAGGGGATGACGGGGTATTCGCCGGAGAAACAGGCATCGCAATAGCGCGGCGCCTTCGGATCGCGGCCCTTCGCCTCACCCGCCGCCCGGTAAAGCCCATCCAGTGAAACGAATTTCAGGCTGTCGACGCCGATCCAGTCGCGCATCTCCTCTTCCGACATGCGCGCGGCAAGCAGCTTGCTGCGTTCCGGCGTGTCCACGCCGTAAAAGCAGGGCCAGGCCGTTGGCGGTGATGCGATGCGAAAATGCACCTCCTGCGCGCCGGCATCGATGATCATATCCTTGATCTTGCGGGAAGTCGTCCCCCGTACCACGGAATCATCCACCAGAACGACCCGTTTGCCCCGGATCAGGGCCCGGTTGACATTAAGCTTCAGCCGCACACCCATGTTGCGGATCTGTTCTGTCGGCTCGATGAAGGTCCGCCCCATATACTGGTTGCGGACGATGCCCATCGCATAGGGAATACCCGATTGCTGGCTATAGCCGATTGCCGCAGGGGTGCCGCTATCGGGAACGGGGCAGACGAGATCGGCCTCCACCGGGTTTTCCTTGGCCAGTTCCACCCCGATCTGGCGGCGTGTTTCATAGACGGAACGCCCGCCCAATATGGAATCGGGGCGCGAAAAATAGACATGTTCGAAGATGCAGAAGCGTGAAGGCTGTGGCCCGAAGGGCTGTGTGCTGTGGATGCCCTTTCCATCGATGACTACCATTTCCCCCGGTTCAATTTCCCGCACGAATTCCGCGCCGATGATATCGAGCCCGCAGGTTTCCGAGGAAAGTGCCCAGCCATCGCCGATCTTGCCCAGAACCAGCGGGCGCACGCCCAGGGGATCACGCACTCCGATCAGCTTGGTCCGGGTCATTGCGATAACGGAAAAAGCCCCTTCCACCCGGCGCAGCGCATCCTTCAGCCGTTCGGAGATATTGCGCTGAATCGAACGCGCCATCAGATGGATGATGCATTCACTGTCCGATGAGGATTGAAAGATGGAACCACGTTCGATCAATTCGCGGCGAAGCTGCGCGGCGTTGGTGATATTGCCGTTATGGGCAATAGCGCATCCGCCCATCGAAAATTCACCAAAGAAAGGCTGCACATCGCGAATTGCAGTGGCGCCTTTCGAGCCGGTAGTGGAATAGCGCACATGGCCGATCCCGATCGGGCCGGGCAGGGTGGCCATTACATCGGATCGGGTGAAATTGTCGCGCACATAGCCAAAGCGATGGGCGGAATTGAAACCCTGATCGGCATCATGGGTGACGATACCGCCCGCCTCCTGCCCGCGATGTTGCAGTGCATGCATGCCCAGGGCCACGAAATTTGCCGCATCGGCAACGCCGGTTACCCCGAAAACCCCGCATTCCTCCTGCAATTTATCATCGTCGAACGGGTGCGAGAGGAAGGGGCGCATGGCAAGGTCCGAATCCGTTGGCGGCGTGCGCCCCCGGTTTACTGTGTCGTCACACAGATGTCACGCCGTGATGGAAAAGTCAGTTTGTTTCGGCCGGGGCCTGGCAGACATTGGTCAGTGATTCATAACGTTCCACGATCCAGCCCGGCGCATCGGAGGGAATGTTTTCATCAATGCCGCCTTGAAGCGAGGCAAAAACCCGGGCGGAGCGCGAATTATCAACCATTTCTATGGTGTTGGCTGCCACGGCACGATCATAGACGATAAAGGCCACCGCCACCAGAAGAACCCCGCGCACCACACCGAACAGGAACCCCAATCCCTGATCCAGCCCACCCAGGACCGACCGTTGCACCGCCGTTGACAAAAGTGGTGTGAAAAGTGCGGCCAGCACCAGCCCGATGGCGAAAACCAGGGCGAAAGAGGCGATGACGGACAGTTCGCAACTGTCGCGCAGCATATCGCCGACCACGGGGATTTCCTTGACCAGCGGTTGGACCTGTGCCGCGAAAACATAGGCGAGCACTGCCGCCCCGATCCAACCGGCAATGGCCAGACTTTCCCGCACCAGCCCGCGCGAATAGGCAAGGATTGCCGAAAGCACGATGACAACCGCCACCACACCATCCACAAGGGTAAAGCCTTCCATTTCCTGCTCCTCTCAAGGGGTCTGACCGGCCCCGAAGATTTCTCCGACAAAGGCGGTCAGATCCGGCATCTGCTGCAGCCTCATACCATCCAGTCCGGCCAGTTTCGACCTGCTTGGCGCGATTGCCTGTGAAAAACCAAGTTTCAGCGCCTCTTTCAACCTGTTTTCGGTTTGTGCAACGGGCCGCAAGGCCCCGGAAAGGCTGATTTCGCCGAACAGGACCAGATCGGGGGGGAGGGAAACATCCTCCCGCGCGCTCAAAAGGGCGGCGGCCACGGCCAGATCGGCGGCGGGTTCGGAAACGCGCATTCCGCCGGCCACGTTCAGGAATACATCAAGCCCCGTGAAGGGAATGCCGCAACGCGCCTCAAGCACCGCAAGGATTGTCGAAAGCCGCCCCGAATCAAGGCCAACCACCGTACGGCGGGGGGTGCCGAGCGGCGAAGGGGCGACAAGCGCCTGGATTTCCGTCAGAACCGGGCGTGTTCCTTCGATCCCGGCAAAGACCGCAGCGCCCGGGGCGGGCTTGTCACGATCCGAAAGGAAAAGTGCCGACGGGTTGGTGACCTGCGCCAACCCGTCGCCCGTCATTTCGAAAACCCCGATTTCCGCTGCCGGGCCGTATCGGTTCTTGACCGCGCGCAGGATACGGAAGTGATGGCCGCGTTCGCCTTCGAAATAAAGGACGGTATCGACCATGTGTTCCACCACGCGGGGGCCTGCGATTTGCCCTTCCTTGGTGACATGGCCCACCAGTACCACGGCAACATTGCGGCGCTTGGCGAAATTGACCAGCTCATGCGCTGCCGCGCGGACCTGCGATACCGAACCCGGTGCGCTTTCCACCGTGTCGAGCCACATGGTCTGGATCGAATCGATGACCGCAAGATCGGGACGTTCGGTATCGAGTGTGGTCAGGATATCGCGCAGGTTCGTTTCGGCGCCAAGGGCCACCCGGGCATCCCCAAGTCCAAGCCGCTGCGCGCGCATCTGAACCTGGGCGGTTGCCTCCTCCCCCGAGATATAGATGGATTTCAAACCGTTGCGGGCGAATTGTGCCGTGGCCTGCAAAAGCAGGGTGGATTTTCCGATACCGGGATCGCCCCCCACCAGAATGGCCGAAGCGGGCACAAGGCCGCCGCCCAGAACCCGGTCGAATTCCTCCAGTCCGGAAGCTGCGCGGGGGGGCGGGGTGCCGGTGGTGGCCAGATCCGTCAGGGCAATGCTGCGACCCTTGCCCCGGATTGCCTTGGGCCCGCTTGAAAGCGGCGCTTCTTCGGCAATGGTGTTCCAGGCGCCACAGGCATCGCAGCGCCCGGCCCATTTGGAATGGCTGGCTCCACAGGCGGAACAGGAAAAGACGGGGGAGGATTTCGCCATGACCCTTGATGCTATGCCATGCGGGCAGGCGCAAGGGGGCGGCTTGCCAGCGAAAGACCCAGTGAGGCGACGACGCAGAGGGTGAAAAGGTAAAAGCCCGGTGCGGTTTCGACCCGGGTCAGCGCCACGCCCTTTGCGACAACAATATAGATTGCAATCAGGAAGATATCGGCCATCGAAAGCTTCCCCATGAAATGCAAAAGCGGCAGGGCCCGTTCAGGCAGCCGTCCGATCTGATAAAGCGCCAGGACCAGGGTTTTCGCATAGGGGGCAAAGAGTGCGAAAAGTGCAACCAGCAATGCCAGAACCTTTTCCGTTTCCCAAAGGGCGGCAATCCCCGACAGGATCGAGATTTCCTTTGGCCCCAGGAAGGGCAGGGCCAGCCCCGCCCGCATCAGCGGCAAGGTCCAGGCAATGGGAAAAAACACCAGGAGCGCGAGATTGGCGAAGATGAGGAGACGCTGCATGACTTTTCCGTACTTTCTTCCAGGCAGGAAGCAGGAGGGACTACCCCCTGCCTTCGATGTAACGGCGATGATAGCGCGGGCCGAGCGATGTGAGGATCTCATAGCCTATGGTGTCGGCGGCATCTGCAAGGTCATCGACTGTCTGGTGCGGCCCGAGGATATCGAGCATGCGCGGGATTTCGCCCAGATGGGTGATATCGACGGTGATAAGGTCCATCGAAACGCGGCCGATCAGGGGACAGGGGGTTTCCCCGGCCCACAGGACGGCGCAATTGGATAGTGCGCGGATCAGCCCATCGGCATAGCCGCCCGAAACGGTTGCAATCAGGGCGGGTTCTTCGGCCTCCCATGAACAGCCGTAACCGACAGCCTCGCCGATCGACAATTCCCGCGCCTGTATCACCGGCAGCGCGAGGGAGATGACGCGATGTGCTTCCTCGAAAGGCATCCCGCCATAAAGTCCGATCCCGGGGCGTGTCAGGTCGAAATGATAATCGGGGCCAAGCAGGATCCCCCCCGTCGCGGCAAAGGAACGCGGCGCCCCGCAGCCATCGGTCATGGCCAGAAACGCGGCCAGTTGCGTAGAGTTCATCGGGTGATCGGGTTCATCCGCGCAGGCAAGGTGGCTCATGATCAGTTCCGGCCCCGCCTCCAGCACCACTGGCGCGACGGCCTCCCATTCGGAGGCTTCCATGCCGAGACGGTTCATGCCGGTATCGAGTTGCAACCCGAAAGGATGGCCCGGAAGGGCCTCGAAATGCCGGGTGACCTGATCGATGGAATTGAGCATGGGGGTAAGATCGAGATCCTGGATCATCTCGGTATCGCCCGTCATATGCCCTGAAAAGACGTTGATCTGCGGTCCGGGTCCCAGGGCCTGGCGCAGGGCTGCCCCTTCTTCGGCCACGGCAACGAAGAAGCGTCGCGCCCCGGCCCGTGCGAGCGTGCGGGCGACGCGATCCACGCCCAGCCCGTAGCCATCGGCCTTCACGACGGCGCCGGTTTGCGTGTCGGGGGCGCTCATCCGGTCGAGCGCGCGCCAGTTGGCGCTGATTGCATCAAGATCGATGGAAAGGGTCGCGGTAGCCATGGCTGCGGTATGACAGCGCCGCGCGGAAGGTCAAGGGGGAAATGCCGGTCGGAAGGATCACGGCGGGGTGGCCGCCCTCGGGGGTATCGAACCCCCTCGGGCGGCGCTGCCGCGGACAACCCGCCGGCCGGTTCCGGGCTGCATCCGGCCTTTCCTTTTGGGCTGTAGCCGGACGTGGCAGGCCGCAATGTGCTGCCGCAGGGCAATTTGGGCCTCGCACGTCGCCGGGAGCTTGCCTATAAACGGGGGGTCTTTCGAACCGGAGGCCCGAGATGTCCGCAGACCTTTCCCCGACCGACAAGGCCAAGTTCGCGGCAGCGAAGCGGGCGGTCGGCCTGATCGAAGATCACATGAAGGTCGGTCTTGGTACCGGTTCCACCGCGGCGTGGATGGTCCGTTGCCTAGCCAAGCGGATCAAGGAAGAGGGGCTGCGCGTCACGGGTGTGCCGACCTCAACCCGTACGGCAGATCTGGCACGGAAACTGGGGGTTCCGATCACTTCGCTCGATGATGCGAAATGGCTGGATCTGACCATCGATGGTGCCGATGAATTCGATGCGGAGTTCAATCTGATCAAGGGTGGAGGGGCCGCGCTCCTGCAGGAAAAGATCGTTGCCACGGCTTCGGACCGGATGGTGGTGATCGCGGATGCGGCCAAGGAGGTGGATCAGCTTGGTGCCTTTCCCTTGCCGGTGGAGGTGATCCCCTTTGGCTGGCAGACCACGAAGGTGCTGATCGAGGAGATGCTGGTATCGCTGGAAGTCAAGAACCGCGAGGTGAGCCTGCGGATGAATGGTGATGCGCCGCTGGTGACGGATGAGGCGAATTTCATCCTTGATCTGCATCTGCGGGAAATCGGCAATCCGCGCAAGCTGGCGCTGGTGCTGAACCAGATCGCGGGCGTGGTGGAAAACGGGCTTTTCATCGATATCTGCGATGTGGTGATCGTCGGGCAGGAAGATGGCAAGGTGCGGCTGCGCGATATCAATGCCGGGACCGAGGAGGTCAGCCAGATCGGGTTTGAACGGCGTGACAATATTTTTGCCGATCTGGAGGAATGAGGCTTGGCGTTCGACTACGACCTTTTTGTAATTGGCGGGGGCTCCGGCGGGGTGCGTGCGGCGCGGATTGCGGCGGGCACACATGGTGCGAAGGTGGCGCTGGCGGAGGAATACCGCATGGGCGGGACCTGCGTCATCCGTGGCTGCGTCCCCAAGAAACTGATGGTCTTTGCCTCCGGTTATCCCGATCTGGTGGCGGATGCCCGGTCCTATGGCTGGGATGCAGGGATAGGCAGCTTTGACTGGGGGCGGTTTCGCGCAGGGCTTGATGCCGAACTGGCACGGTTGGAGCAGGCCTATCGCAGCGGATTGATCAGTGCGGGGGTGCAGGTCTTTGACAGCCGCGCCGTGCTGGCCGATGCCCATACCGTGCGGCTTGCCGATGGAAAGACGATCAGCGCCAAGCATATCCTTGTTGCGACGGGCGGGCAGCCCTTCAGGCCCGATATCCCGGGCGCGGATCTGGCAATAGATTCGAATGATGTCTTTCTGCTCGATGCGCTGCCGGAACGGATCCTGGTTGTGGGAGGTGGTTACATCGCGTGCGAATTTGCCTGCATCCTCAAGGGTCTGGGCGCGGAGGTGACGCAATATTACCGGGGCGCGCAGATCCTGCGGGGCTTCGACGAAGAGGCACGGGGCCATGTTGCCACGGCGATCTGTGATCATGGGGTCGTGCTGCGCACCGGAGCCGACGTCATGGCCATCGAAAGGACAGGGGCCGGTCTGCATGTGACGGCCAGCGATGGCAGCGAGGAGGTCTTTGATGCGGTACTTTATGCAACCGGTCGGATCCCGAACAGCACCGGGTTGGGACTGGAGGATCTGGGCCTGACATTTGGTCGCCGGGGGGCAATCCCGGTGGATGGTTTCAGCCAGACTGCCATTCCTTCGATCTTCGCGGTGGGGGATGTGACGGATCGTGTGAACCTGACCCCGGTAGCGATCCGGGAGGGGCATGCCTTTGCTGATACCGTCTTTGGGGGCACGCCCCGCCAGGTCGATCATGACCTTGTTGCTTCGGCTGTCTTTACGCGGCCGGAACTGGGTTCCATCGGTTTGACCGAGGAGGCTGCCAGCGAAAAAGGGCCGGTGGAAATCTATGTTGCGGCCTTCCGACCGATGCGGACCCAATTTGCCGGACGGGCGGAGCGGGCTATGATGAAACTGATCGTCTGTGCCGAGACGCGGAAGGTTCTTGGCTGTCATATCATCGCGGAAAATGCCGGGGAGATGATTCAGCTTGCGGCAATCGCCGTGACCATGGGGGCGACCAAGGAAGATTTCGACCGTACGATGGCTGTGCATCCGACCATGGCGGAGGAACTGGTCACCATGCGTAATCCGGTGCGCCGTATCGGATAATGGGTTGATTTTCGGCTGGTCATGACCAGTTAGAACGAACAGAGACAAGAGGAACGGATAGATGGCAGGAAATGGCGGCCCCTGGGGCGGAGGCGGCGGCGGGAACCGCGGCGATGACAACCGGGAAGGGGACAAACGGCCTGATCCGGGACGCAAACCCGGCAATGAGGGGCAGGGCACACCTATTCCCGAAATTGACGAGATCGTGAAAAAAGGACAGGAGCAGCTTCGCGTGCTGATGGGCGGGCGTGGTGGCCGCGGTTCCAACGGCAGTGGCGGCCCGGGCCGGGGGCGTGGTGCGGGGCCGCTCTTTACCAAACAGGGGATTTTGTTGGCGGCCCTGGTGGCTGCCGGGCTTTGGGCCTACAGTTCCTTTTATACGGTGCGGCCCGAAGAACGGTCGGTTGAATTGCTCCTTGGGGAATTTTCGCAGGTTGGCAATCCGGGTCTGAACTTTGCCCCCTGGCCGATCGTTACGGCGGAAATCGTGCAGGTGACCGGCGAACGCCAGACCGATATCGGCACCGGACGAGGCGGTGAAATGGATAGTGGGCTGATGTTGACCCGGGACCAGAATATCGTCGATATCGAATTTCAGGTGGTCTGGAATATCTCGGATCCCGGGGCCTATCTGTTCAACCTTGCCGATCCGGCAGAAACGGTCCGGGCCGTATCTGAATCGGCGATGCGCGATATCATCGCACGATCCGAACTGGCGCCCGTGCTCAACCGGGATCGTGGCGTGATTGCGTCGGATCTGCGCGCTGCGGTGCAGGAGACGCTCGATAGCTATGAGGCAGGGGTGAATATCGTCCGTGTCAACTTCGACAAGGCTGACCCGCCGCGTGAGGTGATCGACAGCTTCCGCGAAGTGCAGGCCGCCCAGCAGGAACGCGATCGGTTGGAAAAGGAGGCTGATGCCTATGCCAACCGTGTCACCGCTGCCGCGCGCGGGGAATCGGCGCGCCTTCTGGAAGAATCGGAAGCCTATCGCGCCCAGGTGGTCAATAATGCCGAAGGTGAGGCAAGCCGCTTCCTGTCGGTTTATGAGGAATATGTGAAAGCCCCTGATGTGACGCGCCGCCGGATGTATCTGGAAACGATGGAACGGGTTCTGGGTTCTGTCAACAAGGTGATCCTTGACGGGGTTGCGGGTGAACAGGCGGGGCAGGGGGTTGTTCCCTATCTGCCGCTCAATGAACTGGCACCGCGACCGCCACAGCAACAACAAAATACGGGAGGAACCAACTGATGAAACCTGCTGTCATTCTCCCCGTCATCGCCGTTATCGGGATTGCCGCCTTGTCGGCACTTTTCATCGTGGACGAACGCGAAAAGGTGCTGGTCCTGCAATTCGGACAGGTGAAGGCCGTGAAGGAAGATCCCGGGCTTGGCTTCAAGGTGCCGCTCATTCAGGAAGTGGTGCGTTACGATGGCCGGATCCTGAGCCTTTTCACCCAGCCGCTTGAAGTTACGCCGCTGGATGATCGTCGCCTGGTGGTTGATGCCTTCGCGCGCTGGCGGATCACCGATCTTGTGGATTTCCGCGAATCGACGGGTACGGAAGGTGTTCGTGCCGCCCAGGTCCGGCTGGAGCGTATCCTGAATGCTGCAATCCGCGAAATTCTGGGCTCGGTTCCGTCAAACAGGGTGCTTTCGGAGGATCGGACCGCCCTCATGAACCAGATCCGGGACCGCGCCCGCCGTGAAGCTTCTGCGCTTGGGGTTGAGGTTGTGGATGTGCGGCTGACCCGCACCGATCTTCCCGAACAGAACCTGGCCGCGACCTATGCGCGGATGCGGGCCGAACGGGAACGCGAAGCGGCTGACGAGATTGCCCGCGGTAATGAGGCTGCGCAGCGCGTGCGCGCAACCGCCGACAGGACGGTGGTTGAACTGACTTCAGAGGCGCGGCGCAACGCCGAGGTGATCCGCGGGGAGGCCGATGCGGAACGCAATGCGATCTATGCCGCAGCTTTCGGGCGCGATCCGGAATTCTTTGCCTTCAGCCGCTCCATGACATCCTATGAACGGGCGCTGAAGGGGGAAAATTCCTCAATTGTGATGGAGCCGGACAGCACCTTCTTTGAATATCTCGATACCGACAAGCCGTTTCAGGTGGAATGACGGCAAAGCCTCCGGTGGTGCCGGAGGCTTCACACCCTGTTGAGGTTGCGAGACGGAGATTTTCTTGCAACCTGCCTGTCCTGGGTGAAAGATAGGGTATTGAAGGCGGCCCGGCAGTTATCCAATCGTCGGGCAGATGAAGCGAAAGGAGTTTCGAGTGCAGTCCAGAAGCATTTTTATCATGGTCCGGTCAGGTTTGGCCTGTCTTGCACTCGGTCTTGCACTTGCCCTGCCTGCCGATGCGCGCGGCGGTCCTGAAAGCTTCGCCGATCTGGCGGAACAGATCAGCCCTTCGGTTGTCAACATCACCACTTCAACCACGGTGTCGGCCAGTACGGAAGGCATGCCACAAGTGCCGGAAGGTTCGCCCTTTGAGGAATTTTTTCGGGATTTCCTTGATCGCAATGGCCGTGGTGATCCGCGCCGCCCGCGCCGGTCGGAGGCACTGGGTTCGGGTTTCGTGATTTCCGAGGATGGCTATATCGTCACCAATACCCACGTGATCGAGAAGGCCGATGAGATAGAAATCGAATTCTATTCGTCAAAACGGTTGAAGGCCGAGGTGATAGGCACAGATCCCAAGACGGATATCGCGCTTTTGAAGGTTGAAAGTGACACGCCGCTGGATTTTGTTCCCTTCGGCGACAGCGATCAGATGCGCGTGGGGGATTGGGTTCTGGCGATGGGCAATCCGCTGGGCCAGGGGTTTTCCGTCAGTTCCGGGATCGTTTCGGCCCGTGGCCGCGCGCTGAGCGGAACCTATGACGATTACATCCAGACCGATGCCGCGATCAACCGGGGTAATTCGGGCGGTCCGCTTTTCAACATGGATGGCCAGGTGATCGGGGTGAATACCGCAATCCTGTCCCCGACCGGCGGATCGATCGGCATCGGTTTTTCAATGGCCTCGAATGTGGTCACCAAGGTTGTGGCGCAGCTTAAGGAGTTCGGGGAAACCCGCCGTGGCTGGCTCGGGGTGCGAATCCAGGATGTCAGCCCCGATGTGGCCGAAGCCATGGGACTTGAAGAGGCCAAGGGTGCGCTGATCACCGATGTGCCGGATGGGCCGGCCAAGGAGGCGGGCCTGCAGGCGGGCGATGTCATCACCAGTTTCGACGGGACGACAATCATCGATACGCGGGATCTGGTGCGCCGGGTCGCGGATGCGCCGGTTGGTGAGGCTGTGCGCGTTATCGTCTTGCGCGATGGCAAGACCCAGACGCTTCAGGTCACGCTGGGGCGGCGCGAGGAAGCCGAATCCGAAGAAGCGGGCTCAACCACCCCCGGTATGCCATCCCTGCCGCAAACGGCAGAGCTTCTGGGGCTTACACTGAGCCCGCTAAGCGAAGATAAGGCCCGTGAACTTGGTCTGCCCGACGATACGCAGGGACTTGTCATCACCGAGATTGACGAGCTTTCGGAAGCCTATTCCAAGGGGCTGCGCAATGGCGATGTCATAACCGAGGCGGGTCAGCAGAAAGTGGTGCAGGTCAAGGATTTGCAGGATCGTATCGAAGAGGCCCGCGATGCCGGACGCAAGTCGTTGCTTTTGCTGATCAGGCGCGGGGGCGATCCCCGTTTCGTGGCGCTTTCGATAGAATAAGGCGGTGTAACTGCCCGACAGCCCAAATATATTTGCGATGCAAATACTGTTTGGGCTGTCGGGGACTTAGCCCGTGCAATCAATATGATGTGCCGCGGTCCGGTTCAGTCGCGTTCACCCATGACTTTCCAGATCAAGCCGCCCAGAATGCCACCGACAATCGGCGCAACCCAGAAGAGCCAGAGCTGACTGATTGCCCAGCCTCCGGCAAACAGGGCCTGGCTGGTGGAACGCGCAGGATTGACCGAGGTATTCGTCACCGGAATTGAAACCAGGTGAATGAGCGTCAGGGCCAGGCCGATTGCAATCGGTGCAAAACCCTGCGGGGCGCGCCCATGGGTCGATCCGAGAATAACGAACAGGAAACCGGCCGTCAGGACGATCTCGATAAGCAGGGCCGAGGACATTGAATATCCACCGGGTGAATATTCGCCATATCCGTTTGCGGCAAAACCGCCAAGATCGGCATCCACCTTGCCCGAAGCGATGAAATAAAGAACTGTCGCCGCAATGATGGCGCCGACCACTTGTGCGATGATATAGGGAATAAGGCTGGATGCGGGAAACCGTCCTGCAACGGTCAGACCTACCGATACCGCAGGATTGAAGTGACCGCCCGAAATCCCGCCAACGGCATATGCCATGGTGAGGACGGTCAGGCCGAAGGCAAGCGCAACGCCCATGAAGCCGATTCCCAGTTCCGGAAATGCAGCTGCGAATATGGCGCTGCCACAGCCTCCGAAGACCAGCCAGAATGTCCCGATCATTTCCGCCATAAGCTTGTTTGTCATGTTCTTAACCTTTGAGCACTGTTGATCATAAAGGAGGTGAAACAAATCCTGCCGCCAGCGGGATATATGGTGATGGCGATCATCCGTTGTCCTTGCAGGCGGCTGCTTCGTCTGGGCACTGCCATCCGCGGCCAATGAAACCCACAGCATATTTGTGAATATCCGTCAGGCAATATTGGTAAAGGTAAACGCCCATGTATCCGACAATATTGAAGGAATTTGAAAAAAACAACATGCCGGAAACTGTCCGGTAATTCGTGACACCCCGGGGCGGGATCAGTCGGTCACGATATGATTGATCCCTGCAGCCTTCCAGCCTTCGTTGTCGTGGACCAGTTCGGTGATGGAAAGATTGTCGATCCGATGCGCAAAGACCTTTTGCGCGGAAATGCCAAGAGCGTGGCGCAGTTGCGTCAGGATCACCCCGAAATGCGCCACCAGGATCAGATCACTCTGCTGACTTTGCAGGAGTTCAGCCACCGTCTCATCCACGCGCCGTGACACGTCGTTCCAGCTTTCGCCATCAGGGGGAGCGATATCCCCGGGATCTTCCCAATAGCGCCGAAGTCGCGCCTGATCGGCAATATCGCCATGGTGTTTCATTTCCCAGGCGCCAAAATTGATTTCGCGTAATCCCGCATGATGCGGGAGCCGGGTGCGCCCGTCCAGAATCGCATCGGCTGTCATGACCGCGCGCGAAAGGTCGGAGGAAATGACCGGAACCTTTGGCAGCGCCGAGGATAACCGGGCCAGCGCCGCGTGATCGGACAGATCGGCGGGCATATCCGTCCATCCCAGCATGGCCTTTACATGGGTTGGCCCATGACGCACCCAGAAAAACCGTCTCATGTCCCCCCCTTCAACCACAGCGGCAGGCCGGAAATGACTACCGCCACCCGGTCTGCCCGCGTGGCAAGTTCCTGATTGAGCCGGCCATGTACATCCCGAAACCGTCGCGCCAGCGCGTTTTCCGGAACGATGGACCAGCCCAGTTCATTGCTGACAAGCGTGACTGGCGCGCCGCAGGTGGACAGTGCGGCAAACAGACCCTGTACCTCGGCTTCGGGATCCGCCCCGGCCAGCATCAGATTGCTTAACCAGAATGTCATGCAGTCGATCAGTACGGCTTCATTGGCGTTAACTTCCGCCAAGGCCCCGGAAAGGTCACGCGGCGCCTCCAGCGTGCGCCAGCCATCACCCCGCATGCGGCGATGCGCCTTGATCCGGTTGCGTATTTCGGCATCCCGGGCTTCGGCTGTGGCGATATAGACTGGCGGTCGCCCGTTTTCGACCAGAAGCTTTTCGGCAAAACCGGATTTACCGGACTTTGCACCGCCGATAACAAGGGTGAGGGGGGGGAGGTTCGTCATTTCCTGTTCGTCATGCCCTTGGCCGTTTCTGTAACGCAACCATCCGCCATTGTCCGAAACCCGGACCCGTCACGGGGCCATCCGGGGCTGCCTATTGAATATAGGGGCAAAACAGGCTGGCCGAAATGGCGAAACGGTTGAGTTCCCCTCCGGCGAGCCGTAAAGCTTGGGAAAACGGGAGGCGGGATATGCTGGCCGGAAAACGGATACTTCTGATCCTGGGTGGCGGGATCGCGGCCTATAAGGGGCTCGACCTCATTCGTCGTCTGCGCGAACGCGGTGCGACAGTGGTGCCGGTCCTGACAGCGGCTGCAACGGAATTCGTGACACCGCTTTCGGTGGCGGCCCTGGCGGGACAGAAGGTTTATCGGGATCTTTTCGATCTGACGGACGAAGCAGAGATGGGGCATATCCAGCTTTCGCGATCCGCCGATCTGATCGTGGTCGCCCCGGCCACAGCCGATCTGATGGCAAAAATGGCGGGCGGTCGGGCTGATGACCTTGCCTCCACCCTGCTGCTGGCCACCGATACGCGGGTGCTGGTTGCGCCTGCGATGAATGTGCGCATGTGGTGGCACCCGGCCACGAAACGCAATCTGGCCCTTTTGCGGCAGGATGGCGTGGCCGTGGTCGGCCCGAATGAAGGTGATATGGCCTGTGGTGAATATGGCCCCGGGCGGATGGCTGAACCGCTGGAGATCATTGCCGCAATCGAAGCCCTGCTTGAGGCCGGGCCCTTGCAGGGCAAACATGTTCTGGTAACCTCGGGCCCGACCCATGAACCCATTGACCCGGTACGCTATATCGCAAATCGATCCTCTGGCGCGCAGGGGACGGCCATTGCGGTGGCGCTGCGGGATCTTGGCGCACAGGTGACTTTTGTGACCGGCCCGGCCAGGGTTTCGCCGCCAGCGGGGGTAACGGTTATCCGTGTGGAAACGGCACATGAGATGCTGGAGGCTGTGGAGGCGGCCCTTCCTGCCGATGCGGCCATATTGGCTGCGGCGGTGGCGGATTGGCATGTTACCAACCAGGGCAGGCAGAAGATGAAGAAGGATGGATCGGGCCGCTATCCTAAACTGGATTTTGCTGAAAACCCTGACATTCTGGCAACGGTTTCCAAAACTGCGCAGCGGCCCCGTCTGGTGGTTGGTTTTGCTGCGGAGACCGAAAAAATTGTGGAACATGCCAGTGCAAAACGTGTCCGCAAGGGGTGTGACTGGATCCTTGCCAATGATGTAAGCCCCGCCACCGGGATCATGGGGGGGGAAGAAAACGCGGTGACGCTGATTTCGGCTGATGGCGCGGAAAACTGGCAACGCATGGGCAAGGATGCGGTGGCGCGCAAATTGGCCGATCGAATAGCGGAGGCGTTGCAATGACCCCCGAAATAAAGGTCCTGTTTGAGGATTGGGCAGATCGTGACCTCCCCTTGCCCGCATATGAAACCAGTGGTGCGGCGGGGGCCGATATCCGTGCCAACCTGCCGCCGGAAATCCGTGCGCAGGGGATGACCCTTGCCCCCTTGCAGCGTTCTATCTGCCCGACCGGGCTGCGACTGGAAATTCCCGAAGGGTTTGAGGCGCAGATTCGCCCCCGTTCGGGATTGGCCCTGAAACACGGGATCAGCCTGCCCAATACGCCCGGGACGATCGACAGTGACTATCGGGGTCCGCTTGGGGTTCTGTTGATCAATCTTGGAACAGAGCCCTTTGTCATCCGGCATGGGGACAGGGTTGCCCAGATGATCGTGGCACCGGTGGTACAGGCACGGTTTGCTGCCACCGAAAACCTTGGTAAGACCCGGCGGGGGACGGGTGGTTTCGGCTCAACCGGGCGGGCATGATCGGCCTTTTGGGCTTTGCTGCGCTGTTTTTGTTGGCGCGGTTCCGGCCCGGATCTGGTGCAGGCTGGCTGGCCTTGATCTGGTGGGGGCTGCTTGTTTTCATTCATTCGCCACTGATCGCACAGCCTAATGCCATTGCGTGGATCCTGGGCGGCGATCTGCGTGCCTGGCTGCTGTTTGGCCTGATCGGGGCGGTGGCGTTGATTTACCGGTTCGGGCTGTCACGATTACGCCGGGTGGCGCGGCCCGTTGTGGAATCCGGGCCAGGCCCCGCCTTTTCGGATGTCGAGCTGGAACGCTATGCCCGCCACATCATGCTGCGCGAAATTGGTGGGCCAGGGCAGAAGCGGCTTAAGGAAGCGCGGGTTCTGGTCGTTGGCGCGGGGGGGCTGGGCAGCCCCGCGCTTCTTTATCTTGCGGCAGCCGGGGTCGGGCATATCGGTGTGATCGATGCCGACAGGGTGGAAAATTCCAATCTTCAGCGCCAGGTTATCCATCGCGATCAATCGATCAATCAATTCAAGGCCGTTTCGGCAGCTACGGCCATGGCCGCAATCAACCCGTTTATTGAGATCCGGCCCTATACGCATCTTCTGGACGAAGACAATCAGGCGTTGATTGCGGAATATGATCTGGTTCTGGATGGAACCGATAATTTCGATACCCGTTACGGGGTGAATCGTTGGGCTGTGGCGGCGGGCAAGCCTTTGATATCGGCGGCAATTACGCAATGGGAAGGGCAGATCGGGCTTTACGATCCGGCCCGGGGTGGTCCCTGTTTCGAATGTATCTTTCCTGAACCTCCCGCGCCGGGCCTTGTGCCAAGCTGTGCCGAAGCCGGGGTTGCGGGACCCTTGCCGGGGGTGATTGGGTCAATGATGGCGCTGGAGGCGGTAAAAGCCATCACTGGTGCGGGGCAGGGGCTGCGCGGGCGATTGATGATCTATGATGGCCTTTATGGTGAAACCCGGATGATCATGGTGAAACGGCGCGTCGATTGCCCCATCTGTAGGACCCTGCCTTCTTCCTGATGCTAGCGGGCTGGCGCGAATGTCCTCTTGTCAGGCTTGCGTGGCCAGCGCGCGCGAAAACATCGTCATATCGACATTGCCACCGGAGGCGACAACGATCACGGTACCACCGCGCAGGGTATCCTTGTGAAAAAGGGCTGCGGCCAGTGCCACGGCACCGCCCGGTTCCAGCACCAGTTTCAGGCGCGCCCAGGCAAGGGCCATGGCCCGAAGCGCCTCTTCATCCGTCACGATCAGTCCCGGACCGCAGAGGCGGGCCATTACCGGCAGGGTCAGTTCACCGGGGGTCGGGCTGATGATTGCATCGCAGATGGAACCGACAATGGCCGCGTTGCGTTGCCTCTTGCCTGTGGCGAGGCTGCGGGTGGCATCGTCAAAACCCTCCGGTTCCGCCGGACGGGGGCGCAGGCCCGGGGCCTTGGCCTCCAGTGCCAGCGCGATCCCCGCCGTCAATCCGCCCCCACCACAGGGGATCAGCGTATCGGCCTCCGTCACGCCCGCTTTGGCGGCTTGTTCGGCAATCTCCAGCCCCACCGTGCCCTGTCCGGCGATAACATGATCATTGTCGAAGGGTTTGATCAGTGTCAGGCCGCGTTTTTGGGCCAGATCCGCACCGATCTTATCACGATCAACCCCGCCTGCGCGGTCATAAAGGACAACCTCCGCCCCCAGGGCGCGGGTGTTTTCTATCTTCATGCGCGGTGCATCTTCGGGCATCACGATGACCGAGGCGATGTCATGCAGCGCGGCCGCATGAGCCACCCCCTGCGCATGATTGCCCGATGAAAAGGCGATCACCCCATTTGCACGGGTGGCTTCGGGCAAGGCCGAGATTGCCGACCAGGCACCACGAAACTTGAAAGATCCGGTTTTTTGCAGACATTCCGCCTTTACAAGAACCCGTCTGCCGGCCAGTTCATCCAGAAAGGGGGAGGTTAGCAAAGGGGTGCGCAGCACCTGTCCCCTTGCGCGGTCCCGTGCGGCCTCGATCATTGTGATATCCGCCATCCTCGCCTGCCTCCTGCTGATGCCGCTATCGTTATAGCGCCTGATACGGGCTGAAAAAGCCGGTATTTACGATGCATTAACCATTCAGGCCGCAAGCTGCTGAAAAAGGCGGTGCGGATGCGGTTCTGGTTGGCAGTTTCGATCTGGCTGACCGGGGCGGTTGCGGCCCCGGGCGGCCCTTGGCCGCGTGAAAAGGGGGCGGGCTTTGTTGCCCTGACCAGTGACGGGGTGCAGCATCAGCTTTATGCCGAATACGGGATCGGAAATGACTGGACGCTGGGACTTGAGGTGAAACAGCATAAGGAAGATATGCTGCCCGCAATCCTCAGTTTCGTGCAACATCCCGTCTGGCGCGGCAATTCAGCGATCCTGTCGGCGGGGGTTGGGGTAGAACAGCGTGAAACCCTGGCGGCACGCCCATGGCCACATCTGGCGGGGCTGCCGGAACTTGCCATACGCGGCGGTCTTTTCTGGGGGAGGGGGTTTCAGGGCCGCTGGGGCTCTGGCTGGATGACATTGGAAACACAGGTCGAACGTGTGATTACGGAAGACTGGTTCGGCGCCTCACAAAGCCTGAAGGTCGACGCGAGCATCGGGTTGAAACCTTCCGACCGGATCATGATCCTGTTGCAGGCGCAGGGTTGGAAACGTCAGAACAGCCCCATGAAACTACGGATTGAACCCATGGCCGGAATACGGCTTGGGCGGGTGCAATTCGTGGCGGCGCCTTCGGTGGAGGTGCTGGATCATGAACCCGATCCGCGCCTCAAGCTTGGGGTGTGGTTCGATTTCTGACCGCGTCAAGGAAGGCGCGCAGGACCGAAATGCTTTCAGCTTCATCAAGAAAGGGAATATGCGCGCGGTCCGGCACATCGGCAAAGATCATATCCGGGCGGCGGCGGCGCATTTCGGTGGCGGTTTCAATCGACAGGAGATCCGAATTCGCGCCCCGGATCAGCGCAAGTGGCAAGCCGGCGCAGGCATCGAAAAGCGGCCAGAGGTCGGCTTCCGGCCTATCAAATGCTGCCAGAAATGCCTCCCTCAGAGCCGGGTCATAGGTAACTTTCAATCCTTCGGGGGATTGCAGGTAATGTAGTTGTGCCTCTGCCAGCCAGCGTTCGGGTGCCACATTGTCAAAGCCTGGCATGTTATGTGGCAATGCTGCTGCAAGATCGGTATGGGTTCTTGAACGGGGATTGCGTCCGACATATTCCTTGATCCGTTCCAGGCCGTCCTTGTCGATGACG
The DNA here is from genome assembly GCA_047975325.1 of Pseudorhodobacter sp. Taxonomy (GTDB): domain Bacteria; phylum Pseudomonadota; class Alphaproteobacteria; order Rhodobacterales; family Rhodobacteraceae; genus JBKEDF01. Next base: position 7,605 of record JBKEDF010000026.1, on the reverse strand, counting down.
GGGCCGATATCGTTGAAACAGATGCCCAGAAGACGGTCTTTCGCCGTGGCGGCCAGCATCATTGCGATCAGCCCCCCGCGCGAGGTGCCCAAAAGGGCGGCCTGTTCCACTGCCAGGTGGTCAAGCAGTTGCACCGCATCTTGGGCCTCCTGCGGCACGGTATAACTTGCGGCACCGCTATACGCGCTTTCGCCACGACCGCGATAATCCATGCGGATCAGCCGGCAGGGCGGCAGATGCGGGATCATGTAATCGAAATCATGCATCGTGCGGGTCAGCCCCGCCAGACACAGGACCGGCAGCCCTTTGCCTTCGTCGCGATAGGCCAGGCGGGTGCCGTCAGAAGCGGTGAAAAAGGCGGTCATGTCGGCTCCGGCAGCTTGATCGATGGCCAGATTGGCACAGGCCCGGGAGGATCGGAAGGGGGCGCGGCAATTCGTTCGCTTGCGGCTGGCGCAGGCAAAGCCTAAACCCGGACAGCCCGGAGAGGAGAAAAAGGATGGCAGATGGCACGCGAGATCCTGGAAGACCGTGAAAAATCCCGCGAAATGGGCGCGCTTCGAGGGTTGGTTCCCTTCCTTGCGCCCTATCGCGGCCTTGTCTTCGGGGCGCTGGCCGCATTGGTGCTGACATCCTGCGTGTCGCTGATCCTTCCCCTGGCGGTGCGCAGGGTCGTCGATGGGTTCAATCGCGATCAGGCTGCGCTTCTGGACGCCTATTTCGGGGGGGCACTGGTCGTTGCGGGTCTGCTCGCTTTGGGAACCGGGCTTCGGTATTATCTTGTTTCGCGGCTTGGGGAGAGGGTGGTTGCCGATATCCGCCGCGCGGTTTTTGATCGAACCATCGGGATGAGCCCGACCTTTTTCGAAAAGGTGATGACGGGGGAGGTTCTGTCACGGATCACCACCGATACGACGCTGATCCTGTCGGTGATCGGGTCTTCTGTTTCGGTTGCCCTGCGCAATCTGCTGATCCTGCTGGGTGGGCTTGTGGCGCTTCTGTTGACCTCGCCCAAGCTTACGGGGCTTGTCCTTCTGGTGGTGCCTCTGGTCGTGGTGCCGATTGTGGTTCTGGGGCGTCGCATGCGGGTGCTCAGCCGTGAAAATCAGGATTGGATCGCGGCCAGTTCCGGCAATGCGTCCGAGGCGCTTCTGGCGGTGCAGACGGTACAGGCCTTCACCCATGAAGGAAATTCGCGAAAATCCTTCGGGGTGGTAACCGAAAAGAGTTATGATGCCGCCAGGCGCCGGATCGTGACGCGGGCAATCATGACGGTGATCGTGATCTTCCTGATCTTCACCGGGGTGGTCGGGGTCTTGTGGATCGGGGCGCGGGATGTGCTGACGGGCGCAATGAGCCCGGGGGAACTGGTGCAATTCTTGATCTATGCGGTGATGGTGGCCGGCTCGGTCGGTGCGCTTTCGGAAATCTGGGGCGAATTGCAACGCGCGGCCGGGGCCACGGAGCGGCTAGTCGAATTGCTGGTGGCGGAAGATCCGGTGTTGGATCCACCTCATCCAGCTGATTTGCCGCATCCCGTGCGTGGGGAAATTACGCTGGAAGGCGTGCATTTCCGCTATCCCGCGCGACCGGAAGTATCGGCGCTGGACGGGGTGGACTTGCGCGTGGCTCCGGGGGAAACCGTGGCCCTTGTTGGCCCTTCCGGTGCAGGGAAATCCACAATCCTGCAACTTCTTTTACGCTTTTATGATCCGCAGGAAGGGGTTATCCGGCTGGATGGGCAGGACCTGCGCGATATGGCACGGGGGGATTTTCGCAAATCCATCGCGCTTGTGCCGCAGGATCCGGTTATCTTTGCGACTTCGGCGCGCGAAAACATCCGTTTCGGCAGGCCTGAAGCATCGGATGCGGAGGTCGAATCCGCCGCCCGCGCCGCTGCGGCGCATGATTTCCTTTCCGCGCTCCCGGAGGGGTATGACAGCTATGTCGGGGAACGCGGGGTGATGCTTTCGGGGGGGCAGAAACAGCGTATCGCCATTGCCCGCGCAATCCTGCGCGATGCGCCAATCCTGCTTCTGGATGAGGCTACGAGCGCGCTGGATGCGGAAAGCGAACGTGCCGTGCAGCACGCGGTGGAGGCGCTTTCGCAGGGGCGCACGACGCTTGTTGTTGCGCATCGGTTGGCCACGGTGAAGAAGGCCGACAGAATCCTCGTTTTTGATCAGGGCCGGATTGCGGCGATCGGCACCCATGACGAACTGGTTGCGCAGGGGGGGCTCTATGCGCGGCTGGCGCGGCTGCAATTTACCGATGGATCCGCCTGAAAATACGCTCCGGGCCTGCCGAAGGGCCGGTGTTGGACTTGCGGCAAGGATGAAAACCCCGCATCCTTTGTGGGTAAGGAACCCCGGTTTGTAGTGCAGGCCATCGCGGGAAAAGGGAGGAAAGATGCGCCGTTTTCTTACCATTGCCGATCGTGAGGCCATCGAGGCCGAGGCCCCCTGGGCCGAACGTGATGTTGCCCGTTCGATCTATGCCTTTCTGACCCGGGCGCGGGATGCCCATGCCGCGCGGCCCGCGATTTCATACCAGATATTGTCAGGCCCCGCCGATAAATCGGAAACCCTGACATGGGAAGATCTGCATCACCGGGTAACGCGCGCGGCCAACCTGTTCCATAGTCTTGGCATTGGCCCGCAGGATAGCGTGGCCTTTGTGTTGCCCAATTGCCTTGAGACGGCGGAGACACTTTTCGGGGGTGCCGTGGCGGGGATTGTCAACCCGATTAACCCGCTTCTGGAGCCCGAACAGATCGCGTCGATCCTGCGTGAGAGCAAGGCCAAGGTCGTCGTCACCCTGCGATCCTTTCCAAAAACGGATGTGGCCCAGAAGGTTGCCCAGGCAGTTGCCGGGGCCCCGGATGTGGAAACGGTGCTGGAGGTTGATCTGAACCGGTATCTCACCCCGCCGAAAAGCTGGATCGTGCCGCTGATCAGACCCGGGAACCGGCATCGGCACCATGCGCGGGTTCTTGATTTCAATGCCGAAATGGCGCGTCAACCCGGGGACCGGCTGCAATTTCCCGATATCCTTGAGGATCGGGTTGCCGCCTATTTCCATACCGGCGGTACGACAGGCACGCCCAAGCTGGCCCGGCATCGGGTGTCGGGAATGGTCTATAACGGTTGGCTCGGGGGGGAATTGCTTTTTCGTGAAGGCGATGTGGTCATGTGTCCGCTGCCGATGTTTCATGTCTTTGCGGTTTACCCGATCCTGATGTCCATGGTGGCCTCGGGGGGGCATATCGTTTTTCCAACGCCCGCCGGGTATCGCGGTGATGGGGTGTTTGACAATTTCTGGGCATTGATTGAGCGCTGGAAAGCCACCTATGTCATCACTGTACCCACCGCATTGGCGGTTCTGATGCAGCGCAAGATCCATGCGGATGTCTCCAGCCTGCGCGGGGCATTTTCCGGATCCGCCGCGCTGCCTCTGGAACTTTACCGGCGTTTTGAAAAGGCAACCGGCGTTCAGGTGATTGAAGGGTACGGGTTGACGGAATGTACCTGCCTCGTGTCCTGCAACCCGCCGCTGGGGGAAAAGAAGATCGGCTCTGTCGGGCTGGCATTGCCGCATACCAATATCCGTATCCTGCATTGTGATGCGGCAGGGAATGTGACGCGTGAATGTGGAACGGATGAGGTCGGGGAGATCTGCGTGCGCAATCCCGGCGTCATTCCGGGTGCAACCTATAGTGAACCGGAAAAGAACCGGTCGCTTTTCGTGGATGGTGAATGGCTACGGACCGGGGATCTGGGTCGTCTGGATACGGATGGGTATCTTTTCATCACCGGGCGTCAGAAGGATCTGATCATACGGGGTGGCCACAACATAGATCCTGCTGAAATCGAGGAAGCCTTGATGGGCCATGAGGCCGTGGCCTTCGTGGGGGCGATCGGCCAGCCTGACGCCCATGCAGGTGAACTCCCCTGCGCCTATGTCGAACTGGTTGAGGGCGCGGCGGTGACGGAGGATGAACTGATTGCCTACGCCCGGCAGAATATTCGTGAAAGGGCGGCGGTTCCGAAACATCTTGAAATCCTGCCCGAGCTGCCAAAAACGGCAGTGGGAAAGGTGTTCAAGCCTGATTTGCGGCGCCGCGCCATTGCCCGGGTCTATAATTCCGTTCTGGAAGAATCGGGCTTGCCCGCCCGGGTTACTGCCGTTGTGGAAAACAAGACCCTTGGCCTTGTCGCCGAGATTGGCGAGGCAGATGGTGTCGATGAGGAGACCCTGCGTAGCGCGCTTGGCGGTTTCGTTATCCCATGGGAGCTGAAACAGGCGGCGGGTTGATCGGAACAGCCCCGGCTGGTGTTTGCGGGGGCGAGTCCGGGATATGTTCAGGCTGCGCTGTCCAGCCAGATGGTAACGGGACCGGAATTGACCAGTTCGACGGCCATATCCGCCCCGAATATCCCGTTTGCCGTGGGAATCCCCAACTGGCTCAGCGCCGTGGTAAAATGGGTGTAAAGACGTTCCCCCAATTCGGGTGCTGCCGCTGCTGAAAACCCCGGCCTGTTGCCGCGCCGCGTGTCGGCGGCAAGGGTGAATTGGCTGACAATCAGCGCCGCCCCGCCGGTATCGCGAAGCGCGCGGTTCATCTTGCCCGCTTCATCACGGAAAATCCGTAACCTGGCGATCTTTGCAGCCAGTTTTTCGGCCTCTGCTTCCCCATCGCCTTCCATGGCGCAAATCAGGATCAGAAGGCCTTCGCCGATTTCTCCGGTAACATGGCCGTCAACCGTGACTTTTGCACGTGAAACGCGCTGAACCAGCGCCCTCATAATTCGTGGTCCCAGGGGGGATCGGCACCGGGGCGTGAAACGGTGACTGCGGCTGCGCGATTGCCGAAGGCAAGCGCCTCGTCGAGCAGGCTATCGGAAGGATCCGTCAATGCGGATTTTGTCAGGGCCCCCGCCTTGCGAAGTGAGGCCAGAACTGCCGCGCTGAAGGTATCCCCGGCGCCGACCGTATCGGCCACCGGAATCTTCCGGGCAGGCACGAAACGATCCTTGCTGCGGGTCACCGCGCGGGAACCGGTATTGCCTTCTGTTACGAAAACAAGGCTTGGCCCCTCCGCAACAAGCCCGCGCGCAAGCGTTACCATATCGCCGGGTCCGCGCATCCAATGCAGATCGGCATCGGAAAGCTTTACGATATCGGCCCGTGCGATCATCGCATCGATCCGGGCACGATAATCGGTTTCGTCCCTGACCAGGCCCGGGCGGATATTGGGATCAAGCATCGTCACGTGATTCTGTGAGACGCGGGCCTGAAACGCCGCAAAGCTGCTGGCGCCGGGATCATTGACCAAACAGATGCCACCAAAGAAGAAAGCTTCGATATTATTGGGTGTTACGGGGATATCTTCAGGTAGGATCATGCGCCCGGCAGTATTTTCGTCATAGAAGGCGTAGCTGGCCTGCCCATCCACCAGTTTCACAAAGGCCAGCGTTGTCGGGCGGTCCGAACGTGTGGCGAGGCTGAAATCCACCCGGGATTCCGTTAGTGCCCGGGTCAGGATTTCGCCGAACATATCGGTTGATATTCCAGAATAGAAACCGGCAGGCACGCCCAGTCGCCCCAGTGCGATCACGGCATTAAAAATCGTTCCGCCCCCGTAAGGCACAAAGGCCTGCTGGCCCTCGGTGGTGACCCGCGGCAGCATGTCGATCAAGGATTCACCGCAACACAGGATCATATCTGACCTCCCTCATCCCTTACTGGTCAGAATAACGATCCTCCGATCAATTGAAATAGGTGGAGAGGTTGCTGCGCACGCGATCCAGCACTGTGATACCGGAAAGATCCGGCACGAAGGTCTGACCGGTGATTCTCTCATAGGCATCGATATAGACTTGGGCCGTCTGCGCGATCATTGCGGGCGGAATCTCGGGGATGGGATCCTTATAAGGGTCGCAGCGTGCCGCCACCCAGGACCGGATGACATCCTTGTCGAAAGAGGAGGGGCGATTGCCGTTTTCAAAGGCTGTACGATATCCGTCGGCCAGCCAGTAACGGGAACTGTCCGGGGTATGGATCTCATCGGCGATCAGGATATTTCCTGCCTCATCCATGCCAAATTCATACTTGGTATCGACTAGGATCAACCCGTTCTTTGCGGCTATTTTCTGTCCGCGTTCGAACAGGGCAAGTGCGATGGTTGAAACCTGATCCCATTGCGCCCTGGTCAATATTCCCTCCGCCACGATCCCCGTGGCGGTCAGCGGTTCATCGTGGCCGCCGTCGAAAGCCTTTGACGTTGGCGTGATAATCGGTTGGGGCAGGGCTTCATTGTCACGCAGCCCTTCGGGCAGGCGGTGGCCATACATTTCCCGCGCCCCCTGTTTGTAAAGCGTCAGGATCGATGTGCCGGTTGTCCCCGCCAGATAACCGCGCACGATAACCTCAACCGGCAGGATCGCAAGCTTGCGTCCGATGACGACATTGGGGTCGGGATAGGACAGGACATGATTGGAACAGATATCCGAAGTTTTCTCAAACCAGTAGCGTGCGGTCTGGGTCAGGACCTGTCCCTTGAAGGGAATTGTCACAAGAATCCGATCAAAGGCGGAAATGCGATCCGAGGAGATCAGAATACGCCGTGCGCCGGTTCCCTGATCAGGCAGGTCATAACAATCACGAACCTTGCCGAAATAGGGGGCGGGCAGTTCGGCGATACGGGCATGTTCGAGAACGCGGCTCAGGTCGATCATGAAGGGCCTCCGGGCAGTGCCGCCCTTTTATCCGCACTGCCCCAAGAGTCAATCGTTGCGGAAATGTCATCCTGCCTTAGGACTGTTGAATCAATAAGTTCCTGCCACGAAGCATCTTTCCCATTGGCGGGTCCGGTGGGGCATCCGCCTTTTAACGGAGCCCCTCATTGATGCTCTGCAAGACCCGGCTGCCCGGACAAAGTTCATTTTCCGTTAATGTGTTGAGCGGCCTTGGCGCAATTTTCAGCGTTGCGCCAAGATCCTGTGATTGTGGATTCAGATAAAGCAAACCCGTCAGGACCCTGTGTTCGGCCTCCGCTTCCTGTACGGCGCGCAGCGCGCTGAGGTTGTCGGAAACATCGTAATCTGCATCGGCCTTTTGCAGGCGGATGACTGAGCCGTCATGCAGGATGACCTCCTGTGTCGTGCCCGGGTCATATTGCGTCAGGATCTCTTCGCGCATCGGAATGAAATCCAGTGGCATCGGTTCAACATGGTTGCGGGTCTGGCTATAGCTTTTGGTTGAACCGGCGTGATTGTTGAAGGTCACGCAAGGGGAAACCACATCGATGAAGGCAAACCCATTATGCGCCATCGCCGCCTGAATCAGCGGCACAAGCTGTTCCTTGTCGCCTGAGAAGCTGCGCGCCACGAAACTTGCCCCCTGCAAGAGCGCAAGGCTGGCGAGGTCGATTGCATCAAACGGGTTGGCCTGCCCCGCCTTGCTGAGTGAGCCGAGATCGGCGGTAGCGCTATCCTGCCCCTTGGTCAACCCGTAGCAGCCATTATTGGCAACGATATAAGTCATGTTCAGGTTGCGCCGGATCAGGTGCACGAACTGGCCCATGCCGATGGAGGCCGTGTCCCC
>JBKEDF010000022.1:0-13987 GCA_047975325.1 Pseudorhodobacter sp. | reverse complement strand
AAAAATTGCCTGTTGACTTACCAATCTAAATGGTAGAACCATTAATGAATGGAGTTGGGGAGAACGGTTCCCGGCGAAAGATACCACAATAAATTGAACGGTTTGGCAAAAGACAGAAGATCCGACTGCGGTTCGGAGGTGCATCATGATGCGACATAGGCACCCCCTATAGCTTTGGAAACGGGAGGTAACAGATATGAAGTATTCTGCGGGAATTGGCTTTGCGTTGGTAGTTGCTGCGACTGGAACTGGCGTCGGTGCCGAGAGCCTGATGTTGGCACATGGATTCAACCCGAACCACTACTGGTCGACCCAGATTATTGAACCCTGGATGGCCTGCGTCGAGGTGGGCACGAGTGGGGAGTACAGCTTTCAGAATTTTCCAAGTGGCCAGATCGTCAAGTTTGCCGAGTCAATGGATGCCATGCGCAGCGGGCTTACCGATGTTTCTACCATTTCAGTTGGCTATGAGACGACGCGATTGCCGCTCAATGGGGTGTCGATGTTGCCGGATATGGGGGAAACCTCTGTCCAGATGGTGTCGGCTTATCGCCGAATGCTGGATGATGGGACAATCCTGCTGGATGAATTTACCAACAACGACGTGCAGCCGTTGATTGTCAGTCTTCTGCCGGTCTATCAACTTATTACCCGGTCTGGCCCGATTACCACATTGGATGGCCTGCAGGGCAAGGTGATCCGGTCCTCCGGCGGGGCTTTGACGCTTACCGTCAATTCGTTGGGTGCTTCGGCAACCGAGATGCCGTCATCGGACGTTTATGTTGCCTTTCAAAACGGGGTAGTGGATGTGGCCTTCGCGGCGATCTCCAGTATCAAGCCCTATAACCTGGAGGAGGTTGTCGAGGGTGTCAGCACAAACGGACAGTTCGGGTCTTTTGCGACACTATTGGCGATGAAGACGGAAATCTACGCTGCATTGCCTGAAGCGACCCGGCAGGTTTTTGACCAGTGTGGTTTGCAGGTTGAAAAGGATGTGGCCATCTACCTGGATGCCGAAAACGAGACACTGAAGACTGAACTCAGTGATATGGGCATTGAGGTCTATGATTTCCCGCCCGAGATGCAGCAGGTGATGCTGGAGCGGATGGCGCCGGTGACGGAGGAATTTATAACCCGCCTGTCGCAGCGCGGATTGCCAGCAAAGGAAACCTACGATGCCTATCGTGCCGCATTGGATGAGTGATCACTGGAATCTGCAGATAGGGGTGCGGACGTGTATTTCGGTGGAAATCCGGGAATACATGTCCGGTCTAGACATTTATGCGCCATGAGCGGTCGGGCGGCTGCCGGAAAGTTCTGAATAATTTCCGACCCGGACGGGCATACCTGCCATGCTGAACAGGGAAGGGCGGGAATTGATGGCAGAAACAAGCGCAGTCGACCGCGCGGAAAGAATTCGGATCCGCTCCATCCTGGTGGCGGCCTTCACGACGGGGCTGGTTAGCTTTGCGCTGCTTTATTCGCCGCAACCGCTGCTGCACCATGTTGCCAGGGATTTTGGTGTTCCGCCTCATGCCAGCGCGCTGACGATCTCATTGCCGTCTCTGATGCTGGCCTTTTCCTCGATCATCATGCTGTGGCTGGGTCGGAGATTTGCCGTAGCCCGGGTGCTGCCGGTCGCGGTGCTGGCCTCAGCCGTAATCAGTTTGGCAACCTGGATGTCGCCCTGGTGGGCCGGCGTTGTCGTCGGGCGAACGGTATTTGGCATCTTTGCCGGCGTCATTCCGTCCGCCGTGGTGGGGTATCTGGCCACCGAGATCTCGAAGGAACGAATGGGGCGCGCCATGTCCTGGTATATTGCAGGTACCGGGTCGGGCGGGTTACTGGGGCGGCTGATTGCAGGCCTGCTGACCGAGCCTTTCGGCTATCGGGCGGCCTTGTTTGCCATTGGTGTGGTGGCGCTGGTCTTTGGGTTTATCCTTCTGGTGATGTTCCCCAAACCTGCGCCGGGGCAGGTCGCATTCAGACGGCGTGGATTGGATATGGAAAGCTTGGGTAAGGCGATAATGACGCCGCAGGCAGCCAGTATCTATCTGCTGGGGTTCTTGGCAATGAGCAGTTTCGTAGCGGTATTCAATTATCTTCCATTTCTGCTGTCCTCGCCGCCGTTTGGCCTGTCACAAGCCAGCTTGACGCTGAGCTTCCTGCCATTGGCTCTGGGCGTTTTCATGGTTCCGATCTTCGGTGTGTTCTTTGACCGGCTTGGACCGAGGGTGATGACCGGTTTCGCGTTTTCTTTACTGCTGGTTGGCTCACTTGCCACGCTAAGTTCGTCAATTGTCGTGCTGTTCGTTGCAATTACGCTGATTGTTCTGGGTGCCTTTGCGGGTCACAGTTCGGCCACCGCGACGCTTGGGTGGCAACATCAGGTGGATCCTGCCTATGGCGCGTCGCTTTATATGTTCTCTTACTATATGGGGTCTGCCCTGTCAGGTTATCTGGCTGGTATGTTCTATGACACCGGTGGCTGGTCCGCGATCGTCTCGGCAGTGGCGATACTTTGTGGTTTGGGAATTGTCGTCGCGCTGGTGTTCCTGCCGCGTTTGGTGCGATGATCCGCTTTGTCTTTGGCCAGCCGGTTCCGCCACGCATCGGAAATAAAAACTATGCAGGTTGGGGGAATACTGCAGGTAAATTTTTAAGATTTTGCTATCAAACGATTTTTCATAATTTTTGAAGGAGCAAGAAATATTCCTTTACAGGTGTTTCCAGTAGTGCAATAAATGGTCAGGCCAAATATGGATGCTGGCTTATATTACCAAATTTTGGGATGGGCAGACCCCTTGATGAGGTTCGAAGGGCATCGTGCTGAGGAGATGACGGAGGATCACCATGTCACAATCCGTGAAAACAGGGCTGACCGATCATGTCCAGACGTTGGCGGGCAGGCCGCTTGAAGGGGTAACGGTTATCGATCTGGGGCAGATCTACAACGGTCCCTATGCGACTTTCCTGATGGCGATGGCCGGGGCCCGTGTGATCAAGATCGAACCGGTCGGGGGTGAGAAGATGCGCCGCCGCGGGGCCGTTGGCGGGGCCATGCTGCCTTTTGCCATGCTGAACTCCAACAAGGAGTTTATCACGCTCAATCTCAAGTCGGCCGAAGGCGTTGATCTGCTGAAAAAGATGGTGGCCAGAGCGGACATCTTGCTTGAGAACTTCGCGCCCGGTGCGATGGACCGTCTGGGGTTGGGTTATGACGTGCTGAAGGACATCAACCCGGCGTTGATCTATGCATCGGGAACCGGCTACGGCAGTTTCGGGCCGAACAAGGACATGTTGGCGATGGATCTGACCATCCAGGCGATGTCCGGCGTAATGGCATCCACCGGATTCGAGGATCGACCACCTGTCAAGGCGGGTCCGGCGCTATGCGATTTCTTCGGCGGTATCCACCTGTTCGGGGCGGTCATGACAGCGCTTTACCACAAGGCAGTGACTGGCAAGGGGATGCATGTTGAAGTCTCGATGCTGGAGTCGGTCTACCCATCTCTCAGTTCGACCTTGGGGCTGTATTATGGATCAGGAGAAAATCCGCCACGTACCGGCAACCGTCACGGCGGAATGGCCGAGGCCCCCTATAACGTCTATCCGTGCTCCGATGGGTATGTCGCGTTGCTTTGCGTCAGTGAACGCCACTGGCAATCCCTTCTGGAAGCGATGGGCCGATTGGACCTCCTGGCCGATCGCCGCTTTGATAATCTGCAACATCGTGTCGACAACATTGATGAATTGGATGCGATGATCGGGGCCTGGACCTGCGGATTCACCAAGGAAAAGCTGGTCAGGGTATTGACCGAAAAGCGCATACCTTTTGCCCCGGTGCGAGAAATTGATGAGGTGGTGAACGATCCGCACATGCATGCCAGGGGCACGCTGAAGCGGTTGGATCATCCGGAACTGGGCAGTGTCGTCCTGCCCGCCGGGCCGATGTTTTTCGGTGATACTCCGCGGGCAGAGCTGATCCCCAGCAAGGCGATGGGCGCCGATAACCAGGCTGTCTTTGGCGACTGGCTGGGACTGAATGATGAGGAGATGATCGCGCTTGGTAAAGGTGGCGTGTTCTGACCACTGCCCCCGCGCAGCAAAATATCACGAAAGAATTCGAGGTCACCGATGAGTTTTGAGGAAACAGAAGACCACCGCGCAATCCGGAATGCCGTTGCCGCAGTCGTGCAGCAATTCGACGATCACTACTGGTCCGAAAAGGAAGAGAAGGCAGAATTTCCTTTTGAGTTTCACAAGGCCATGGCCGATGCCGGGTGGCTGGGTATCACGATGCCCGAGGAATATGGCGGTGCCGGTCTTGGTGTGACCGAGGCGGCGATCATGATGAACGAGGCCTGCAAGCACGGGGGTGGTTCGGCGGCTGTTTCCTCGATCCATATCAATCTGTTCGGGCCGCATCCGATTATCGTTTTTGGCACCGAGGAGCAGAAGCAGCGGTGGATCCCAAGGCTGGTTTCGGGCGAAGACAAGGTGTGTTTTGGTGTGACCGAACCGGATGCTGGTCTTGATACCACCCGTATCAAGACTTTCGCGCGGAAGGTTGATGGTGGCTATATTGTCAACGGGCGCAAGTTCTGGACTTCAACCGGTCAGGTGGCCAACAAGATCATGTTGCTGGCACGCACGACCCCGATTGAGAAGTGCAAGAAGCCGACGGATGGCATGTCGATCTTCTACACGGATCTGGACAAGACAAAGATCGAGGTGAAACGCATTCCCAAGATGGGCCGGGCAGCGGTGGATTCCAACGCCACCTTCATTGATGATTATTTCGTGCCCGATACGGATCTGATCGGCGAGGAGGGAAAGGGGTTTTCCTACATTCTGCACAGCCTGAATCCAGAACGTATCCTGGTGGCGGCGGAGGCCATTGCCATTGGTCAGGACGCCTTGGCGCGGGCGGCAAGATATGCGCAGGACCGGGTCGTATTCGGCCGACCCATCGGCCAGAATCAGGGTATTCAGCATCCGCTGGCGGAAAATTGGATTGACCTGGAATCGGCACTGACGATGACGATGAAAGCGGCCTGGCTCTATGACAATGAACGTCATTGCGGGGCCGAGGCCAACGCGGCGAAGTTTCTGGGCGCACGGGCCGCACATCGGGCCTGCGAACAGGCGGTCTTTACCCATGGCGGGCTGGGTTACGCCAAGGAATATCAGGTGGAACGGCTTCTGCGTGAAGTCATCGTGTTTCGTATTGCGCCCGTTACCGAACAACTGATCCTGTCCTACATCGCGGAACGCGTGCTGGGCCAGAAGAAGAGTTATTGAGACGAGCCGGGGGAGCCGTCGTGAAACGACGAAAATATACGGACCTGACATCCGAGGCGCTGATCCGGGAACTTGGCTGCGCACGCGAAATCTATGTTTCCGGTTGCGCCGCAGAGATCACCGCGTTACCCGACTTGCTTGGCCATAGTCAGGCCGGGGCGACCGTTACCACAATTCTCAGCCCTTTGGTCAATACACGGTCCTATGCCGATCCGGTTTCAGGCCGTCGCTGCCGCAGTTTCTTTCTCAATCGTGAGATCAAGGAGCATATGCGCGGCGGTTATGTTGATTTTTGCCCCTGGAGCTATTCGCGTATCGCACAATGGCTGTGTGACGATGTTGTTATGGATGCGGCCGTTATCATGACGTCTCCTCCGGATGATCATGGCCGCGTATCCCTTGGTATTCAGACGGATTTTTTTCCGTTGTTTCGGCACCGTACCCGGAAATTGATCGCGGTGGTAAATCCGGAGCTACCCTATACCGAGGGTCCAACGGTGCTGCCGCTGGAAGATTTTGATGCAGTATTTGCGGCGGAGCAACCGTTGCTGACTGCACCGGCGGGCGGCAAGAGCGACGAGGTGGCCACGGCTATTGCAACCAATGTCGCAGAACTGTTGCCGGATGGTGCAACGATCCAGCTGGGTCTGGGGAAGGTGTCGCAGGCGGTGGCGGGACTGCTGTTGTCGCACCGGGATCTGTCCATGGTATCGGGGCTGGTAGATGACAATGTGTTGCGGCTGGATGAGGCTGGGGCGATGCGGCGCGATCGTCCGATTATCACGGGTGCGGCGATTGGCTCTGCCGGGTTCTATGCCACGCTGCATTGCAACCCGCGATTCAGTTTCAGACCGACCGACCTGACCCATGCATCGGGCGTACTCGCGAAGCTGGACCGCTTCTTTTCCGTCAATTCGACCCTGCAGGTTGATCTGTTTGGTCAGATAAATTCCGAGATGGTGAACGGACGGCTGATTTCCACACCCGGTGGGTTTCCGGATTTTCTGCGTGGCGCGATGCTGAACCCCGAAGGACGATCCATCGTGACGGTTCGGGCCCGGGGTGGCCACAAGACAGCGCCAGGCATCGTTTCACAATTCACGAGCCCGGCGGCGGTGACGGGGACAAAGACGGATATCGATATAGTGGTATCGGAATTCGGCGTGGCGGAGGTGGCGGGCCTGACGATGGATGCCCGTGCAGCCACACTGATTGCAATTGCCGCTCCGGAAGATCGGGATCGGCTTCAGGATGAATGGGATGCCTACCGTATTACTGGCCGGCCTTTGGTGGAGGCAGGGGTTGCGAAGGCACGTTGAGGCGCTGAAAATATTACTTCGGTCGGAGTGCCCGGTGCACCAGGTCGAAAACCATCTGGGAAGAGGGGAGCATGATGAGCGGACTTTATTTTGATGAATTTGAGGTTGGACAGATCTTCCGGCACAGTACACGCCGCACGGTGACGGAGGCCGATAATGTCTGGTTCTCGACCGCAACCTGTAACCCGGCTGCGATACATATCGATGAAGATTATTGCCGGAAACACACCGAGTTCGGCCAACGGATCGTCAATAGCGCCTTCACAATGGGCCTGATGGTTGGGCTGAGCGTGGGCGATACTACGCTTGGTACGACGGTGGGTAATCTGGGCTTTGAAGAATGCCGTTTCCCGAAACCGGTATTTCATGGCGACACGATCCGGTCCGAGACAGAGGTGCTGGGCCTGCGCGAAAGCCAGTCGCGCCCGGGTCAGGGCATCGTGACGTTCATGCACCGGGCCTACAACCAGCATGATGATCTGGTCGCGCACTGCAAGCGCCCGGCCTTGATGCTGAAAAAGCCCTGACCCGCCTGCAAGGAGGGTCAAACGAAATTGCAATTGCGGGTGGCGCGCAGGGTGGCACCAGGGCCCCGCATCATCAATGGAGGAAAACTTGGCACGTAAAGTCATTATCACCTGCGCCGTCACGGGTGCAATCCACACTCCCACGATGTCGCCGCATCTGCCGATCACCCCACAGGAGATTGCCGATGCCGCTATCGGGGCTGCCGAGGCGGGCGCCGCGATTGTCCATCTCCATGCACGAAACCCCCAGACTGGCCAACCTGACCAGTCGCCTGAGGCGTTTGCCGAGTTCCTGCCGATCATCAAGCAGCGAAGCAATGCCGTGGTAAACCTGACCTCCGGTGGCTCCCCCTGGTTGCCGGTGGAAGACAGGGTCAAGCCCGCAGCTGTCTACAAGCCCGAGGTTGCCTCGATGAATCTGGGCACGATGAATCTTGGGCTGTATCCCATGCTGGATCGCTACAAGGAATGGAAATACGACTGGGAACCCGACATGCTCGACAATTCCCGACGGTTGTTTTTCAAGAATACCTTTGAGGATATCGAATACGCGCTGACCACACTTGGTGAGGCTGGCACGCGGTTTGAGTTCGAATGTTATGATACTGCCCATCTCTATACCCTGCGCCATTTCATGGATCGCGGCTTGGTGAAGGCTCCATTATTCATCCAGACTGTCTTTGGCCTGCTGGGTGGTATCGGGGCGCATCCCGACGATGTTTATCACATGAAGCGGACGGCGGACCGGTTGTTCGGATCTGACTATACATGGTCTGTCCTGGGTGCCGGACGGCACCAGATGCCCGTTGCGGCCATTGCGGCGGCACAAGGCGGAAATGTCCGGGTCGGGCTGGAAGACTCGCTCTGGGGTGGTCCGGGCCGTCTGGCGCAATCAAATGCCGAACAGGTGCAATCCGTCCGCAAGATTATCGAAGGGCTTGGCCTTGAAATCGCAACTCCGGACGATGCCCGCGAGATCCTCGCGTTGAAGGGGGGCGATAGGGTGGCGTTCTGAGCTGCCCGACACATGATGGCCGGTTCAGGCGGATTCCTTTCCGTGCGGGTCGGTCCAACCAATCTGATGAGAGGATACGCCATGGGTGTCAGCATTGTGGGATGGGCGCATACGCCCTTCGGGAAGCACAGCGAAGAAACCGTCGAAAGCCTGATCGTACAAGTCGTACGTGAGGCGCTGGATCATGCGGGACTACAGGCAAATGACGTTGATGAGGTGTTTCTGGGGCATTTCAATGCCGGTTTTTGCAATCAGGGCTTCACCGCCTCTTTGGTATTTCAGGCAGATGATGGCTTTCGGTTCAAACCCGCAACCCGGGTTGAGAATGCCTGTGCCACAGGGTCTGCGGCCGTACATCAGGGGATCAGGTCGATAGAGGCGGGTCGTGCGCGCTCTGTTCTGGTGGTTGGCGTCGAGCAAATGACAACAACACCCGGGCCGCAGATCGGACAGAATCTGCTAAAGGCCTCCTATTTGGCGGATGAGGGTGAAACGCCCGCCGGTTTTGCCGGAATTTTTGGCCAGATTGCCGAATTGTACTACCAACGGCATGGCAATCAGGATGATGCGCTGGCCATGATTGCGGCGAAGAACCACCGCAATGGTGTGGGCAATCCCTATGCGCAGATGCGCAAGGATCTGGGCTATGATTTCTGCCGGGCCGAGGGCGACAAGAATCCCCGTGTTGCCGGCCCCTTGAAACGGACCGACTGTTCACTGGTCTCGGACGGTGCCGCCGCATTAGTGCTGATGGAGGACGAGGCCGCGGCCGAGATGCCGCGCGCCGTTACCTTCCGTTCAACCGCGCATGTACAGGATTTTCTGCCGATGTCGAAGCGCGACATCATCCGTTTTGAAGGTTGTGCGCAGGCGTGGTCTCAGGCGCTTGATACAGCAGGGCTGTCGCTGGCGGATTTGTCCTTTGTTGAGACCCACGACTGTTTCACGATTGCCGAATTGATTGAATATGAGGCCATGGGCCTGGTGCCGGAAGGACAGGGGGCCCGCGCCCTTGCCGAGGGCTGGACCCAGCCCGACGGTCGACTTCCGGTAAACCTGTCCGGCGGGCTGAAGGCCAAGGGTCATCCCATTGGGGCGACCGGGGTGTCGATGCATGTGCTGACGGCCATGCAGCTTTGTGGTGAAGCTGGCCAGATCCAGGCCCGCGATCCGCAGTTTGGCGGCATCTTCAACATGGGCGGTGCGGCGGTGGCCAATTACGTCAGCATTCTTGAACGGACAAAATGAGGGTGAAGCCCCGATGGCACAGAAGATCAGAGTTGGGATTGTCGGGCTGAAGCCCGATATCAGTTGGGCGGCACGCGCACATGTGCCCGCATTGAAATTCCTGAAGGACGATTTTGAGATCGCAGGTGTGGCCAATACGAGCCTTGCCAGCGCCGAGGAAGCCGCAACTGCATATGGTATTCCCCATGCCTATGCCTCTGTTGAGGAACTGGCAAGTTCCCCTGAAATCGACCTGGTATCGGTTACCGTGCGGGTACCCTACCATCTGGAACTGGTGAAGGCCGCAACGGATGCCGGAAAACATGTCTATTGTGAATGGCCTCTGGGCAACGGTCTGGCTGAGGCCGAAAAGATGGCGGC
Source organism: Pseudorhodobacter sp. (assembly GCA_047975325.1). Taxonomy (GTDB): domain Bacteria; phylum Pseudomonadota; class Alphaproteobacteria; order Rhodobacterales; family Rhodobacteraceae; genus JBKEDF01. The sequence goes on along the minus strand of JBKEDF010000022.1, from coordinate 4,214 downwards.
GATGGTGTGTGCGACAGGGGTAATTGGTGTGGTTGGCACCCAGGCCCGCGTCGCGCCAGAGGTGCTGTACCTGCGCAAGCTGATCGAGGATGGTTATATCGGAGAGGTCTTATCGACCACGATTACGGCTCAGGGTCGAAGCTGGGGTGCGACCCATACGGATTTCCAAAACCGGGCCTACCTGCTGGACAACCGAAATGGCGCCTCGATGCTGACAATTCCCTTTGGCCATACAATTGGTGCTGTGCGGGATGTTCTGGGTGATTTCAGCACGCTTAGTGCGATGATCGAAAATCGGCGCAAGGAAATCCTGTTGCCCGAAACGGATAAGATCGTGCCGTTCGACACGCCCGACCAGATTGCTGTCTGTGGCCGGATCGGGCCAAAGGCTGTGCCCATCGTAATGCACTATCGTGGCGGCATGCCCCGAGGAGATACCGGACTGGTCTGGGAGATCAACGGTACCAGAGGCGATCTGAGAGTTACTGGCCTGCATGGAGGGTCACAACAGGTGCAGTTGACGATCGAAGGTGGACAGGGGCTGAAGGCAAATTTTGAAAAGATTGAATTGCCTGCGGATTTTGACGGGGATGACTGGCCTGATCATATCTATCCGGCAAATGTCGCGCGGCTTTATGCCCGCATGGGTGCGGATATCCGTAATGGAACCCGGTTAGCGCCCAGTTTTGACGATGCGGTGGAACTGCATCGCGTAATTGACACCATGGAACATGCATCCGCCGAATGTACCTGGAAGGATGTCGATGCGCCAAACAGACCACTGCCATATACATGAATGTTTTGTGGTCTGCGCCCTTGATGGGCCGACAGTGAGTGTGGATGTAAAAGGGAACCGAAATGTTCGATTTTTCAGGCAAGGTTGTGGTGGTGACCGGCGGGGCCAGCGGCATCGGCCGTGCCGCAGTGGAACTGTTCCTGTCTTGTGGGGCGCAAGTCGTTGGTGGTGACATCAACCAACAGGCGCTGGAGGTCATGCAGACCGAACTGGACCCCGAAGGGAGTCGTCTGAAAGTACAGCAATATGATGCTGCACACTCAAGCAGTGCCGATGCGTTGATTGCAAAATCGATAAAGAGTTTCGGTGCGGTGGATCATCTGGCGCTATGCGCTGGGGTCTATCAACAAAGCCTATTGTCCGAGATGACCGACGAGGAATGGCGGCAGACCCTGTCGGTCAATCTCGATGGGTCCTTCTACCTGATCCGTGCTGCGGCGCGGGCCATGCAGCCGGGCAGTTCCATCGTCACGCTCGCCTCTGTTGCGGCACATAAGGGCGGCACACATGGCTTTGCGCATTATGGTGCATCCAAGGGGGGTATCGTGGCGCTGACTCGCAGCGCGGCACAGGATCTTGCGCCATCAATCCGGGTCAACTGCGTCTCCCCCGGGCTGATAGAGACGCCGATGACGGTGGATCTGGTTCGCCGGCTTGGTGAGGATATTCGCAAGCAGATCCTTGTTGGCCGCTACGGCAAGCCCAGTGAGATTGCCAGCGTCGTAGCCTTCCTGTGCAGCGAGGCAGCAAGCTTTGTGAACGGCGAAGTGATCATCGCTTCGGGTGGGGCCTATATGGGCTGAAGCGGTCGGGATCAGGATATAGGCGCATGCGGAAGATCAAGGACATGACCCCGATGTTCGACAAGCTGGGTCCGGCCCTTGCACGCTTTGCGCTGGAGGAACGGCCCGGTTCCCCCGGTGATTTTTACGTCACCAGTTTCATGAACTGGTACGCCGTGACTCTGGCGGGTGCGCGGCGTGGTGTGGTTGATACGCTGTGCAGATTCCATGCGGCCGACGGGGCACAGGGAAACTGCCAGCCGCTGGGACGTGATGAACGGTTGCCAGCCACCGCCACCGTTGGGGTGGATTGTCTGTCCTCTGCTGCCTTGGCCTATGACGACATCCATTTTGAAACGACGCTGCATCCCGCAGGGCCAGTTGCCGCAGCAATCATGGGGATCGCTCGGCGCCAGCGGGTCAGTGGTGTCGCGGCGCTTCAGGCGCTGCGGGTCGGAATGGAAATCGAATGCCGCCTGTCTGCTGCGATGTTCAATGCGGGCACAGGCGCCGCCAATGGTTGGTATCCGACGGGGATGGCTGGCGGATTTGGTGCCGCCGCTGCCGCCGGGCGCCTGCTGGGGTTGGATGAGGGGGCGATGCAGGCGGCGCTGGCACTGGCGGCCTGCCGCGCCTCGGGCATCCGGGGCGCGCATGGGGCGATGTCCGCCTACTGGCCTCCGGCGATTGCAGCCGAGGCGGGTTATGCGGCAGCGCTGATGGCAGATCAGGGGTTCACCGGCAGCATCAGTGCATTGAGCGGTCCAAACGGCTTGCTACGACAGGTTGCGGCAAAGCCGGATCTGCCCGCCGCATTGGATGGGCTGGGGCAGAACCATATCTGTGAGTCAACGGCGCCCAAGCTCTATCCCTATGGCTTTATTGCCTACGCGCCGATTGATTGCGCCATGCGCCTTGCGAAGGCCGCGGCTGCGCAAGGGACCTCGGTTGCAACAGCGGTGCTGTCGGTTTCGCCGACCTGTGCCCGGTTGGGTGGTCATGATCTGCCCGCCAACATGTTTGAGGCACAGGTTGCCCTTCGTTACATCGTGGCCCGGATGTTGGGCGATCCGGCCATTGCCTACACCCCTGTTCCTGACGATTTCACGATTGATCCTGCCGATGCTGCCCGGGCAGGGCTGGTGGAAGTCCGGGCGGATCCTGATCTTGGAAACCATCAATGCGTCCTGCAGGCCCATTTTGCGAATGGCGACGAACTGGTGATATCCTGCGATGCTGCTCCTGGAAGTGTGGAAAATCCCTTGCCGTCAGGAACAATTGCAGACAAGGCGCAACGTTTGCTGATTACACTGCATGGTGAGATTGCAGCAGCAGAACTGATGGCCAGGCTGAAAGCGCTGTCGGATCTGGAGGACCTGTCGGTCCTGCTGTGAGATTGCTCAGTAACCGCGATGCTGCCGAATGGTCAGTTCTGCCAACTTGCGGGCAATGAAAGGAACGCTGGCCTGATCGGCCTCGGCAAGGGCGCGATGCGCCTTGGCGATGTCAGGTGCGGTATGGCGGATGTTATCGTGTATTGCTGGCACATGACGGGGGATCATGGCAATGGCGCCGGTATAACCATCGTCACGGAAGGCCCGAAGGAAGGCGGCAACTTTCGCTTCATCGCGGAAATCGGGAATAAGTGAGCCGCCCGTCGCAAAGACGTCATGTTCGGCGGCGCTGGCTGCGATATGGGCACGAGGCATCTTCATCGCAATGCCGTGAAAGTCGCTGCCCGTCTTGTCGAAGAGGGCACAGCCCACTTCGGAGGCGTAATCGGTATAGCCGAAATGCACCCCGACAACATCAGGCCGGGACAGGATCGTATCAAGCCTGGACATGCCGCGCGGGCTTTCGATCATGACATAGAACTGCCGCGTCGGGCCGTTTTGCGTCAGGCGTTTCTGGGCTTCGGTGATCTCAACCTCGTGTTCAATCTTCGGATAACAGATCATGACCTCAGGCGGACAGGGTGCGAGTGCATCAAGGTCGTCACTGAACATGTTGCTCTGCCGTCCATTGATACGAACAAAAAGCATCTTACCGGCAGTCAGGGTACGATCTTTGCAAATGGCGACGGCGCGTGTGCGGGCCTCTGCCTTCAGATCGGGCGGTACTGAATCTTCCAAGTCCAACATGATGGCGTCTGCGTCGCTGCCAGGAATTTTTGGCCAGTACCTGTCAGTTTTCAGGGGGATCTCCAGTATGCTGCGCAAGCCGCCAAAGGTTTCACGTACAGATGCCATAATTTGTTTCCTTTGCGATCAGCGAATCGGCGAAAAATCCGTGGGAATCAGGATGTCGTTCGACATGGCATCCACGAGGAAGCCTGACTCTTCGCTCTTCTTGCGGGCGGTGGTCCATTCCGGGTCGGTACGGAAAGTATTCCAGGCGGCCATGCGCTGGTCGAGCGAATCCCAAGCGAGCAGGTAGACCAATTCCGGGCGGTTCTGGCCAAATTCGGTCACGAAAAAGCCCAAGGGACGAAAACCGTGCTTCTCGAAAAGCCGCAGCGTGTCATTCCGGAATCGGTCCAGCAGCGCAGGCAGACGGTCTGGCAGGCAGTGATAGGTGCAACGTTCGACATACATGGGTGCCCCCTTTCGATGTCAGACCACGAGGTAGCCGCCATC
>JBKEDF010000073.1:0-46708 GCA_047975325.1 Pseudorhodobacter sp. | reverse complement strand
CGACATCCTTGCGCTTCTGCTCAAGCGCTTGCAGGTCTTTTTTTGTGCGTCAGTCCGAGCCTCCGCAACGCCCGCCAGCTTTCCGTGCCCGCCGCCGTTGCCCTGCGGACGCGGTGACAGAAAAGCGTGACGAAAATCTCTGAGCCGAAAATCCAACGACTTCCGATTTCCGACATCGAAGTAGATGCCGAGAACCGGCTGCGCCCGGTGTCTGAGGCGGGTGTGCAAAGCCTGGTCGGTCGGCTTTCAAGTGGCGAGGTCAAATCGGTCGCCGAAGGCTTGGGCAAATTGCAGCCCAGCAAAACAGCCGCGAAGGATCCTGAAGCCGAGGCGTACCAAAAGCTCGCGGCTGCCTGGGATCGCGCACCCATGAAGGTGAAACGCCGTTTTGTAGCGGATCAAAGCGCTGAACTGTTGGGCCTCCTCAAAGACTTGGATGGAGGGCTGTAATGTTGACTGCGCTGCGCCCAGAAAAGGTTTGGTGGACAGCCACCGAGGTCGCCGAGGTGCGGCTGCCCGACATGCCTGGAACTCAGCAGAACGTCGATGCGCTAGCGAAACGGTCTGGGTGGCGCAGCCATCCGGAGTGGTCGCGCCAACGCACCGGCAAGGGCGGTGGCTGAGCGGTCACGCCGGGCCAGCGGCAAGATCAGCGTCGAGCTGGGCGGCTTCTGGGGTGACCTGATGGCCGAGGCCAAGGTCGATCTTCAGGGCATCAAGCCCGAGCTGACCGGCGAGTGGTTGATCACCCGCGCCCAGCACCGTCTGACCGACACCCTGACCACCAGCTTTGATGCCGAGCGTGACAACGAGGAGGACAAGGAATGAGTGCTCTCCCAGACGTCTCCTGGTGCCGCAAGGGTGGCGCGCGGGGCTATGTCACGACGCAACCGATCGAATGGTGGATCAGCAAAAAGGAAAGCGGCTGGAAGCTGACAGTCCCGATCGGCCGTGAATTTGAAAGCTCGGTCCCGCGCTTGCTGACATGGGTATTCTCGCCCGACGATCCATTCTTCCTGAAATCCGCTGCCATCCACGACACGCTGCTCGAGGAGGGGTTTCGCCAGGCGTTTGCCGACAGCCAATGGTTCGAAGCCGCTCTCAGCGAACACGCACCGGGCCTGCGCACCTGGGTGGCCTATTCCGCCATGCGCGCGCGGCGCTTTCTTCTTTGGGCAACCGGCCGATCACCAGAGTGATCGACTTGGGAGGCCACGGGGCGCGCCAACGCCCCGCAACACGGGGCCAAATCGCAAAACCGGACCCCGCCGACCAGCAAGAGCCTTATGGCCGCTCCCACCCCTGATCAGGGAAGCGGCATTGAGGCATGATTCTACACCCCATGAAAAGAGACCATTTACACCCCGTTAAACCCGTCAATCCCGTCGCTCCGTGGCTGGGCGGTAAACGCAATCTGGCGAAGCGGATCACAGCCATCCTTGATGGCGTCCAGCACCAGACCTATGCCGAGCCATTCGTGGGCATGGGTGGCATCTTTCTGCGGCGCTCGATGCGGCCGCGCTGCGAGGTCATCAACGACTTCGGCCGTGATGTCAGCAACCTCTTCCGGATCCTGCAACGGCACTATCCCCAGTTCCTTGAGGTGCTGCGTTTCCAGCTCACCACCCGCGCCGAATTCCTGCGCCTGGTCGATATCGATCCGAACACCTGGACCGACCTCGAGCGGGCCGCGCGGTTCCTCTACCTTCAGCGCACGGCCTTCGGCGGCAAGGTGTCTGGCCGCAACTTCGGTGTCGCCAAGGATCGGCCCGGCCGGTTCAACCTGACCACGCTCGAGCCTATGCTCGAGGATCTGCACACGCGCATGGCAGGCGTGGTGATCGAATGTCTGGACTATGCCGACTTCATCACGCGCTACGATGGAAAAGAAACGCTGTTCTACCTGGACCCGCCTTATTGGGGCTGCGAGGGCGACTACGGTAAAGAGCTGTTCGGCCGCGAAGAGTTTGATCGGATGGCGGAGCAGCTCGGCCAGATCAAAGGCCGCTTCCTGATGTCGATCAATGATGTGCCAGCCATCCGCGAGACCTTCTCCGCATTCTGGGTGACAGAGGTCGCAACCACCTATACGATCGGCAAACAGAACGACAGCAGAGGCAGTCGCGCCGAGCTTTTGATTTCGAATTTCAAGTGGGATTGAATGGGGCATTAAACAGGCCGCTAACGCTCGCCAAATCACTCAGGAACAGAAAAACGCGCTGCTGCAACTTTATCTGTCACACACTGAAAAAAAATTTGGCGAGCTACAGTCAAGGAACCAATGAATCGACCGCAGAAAGTGATCTTGCGGGACGCGATCTTCCAGCAGAAACTCGTAGAACAAGGCCGCCTGCGCCTCTTGCCTCGGTCCCATCATGGCTTATTCTCCCGCTCGTCGACAGAATTGAATCAGCCACTTGCCCACCGATCAAGCAGAAGTTTTTCAACAGAATGTGCGGGAAGCCAACATGCGGCGCTGCGGCAACGTCCCGCGTCAACGTCGATGCCGCGCAAGGATAAAGTCGGCCCTTGCGGAATGCTGCAGTTGCAAAGTAAGTTTTCATCAAGGCGCGTGGGGTTTGAGGCGAAGCACGCAAAATCCTAACGAAAAGGAAAAACATAGCGGTCAAAAGGGAACTGCTATGGGGTGCTTTTCAATGGGAAGGTGGTGCCGCGTGAGGGAATCGAACCCACGACCTTCGCTTTACAAGAGCGCTGCTCTACCAGCTGAGCTAACGCGGCCCCGATGGTTCGGGGGTGTATACCCTGACTTGGGCACAGGCAAGAGCCGGAAGACCCGGACATTCCGGGCCAGCGGGGGTTCAGCCGGTTTTACGCAGACGCTCCTCACTATCGGTGGCAAGCGCCTCTGTCCTGGCTGCGATCTCGGCAAGGGTTTCGGCCACTTGCGGGGGGATTACCGGCACCTCGACCTTGACAGGTGCAGGCGCGGGACGTGATTCAAGTTCATGAAGGCGGGATTGGGCGACACGCAGTTCATCCTCCAGCGCCCCGGCCCGATCGGCAAGCATGAGACCGGCCATCAACAACATGCGCGCCTCGGGCATACGACCCATCTGCGCAATCAGGGGCTGTGCTTCGGCATCCAGCATCGCAGCGGCAGTTTGCAAGAAATGTTCCTCGCCCTCCTGACAACCGACCTCAAAACTGCGGCCGCCAATGGTAATTTCCAGTTCAGCCATGCAGACGGGCCTCCTCGATCAGCGGTTCAAGCTCTGCCAGGATTTCATCCATCTCGGCAATTTCCAGATGACGCGAGGCGCGCAGGGCTTCGAGTTCCGCCATCATCGCCTTGTTTATCAGTTGCGGCTCGGTCGAGCCTTGCGCCGCAGCTTCCTGAAGGAGGCGCAGCTGTTCGCGCAGCTGGATTGTTGTCTTGCGCGCCCGACGCAATTCCAGCCCCTGCACATCAAGCTGCCGGGTCATCTTGTCCACCCGGGCCTGAAGCTGGCCTGGCGAAGATGCCGTATTCCTGTCCCGCAGGGTCTGGAGCTTTTCGGCCATGCGCAGCCCGCTGGCCTTTTCCGCTTCGAGCGTTTCACGCAGTTTGAGGATCTCCGCATCCTTTTCACGCATCAACCGCTCGATCCGGGCAATCTCGGAAGGTTCTACCGCAGGCTTTGGCGCCGCGGCAGCGGCCTCGGCCCGTGCCGAAAGACCCTCAATTCCCTTGCCGATCCGCCCAAGCGCGACGTTGATACGCCGCTCCAGTTCGGAGATGTCACTCTGATCCTGCATTCAGCTTGCCTCTCTTGGCCTTATCATCCTTGTTCTTCGCGTCCTCCTTCCCTTCCGTCAAGTATGGCATTTCACCATGACAAAACGGGCCACGAATCGGAAGGCAGGGCCAGCCCGGCAAGTTTAACGCAAAGCTTTGGGGAATACCCCCCCTTTGCAGCCAAACGCCTGCGCAACTTGCTTGATCTTGCCGACAGGGCTGCTAAGCACATCATGACCGCGCGGGATTACGGGTACCCTCCCTGCCCGCGCTGCCCCAACCGGCGCCTCTGCCGCCGCCCCGTCAGACAAAGGATGAAGCCTTGGACATTGCCACCCTGCGCCAGCGCCACCCCGACCACTGGATGAAAGCCTGTGCCATCCGTACCCTGACGCTCGATGCGGTCGCGGCGGCAAATTCGGGGCATTCCGGCATGCCGATGGGCATGGCCGATGTTGCCACTGTCCTGTTCGAGAAACATCTGAAATTCGACGCCTCGGCCCCGAACTGGCCGGATCGTGACCGGTTCATCCTGTCGGCCGGACATGGTTCGATGCTGATCTACAGCCTGCTCTATCTGACCGGCTATCGGCAGATGACATTGGAACAGATCAGGAATTTCCGCCAATGGGGGGCGATCACGGCAGGTCATCCCGAATTTGGCCATGTCGAAGGGGTGGAAACAACCACCGGCCCATTGGGGCAGGGCATCGCCAATGCGGTGGGTTTCGCCATGGCAGAGGAAAACCTGCGCGCACATTGGGGCAAGAAGATCCAGGATCACCATACCTATGTCATCGCGGGTGATGGCTGCCTGATGGAGGGGGTGAGCCAGGAGGCCATCGCCCTTGCAGGCAAGCAGAAACTATCACGGCTGATCGTTTTCTGGGACAATAATGGGATCACCATCGACGGACAGGTATCACTGGCCGATACAACCGATCAGAAAGCCCGCTTTGCCGCCTCGGGCTGGGATGTTTTCGAATGCGATGGCCATGACCCGGAGGCAATCGACCGCGCAATCAACGCGGCCAAAGCATCCCCCGGCCCCGCCATGATCGCCTGCAAGACCCATATCGCCCTGGGGTCCTCTGCGCAGGATACATCGAAAGGGCATGGCGCGCTGACCGATGCGCAACTGATCGCCGATACCAAGGCCGCCTATGGCTGGGACCATGCGCCCTTTGAGATCCCGGCAGAAATCAAGGCACAATGGGAAGCCATCGGTGAACGCGGCATCGAGGCCCGGCAGGAATGGGAACAGCGTCAAGCCAGGCTTTCCGACGGCAAACGCGCCGAATTCGACCGGATCTTCCGGGGCGAGGCGCCAAACAAGCTGGCCGCCGTCATCCGTTCGGTCAAGAAGCGCGCGGTGGAGGAAGCGCCAAAGCTTGCCACCCGCGCGGCATCGGAAAAAGTACTGACGGCCGTCAACCCCGTCATGAAGGAAACCATCGGCGGATCAGCCGACCTGACCGGTTCCAACAATACCAGAACACCCGATCTGGGTGTCTTCGGCCCCGAGGATCGCAAGGGGCGTTATGTCTATTACGGCATCCGCGAACATGGCATGGCGGCCGTGATGAACGGCATGGCGCTGCATGGCGGGATACGCCCCTATGGCGGCACCTTCATGTGCTTTACTGATTACGCCCGCCCGTCGATGCGGCTTTCGGCGCTGATGGGCCTGCCTGTCACCTATGTGATGACGCATGATTCCATCGGTCTGGGTGAAGATGGCCCGACACATCAACCGGTGGAACATCTGGCAATCTCACGCGCAACGCCCAATACATTGGTGATCCGTCCGGCCGATCTGGTGGAAACGGCGGAGGCGTGGGAAATCGCACTTTCCGCACAAAAGACACCCACCGTTATGGCACTGAGCCGTCAGGGCCTGCCCGCGCTTCGCAACAAGCATACGAACCAGAACATGGTCGCGCGCGGGGCCTATGTGCTGGAAAACTCAACCCAGAAGCGCCGCGCGATCCTGATCGCAACCGGTTCGGAAGTGGAAATCGCCCTGCAGGCTCGCAAGACCCTGGAAGCCGAGGGGATTGGCACCCGCGTCGTTTCCATGCCCTGTCAGGAGCTTTTTGCCGAACAGGATCCCGCCTGGCGGCGCAAGGTATTGCCGCCGGGCCCGGTGCGCGTTGCCATCGAGGCCGGGGTGCGTTTCGGCTGGGATCGCTGGCTTTGCGACGAAGGTGGCAGACGGGAAAAGGCTGGTTTCGTGGGGATGGAAGGCTTTGGCGCCTCGGCCCCGGCGGGCAGGCTTTATTCCAAATTCGCAATCACCGCCGAGGCAGTGGTCGCAAAGGTCAAGGAACTGCTGGAACCTTGAATGGGAAGGGAAGGACGGGCCTCCTCCATCAGCACACGGGGGGGTCAGCTGTCCTGAACGATCAGGATGGCACGGGCAGGTGCGTTGGCTGCGCGAATCGCATGGTCGCGATCTGCCGGATAACGGGCCGTATCGCCGGGGCCAAGATCCTCAATCTCGGCCCCTGACTGAATGGTAAGCTGCCCTTCAATCACCGTCAGATGTTCACGGCATCCCGGCGAATGCGGGGCGCTTTCCAGTGCCGCCCCGGCCGCAAAGCCCAGATCATAAACCTCATGCCTGCCCACCGTTTCGGCCGGGGACAGGATCCGGATCCGCACACCCCGACCGTGGCCAGTCATGACAGGGGCCTCTGCGGCACGGGTCAGTTCGATTGCGGCCTTGGGTGCCGGTTCGATCAATCCTGCAAAATCCACCCCCAGGGCACGGGTGAGGTTCCATAAGGTGGCAACTGTCGGGCTTGATTCCCCCCGCTCGATCTGGCTGACCATGGAACGGCTGACCCCGGAAAGCCCGGCCACGGCATCAAGGCTGAGCCCGCGCGCCTTTCGGGCCACACGCAGGCCCTCCGCCAGCCGTCCGGTGATTTCTTCCGCCCTCGTCATCGCCTCAATCTGGGCCCCCGGCATGCCTGCGTCAATTTCAAAGCCGGTAGATATCGCGGAATTTTGTTTCGAGATAATCCAGCAGCGGTCTTTCATCCGGCGCGAAACCACAGGCCCGGGTTATGACCTCACGCGGTTCATGAAGCCCACCATGGCGTTGTACCTTTTCGCGCAGCCAGCCGGTTGCCGCGCCGGTTTCACCGCGCGCCAGATCCTGGTCGAGATCGGGCAGATCCTCGCGCAGCGCCGCATGCAGGCAGCCGGCATAAAGATTACCCAGACTATAGGTCGGGAAATAACCGAACAGGCCCAGAGACCAATGCACATCCTGCAACATCCCCTGGGAAGGTTGCGTCACCTCCAGCCCGAAATCAGCCCTGAAACGGTCATTCCAAGCCGCCTCAAGATCCTCCACGGCCAGATCGCCGCCCATCAGCGCGCGTTCCAGATCAAAGCGCAACATGATGTGGAGGTTATATTGCACCTCATCGGCTTCGGTCCGGATATGACCCGGGCGCAGCTTGTTGACAGTGCCATAAAAGGCCTCGGGATCCGCGATACCAAGATCAAAACGTTCGCGCATCTGCGAAAAGAGCCAGCCAGTAAAAGCGCGGGAACGGCCAAGCTGGTTTTCATAAATCCGGCTCTGGCTTTCATGCACGCCCATGGAAACACCCTGCCCCAGCGGAGTAAAGGCATAATCCGGGTCAATACCAAGCTCATAACAGGCATGGCCGACCTCATGGATCGTGGAATAAAGACAATTGAACGGGTCACTTTCCACCACCCGCGTCGTGATCCGGACATCCGAGCCGGAGCCGGAACTGAACGGATGCACCGCCAGATCAATCCGGCCCCGGCTGAAATCATAACCAAAGGCTGTGGCGAGTTCCTGCGTCAGCCGAAGCTGTGCATCCCGGCCAAATCTGCCATCCAGATCCTCAGGCTGATATGCAGCGGAAAGCGCGGCACCTCGCAGTTCCACGAGGCGTGGGCGCATACCGTCAAACATCGCACCAAGGCTTTCGGCCGTTGCACCGGGTTCGTAATCGTCAATCAATGCATCATAGGGGCTGCCCCCTTGGGCCAGACAAGCGGCCTCCTCACGTTTGAGCGCGATCACCTCGCGCAGGGTGGGCAAAAAGGCTGCAACATCGTTCTTGGCGCGCGCCTCGGCCCAGATACCCTGTGATGCGGAGGTCAGCCGCGCCAGGGCCTGTGCCAGATCGGCCGGCACCCTGGAGGCACGCGCATGACTGCGGCGGATCAGGCGCAGATTGGCCTCGGCCACTTCATCCTCCGCCTCTGCCGCAGACAGCCAATCGGCGATACGAATATCGGTGCGGCGGGCGTGCAGAACCCCTTCGATCGCTGCCATTTCCTCGGCCCGCTGCGCTGCGGCCCCCCGTGGCATCATGGTCTCCTGATCCCAACCAAGGCGGCCTGCAATCTGACCAAGCGCCTCGGTCTGGCGTTGAAAGGCCATCAGTTCATCATAGGCGGAATTCGTCATGCCGTGCCTTTCCGGATAGACCCCTGACGGGGATAGAATGCAAGATAGCGCAGGCGCAGGATCAGCACCCAAAGCAGGATCGCACCAATCTGATGGCTGATCGCGGCATGCAGTTGCGCTGCCGTCAACGCCGACACGATACCCAGTACCATTTGGCCAAAGAGCATCACCATCATCCAATCCCCCGCATTGCGCGTCGCCCCATGGGGGGATTTCCGTCCTCGCCGCCAGACAATGACCCCAAAGACAAACAGCAAATAGCCCGACATCCGGTGAACGAACTGCACCAGCCCCGGGTTTTCAAAGAATGCCCGCCAGGCCGGCAGGCTGCCCCCCTGCCCGTCGGGCACGTAAAACGCATCCGCCGGGAAGAATTGCCCATTCATCAGCGGCCATGTCGGAAACCCGCGCCCCGCATCGATCCCGGCCACCAGTGCGCCCAGCAGGATTTGCAGGAAGGCAAAATGCATCAACCCGGTGGACATTGAAAAAAGCCGCTTTTCCCGCGCGCGCCGGGCTTGCAACAAATCCGCCTCGCCGCGCCCGAGCAGCAGAGCATACCACGCGATCAGACCGAGAATCACGAAAGCAAGACCCAGATGGATCGCCAGCCGGTAGGAGGCCACGGCAACCATGCTACCTACCAGCCCTGAGGACACCATCCACCAGCCGATCACACCTTGCAGCCCGCCCAGAACACCCAGAAGCACCAGTCGCCCCGTCCACCCCACGGGGATCTTGCGCATCAGCAGGAACCCAAAGAACCCTAGCGCCCAGACAAGTCCCACGGCGCGGCCAAGCTGCCGGTGGCCCCATTCCCACCAGTAGATGGTCCTGAAGCTGTCGAGCGTCATGCCCTGGTTCATCAATTCATATTGTGGCGTAGCCTTGTATTTCTCAAATTCTGCCTGCCATCCGGCCTCATTCATCGGCGGAAAGGCGCCTGTAACCGGACGCCATTCGGTGATCGACAGCCCGCTATCCGTCAGCCGCGTAAGCCCTCCGACCACGATCATGGCCGCAACCATGGCAAATAGCAGCACAAGCCAGATCCGGATCCCCCCGCGTGCACCTTCCGGGCGGCGGGAAATACTGCCTGCAACCGGTGTTTCGGGGCGGTTATCCGCCTCAACTTCCTCGAAAATGCTGCGTTTTTCGGCCATCACCCGCCCTTTCGTTGCCCGCCAGACAGTAGGCCGCGTGCCCCCTCGCTTCAAGACCCTGCAAACGCGCAACATATCCGGAAATGTTACGGCCATGTGAACAGCCAGAGATTGCAGGTTCCCCGGGGGCAAGATAACTAGGGGCCAGGTTCCGTGCCAAAGGATCAGGCCCATGAAAAAGTTCCTTGCCGCTCTCGCCTTCGCCGCACTTCCCGGAACCGTCTTCGCGGATGATCTCCAGATCCCGGTAACCTCGGCAACCGATCCGGCCATGACGACAGTATCCAGACAGCAGGCCTCGCGCCCGGCACTGGTTTTCCGGCTGCGCGGCGGGGTATCCTATACGCCGGAATATTTCGGCTCACGGCACAATGAAATCGGTCCGGATTTTTCAATGAACGCCGATTTCCTGCGCCTTCCGGGTGGTTATGAATTCGGCAGTCCCGATCCGGACAGGCCCAACTATGGCTTTTCGCCGCGCGGGTCGTTCCGTTACATTTCCAAGCGCGACAGTTCGGACCATGCCGAACTGACCGGGATGGAGGATGTGAAGGCCTCGTTTGAAATCGGGTTGGGACTGGGCTACAGCCAGCGCAATTTCGAAGCTTGGGGCGATATCCGCTATGGCGCGATCGGGCACCATTCCTGGGTTGGTGAGCTTGGATCAAATCTCGTGCTGCGCCCGACGCAACAATTAACCCTGCGGGTTGGTCCGCGCGTCTTCTTTGGCGATGGCGACTATGCCAACACCTATTTTGGTGTGTCCGCCGCAGAGTCGCTTGCCAGTGGCCTGGCTGCGCATAATCCCGGGGGCGGCGCACTGACGGCCGGGGTCGAACTGGGCGCAACCTATGCTATCAATGACGATTGGGGCATTGACGGTGCGGTCCGCTATGACCGTTACCTCAACGATGCGAAATCATCACCCATCGTACAGCAGGGCAGCGACGATTCCTGGAGCCTCAGGATTGGTGTGACACGCCGTATTTCCCTGAACTTCTAGGCAATACAGGCCTGCCCGATAACATCCGCGCGCGTCATCTCATATGGCGCGCGATCTTTCGCAACACCCCGTGAAATGTCTGCACTTCGGCGCGGGTCAGGCCAAGCCGCGTCCACATGTTCCGCAAGGCAAGCTTCATGCTCGGCGCCTTTTTCGGCGGGTAGAAAAACCCCGCTTCCTCCAGCCGTTCCTCATAATGTTCGGCCAGTTTTTGTATTTCGACCGCCGAGGCAAATTCCGTGCGGGCCATCTGCATCACGCGCGGCTCAACCGCCACACTCTGCCTGCGCCATTCATACCCCATCAAAAGCACGCATTGGCCAAGGTTCAGGCTCGGGAAATCGGGATTGACCGGGACGGTGATAATTGCGTTGGCCTGCGCGACATCCTCGTTTTCAAGCCCCGCCCTTTCCGGCCCGAACAGGATACCAATCTGTTTGCCCATGGCCGCCATGGCCCGCGCCTCGGCCATCGCGGCTTCGGGTGTCAGGACGGGTTTGGTCAATTCCCGTCCCCGCGCAGTGGTGGCATAAACGTAATCGCAATCCTCTACCGCCAGCCCTATGTCCCGATATGGCCCGGCATGATCAAGAAGCCGGCCGGCACCGCTGGCCATTGCCACCGCGCGGGGGCTGGGCCAGCCATCGCGCGGATTGACCACGCGCAGCCGCTCCAGCCCGAAATTCAGCATCGCCCGCGCCGCAGCACCGATATTTTCGCCCATCTGCGGCCGCACAAGGACGAAACAGGGCGGGATAGGATTATCGGACATGGCAACTCTTGCAGGCTCATCATCAGGATGTGCGCGGCATAGACCACTTCGCACCCGAATTGAATGCCGGATTCATCACCTTTCAGCCGACAAGGCCCGATCCCAACCACGCATCCCGACACCCCACCATTCGGGAACCATCCTCAGGCACGGGTCCATGGCAATGCCGGCCGCGCGGCCTCGATGGCCGCAAGGGTGGCACTCCCCGCATCGTTCAAACGTAATCGGCGCGGGTCAATCCGTATTTCGCCATTTTCTCATTCAGCGTCCGACGCGGCAGGCACAGCTCTTCCATAACCGATACGATGGAACCCTTGTGCCGTCGCATCGTATTGTCGATCAACATGCGCTCGAAGGCCTCCACATAATCCTTCAACGGCTTGCCTTCCGTCGTAAGAGCCGGCCCCGTGGCCTCGTTATCAGCCATCAGCAGCGATGCGATGGATCCGGTCCCCCGCCGGTTCTGCAGGATCGCGCGTTCGGCGATATTGACCAATTGCCGTACATTGCCAGGCCATGGAGCCTGCAATAGCTGCGCGGCTTCCTGGGCCGCAATCTGCGGCGCATCACAGCCATATTCTTCGGCAAATTGTTCGCCAAGCCGCGTGAACAGCGTCAGGATATCCTCCCCCCGCGCGCGCAAGGGCGGACAGACGATGGTCAATGCACCAAGACGATAGTAAAGATCGGGGCGCAGGATATCCTCCAGCGTCTTGTCGGGCGCATGTTCATTGCAGATCGCGATAATGCGGGTTTCAGGCGGGCTGCCCTGTTCATTGATGAAGGTCAAAAGCCGCGATTGCAGCGCATGTGACAGGCTTTCGATATCCTCCAGACAAAGGGTTCCACCCCGCGCCTCTTCGACCAGCGGCAAACCCAACCCTTCCTCGATCGGCCCGAACAGCCGTGCCGAAAGCTGGTCTTCCGACCAGGCCGTGCAGGAAATCGTCACGAATTTCTTCGAGGCGCGTGGCCCCACTGCATGGAGCGCATGGGCCACCAGGGTCTTGCCGGTCCCGGTTTCACCGTCGATCAGAACATGGCCATCCGCCTGGCCAAGATCAAGGATATCCTCGCGCAGCCGTTCCATTACCGGGCTTGTGCCAATCAGTTTCTTCATCAGCACCGTGCCATCGGAAAGCTCACGCCGCAGCGCACGATTATCAAGTGTCAGGCGGCGGTTCTGCGTCGCCTTCTTGGTCAGTTCCGTCATCCGGTCCGGATTGAAGGGCTTTTCAAGAAAATCATAGGCGCCGACCCGCATCGCCTCCACTGCCATCGGCACATCGCCATGACCGGTAATCATGATAACCGGCAGCCCGCTATCGAGGCTCATCAATCGTTTCAGGAAGACCATGCCATCCATGCCCGGCATCCTGATATCACTGACCACCACACCGGGGTAGTCCGGCCCGATCCCCTTCAGCGCATCCTCGGCCGATGCGAAGGTTTCCGTTTCAAATCCCGACAGGGCCAGCCATTGGCTGATCGATTGTCGCATATCGGCCTCGTCATCGACAATCGCGACTTTCATTGCACGCGCCATTACTCTACTCCGCTGCTGCAAGTTCCGACCCCAGTACAGGAAGCTGCACATCGAAGACAGCCCCGCCACCATCACCGTTGCGTGCGGTCAGACGGCCGCCCAGATCGGTAACGATGCCGGAGGATATGGCGAGCCCCAGCCCGACGCCCTCCCCCGGTTTCTTGGTCGTATAAAAGGGTTCAAAGAGATTTTCGAGATCGGTGATCCCGTAGCCGTTATCGCGCACCGAAAGGTGCACGGATTCATCCACTGAAACGGTCAGGTCAATGCGCGGCTCATCCACATCCTTGGTGGCATCAAGCGCGTTTCGCAGCAGGTTGATGATCACCTGTTCCAGCCGGATCCTGTCTGCCATCACCATTACCGGTTCCCGGGGAACGGAACGGGTGATCTGGACAACCCTGACCTTGAGCTGCGGCTCCATCATCGACAGGGCCGAGGAAAGGGAAACACGCAGATCCACCGGTTCAAAGGCCTCACCACCCTTGCGGGCATAGGATTTCAGTTGCCGTGTAATCGCCCCCATCCGTTCGATCAGATCATCGATCCTCTGGAAGGAGGACAGCGCCTCATCCGAACGCCGCCGTTGCAACAGGAGCCGGGCGCCTGCCAGATAGGTCTTCATCGCGGCAAGAGGCTGGTTCAACTCATGGCTGACCGCTGCGGACATTTCCCCCAGCGCCGCCAGCTTGGAGGATTGTGCTAGGGTCTGTTCAGCCACGGCCAGATCCTTCTGCACCTTTTCGCGCTGCGCAATTTCACGCTGCAACCTGGCATTCAGGATCCGCAATTCTGCGCTTTCGCGCTGGAAGGACATGCTTTGCGACCAGGCCCTGCGCGACAGCAGATAGAAGCTGACCGCAAGGAGGATGGCAAAGCCCATGATCTCCAGCGCCAGCACGCCATTGACGCGTTCGCGCACCGAATCATACGCCGTGAACGCAACAATGCGCCAACCCCGAAAGGGCACACGTGTTTCGGTGCGCATCACCGCCTGGCCGCGCAGATAGGCATCGGGCCGGTGCTGCGCCCAATCTGTCGTTGCCTGGATCGCCCGCCGTATCGCAGAGGTCGGCGACTGCACCGCAACCGCCTCATCAAGCGTGAGCCCGCGCCAGCGCGGTTCGGTCGCCAGGATCACCTTGCCTTCGCTATCGGTCACCATCACGGCATCCGTCAACCCGGCCCAGGCACGTTCATATTTCATCATGTCAACGGCAACGACAATCACGCCCATCAGCCTGTTATCGGCAAGAACCGCGCGGGAATAGGTGAAATGCACTGATCCGGTATCGCGTGGCGTGGCGGAAAACACGGTTTCCTTGGTGCGCTGCGCATCGACAAAATAGGCCTCCGCACGGTGATTGGATCCGATCTCATTACGGTTCGTCGCACCAACCGTACGACCTTCGCGATCCAGCAGAAGGATCGAGGCCGCCCCGATTTCCCCCTGAAAGGAAATCAACCTTTGCGAGGTATTGGCAAAATTGGATCCGTTCAACGCGCGGATCAGTTCAGGATCACGCGCCAGCAAAAGCGGCACCACCGAATTGCGCTGCAATTCGGAAATCAGGTTGCCGGTGTAAAGGGCAAGCCGTACTTCGGCGCGATTGCGCGTGGCTTCGGAAAAACGGTCGGTCAACCAGCTGTTGGTGGCAACCACCGTTGCAACCGCCAGAACACAAAGCGCAATCACCAGAAACCGCCGCCGCCAGGGGTGCCGCAGTTTCGCCCCTTCCGACAGGGTGGAACCCGCCGCCGTCGGCGGCGTGGATCCGCTTGAATTGGTCACGCTCATGGCACCAATTTAGGCCGCTGCGCCCTTGGCCACAAGCGCCCGGGCATCACGCCACGGCCATCGCTTCCATCAGGGAGCGGAAAAGCACCGATCCATCGGCGGATCCCTGCTGAACCTCACAGGCCCGTTCAGGATGGGGCATCATGCCCAACACACGGCGGTTCTGCGACAGGATGCCCGCGATGTCATTGCGCGAACCATTGGGATTGGCCACATACCGAAAGGCCACGCGCCCCTCACCTTCCAACCGCGCCAGGGTCTCATCATCGGCGTTGTAATTGCCATCATGATGGGCAATCGGAACGGCAAGGCGTGCACCATTTTCACAGCCGGCCGTATAGGCGCTGTCGATGGTGGCGACCTCAAGCTCCACCGTCCGGCAAATATATTTCAGCCCCGCATTGCGCATCAGGACGCCGGGCAGAAGGCCGGCTTCGGTCAGAACCTGAAAACCGTTGCAGATCCCCAGTACATAGCCACCCTTTGCCGCGTGATCCCGCAGCGCGGCACTGATCGGCGATTGCGCGGCAATCGCACCGCAACGCAGATAGTCCCCAAAGGAAAACCCGCCCGGCACACCCACGATATCCACCCCCTGGGGCAGGGCATTGTCCTTGTGCCAGACGCGGACAACCTCGGCCCCCGCCAGATCGAAGGCGCGGGCCAGATCGCGGTCGCAATTGGAACCCGGATAGGTAATCACGGCGGCTTTCATCGGCACACTCCTCTGGATCGGCAATATCCGCCGCATAGCGCAAATAATGGTGGCTGACCATAGCCCGGAATTTGTACCAGCGCAGGCAGCCCTTCAATACCGCCGCACAAGAGACAAGGATCGACAACAGGCGGCAAACATGCTTTGAACCTAAACTACCCCTGCAAGGGCAACCATTTATCAGATCAAGACCAGCCGATCATGACCCATCCCTCCGCCGCCGCTTTCGACACCCGCGCTTTTCGCGATGCGCTTGGTCGTTTTTCTACCGGTATCGTGCTCGTCACCATCGAGGGGGAAGAGGGCCCCGAAGGTTTTGTGGCCAACAGCTTTGCCTCGGTCTCGCTCGATCCGCCACTGGTCCTGTGGTCCCCCGCACGGGCCGCGAGCCGTTTTGACGATTTCGCCACAGCCCGGCATTTTGCAATTCATGTTCTGGGGCAGGAAAATGCCACCCATTGCCAGAATTTCGCCCGCCGGGGCATGGGGTTTCAGGATCTTCCCTTCAGCCGCAACGATGAAGGCGTCCCCGTCCTTCCCGGAACGCTTGCACGTTTCGAATGTGAACAACACGCCACTCACGATGGCGGCGATCATCTGATCGTGCTTGGCCGGGTTTTGCGCTTCACCGCCCAGGATGGCGCACCGCTGCTGTTCAGCCAGGGCCGTTTCGCGGGCCTGACCAGTCAAGGTTAAGCCCCTCGACCCGCACACGGACAGTTCCACTTCGGAGGGGCAAGATCGCACCGCTAGCTGCTTTTCCTCCCCTCCGCTCTGGTCTATCAGGGCGCTGAATGTCGCAATGCGAAGGATTCGACCGTGACCGAACCTGCCATCACCTCCGATCTGGTTGCCGCGCATGGGTTGAAGCCCGATGAATATGACCGGTTGCTGGAAATCATCGGACGCGAACCGAGCTTTACCGAACTGGGCATCTTTTCGGCCATGTGGAATGAGCATTGTTCCTATAAATCTTCCAAGAAATGGTTGCGCACCCTGCCGACATCGGGCCCCCAGGTGATCTGCGGCCCGGGCGAAAATGCCGGCATCGTGGATATCGGGGATGGGCAGGCAGTGGTGTTCAAGATGGAAAGCCACAATCACCCTTCCTATATCGAACCGCATCAGGGCGCAGCAACGGGCGTGGGTGGGATCCTGCGTGACGTGTTCACCATGGGCGCACGGCCAATTGCCGCGATGAACGCGCTGAGCTTCGGCATGCCGGATCACCCGAAGACGGCGCATATCGTCAAGGGTGTGGTGGAAGGTATCGGCGCCTATGGCAACGCTTTCGGGGTTCCGACCGTAGGCGGCGAAGTGCGGTTTCACCGTTCCTATAACGGCAATTGCCTGGTCAATGCCTTTGCCGCAGGCCTCGCCGAGACGGACAGCATCTTTTATTCCGCCGCTTCAGGGGTTGGTATGCCAGTGGTCTATCTGGGTGCCAAGACCGGCCGCGACGGCGTGGGTGGGGCCACCATGGCCTCGGCCGAATTTGACGAAACGATCGAGGAAAAACGTCCCACGGTGCAGGTCGGCGATCCGTTCACCGAAAAGCGCCTGCTGGAGGCCTGCCTGGAACTGATGCAGACCGGCGCGGTAATTTCCATTCAGGATATGGGCGCGGCGGGGCTGACCTGTTCCGCAGTGGAGATGGGAGACAAGGGCGGCCTTGGTATCAAGCTGCAACTTGATGCAGTGCCACAACGCGAAACCGGCATGACAGCCTATGAGATGATGCTGTCCGAAAGCCAGGAACGCATGCTGATGGTGCTGCGCCCGGAAAAGGAAACCGAGGCACGCGCGATCTTCGACAAATGGGATCTTGATTTCGCCGTCGTCGGGGAAACCATCCCTGATGATCGTTTCCTGATCCTGCATGGCAATGAGGTGAAGGCCGATCTGCCGCTGTCGAAACTATCCTCCTCCGCGCCCGAATATGACCGCCCCTGGGTGGAAACGCCCCCTGCCCCGGCCCTGGGTCCGGTCCCGAAAATCGGGCCGATCAAGGCCTTGAAGGCGCTTCTTTCCAGCCCTTCCCATGCACATAAGGCCTGGGTCTGGGAACAATATGACAGCCAGGTCATGGCCGATACGATCCGCACCCCCGGTCTTGGCGCGGGTATCGTGCGCGTTCATGGCACCGAAAAGGCGCTGGCCTTCACCTCCGACGTGACGCCGCGCTATGTGAAGGCCAACCCGTATGAGGGTGGCAAGCAGGCCGTGGCGGAAGCTTATCGCAATCTTTGCGCCACTGGCGCGCGGCCTCTCGCCACGACCGACAATCTCAATTTCGGCAATCCCGAGAAGCCAGAGATCATGGGCCAGTTCGTCGGCGCCCTGAAAGGGATCGGGGAAGCCTGCGCCGCACTCGATATGCCGATCGTCTCGGGCAATGTTTCCCTTTACAATGAAACCGATGGCGTTGGCATCCTTCCCACGCCAACCATCGGCGCGGTGGGGCTTCTGGATCAGGCAGGGGAAATGATCGCAGGACAGCCCGCGACGGGGGATCTGGCGCTGATCATCGGGGAAACACGGGGGCATCTGGGTCAATCGGCCCTTCTGGCGGAGGCTTTCGGCATGGAAGAAGGCGATGCGCCGCCGGTCGATCTGAAGGCCGAACATCGCCATGGCACATTCCTGCGCAGCAATCGCGCCCATATTCGCGCAGCCGCCGATCTGTCCGACGGGGGGCTTGCCCTTGCCGCCTTTGAGATGGCGGAAAGCGCGGGGATCGGGATCGAGCTTGAAACCGGCGATATTGGGGAACTTTTCGGGGAGGATCAGGCCCGGTATCTGCTGGCTTGCGATGTGAAGGCGGCAGATTCGCTGATTGCAGCGGGCAAGGCGGCGGGCGTGCCGATCCGGACCATCGGCCGGTTTGGCGGAGATACCGTCAGCCTTGGCGGAATCTCTGCCCCGCTGCGGGATCTTTCCGACCTTTATCGCAACGCCTTCGCCCGTGCCGTGGAAGGATAACACCCTTCGTCGCTTGCAGCCGCGCAAAGCGCATCCTAAATTATCCGAAAGGACAGGAGAGAACCAGATGGCCATGGCAAGCAAGGATATCGAGGCGCTGATCCGGGAAAGTTTCCCGGATGCGCAGATCACCATCACGGACCTTGCGGGCGATGGCAATCACTGGGCTGCCGAAGTGATCGATGAAAGCTTCCGCGGCATGAACCGGGTGCAGCAACAGCGTGCTGTCTATGCCAGCCTCAAGGGCAAGATGGATGGCAGCAATGGCGAATTGCACGCGCTGGCCCTGACAACAAAAGCACCGGAATGACGGTGCCGGAAAACGGAGAATGAGCATGATTGATATGTTCTGGAACATCGCACCGGGTCTGGCGCTGATCGCCGCCCCTGCGACCCTTTGGCTTTTGACAGCAAGCGCCGCATCTTGGAAACACGGATCGAAATCCCCGCGCCCCGTGCGCGTGGCCGTATACCGGCGCAATGAAAGGACCACAAAACGATGACCGCCCAGGACCAGATCAAAGACACGATTGAGAAAAACGATGTCGTGCTTTTCATGAAAGGCAACAAGACGATGCCGCAATGCGGGTTTTCATCGCGCGTGGCGGGCGTTCTGAATTTCATGGGCGTGGAATATCAGGATATCAACGTGCTGGAAGACGCCGACATCCGTCAGGGCATCAAGGACTTTTCCGAGTGGCCAACGATCCCGCAACTTTATGTGAAGGGTGAATTCGTCGGTGGTTGCGACATCGTGACGGAGATGACCCTTTCGGGGGAGCTTGATCAGCTTTTTGACACCAAGGGTGTCACCTATGACAAGGCTGCCGCCGACAAGATCCGTGAAGCCAACGCCTGATCCCTGACGCGGGAAAAACGCGGGCCGGGTCTGGCAGGGTCCCACGCGACTATAGTCATCGCAGGGGGTAACGAACATCCCCACTTCCCCTTGCGTCGGCTGCGAAGCCTTCCTATCTCTCGGCGACTGATGGCCCGGTAGCGGGCAGTATTATTCAGGGATCCTGCGGACTTGGCCAAAGAAAAGCCGATCTCCTTCGCAAAACGGCTCCGCAATCTTGCCCTGCGTGCGCTGATCGGCGGGCTCTTGCTGTTGCCCTATCGCTGGCGCGTGCCGCTTTGCGGATCGGTCATGGCAAGGGTCATAGGCCCACTGGCGGGCTATGACAAACGGGTGCGCGACAATCTCGCCCTGATCCTGCCCGACCTGCCCGCCAATGAAGTCCGGCGCCTCATGCGGGAAGTACCCCGAAATGTCGGGCGGACATTGATCGAAATGTATTCAGGCCAGGAATTCATTTCCCGTACCACCGCAGCTCCGTTGGAAGGAGACGGAATTTCCGCGCTGGAAGAGGCCTATCGGAACGGACGCCCGGTTATTCTGGGGACGGGGCATTTCGGGAATTACGATGCAGGCCGGGCAGCACTGATCGCGCGCGGTTATCGGGTAGGCGGGCTTTATCGCCCGATGGACGATCCGGATTTCAACGAACATTACGTCAGGGCGATGTCCCGGATCGGCACTCCGATTTTCCCGCGTGGACGACAAGGGCTGGGCGATATGATCCGGTTCCTGCGATCAGGCGGAATGCTGGGCCTTCTGATGGACCAATACATGCGCCATGGCGCACCTCTTTCCTTCTTTGACCATACCGCGAAAACCGCGCTATCGGCAGCGGAGCTTGCATTGAAATATGATGCGCTGCTGATACCGGTCTACGGGATCCGTCAGGAAAACGGGCTCGATTTCCGTGTTCTGGTCGAGGCCCCGATCCCTGCCGGAACACCCGAAGAAATGACCCAGGCCCTTAATGACAGCCTGGAAAGGCTGGTGCGCAAACACCCCGATCAATGGTTCTGGATCCATCGCCGCTGGAAGGCCTGAGGCGGATCTGCCGCAATCCCGGCTGAAGGATCTTTACCCGGGCAACCTGAACCGGTTCAGCGAAGCAATTGCGCGGCAAGGATTTCGGCAGGGCCGGCACGTTGAATGATCACCACCGCCGGATCACCGCCACCAAGATCGGCGCGCATTTCAAGGGGCTGTTGCCCCTTCCATTCCCCAAGCCGTTGCCAGGAGGTGACGATATTGCGGTAGGTCATCTTCATTCCGGCATTTTCGCCCTTCTTGATGGCAACCTGTTCTTCGGGACGAAACCGGATGAGCTGTACCCAGAGCGGGTTTTCCGGCGGTGGGGAAGCTGCCGCCCGGATCAGGATCCCACCCTCATCACGCGACAGGTGCAGTGTGACCCCGCTTTCGCGCCCCAATTGCCCGCTAATCGCCGCATCCACCTCTTCGGGGCGCGAACCGACAACCCGATCCTGCCCTTGAATGATCATCTGCGGGGTGTAAATCATCCGGTCCTTCACCGCCTTCGCATAAGCTTTCTGTCGTTTGGTAAATTTCGGATCGGCAAACTTGTCTTTCCAGCCAAGGTAATCCCAATAGTCGACATGCAATGCCAGCGCGATGATCCGGGGATCATCTGCCAGTTGTCCCAGCAGCGTATCGGCAGGAGGACAGGACGAACAGCCCTGCGCGGTATAGAGTTCCACCACCACCGGCGCGGGTTGCTCCTGCGCCATGACCGGCGCCGCAATAGCTAACACCCCGGCGATAGCCCCCGCGATCATAGATTTCATCATCGATTTCCCGTTTTCCCTCGTTAACCTCTAGCCAATCCCGCCCCCCCCTGCCAATCAAGGTTTTGCGAGGCCCTCCCCTAGCGCGGCACGGTTGCAACAGCCCGGGCCCGAAAATTCCGGGAACAGGGCTGGATTTTCAGCATACAATTGCATACAAGGACGCGACTCCCTTGCCCAATACGCAGTTTTTGGGCATGAGGCAGTAAGAGAAATAACTTGTTCCGCCCATCCAGCCAGGAGGCCAGATATGACCGTCACCGTCGGACATGACAGCACCAAGACCCGCCGCACCCTTTCCGCAGGCGGGGCGAATGTCGCCTATTATTCCATCCCCGCCGCCGAAGCCGCGGGTCTGGGCGATTTTTCCCGTCTGCCAGCCGCATTGAAGGTGGTTCTGGAAAACATGCTGCGTTTCGAGGATGGCAAGACCGTCACCACCGATGATATCCGCGCCTTTGGCGATTGGGCCAAACAGGGTGGCAAGAACCCAAGGGAAATTTCCTACCGTCCGGCCCGCGTGCTGATGCAGGACTTCACCGGCGTGCCCGCCGTCGTCGATCTGGCCGCGATGCGCGACGGGATCATGGGGCTGGGAGGCAAGGCACAGCAGATCAATCCGCTCAACCCCGTTGATCTGGTTATCGACCATTCGGTGATGATTGATGAATTCGGCAATCCCCGTGCCTTCCAGATGAATGTGGATCGTGAATACGAACGCAACATGGAACGCTATACCTTCCTGAAATGGGGGCAAAACGCGTTCAACAACTTCCGTGTGGTGCCCCCCGGCACTGGGATCTGCCATCAGGTCAACCTGGAATATCTGGCGCAGACCGTCTGGACTGACAAGGACCAGAACGGGGAGGAAGTCGCCTATCCCGACACGCTGGTCGGCACCGACAGCCATACCACCATGGTCAACGGCCTTGCCGTTCTGGGCTGGGGCGTCGGCGGGATCGAGGCCGAGGCCGCCATGCTGGGCCAGCCGATATCCATGCTGATCCCCGAGGTTGTGGGCTTCAAACTGACTGGTTCCATGGTGGAAGGCACCACTGCAACCGACCTCGTTCTCAAGGTCGTGGAAATGCTGCGTGCCCATGGGGTTGTCAGCAAATTCGTGGAATTCTATGGTGAGGGGCTGGATAACCTGCCTTTGGCAGATCGCGCGACCATCGCCAACATGGCGCCGGAATATGGTGCGACCTGCGGCTTCTTCCCGATCGATGGTGAAACGCTGAAATATCTGCGCCAGACCGGACGCGACGAGGCCCGCATCGCCCTGGTCGAAGCCTATGCAAAGGAAAACGGCTTGTGGCGCGATGCGGATTACGCGCCTGTCTATACTTCGACGCTGCATCTGGACATGGGTAGCATCGTCCCGGCCATTTCCGGGCCGAAACGTCCGCAGGATTACCTGCCCCTCGACACGTCTTCCACCGCCTTCGGTGAACATATCCGCAAACTGCGCAAGCAGCCCGAAGGCCAGCCCGCCAAGCTGAACGAAGCCGCCGTCGCGGGTGAGGAATACAAGCTCAATGACGGCTCGGTCGTGATCGCCTCGATCACCTCCTGCACCAATACCTCCAACCCCTCGGTGCTGATCGGTGCCGGGCTGGTGGCGCGCAAGGCCCGTGCACTTGGCCTGACGCGAAAGCCCTGGGTGAAAACGTCACTCGCGCCCGGATCGCAGGTCGTGTCGGAATATCTGGAGGCTGCGGGGCTGCAGGAAGACCTCGATGCGCTTGGCTTCAACCTCGTGGGTTATGGCTGCACCACCTGTATCGGGAATTCGGGCCCCCTCCAGAAGGAAATCTCCGCCGCGATCAACGAAAACGATCTGGTGGCAACCTCGGTCCTTTCGGGCAACCGCAATTTCGAAGGCCGGATCAGCCCGGATGTACGGGCAAATTACCTTGCCTCCCCGCCCCTCGTCGTGGCCTATGCCATCGCGGGCGATATGAATGTCGATCTGACAACCGAACCGCTGGGGACCTCAAAGGACGGCAAGCCTGTTTACCTGAAGGATATCTGGCCCACCAATGCCGAGATCGCCGAGCTGGTCGAAAAGACTGTGACGCGGCAGGCCTTCATCGCCAAATATGCCGATGTCTTCAAGGGTGATCCGAAATGGCAGGGTGTCCAGACGCCGGATTCGGAAACCTATGACTGGCCGACGAGTTCGACCTATATCCAGAACCCGCCCTATTTCCAGGGCATGGGCAAGGAACCCGGTGCCATCCACAACATCGAAGGGGCACGCGTTCTGGCCCTGCTGGGCGATATGATCACCACGGATCACATCTCCCCCGCCGGATCGTTCAAGGATACCAGCCCGGCCGGGCAATATCTGACGGAACGCCAGGTACCAGTGCGGGAATTCAACTCCTACGGTTCCCGCCGGGGCAATCATGAAGTGATGATGCGCGGCACCTTTGCCAATATTCGCATCAAGAACGAGATGCTGGATGGTGTTGAAGGCGGTTATACCAAAGGGCCGGACGGCAAGCAGACCTCCATCTTCGATGCGGCAATGGCCTGGCAGGACAAGGGCGTCCCGCTGGTGATCTTCGGTGGTGTGGAATATGGCGCAGGATCATCACGCGACTGGGCCGCAAAGGGTACCGCGCTTCTGGGGGTCAAGGCCGTGGTCGCGGAAAGCTTTGAACGGATCCACCGGTCCAACCTGGTTGGCATGGGCGTGATTCCCTTTGAGTTCACCAAGGGCGACAGCCGTAAGTCGCTGGGGCTGAAGGGCGAGGAAACCGTCAGCATCGAAGGGCTCGAAGGTGATCTGAAACCGCTTTCGATTGTCCCCTGCACCATCACCTATACCGATGGTACAACAAAGAAGATCGAGCTCAAATGCCGGATCGATACGGCCATTGAGAAGGAATATGTCGAACATGGCGGCGTGCTGCACTATGTTCTGCGCGACCTTGCCAAGGCAGGTTGAACGATCCCCAAAAACAAACAAAAGCATCGGATTTCCGGGGCTTTTTTGTCAGATGCTACCGTTCAGGGCAAACTGCCAATCTGCAACGCCCTGCCATCCGCCAGTTCAGCCGCCAGATAATCAATCAGCGCGCGCAACTTGGTCGGCATCGGTGTGACCGGTGGCCAGACCGCCATGATCGGCAGGGCGCGGGTTTCCATGTCTGGCAGGACCTGACACAACCGACCATCCGCAAGCGCAGAAGCTGCGATAAACCCCGGCAGCATCGCCAGCCCAAGCCCCGCAATGGCCATTTCCCTCATTGCCTCACCATTGTTCAGCACCAGCCTTCCGGAGGTCTTGGGGGACACAAAACGCCCACCCTGCCGGAATTGCCAGAGTTGGGCATCGGACATATGCGCATAGCCGATCGTTTCATGCCCGGCCAGATCGGCAAGTGTTTCCGGAACGCCTGCCCGCGCCAGATAATCCGGACTTGCAACAACAAATTGACGGTCATCGCAAAGCTTTTTTGCCATCAGCGCCCCATCGCGAGCCTCTCCAATACGGATGCCCAGATCAAAACCCTCTCGCGGCAAGTCCCGGGCGCGATCATCAAAATCGATCCGGAATTCCAACCCCGGATGGAGCACCCCGAAACGCGCCAGGATCGGGGCAAGATACATGGTGCCGAAACTCATTGGCGCGGCAATCGCAAGCGACCCGGCAAGGGGTGCGGTCCCATCCATCCCCCAGGCCGCGCTTTCAACGGCAGCAATCAGTTCCGTCAGGGCCGGACGAAGACGTTCGGCAAGGCGCGTTGCGGCCTCGGTTGGCGTGATGCGGCCTGCATTGCGGCGAAACAAGGCCGCACCGATGCGGGCTTCGAAATCCGAGATCCGCTTGGAGATTACCGATTTCGACAGGTTCAGCCGGGCGCCCGCAGCCGTGACGGTACCAAGCTCCAGCACCGTCAGGAAGGTTTCAATTTCATCAAGGTTATAGCGCATTGGGCAATAGTTGCGCGTCATGGACCTGTTCGCAATAGCCGAACACGGGCTTCGTCACACCCCGTCTGGATGTGGGTATGGTTTCAACCGATATTCGCTGCAACACATGAATGAAGGAGAAAGCCATGAACCTTACCGGCATTCACCACCTGACGGCGATAACCGCCGATGCCCCGGCGAATAACCGTTTCTATACCGAAACGCTCGGGCTGCGCCGGGTGAAGAAAACCGTCAATCAGGATGATACCTCCGCCTATCATCTGTTCTTCGCCGATGGTGCGGCAACGCCCGGCACCGATCTGACCTTCTTCGATTGGCCAGTGGGGCGCGAGGCACGCGGAACGCATTCGATCAGCCGCACCGGGTTGCGCGTGAATGAGGCAAGCCTTGATTTCTGGGCCAATCGGCTTCGTGATCAGGGGTTGGAACCCGGTGGGATTACGACCACGGACGGCCGCGCGACGCTTGATTTCGAGGATCCCGAGGGACAACGTTTCCGACTGACAGCCGATCAACCGGGGGAAAGCCAGCCCTGGGCCAAAAGCCCCGTTGCACCGGAACACCAGATCCGCGGACTTGGCCCAATCACCATCTCGGTGCCCGATCTGCGGCCCACCGAGGCAGTGCTGAATCGTGTTTTGAACATGCGCATGACGCGGGACTATGCCGCACCCGATGGCGGCGGGCAGGTTCATGTCTTCGAGATGGATAAGGGTGGACCGGCGGCGGAATTGCATGTGGCTGTGCAACCTGATCTGCAAGTAGCAAGACAGGGTGCCGGGGCCGTGCATCACGTCGCTTTTCGCACCCCCGACGCAAAGGCGATCAGCGCCTGGACCGAACGGTTGAGGGAGTTTCGCATCCCTTCCTCAGGGGAGGTCGAACGTTATTATTTCCGTTCGCTCTATTTCCGGGAACCTGGAGGCAACCTGTTTGAGATCGCCACTGACGGGCCGGGATTTGCCGTGGATGAACCATTTGAAAGCATGGGCGAAAAACTGGCCCTGCCGCCTTTCCTGGAACCCCAGCGGGCCGCGATCGAAGCCGGCTTGAAACCGCTCGACTGACCCAAAGCAGAAAACCCCGCAAGACAAGGGCCACCGGAATACCCGGTGGCCCATCAATATTTGCAAAGGGGTTGTATCCATACCCCGATCCGGCAAGATTGTGGCCGGACTATTTGCAGGGGGCATTTGATGGCAACAATCCTCGGATTATCGGGCAGTCTGCGCCGGGCTTCGTTCAATGCGGGGCTCCTGCGCGCCGCGGCCGAAATTGCGCCCGAAAACACCCGCATCAATATTGGCGATATCGGTGATGTGCCACTCTATAATGCGGATATCGAAACGGCCGGGGGGCTGCCCCCATCCGTTCTGCGGCTGCAGGGTCAATTGCAGATGGCAGATGGGCTTTTGCTGGTAACACCGGAATATAACAACGGCATTCCCGGCGTTTTCAAGAATGCAATCGACTGGATGTCGCGGGGGCCGGGGCTGGACATCTTCGCAGGCAAGCCCGTTGCGGTCATCGGTGCTTCGCCCGGCGGTTTTGGCACGGTTCTGTCACAAAACCACTGGCTGCCGGTATTACGTACCCTGAAGACACGCCCCTGGATGGAAGGCCGGTTGCTGGTTTCACGGGCCTCCAGCCTTTTCGACAAGG
This sequence comes from Pseudorhodobacter sp., assembly GCA_047975325.1. Classification (GTDB taxonomy): domain Bacteria; phylum Pseudomonadota; class Alphaproteobacteria; order Rhodobacterales; family Rhodobacteraceae; genus JBKEDF01. The sequence continues at coordinate 20,257 of JBKEDF010000073.1, read as the reverse complement.
ATGGCAACCTCACCGACGACAAGACGCGCGAGGCCCTGCGCGACGTCATCGCGGGTTTTTCACACAGCATTGCCGCGCGATAGTTTCAGCCCCTGCCATGCGGTTCGTCCCAGTCGATCAACGGGTTGATCGGGATGATACGATGGGGGTTAATTGTTGCATGGCTGAAATGGTAATGCCGTACGATATGGTCGAAATTCACCGTCCCGGCCACACCCGGTACCTGGTAAAGCTCACGCGTCCAGCCCCAGAGGTTGGGATATTCGCGCAGCCACTTCCGGTTGCACTTGAAATGGGTGTGATAGACCGGATCAAACCGCAGCGCGGTGGTGAAAAGCCTCCAGTCGGCCTCGGTCAGACGGTCCCCGATCAGATAGCGGTTCCTGCCCAGGAGGTCTTCCAGCCAGTCAAGACTGTCAAATAGCGGGCCGATCGCCTCACCATATGCGGCCTGCGTCGTTGCAAAGCCCGCCTTGTAGACGCCATTGTTTACCGTACTGTAGATACGGGTATTCACCTCATCGATCCCGGCACGCAGATCCTTGGGGTAATAATCATCGGTATTGCCGGTCAGTCCGTTGAAGGCCGAATTGAACATCCGGATAATCTCGGCGCTTTCATTGCTGACGATCGTGTCTTGCTGCTTGTCCCAGAGAACCGGCACGGTGACACGGCCCGAGGCCTTCGGATCTGCACGCAGATAAATGTCGCGCAGGAAATCACTGCCGAAAAGCGTATCACCCGTGGCATCAGGGAAGTCAGTGCCGAAAGCCCAGCCATCCGACAACATGTCGGGATGAACCGTCGAAACCCCGATATGCGCTGCCAACCCCTTGAGGGCACGAAAGATCAACGTGCGGTGTGCCCAGGGGCAGGCAAGGCAAACATAGAGGTGATAGCGCCCGCTTTCGGCCGCAAAGCCACCAACCCCCGATGGCCCCGGCGCACCATCCGGGGTGATCCAGTTGCGCCATGAGGTCGTGCTGCGCTGAAACCGTCCGCCGGTACTTTTCGTATCATACCAGACATCCTTCCAGACACCGTCAACCAATTGTCCCATCAGGGGTCCTCCCCGGGTTTTGTCGTGAACAGATCCGCCCATTCAGGATGGCGACCATATTGCTTGCGCACGAAGGGGCAAACGGGAACGATGCGGAAGCCTCCGTTTCGTGCATCATCCAGCATGAAATCCAGCAGCGCCCTGGCCACACCCCTGCCCGCCATCGCCTCGGGGACACCGGTATGATTGGCGCTGATCATCCCGGCACGGGGTCGGGTAAAGGTTATCTCACCCTCCGCCTCGATCCCCTTGATGCGGGCAACATAACGCCCGCCTTCGGGGCCGTCTTCCCTTTCAATCCTGATATCACTCATATCTCCCCCTCCCCTCGGAATGCACGTCTCAGAACAGTGTGGCACTCCGGCAGCATCGCCTCAACCCCGTCTGGGCCGGGAACGAAATGGACGGGGCAATAACCCCTGCTCCAACGGCATCGCAGCCTGTTCTGCCCCGACCGCCACAAGATACCCGCCTTCAAAGTTGGATCCTTGCAATCCTATCCTGGCACCTTGAGGCCGTCGGGAGGATGGTTACATCCTCAAAGCCAGATTGACATAACCCAATAAAAGAAGTATACGTCTTAATATCTGCCTTCCTGTGTCCGGCACCGGGAAAGAGCATGAAACAGGGAGAGAACAATGCCACCCAAAACTCGCGGAATTGCGCGTCTTGCGGCAGCTTGCGCAGGGATTATTCTTGGCCAGGCCGCCATTGCCCAGGATCTGCCAAAAACCGAATTCGGCTATGTCGGCACCTGGGGTAATCTGTCTTTGTTCAACAAGGTCGAAAAGCCCTTCTTCACCGAAACCATTCCTGCGGCATCGGGTGGCATGGTCACTGTCAATGTACAGCCCTTTACCGAGATGGGCCTGAAGGGCACTGAAATCCTGCGCCTGCTGCGCAGTGGCGTACTCGACATGAGCGCGACATTGCTGTCCTATATCGGAGGTGACATCCCCGAGGCCGAAGCCGTGGACCTGGCAGGCATTACCCGGGACATCGACGAGGCGCATCGGATGACGATGGCCTACAAACCGGTGCTGGCGGAAGTGTTCGAACAGGAATATGGCGTCAAGCTGTTGGCGATCATCCCCTATCATGCACAGGTCAGCTATTGTCGGCAGCCAATTACCGGGCTTGACGATTTCAAGGGGCTCAAGGTGCGCACCTCCGGCCGATCGCAGGGCGATCTGATCGAAGCACTTGGCGGAACATCCGTAGGCATGGCCTTTGGCGAAGTGGTTCCGGCCTTGGAAAAGGGCGTAATTGATTGCGCCATTGCCGGCGCGCTAAGCGGCAACCTGGCAAAATGGGACCAGGCCAGCACCCATCTCTATCCACTCCCGATCAGCTGGGCGACGACCTTCGTTGCAGCCGGGCTTGATTTCTGGAACCGGCTTGATCCTAAAGTGCAGGTATTTCTTGAGGAACAGATGACCAGTCTCGAAACGCTGGCGTGGGATTCGGGCCGCACGGAAACTGCCGATGGCACGTCCTGCAATACCGGCGGCGACTGCATCGACGGGCATGTATCGGACATGACCCTGGTTGCGATAAATGACGAGGATATCGCCAAGCTGCGTGAACTGCTGGCCACGGTGGTGGTGCCCCGCTGGGCTGAACGTTGTGGCAGCGACTGTGCCACGCGGTGGAATGAAACAATTGGACAGGAACTGAACCTAACGGCACCCACCGAATAGGCCAGTGATGGAAATGTCCCGCTCGCGTTTGCTGACCTGCGGTGAAACGGTCAGCCGGTTTGCCATCTGGATCGGCGGGCTGATGATCGTACTGACCTCGGTGCTGATCTGCGTCGAGGTCATCCTGCGCAAGGTTGCCAACATCTCTACCGGTGGTGCCGATGAACTATCCGGCTATGCGCTGGCCATCGGATCAAGCTGGGCAATGGCCTTCACCCTGCTGCAGCGTGCGCATGTGCGGGTCGACGCAATCTATGTTCAACTGAACCGCAGCGCGCGAACCTGGCTCGACTGTCTCGCGATCATATGCATGGCAAGCTTCGCCATTGCGCTAACCTATTTCTGCTTTGGCGTATTACGGGAATCGATCGCGCTTTCGGCACGATCCACCACCACCCTGTCGATCCCGCTCTGGATCCCGCAAGGGCTCTGGTTGACGGGGCTGGTGATCTTTTCTGCTATCAGCCTGATGTTGGCGGGCCATGCGATCTGGGCGCTGCTACGGGGCGATCCTGACACGGTGCAGGCACTGGTTGGCAGTCGCACGGCGGACGAGGAGATCAAAGACGAGATCGGCAACCATCATAACGGGCCGGACCGGCCAGGAGGAGGGATGGTATGCTGAAGATCTCGCTACTGCTGCTTTTCTTGCTCATTGGGCTATCGCTTCCGGTTGCGGCGGCGCTGGGGCTGCTGGGACTGATCCTTGATCAGGCTTTCACGCCAATGCCGCTCTACCGCGCATTGGGCGATGTCGCCTGGTCGGCTTCCACCGATTTCCTGCTGGTGGCAATCCCGCTTTTCGTGTTGATGGGCGAAATCATGCTTCGCGCCGGCATCGCCGACCGGGTCTATCACGCAGTATCGACCTGGATCACATGGCTCCCCGGCGGCATCATGCATGCCAATATCGGTGCCTGCACCGCCTTTGCGGCAATATCAGGGTCGACCGTGGCGACAGCCGCAACCATTGGCACGGTGGCCATGCCACAGATGGAGCGACGCGGTTATGGCCCGCGGTTGTTTCTGGGCACGCTCGCCGCCGGCGGCACATTGGGGATCCTGATCCCCCCCTCGATCAACATCATCATCTACGGCGCACTGACCGACACCTCGATCCCCGAGCTCTACCTTGCCGGTTTTATCCCCGGGCTACTCCTCGCGGCACTGTTTTCGGGAACCGTCATAATTGCCTGCCTGATCCGGCCGGATATTGGTGGCGACCGGGAACGCTATGGTTGGCGGGAACGCTTTGCGACGCTGCCCAACCTGATTCCGCCCGCGATCATCTTCGTCATCGTCATCGGATCAATCTATGCCGGCATCGCCACACCCACGGAATCCGCTGCGCTTGGCGTGGTCAGTTCGCTGATCCTTGCCGGTTTCTATGGCAAGCTCAACCTGGCCATGCTCCGGGTATCAATTGAGGGGGCAATGAAGACAACGGCAATGATCATGCTGATCATTGTAGCGGCTTTTTTCCTCAATCTGGTGCTGTCGGCAATCGGCCTGCCACAGGCGGTCAGCAGCTTCGTCACCGGGCTCGATTTTTCGCCGACAGTAACTTTCTTGTTCATCATCGCACTCTACGTGCTGCTGGGGCTGTTTCTGGAAACCCTGACCCTGATGATCACCACCATCCCGATCATCGCGCCGGTGGTTTTTGCGCTCGGCTATGATCCGGTCTGGTTCGGGATCGTGCTGATGTTGCTGATCGAAACCGCGCTGATCACGCCTCCGGTAGGGCTGAACCTTTATGTCATCCAGGGTATCCGCAGCAACGGGCAAACCGGTGATGTGATCCTCGGTGCCCTGCCCTTCGTGATCACGCTACTGGTAATGATCATGCTGCTGTTGGCCTTCCCGCAGATTACGCTCTGGCTGCCGCAGCTGTTCTATTGAACGGACAGCCCCATCCTCGCGCAACATGACAAAGAACGCTGCGACAATACAGCCGCAAACATTGGCTATGTGGCAGCTCACCGTTTTGGTTTTCGGCTTTTCAGGGGGACAAGGCCCCCGCAGCCCCGCATGTCAGGAAACGGGGCCGCGGGCGGTTCAACCTATTCGAAGGAACTGGCCGGATAGAACTTCACGTTCACCCATTTGCCGTCCTGCGCCTGCTGGATCGAATAGGAACCGGGCGGCGTGCCACTTTCATCGAAAACAAGCGGACCCGAGGCCCCTTCATAATTGATATCCTTGCCTGCGGCGACTGCTTCCTTACCAGCGGCAAAACTGCCAACCGCCTCACCACCATCCGCCACATCGCGGATTACCGCATTGATACCTTCGCCGGTGCAGGCATCACCGCTTTCCAACGCCAACGCGATCAGCATCGCCATATCGAAGGAATTGGCCGCAAAGGGGCCCGGTTCAGCACCGTTCTTTTCCTGATAAATTGCTTCGAAGGCCTTGTATTCGGGCAGTGAATTGTCAGCTTCGACAACTTCGACATAGGCCCGGTCATTAAGGTATTGCGCCCCCACGGCGTCAAAGACCTCCGGCACCGCCAGGTCGGCTGTAAACAGCCATTCGCCCTCAAAACCGCCCGCCGTCGCCTCCTTGATCACGGTAACGCCGGATTCCTGCCCTCCGGCCAGGTAGATCGCATCAGGTTCATTGGCGAGCACCGACACCAGTTCCGCCTGATAGGACGGCTGGCCGGGGTTGTAGATAATATAATCGGTCAGTTCGATGCCCGAGATTTCCAGCTTGTCGCGGGCAACCTGAGCCGGGGATATTGTCGATTCTTCATTCTGCACCATGAAAGCTACCCGCTTGTAGCCACGATCGGTCAGCCACAGGCCTGAAGCTGCGCCGTCGCCAAGGTCGGAAGACACCGTACGATAGACATAATCACCACCCAGTTCGTTCAACGTAATGGTGCCGGCATAGGGTGACATGATCACCGTCTTTGTCCGTTTGGCCAGATCGACCAGTGCCACCATCACCCCGGATGTCGGGCCAAGCACGGCGACCGCACCCTCGGCTTCGATCATCTTGGTCGCTTCGCGGATACCACTTTCGGGGTTGCCGCCAGTGTCAGCCACCACGGTACGCAGATTGCCACATTTGGTGCCCCCCGCAGCGTTGACCTCGGCCACGCCAAGTTCCACCCCGCCAGCCACGATCTTGCCAAATTCACCAAGTTCACCGGTAAGCGGCACCAGAACACCAATTGTCACATCTTCAGCCTGCGCCACGGCAGCGCCCAGCGCGAGCGCCCCGGCAAGCACGGTCGATTTCAGCAGCATTCCCCTGGTAGTTCCTGTTGTCGTCGTCATCTCACTTCTCCCTGTTTTCTTCACGTGTGGACCTGAAGCAGGACCTCTTCCAGTCGCCCCGGTTCAAGCAGCGATTGCGCCGGGACGGTTTCGGAATTGCGGCCGGCATCAATTACATAGGCGGTGCCGGAATGGGACAGGATCTTTTCGGGGTTTTGTTCCACCACCCAGATCACACTCATGCCCTCTTCCACCAGTTCACGCACCCAGGCCACGATCCGGTCAACGAAGATCGGCGCCAGCCCGGCGGTAGGTTCATCGAGGATGAGGACATCGGGCCCGGCCACCAACGCCATGGCGATGGCCAGCGTCTGGCGTTCGCCACCCGACAGGGTTGATGCAAGCTGGTCGGCTCGTTCGTCAAGGATCGGAAAACGTTTCAGAACTTCGGCAACACGTTCACCGGCAGCTTCGAAGGCGAACGAAGAGACCTCCAGATTGTCGCGCACACCAAGTTCGGCAAAGACATTGCTATCCTGAGGCACATAACCGATCCCTTCCTTGCAGATCGACAACGCCGTATGCCCGATAAGCGAATTGCCCCGATAGTGAATATCACCCGTCATCACCGGCAGATGGCCAGCGATTGTCTTCATCAGCGTGCTCTTGCCGGCACCATTGGCACCCAACACCGCGGTAATCTCACGCGGAGGCACGGAAAGGTCGACACCGTGCAGGACCTGCACCTTGCCATAGCCGGATTTGAGCCCTTTCACCTCAAGCTGCATGGTCTGCTCCCAGATAGGCGGCGATCACCTTCTCATCCGACTTGATCTGTTCCGGCGTGCCATGGGAAAGCAGTTCGCCGTTCTGCAACACCACAACCGAATCCGCGATTTGCAGCAGGAAATGAAGGTTGTGTTCGACCACGACCAACGTGCACCCTTCGGCGTGAAGATCCACCAGGATTGCGCTGAGTTTCGCCTGCAGGCTGGGATCGACCCCGGCGGTGGGCTCATCCAGCAGCAGGATACGAGGGTTGCGCACAAGCTGGCGCGCCACTTCGAGCATCCGCAATTCGCCCCCCGAAAGGTTGGCGACGCTGTCATTGATCCGGTCAGCCATTCCGACCCGCGCCAGCACCTGTTCGGCTTTCTCGCGCAGGCTCCGTTCGCCCGGCTTCCATTGCCCGGAAATAGCCGCCTGCAACGCCTCATTGTTGTTGTCGGCACCAACTGCGACATTGTCGAGCACCGATAGTGACGGAAAGGCGCGTGGGGTCTGAAAGGTACGGCCCAGTCCCAGTGCGGCGATCTGCCAGGCGCGGTAATCGGACAGGCTCTGCCCGTTAAGCAATACGGCACCCGAATTGGGCTTCAGCACACCCGAAATCAGGTTGAAGGTGGTCGATTTGCCCGCACCATTGGGGCCGATCAGCCCCAGGAAGCTGCCTTCGGGTACGGTGAAACTCAGGCCCTGATCGCCGCCGACAGCCTTGAGGCCGCCGAAGCGTTTGACGACCTTGTCGACGACAAGAAGATCGTGGCTCATGCGTTCAGTCTCCTCCGTGTCAAGGCTTCGAAAGGCTGCCAGCGCAGCACTATGATGAAAAGGATACCTGTCACGATCTCTTCCACCGATGCGGCAATCTGCGCCGCGCGTACCGATTCAAACGGGATTGCATGGACAAGTTCCTGGAACGCAACCAGTGCCATGGTTCCCAGGATTGCGCCAAGGATGGTACGTTCCCCCCCCAGCACCAGCGCAATCCAAATGAAGAAGGTAACCTCGGCGGTAAAGAGATCGGGATTCACCAGCGTGGTGATCATCGCATAAAGCGCGCCCGCCAGTCCGATCGGGATCGACGAGATAACAAAGACCTGGAAACGCAGGCGCGAAATATCCTTGCCAATCGCTTCGGAGGCAATCTCATCGTCGCGTATCGCATCGACCACACGACCATAGGGCGCGGCCAGGAGGCGGCGAAAGGCAAAGGCGGTTGCCAGCATCAGCAGGCAGGCGGCACCGGCATAGACAACATTGTCGGGCAGGCCCAGAAGGCTCCCGTCAGGGCGTTCGACATTGGCCAGGCCCACGGTTCCGTTGCCGATCCGCCTTTCATTGAGGAGCAGCGAATGCAGCATCTCGGCAAAGGCGAAGGTGGTCAGCGCCAGATACTCGCCCCGCAGCCGCAGCGTTGGCCAACCGGTTATCACCGCAAAGGCCATTGAGGCGATACCGGCAGCGATGAACCCCACCCACCAGGGCGCGTCCAGCCCGACCAGATACTGGTCAAGCCCACTTGGTGGTTCCTGGGTAACGATGGCATAGGCATAGGCACCAGCAGCAAAATATGCGACTGTGCCAAAATTGATCATGCCACCACGGGCATATTGCAGGTTCAGCGAAACGGTCAGAACCGAGAACAGGCTGCCGAACATCAGTACCGCAAGGGCGAATTGATAAAGGTTGCTCATGACTTCCCCTTCATCGACAGGCCCTCAGGGCGAACCAGCAGGGCAATGATGACCACGGCGAAGGCGATCAGCGGGCGGTAGCCTGCGGGGATCCAGTACACTGACATGTCCATGGCAATACCGACGATCAGCCCGGCCACGATGACACTATAGAGCGACCCGAGCCCGGCCAGGATCGCCACCGCCAGGATCTGCAGGATCTGCCGGAAGGCGATATCGGTCGAAAGCGTCGCCGTCAGCGCCAGCATTACCCCGGCAAGACCCGCCAGCCCGGACGCCAGCAACCAGGTGGCACGCGAGGTCTGCCGCACGTCAATACCACGCGACGCCGCCAGTGCCGGGTTCGACGCCATTGCCCGGATCGCAAGCCCGGTCTTGGTCTTGTTAAGAAACAGCGCCACCGCGATACCGGTCAGGGCGGCCAGGGCAACCATGATCATCTGGTAGTTGGTGATCCGCAATCCAAAGAACTTGTAGGTGGTCGCCAGCGGGACATCGAGCGTGCGGATCCCGGTGCCAACCACCGCATCGACGACCCCGCCAATCACATAGGCGACCCCAACCGAGGAGATCAGCACCACCGCAGGCCCGAATTTCTTGATCGGGTCATAGACCGTGCGCCCGATTGCAAGGCCCAGAAAAGCCGTTATCACAATTGCCACCACCGCTGCCGGCAAGAGCGGCCAACCGGCCCCCGCGTTCAACCACCATGTGATGAAAGCCGAAACCCCCAGCAATTCGGCATGGGCAATATTGAGAAACCCTTCAACCTGACGCGTCAGCGAAAAACCAATCGTGGCCAAGATAAGAAAACAGCCGGTCACTACACCTGTCAGGGCGTATTGGGCCAATAGTGTCACGCGCAATCTCCCCCATTTTGCCGGATCGACAGGCCGAGGATAGACGTCAATGCGTTGCGGTATTTCGCAACAGGCTTTGCGCCACGACCCTGATCAGACTTTTAAGAAGTATGCTCCGTATATTTAAAAACGCAACAATTTTCTTCTTCGACCGTAATTCCACGGCAATACGGTACGAATATCCCGGGGCGTGCACCCGGTTGAGCAGGTCAGTTTTGTAGAGAATCGCGCGGCTCAGATGGTACCCATTGGGGCCCGGCTCGCCTCGTTGTTGGCATCAACCATCTTGTTGACAAGCCGCTGGAAATTGTCCCGCTCTTCCTCGGTCAGAGGCGCGACCAGCCGATCCTGTGCGCGGGCCATACTGGGGCGGATGCGCCTTACGAATTTCCGGCCCGCCTCGGTAATCTTCACGATCTTGGCGCGGCGGTCAAATTCGGATGGCGCACGACTGAGCAACCCCCGCCGTTCCAGCCGGCGGATCACGTCAGCGCCACTCGTGCGGTCAATCCCAACCGCCGTAGACAGGGTTAACTGATCCATCTCCTCACCGCTTTGCAGAACGGTAAGGATTGCCGTCTGCACCGGGGTCACATCCAGCCCGGCACATTCCTCCGAAAACAGGCCCACATGGATCTGGTGCAATCGCCGAATCAGATATCCTGGCCGATTCCAGAGTTCTTCATAAGTGCGGCTCTTGACCTTACCGGGCCGAGAGATATTCTCGGGATTCTTGTCCATGTCGTAGTCACTTCCACTATGCTGCGGGAGATGGATCGGCTCGGTCTGCCCGGAAACGTACGACCCACCTTATCGCGCAGGTCGCATATCCGAGACAACCCCTGGCATGATCGTGGGTGTTGCGTTATTTAATTTGCGCAGTATACTCCCTTTATAGTCCCTTGACCAGTCAGCTGGCGGAATTTCCGGACAGTTGAGCACTGGCTGCGGGATGCTTGTACCCGGGAGGACGCTTTGACGACGGGAATTGGTGCAAGGGTCGAACGCAAAGAGGACCGGCGGCTTCTGAACGGACAGGCCAAGTTCGTCGGCGATATCAAGCTGCCCCGGCAATGGGAAGCAGCCTTCGTCCGCAGCCCCGTTGCCCATGGGCATATTGGCACGATCCGCAAGCCTGAAGGGTTCGAAAACCGGGTCTTCACCGCCGCTGACCTGGACGACGTGCGCCCTATCCGCGCCGAATCCTCACTGCCCAGCTACAACCTGTCCGACCAGTATCCGCTGGCAAAGGACAAGGTCCGCTTCGTGGGGGAGTGTCTGGCGATCTGTATCGCGCCTACCCGCGCCGAAGCCGAAGACATCGCCGAACTGGTCGAGATCGATATCGCCCCCCTGCCCCCGGTGATCGACGCATTGAAAGCACGCGAACCGGACGCGCCCCTGGTACACGAGGAATGGGGCAACAACCTGTTCCTGACCACCGAATTCGACGGCGACATCGACGCGCTGCACAAGACCGCTGCGGTAGTGATCGAACGCGAATACCATACGGCGCGCCAATGCATGAACCCAATGGAGGGCAAGGGCACGCTCGCCCATTGGGACGAAAAAATGGGCCAGCTTGTCGTTTATACGTCAACCCAGGTGCCGCACCTGATCCGCACGGGCATCTCCGAACAGCTGGGCCTTGATCAGGGGCAGGTGCGGGTAATCGCCCCGGATGTGGGTGGTGGCTTCGGTTATAAATGTGTGCTTCAGCCCGAGGAACTGTCGGTATCCTGGGTCGCGCGCAAGACCGGCCGGCCAATCCGCTGGACCGAGGATCGACGCGAACATCTGGTTGCCGGGGCCAATACCCGGCAGCATCATTACAAGATCACCGCCTTTGCCGACACCCGCGGCCGGTTGCTGGGTATCGATGCCGAGATTACCGTTGATATCGGCGCCTATTCGGTCTGGCCCTTCACCGCCTGCCTGGAAGCAGCACAAGCCGGGGGCAACCTGCCGGGACCTTATGATTTTGATACCTACCGTTGCCGTACCTATTCAGTGGCAACCAACAAGCCCGGTTTTACACCTTATCGCGGCGTTGCCCGACCGGGGGTATGTTTCGCAATGGAACTGACCATCGACGCAGTCGCCCGCGCAGTCGGACGCGAACCGTCCGAAGTGCGCAAGGAAAACCTGGTGCCGGCGCGGAAGATGCCCTTTACCAACGTCACCAGCAAATATTACGACAGCGGCGATTACCCCGAAAGCGTCGTCCAGGCGGAAAAGGCCATTGACCTTGCCGGCTTCCGCCACCGTCAGCAACAGGCACGCCAACAGGGGCGCTATCTGGGGATCGGATTTTCCACCTTCACCGAACAATCCGCACACGGCACCAAGGTCTTTGCCGCCTGGGGACTACCGCTGGTGCCCGGCTACGAACAGGCCATGGTCAAGATCACGCCTTCAGGATCGGTCGAGGTCCGCTCGGGCAACCACAGTTTCGGTCAGGGGCTGGAAACAACCGTGGCGCAGGTGGCCAGTGAATGGCTCGGCGTCGATGTCACGCGCATCCATGTGGTGATGGGCGACACCGGGCTGACACCCTATTCCACCGGCGCCTATGCTTCACGGGGCATGGTAATGGCCGGCGGTGCGGTATCGAAGGCGGCAGAGGTTCTGGCCGGCAGGGTCCGCAAACATGCTGCCCACCTGCTGCAGTGCCATCCCGAAGATATCCGGCTGGCCGACGGCAACGCCTATTCAGGCGAGAGCCATGTCAGCTTTACCGATATCGCGCGGGCCTGGTATCTGCGACCGGATCAACTGCCCGATGACGTGGACACTGCCGGGCTGGAAGTGACCGAAGGCTACAAACCCGATATTGACAGTGGCGTTTTTACCTATGCCACCCATGCCGCCATTGTCGAGGTAGACCCCGGCACCGGCAGAACCCGGATCGAGGATTACTACATCTTCGAGGATTGCGGACGGCGGGTGAACCCGTTGATCGTCGAAGGGCAGGCCTATGGCGGCGCAACACAGGGCATCGGCACCGCCTTGTTTGAGGAAGTGCTCTATGACACCAATGGCCAGCCACTGACCTCAACCTTGGCCGATTACATCCTGCCCGGCCCCGCCGAGTTGCCGCATTTCCGGCTCGGCCATACGGAAACCCTGTCGCCCTATACCCGTCACGGCATCAAGGGCGTCGGCGAAGGCGCGGCCATCGCCCCGGGTGGTGCAATCATCAACGCGGTGAATGACGCGCTCCACCCCTTTGCGGTGGAACTGAACAGTATCCCGGCCACACCCGACAAAGTGCTGCATGCGCTGCTGGGCGCCGGCATGGAGTTGGCGGAATGAAGCCGGCACCCTTTGACATGGCCCGCCCCGACAGTCTTTCCGCCGCGCATCAGGCGCTGCAAGGCAACGGGATCGACGCCAAGCCACTTGGCGGCGGCCAGTCTCTTGGCCCGATGCTGAACCTTCGGCTGGCACGCCCGGACCGGCTGGTGGACATGACTGCCATCGCCGGTCTCACCACCATGCGCGATACCAAAACTCACGTAGAGATCGGCGCCGCCGTCACCCATGCACGGATCGAGGACGGCGATTGCCCGGAGCCGATCTCAGGCATGCTTCGTCATGTTGCCGGCGGCATCGCCTATCGGGCTGTTCGCAACCGCGGCACGATTGGCGGCAGCCTTTGCCATGCCGACCCTGCCGCCGACTGGGTAAGCGCGATGACCGTGCTGGGCGCGGTGCTGATCGTTGCCGGCCCCTCCGGCAACCGCGAAATCCCCATGGCCGGCTTCATGCAGGGCGCCTATCGTACCGCGCTGGCACCCGATGAAATCCTGACCACGATCCGGATTCCGAAATATTCCAACAGCGCACGATGGGGATATTACAAGATCTGCCGCAAAGTGGGCGAATTCGCCGATGCAATCGCCACCTTTGTCGCCGATCCGGAGACCCGCACCTGCCGGGTCGTCTTCGGCGCCACCGGCGGCGCGCCATTGCTTTGTCCGGTCATCGCCAGCCATCTGGCCACGACTGGCACCCCCGCATCCGCCGCCATGGTCGGCCAAGCCCTGCGCGAAAGCGGGTATGAGTTGTCCGAGGTCAGGCTGCATCAGCTTGCCATCGCGCATCGACGTTCAGTGCTGGAGGGATTGGCGGATGACTAAAACCCTGACACTTACGGTCAATGGCGAAAGTTACACCGCCACGGTACCACCACGGACCCAGCTTGCCGAATTGCTGCGTGACCATCTGGATCTGACCGGCACCCATCTGGCCTGCGAACAGGGCGTTTGCGGCGCCTGCACGGTAATGGTGAACGGCCAACCTGTCCGGTCCTGCATCACCTATGCGCCCGCCTGCGATGGTGCTGTGATTGAAACCATAGAGGGACATCGCGATGACCCACTGATGGACCGGCTTCGCACCGCATTTTCCCGCCATCATGCACTGCAATGCGGCTTCTGTACTCCCGGTATGATCATAACCGCCCGCGATATCATCGCGCGTTTCGACAACCCGGATGAAACCACCATCCGCCGCGAACTCAGCGGCAATCTCTGCCGCTGCACCGGTTATGTTGGCATTATCGGCGCAATCCGTGAGGTAATCGACGAACGCAACCGCGAAGGCGGCAGTGCCGAACGTGCTGCGCCGCTTCTGGCGCGCAAGCCACATGGTTTCACCATGTTCGAACCTGTTACGACAGACCCCGCCCCCGCTCCACAACCAAGGCAGGCGGGTTCGGTCTCAACGGAAGGTGGCTGGACCGTGGTGAAACGCAGTTTTCTGCTGAACCATCCGCCTGACAAGGTCTGGGAGCTTTTCCGTGACCCGGCCCGGGTTGCCCCCTGTATCCCCGGCGCCGCCATCGACAGCCTAGATGACAACCATTTTACCGGAGCGGTCGAGATCCGCTTTGGTCCCATCAAGGCGCGGTTCGGCGGCCAGGGCAGTTATGATAATGATGACACCAGCCGCAATGGCCTGCTGCGGGGTTCGGGCGACGACAAGCAGGGTAAATCAAAGGTGCGGGGCGAACTGCGTTATGCCATCGCAGAGGGCACTGCACCGGGTACAAGCACCGCCGATGTTGAATTGCGCTTCGAGATCGAAGGGATGCTGGCTCAATTCAACCGCCCCGAACTGGTCACCGGTTTTATCGACTATATCCTTGGCCAGTTCGTCACCAACTGCAACGCGGTGCTGGCCGGCGGAACGGCCGCGCCGTCAAGCCGGCTCAGCCTGTTTGCAATGCTCTGGGCAGTATTGAAGGCGCGGTTCGGACGCCGGTGAGGCAGGCAGGAAGACCACGGGCGGCATGCCACCCCCACCAAGTCAATCCACGAAAGCGCGTTCAACCACGTATTCACCGGGTTTACTGTTCGCCCCCTCGGTGAAGCCGCGCGCCTCAAGGATACGTTTCATGTCAAGGTTCAGTGCCATCGACCCGCAGATCATCACCCGGTCATTGGCGGGATCAAGCGAAGGTACGTCCAGGTCTTCGAATAGCTTGCAACTTTCGATCAGGTCAGTAATCCGCCCCATCCGGGCCGACGGCTCACGCGTCGTGGTCGCATAACGGCGAAACTTGCCTGCAGCGTCTTCGCCCACCAACGGATCCTCGGCCAGCCGGCGTTCGAGGTCGTGGCCATATTCCAGTTCACTGTTCAGCCGGCAAGTCTGGGTCAGAATCACAGCTTCGAATTTCTCGTAGGTTTCGGGTTCGCGCATCAGGCTTGCAAAAGGAGCAACGCCAGTACCGGTCGAAATCATCCACAACCGCTTGCCCGGCAGCAAGGCGTCAATGACCAGTGTGCCGGTGGGTTTGGTCTTGACGATGATCTGGTCGCCTTCCTGGATCTTCTGCAGTTTCGAGGTCAGCGGCCCATCCGGCACCTTGATCGAATAGAATTCCAGTTCCTCATCCCAAAACGGCGAGGCAACCGAATAAGCCCGCAGGATTGGCTTGCCATTCTCACCCGGCAGGCCGATCATGACGAATTCGCCGGACCGAAAGCGGAAGCTTGCCGGACGCGTGACACGGAAGGAAAACAACCTGTCATCCCAGTGACGGACGCTGAGTACAGTCTGCGCGTCGGGCATGGTGGAAGAGGCGGCGGCTCCGGTTTTGGTCGCTGCAGTCATAAATAATCTCCAGGTTCGGGATCTGTCTGTACTTTTCAGAAGGAATGCGGCGGCTTAAGGTTTGACGCGCAACCCGTCCACCTCGAAGCCTTCCGGATCTTCCGTTTTGATCGGCTTCAGGACAACGGTTTCAACATCCGCATCGGGCGCGGGAAAGGCTACCCTTGCGCCATCTACTTCGTAAATCTCCGAACCGGTATCGGCCGGGGCATCGCCGGGTTCGTAGACGGGTTTTTGCGCATTCGGCGGGACAGGGTCGCCACCGGTAATCAGCAACCCTGCCTTATCGGGCTTGCCGTTCCAGTCGTCCGCATCAGCGGCCACCACGCCAATCTCAGTAATATTAGGCCAGATTTCAGCATATTTTGCATTGATCCCCAACCAAAGGTCGAGCCCCGGTTCAGTATCCGCCACGATCGCATCCGCCGGGCATTCAGGCTCACAAACCCCGCAATCGATACATTCCTCGGGGTGGATGACCAGAAAGTTCTCTCCCTCGTAAAAACAATCAACCGGACAGACGGTAACACAGTCCTGATACTTGCAGTTGATACAGTTCTCGGTGACCACATAGGTCATGATTCACCCTCCCTTTTAGGAAGTATACTCCGTAAATTTTAGAAAATCAAATTCTATCCCACAATTGGCACTGGAATAACGTCATATTCATGGGCAATCCGGCGATTGAGCACCGGATCAACAAGCTCAAGCCGGAAACGCGGACTGAACCGTACACCGCCAATCGCACCGCAGGTGCCGCCGAACATCAATGTGCCATCGATGAATTCACCGCCATCCTCCTTCAGATGCACCAGCAATTCCTGCGGTGAAATCAGCCCGGCCACGCTACCGTCCTGATAAACGCGGTCGCCGCCTTCTTCATCAATGGTGGCTCGGATCAGGATTTGGTCCCAATGTTCCTCAACCTCGTCAAGCGGCCAGAACTCCGTGGCAACCGGCTTGTCACAAAGCTGCTTGGCAACGGTAATTCCCATATGTTCCACCACCCGGTCCGTGTGGTCCGACCCGGCACCGACCCAGATCCGTCCGCCATGGTTCAGCAGCACATATTCGACCTCGCCGCTTGATCCGTCGCCAATCACCTCAATTGCGTCAGCTACCGACAGCCGCGACACACCAACACGGTAGAAAAGTGGTGTCTTTTCAGGTGGCTTCACCCCGATTTTGGCCAATTCGTCGATATGATGCTGCAGCGCTGCCTTGTCGCGACCGGTCCACCCCCCAACGATAAGCTTGTGCACCGTAACGCTTTCGCGCCGCTGGCCGGAAAGACTGGTAAAAGTAGCGTCGAACGTGACCTTGGCAGGCATGATGGCTCCCTTTCTCTAATGACCTCTGATGATGCCTTCCAAACCGCGCGCGATGGCCAGAAGCTGCCGGTCCTCGCCACTGCGTCCCATAAGCATCGCCCCGACGGGCAGCGCGCCCTGATCCTGACAGGGGATCGAGATCGCCGGCAGATCAAGGAAATTGCCCACCGCAGTGTTGCGCAGACAAAGCAGGTTGGTCGGCCCTGCAACACCCGGATCGGCCAGACTTTCCAGCGTTGGCGCAACAATCTGCACGGTGGGCAGGATCAGCGCGTCAAAGGGGGTTGTCTTACGTGCCACCAGGTCACGCAGCTGTGCCCGTATTTCAACCACGCGGATATAATCATCCGCCGTCTGTGATCGTCCGGCGCTGAACCGTTCCAGCACCCATGGATCGTAGAATTCCGACCGGGTCTCTATCAGCGGCTTATGCCAGGAATAGGCCTCCGACCCAACCAGCCCGCCCTTGCTGTTGATCTGCGGCAGATCGGACAGCTCGGCAATATTCAGCGGTGTCAACCGCACCCCGCGCGCGGATAGTCGCGACAGCATCTTTTCGAAGGCGGCACCTACCTTGTCATCGACATGTTCGGTGACATACCCTTCCAGTACCGCCAGCCGAAGCCCGCCTTCGGGGAACGAAGCCACGTCCTCCCCCAGTCCGCCCGAAAGCACCGAATCCAGCACCGCGCAGCAGGATACGGACGAAGCAAAAGGACCAATGCTGTCCAGCGTTTTCGACAGCGGGACCGTGCCCCGTTTTGATACCCGCGTCGATGTGGGCTTAAACCCGACAACTCCGCAGAACGCCGCCGGAATCCGGCATGAACCCCCGGTATCAGTGCCGATCGCGGCAGGTACCATCGCTTCTGCCACGGCCACCGCCGCGCCCGAAGACGACCCACCGGGGATCCGCGCCACACTGGCATCGCAAGGGTTTCGGGGCGTGCCAAAATGGGCATTAATTCCAAGTCCGGAATAGGCGAACTCGGTCATGTTGTTTTTACCGATAATCACAAAACCGGCGCGTTTCAGAAGATCTACGATATCGGCATCGGCATCGGCCGGCGGCTGGTCATCAAGCACCTTTGAGCCGGCCCGCGTCACCTCTCCGCGCACATCAAAAAGATCCTTGATAGCAATGGGCACCCCGGCATGGGGCGGCAGCGGAACGCCACGGGCGCGCGCCTCGTCGATCCACTCCGCCTGCGCCATGGCGCCATCGGCATAGGTATGCCGGAACACCAGATCACCCTGCCCGTCCGAGTCAGAAATCCGGTCCAAGGCATCACGCACCAGATCCGCACTTTTTAGCCTGCCACGTTCCAGCTTTCGCCTCAGATCAGTGATGTTCTGGATCATTGCTCAACCATCTCGCAGTTGCACCGCACACCCCAAAAGGCGCGGCCCGCCAGCACGGACCACAGCAGGCTCATGAACGGGTCCACTACTGGGGATCGTAGTAATGCTGTTCCAGAAGCAGGCAGCCTTCCTCGGTGCGGAACGGCCCATGCGCCACATGCGGCGGACGCACGCAATAGGTGAAGGGACCAAAACGTTCACCGCCTTCAGGGCCCTCGTTTCCGACCCACATATCGCCGGAAATCACAAAGACCTCTTCCCAATAATCATGCTCGAACGGCACGGTGGTATAGGTGCCCGGCTCAAACTTCAGCAACCGTGTCCAGCCGCCCTGACGGTTCTCCAGGTCCAGGTGCCCCGAAAGGATTTTCTGCTTTATTCCCGAGGGATAACCCTTGGGCGTTTCCCAGTCGCTATCCATATCAAGCTGATAGAATTCGCGATGTTCTTTGTTGACGGCCATGGTCCTAGCGCTCCTTAATCTATGGATTCCTTGTTGAACTTGGGGCTGTCGGCGCGGATCGTTTCCATATTGTTGCGCCGGGTCTTGAACTTGTCCTGCTCGAAGATGCTCTCAGGGATATTGAAGAAGCCGCCCTCCAACTGCATTGGCGAAGTTTCGTTCATCTCAATTGAATCGAAGGGGCAGGCATCCATACACAGCTCACAGCCGATACAGTTGTCGGTGTGCACATTGACCGTGCCATCCGGCACCTGCGACAGCGCCTCGTAGAAACAGACCTGAATGCAGATATTGCAGGTCGGATTCTTGCAGGTATCGTGATTGATCACAGCGTGGATGCGGTTCTTTGAAAATTGCTCGGAATAGTCCTTGACTGAACGGCCCGAGGCGACCCCGATCATATCGTCAACCGAAGCATAACCATGCTCATCCATGAAGTCCTCGACACCTTCGATGATCTTCGGCAGCCACTTGATACCCTTGACCATCAGGATCGAACCCACCTGTACGATCGTCGCGCCTGCCATGATGAATTCAATTACATCGCGATGATCGAAGATCCCGTTTGATCCGGTGATCGGCATCCCCAGTTCTTCGTAGATGCGATGAACCCAGCGCAGTGAAAGTGGTTTGACCCAGGTGCCGCCGATACCGGCGGGACCACCAATCCGTGGCTGACCGGTATCGATATCGACCACAAAACCGGTATGACGGTTAATTGCGGTCACACCGGCGGCCCCAGCCTCCTTCACTGCCTTGGAAATGGCCAGCGGATTTGATTGATCCGGCGTCAGCTTGACGACGACGGGGATATCCACCGCCTCACAAACCTGGCGTGTGACCTCATAGGCCACTTCCGGCTCCTGCCCAATCATCGAACCGCCATGCACGCCCGGCATCATCGCCGGATGCGGGCAGCCGAAATTCAATTCCACCATCGGCAGTCCGCAATCCTCAATGGTGCGGCAAATATCCTTCCAGCCATTGATATCCTTGGCCCCGGCGCTGCCGATCAGATGCGCCCCACGTTCGGCAGCGTATTTCTGGGTTTCCTTCAGGTCAGGAACCCAATCCTTGTAGTAGGTACTGGAATAGCCCGAACGGCTGTAGAACACGAAATCACGGGCCGCCTTGCCACGGATAATATTGCCCTTGGAATTCATCACGCAGTATTTGGAATTCTGCGTCAGCCGCGCCATATCTTCAATATCGGTCAGGGTCTTGATGATCGCACCCGACGCGCCGCCATCGAAACACTGCCGCATCAGATCCGGGCTGTTCGTCGTCTCCAGCGAGGCGATGATCACAGGGTTTTTGAACTTCACGCCGCAGAAGTCCACACTCATGTCGGCCATCTCAATCCTCCCGTTTTCGATCGCGCGCCAAGGGGTATACCCTTGGTCAATATTAGGCAGTATACTCCTTTTATTTCTTTCGACAAGTGTATAATGGGTTTCGTCGTTATTGACTGGTGTTGATATTGGGCTTGCAGGTGCTGTCACGTTGTTTTCATCGGGTGGAATTTGAGGTAGTTGCCGTGCGATGAGCATGACCGGCCCGACTTACAAAAACCACCGCTATCCGATTGACATCGTAGCCCGTGCCGTCTGGCTTTACTTCCGTTTCAATCTGAGCTTGCGTGATGTCGAGGAAA
>JBKEDF010000064.1:0-5119 GCA_047975325.1 Pseudorhodobacter sp. | reverse complement strand
GGTCAGCCGTTTCGTTGCCGCCAATGAAATTGCAGTCAATAATTATCAGCCCCGGCCCTATCCGGGGCGGATCACGGTGATCCGTGCGCGGGATGATGTCTTTGACAGCGACCGGGCGATTACCGAAGGGCTGGGCTGGGCCGGGGTGGCCGAGGGCGGGGTCGAGGTGATCGATGCCGAAGGCGGCCATCTGTCGATCCTCCGGGAACCGGGCGTCATCGAGGTGGCCCAGGCCTTCAGTCGCATCATGGAAGGGGGCTGACCCGCAAATCAAAGAGTCGGGATCTCGGCCCATTCCTTGCAACCTGCCGTTGCTCTGTTCGGGAAAGCCAACTATTACCCGCGACAGAAAGCAGGCAGGGAGCAACAAGCGCGCAGATGGCAAGAGACTATTTTACCCTGAACGATCAAGGGAAATCATGGCAGATCTGTCTGCCGGACAGCGCGACCAACCATATCCAGAAGGAGATTCGCGAAACCGGGCAGCCTTATGAGCCCAATATGCTGCACGATATGGCCAGCCGGCTGAAACCGGGGGACCATGTACTTGATATCGGGGCCAATATCGGCAATCACAGCCTCTATCTGGCAGCAGTTTGCGGCTGTCAGGTTACAGCCTTCGAATCCGACCCCCACCTGGCCGCCACCCTGACCGAAAATGTGGCAAAAAACGGTTTTGAAAAGCGGATCCGCATCATCACCAAGGGGCTGGGGGATCCGAAGGTGACGACGCTCGACCAAATGAAGCCCCGCCGTAAGGTCAAATTGGTGAAAGTCAGCGCCGAGGGGATGGAAATCACGGTTCTTCACGGAGCCGGAAAACTGATCTCCGAACAGCGTCCAGCCTTTTATGTCGAGTGTGGTTCAGAGGAGAATTTCCGCAAGATCACGGCCTTCATGCAGGAACAAAACTACCGTTATTGGGATAGTTTCAACAGCCCAGCGACACATCTTTTCCTGCCGGCCGAAATTATCAGCCCCGAAAAACAGATGCAGCATCTGATGACGCGGGAGGCACTGAATGCCTATAGTGGCACCAGGAACTTGAGCGTACTCAAGACCGAATTGCACGAAACACAGGAAAAATTGAACCAGGCCAGAACGGAACGTGACAGGAGCCATCAAGCGCTTGACGAGGCCAATGCGAAATATCGCGTGGTCACCGCACAGCTTACCACTGCGCGGGAGGAGCTTGCCGGGCATCAGGATGCAGCCGAAGCCGCCAAAGCTGCACTGGAGGCAACTGCGGAGATGAAAATCTCCCTCTACGAGGCGCAGGAACGGCAAAAGACTGTCGAGGCCGACAAGGACAAGCTCTGCCAGGAATTCACAACACTTGAACAGAACCATGACAGCCTTGCTGCGGAGCTTGCCTTCATCCGCGACGAAGCGGCCCGAAACCGTGATCGTGCTGAAAGTACCGAAGCTGCGCTGATCCGCACGCAGGCCGCCGAAGCTGCCGCCATGGATGAAATCCGTGAACTGGAGGCCCGGCTGCATCATGCCTTTACAACCCCTGCAAAGGCGGTGGAGGAAACATCCGGACTTTCCCCCAGGTTGGCCGCAAGCTGGGCCCTGGCCCTGCCTTTACCGCCCGAGACCATCGCCCGGGAATGGCTTGGCCTCGCGCAACGCCTTCAGCAGGCGGCCAGTGCCTCCCAGGCACGGGCACTGCTGGAAGCGGTTCACCAGTTACACCCTTCGGCCGACAGCGCCTATGCGCTTGGCTTGGCACGGATCGAGGCAGGGGATGGCGCGGGTGGACTTGCCCTGCTCGACCCGGTTGTCGAAGGACGGAACCTGTCTTCACGCGCAGAACGGCTGCTGGATCTGGCCCGGGCCGGGCATGAGGGGGCAAAACTGCGCCGCCGGGCTGCCCGGGCAGTGCGCAGCCGGTTGCGCTTGGCCGCAATCATGGATGAATTCACCGCTGCGGGCTATGCCCCCGAATGCGATCTGCAACAACTGTCCCTCGGCAACTGGCGGGCCGAACTGGATACGTTCCGCCCCGAAATGGTGCTGATCGAATCCGCCTGGCGTGGCCTGCATGAGGAATGGGGCGGCAGGGTCGGGCATCTATCACAGGAAATACAGGATATTCTGGAATGGTGTCATCT
Organism: Pseudorhodobacter sp.; assembly: GCA_047975325.1. Classification (GTDB taxonomy): domain Bacteria; phylum Pseudomonadota; class Alphaproteobacteria; order Rhodobacterales; family Rhodobacteraceae; genus JBKEDF01. The sequence goes on along the minus strand of JBKEDF010000064.1, from coordinate 3,002 downwards.
TCGGGAGGTTCCTACAGCCTTCTGGAACAAGGAGGATCCCGTCCATTTCGAAAGTTTCCTGACCACCGCACAGAAATTCGACCTGGTCTTTACCACCGATATCGACTGTGTTCCGCGCTACAAGGCAAAACTTGGTCATGACCGGGTGCATCTGCTGCCTTTCGCCTGCCAGCCCGAAGTCCATAATCCGGTTGAAATCGGCCCCCGCAAGGCGGCGTTCTGTTTCGCGGGGGCCTATTATACCCGCTATCCCGCCCGCACCCGCGATCTGGATGATTTTCTTGAAGAACTGACCCAACATCTTCCCTTTGAGATCTTCGACCGGAATTTCGGCAAGGATCATCCCGATTACATGTTCCCCGAAAACTACCGGCCCTATATCGTCGGAACCCTTCCTCCCAGTGAGATCGACCGTGCCTACAAGGGCTATGAATTCGGTATCAACCTGAATTCCGTCAAACATTCACAAAGCATGTATGCCCGGCGGGTCTATGAACTTCTGGCCTGCAATACCCGGGTGGTCAGCAATTATTCCCCAGGATTGAGGGTGATGTTCGGGGATCTGGTGGTTTCCACCGATAGTGGCGCAGAAGCCCTGCGACGGATCCGGAGGCAGGATGAGACGGATCAGGCTGGCCGGATCAGGCTGGCCGGGCTGCGCAAGGCACTTTCCCAACACAGCTACAGCCATCGGCTGGGTTATATCGCGCAGCTCGCCGGGCTGGCGCAACATGATGTCAGCGCCCTGCCACAGATTACGGTTCTGGCGCGCGCAGAAAACCAGGCAGAGGCAGAAAGCCTGATCACCGCCTTTACCCGCCAATCGCTTGAAAATGCCAGGATGGTGCTGGTTTCGGCTGAGGAGGTCACCCCGCCCCACGGGACGTTGCCGACAGGGCTGCGGGTAATTTCCCCCGATGAGGCGGCGGATCTGCGGTTGGGTGATCTGATCCGGCGCGGTGAATGGCTGGCCGGGTTTGTCGCAACCGATCATTACGGCACCCATTACCTGGAGGATCTGCTGCTGGCGACGCGCTACAGCAATGCGCCGGGCTTTGGAAAAGCTGCTTTTTATCATGTGAAGGAAGACAGGATTGGGCGGATCGAGGGGGCGGTCTATACACCGGTTCCCACATTGGCGGCGCGCCGGGCCCTGCTGCGCCAGGATCTGACCCCCGAGGCACGGCTTGACCGCTGGCTGGCGGATCTGCCCAAGATGCAGATCACGCTGGACCCCGACACCGATGAATCCTTGCTTGCACTTGATCCTTTCAACTATTGCGAAAACGGTGCATCTGATCTGCTGTCCTTGGCGGAAATAACTGCCATAACCGATGATCTGCCTGACCTTGATCCCGGAATTGCCTGCGCGGATCTGCAGAGCCGGGCCGCAGCAATGCAACCGGCACTGCCCAATGAAATCCGCGCCCCGATTATTTCGGCAGCCACGCTTGCAGGGGATATCCCACTGCCCGCCGCCCGGACAATCACCGGGCAGGTAGAAGGCAACAGCTGGATTTTAAGCAGCACATTGCCCGATGGGACCCATCTTTATCTTTATGAAAAGGGCGAAAGGCCGGTTTCGGTCTTCACCGATCAGGGGCTGAACCTGCATGCGCAGACGGGTCCCGGGCTCGGGCTTCTTTTCGTGGCGGTCTTTCTCGATGCCAAGCGCCGGAAACTTGGCCACCAGATGCTCAATCCCAATCACAACTATACCCTCGACCCGCCAGACGGGACGGAATTCATTCGGCTGGGTATCCGGGTAAGGGGTAGCGGCAGCGGCAAGTTCCAGGGCTTCATCCTGGGCAAACACCACCCTGAGCCGCGCGATATGATCGCCCGTTCGCGGGTACTGCTTCTGACCAATCACTACCCTTCCTATGAGGATATCTACCGCAACGGTTTCGTCCACAGCCGGATCCGCGGTTATCGGGAACTGGGCGGGGTCACGCCGGATGTCTTCCGGCTGCGCCCCGGACAGGATACGCGGTGGCACGAATTCCAGAATGTCGACTGCATGACAGGTTCGACCGAACAACTTGATACGCTTCTGGCCAGCGGGCAGCACGATCATATCCTGGTCCATTTCCTGGATGAGACAATGTGGCAGGTCCTGGCCCGCCATATTGACCGCCTCAAGGTGACGGTCTGGGTTCATGGCGCCGAGGTGCAACCCTGGTGGCGGCGGCGGTTCAATTTCAGGACAGAGAAGGAACTGGACGCAGCCAAGCCAGTCAGCGACCACCGGCTTGCCTTCTGGCGCAGCCTCTTCCAGCCCCTGCATGCCAATCTGCATTTCGTTTTCGTGTCACAATATTTCGCGGATGAAGTTTTCGAGGATCTGCGCGTCACCTGCCCGCCCAGCCAATATGAAATCATCCATAATCCGATCGATGATCAACTTTTCGCCTATCACGAAAAAACCGCCAGACATCGCGGACGCATCCTGTCGATCCGGCCCTTTGCATCAGCCAAATACGCCAATGATCAATCTGTCAAAGCGATCCTGTCCCTGCAGGAGCGGGATTTCTTCAGGGATCTGGAATTCCGGATTGTTGGCGATGGCCCGCTTTTTGATGAGGTTACCGCACCGCTGAACGGCCTGCCCAATGTCATCTGCGAAAAGAGGTTTCTGACACAGCCGGAAATCGCATCCCTTCATCGCGAATATGGTATTTTTCTCAACCCGACGCGCATGGATGCACAAGGCGTCTCTCGCGATGAGGCAATGAGTTCAGGCCTCGTCCCCGTCACCACACGCATTGCCGCCATCCCGGAATTCGTGGACGAAACCTGCGGCTATCTGGCCGAACCCGAAGACGCGGAAGGCCTGGCCCGTGCCATTACCGATTTATGGAAAAACCCCGAAACCTTCCTGCGCAAATCCCGCACCGCGGCCGAAAGGGTCCGACAACAAAGCGGGAAGGAAAAAATGATCAGGGCAGAGCTCACATTATTGGGGCATGATATTGGTGGGTGATTGGGTTTTCATGAGGAGT
>JBKEDF010000101.1:0-2810 GCA_047975325.1 Pseudorhodobacter sp. | reverse complement strand
TTTTCATGAAGCCAGAACTCCGCAAAGCCTCATATCCAGATCGCTTGCGTCGTTGTGGATGATGACCCAGCCGTCCGATCACTCAGACGCTAATATTGCATACGTGGCCACATTCTGCCTGTCAAGATACAGGCTTTACGCAAAAATTCCGACGGCAACCATAAGACATGAAAGCACAATATTTCCTTATCATGTCTATATTTTCTATCAAAATCCATGAGGTTGGCCAAGTCACTTCCGAAAATTGAAAGCAAATGAAATCGAATGCAATATAGCCTCAGAGACTTACAGATACGGTGCCAGTATGAGTGCTACAGATCCCCAAATGTCCGGCGCACCTGTTCCCAGGCCTGATGAAGATGTTCGCGCAATGCATGTTCCGCTGCGTCGGGATCACGCAGAAGAATTGCGTCGAAGATGCGCTCATGTGCGCTGAAATTTCCCTGATTTTTTTTAGGCGAACGTGGCATTTGCGACCAGTGAGGCTCCAGCCATGTCGTATATGCTTTATGTATCGCCGGAAGGACCGGATTTCCCGGTATGGTATAAAACACCCCGTGGAATGCCTTATCGGTTCGATAGAAAAGATCGCTATCGTCAATGGCCGCCATATTTTCTGACAATGCGGCTTTCAGGGCTGCAATATGGTCCTTTTGGGCGTATATGGCAGCGTGCCGGACCAGTGACGCCTCGACCATAATGCGCGTATCGAAAAGATTTTTCACGCCGCCTTTCTGGTACAGAAGATGCGCCACGATGGTTTCAAGTGCTGCGACCGCCGCATCATAGCCCGGGCGACGAACGATTGGTCGGTAGCGCGGTCGCGCATCAACCAAGCCCCGGTTTGACAACGCAACGACAGCCTCGCGCACCATGGCGCGGCTAATTCCAAATTGTTGCATCAAGTTGCGCTCGGGCGGCAGAGGTTGTCCGTCCTGCAGCTCGCCCGTCAGAATTTTCTGAGCCAATTGACTGGCGACAATCTCTGAGGCGCGCTTATCAGTCTTGGTTCCAGATGGTACAGCCCCACCATTGGTTGCATCTTGTGTCACAGCCTCTCCATTACAAGGTCGGCGCAGCGATCCCCAAGCATCATGGCTGGTGCCTGAGTATTGCCCGCGTTGATATTGGGCATGGCAGCCATGTCACAGACGCGCAACCCCTCGATCCCGCGCACACGCAGACGCGGATCCAGCACCGCCATCGGGTCGCCGTCACGTCCCATGCGCGCCGTTCCGGCGGGATGGTAGTTTGTTTTGACGAAACGACGGCAATAATCGCGCAATTGTTCATCGCTGCGCTGGTCCTGAGCCGGCAGCATAACCTTGCCGATACGTTCTGACAGCGGCGATTGCTCAAAAGCCCGCAGGAAAAAGCGCTGTCCTTTGACCATTTCGTCCATATCCTCTTTTTCGTGCAGAAGGTTCGGGGACACAAGCGGCATATCTTCAGGATTGGCTGAGGCAAGACGGACATAGCCCCGAGATTTCGGCTTCACCACAACCGTTGTCACCGTCAGGCCGTAACCATCCTGAACAAGATGTCGCGTATCGCGGTCAACATAGACGATTGGCACGCAGAATGCTTGTATCGTTGGCAACGCATCGGGGTTGTCCGGGTTGACAAAGGCGCCTGCCTCGACCCCTGCGGATGTCACGGGGCCGGTCCCGAAAAGCTTGAACTGGATGCCGTTGCGAATCATGCGCCAGCCTTCGCCCTGCTTGTAATAGCCATATGGGCCATTGACGCTGGCCATGATCGGCACCTCGGGATGATCGACAAGGTTTTGCCCAACGCCCGGCAAATCATGGGTGCATGTAATGCCGGTTTCTTCCAGATGCCCGGCTGGGCCAATCCCCGACAGCATCAGCAATTTCGGGGTAACGAGTGCGCCGGCCGCCAGAATAACCTCTCCGTCACAGCGGGTCTCATGCAGTTTTCCTGATGCATCCTTATAAACGACACCTGTTGCGCGGTTCCCATCCAGAAGAATTTTCTGGACCTCGGCGCGCAGCCTGACTGTCAGGTTCGGATTGTCTTTCTGCGGCGCTATATAAGCATAAGCCGATGATGAGCGCCGCCCGTGGCGGTTCATGAACTGGTAGAAGCCGACACCACGTTGCGCCGCGCCATTGAAATCGGGATTAAAAGGCTCGCCCAGCCCCTGAACGGCCTGCACAAACAAACGCGACAGAAGGTCGACATGTCCCGGATCCGAGACCAGCAGTGGACCATCGGCCCCATGATCATCGTTATAAAGCCGGTTCTTCCCTTCCATTCGGCGACAATGTGGCAATACGCTGTTCCAGCTCCAGTCCAGTGTATCATTGCATCCTTGCAGTTCTTCCTGCCATGCATCGTAATCCGCCGGGCGACCGCGCATATAGACCTGCGCATTGACCGAGGAACCGCCACCTAGAACATGCCCTTGTGGAATGTCGTGTGACCGTCCGTTCAGGTGATCTTGCGGGACAGTCTTATGGTAGCGCATGAATTTGGTGCCGTTGATCATTTTGAATATGCCCGGCGGCATATCCAGCAGCGGATGTCGATTGGAATAACCCGCCTCCAGCAGCAATACGCGCGCGCGACCCTCACTTGCCAATCGTGCGGCTGCCACACAACCAGCAGCCCCTCCGCCAACGACAATATGATCGAAAATCTCTGCCATTTCATTCCCCCTTCGAACGCAACCTGAATCGGGCGCGACGACTCACTCATATGAGAATGTATATATGGTAGAACCAAAATATCAATGCAATCCTCTGAGATCAGTGTTTCTGCCCCTAATTTGAAAAATCAATTGACAT
>JBKEDF010000086.1:0-44204 GCA_047975325.1 Pseudorhodobacter sp. | reverse complement strand
GGCGTCAGGACAAAACCCTCCGCCCCCTCATCCGCACGGGTTCCGATCACATCCATCACGACACCATATTAAGGAATGAGACGCCCCATCCCGGTCCCGAAAGTGCCAACTGAAACCGATTCATCCAAAACACAAACGTCCTCAACAACAGAGTTCAAAGTCAAAATAGCCCGCCATGTCTTTGCATCCCAAAGACCATGGCGTCAAGCAAGACATGGAATATCATGTAAATACAATATCATGCAGATAGGTGAATGATGGTATTCGGCAATATATACATGGCTCCCCTGAAAGGCGCCGAAGATGCCGGGCCCTTCAAGCCGACCCGTGGCCATACCATAGAAAGGGCGCCTGTCGGAAACTCCGGACCATCCACAAATACCCGCTCAAGTCATCAAAATACCAAGCACCACCAGAACAACGGCCCCCACGCGACCAAGCACTGCCGCGCCGGGCGAGAGGGAGAAGGCCGGCTTTGCGGCAACCGGATCGGTTCGTCCCGAGGATTGGGAACTGCCGCGCCTTACGGCCTGACGGCGGTTTTCTTCGGTCTTCTCAATTTCCGCAAGCGTCGGTATGACCGCCACAGGGATCAGGCCCAGTTCACGTTCCATCTGTGCCGGGCTGCGGATAACAGGTTTTACAAAATCCAGAAGGAACGCGACAGCAATCCCGAACAGGAAACTTGCGAAGGCACCTACGGCAGCCAACTGCCGGCGCGGGCGACCGATAGCGTGATCCGGTTCCACCGCGCGTTCGAGAAGCGCGAAGGTTTCTCCTTGCTCCTGTTGTTCAACCTCCACAGCGGTATTTGCTTCCGCCAGACGCTGTGTCGTGACGTTGAGCTGGCTGCTCAATTGGCTCAACCCTCGTTCAGCCTCGGCAATTTGCCGGTCGATTTCCGGACCTTCCGCCAGAATGGCCTGTACTTCCTCCCGGCGGCTCAGCAGGGCTTCGCGCTGCGCCAGGAGGGTATCGATTTCTTCATCCAATGTCTCAAGCCGGCGCTGATCGGTAACGCGATCGCCTCCGCGTCTTATGACACCATCGCGTATATTACGTGCGGCAAGGAGTGACTGATAAAGCATCCGGATCTCCGTATCGAGACCGATGATCTCCTGTACCCGCATGCCGCGTTGGGCAGGCAGCAGCGCGGCATGCTTGCTCTTGAACGCGACAAGCGCCAGTTCCTGGCGTTCGATCTCCGTTTCAAGATCCGCTTGCTGGCGACTGAAGAACCGGGCGGATTCCCGTGCCTGTCCGGTTCGAACCTCGGTGCCTTCATCCAGGATTCTTTCAGCAAAGTCATTGGCGATCTGCGCTGCCTTCGTACGCGTATCGGCCTGAACGGAAATCAGTAACGCGGAAACGGGTGCAGCGATGCCGGGCTGCGTGGCCGCGGCACTTGTCACCCTGTCGAAACGGAGCGTCTGGCGTAGCGCGGCCACCTTTTCCTCGGGCGTCCATGGGAGCCCGGCATAAAGCTTGTACCGTTCTATGACTTCCAGCATGTTGTCCCGGGTCATAAGCTGCTGTTCGATACTTTGCAGCCGCTGCGCGGATTGGCTGGGCACAAGCGATCCGGAGGTCGGATCGACCACTGTCGGGCTTCGCACCTGAATAACTGCGGTACTTTCGAAAACATGCGCCTTGCTCAAGGCATAGAGCACCGAAAGGATGATGCCCAAAATCGTTACCACCGCAATCAGGAGGCGGCGGCGGAAGAGCAGACCGATAAAATCGTCGAGAGTTTGAACTGGACCCATGACGTCACCTTTTCCGAGCGTAGCGATAGCGCGAGAGGCTGCGATCCTGTGCCCGGTTCAGCACCACACCCAACACCGGCAGATTGTTATCAAAGAGTTTTTCACAGGCACGAATATCCCTGGGCGAGCTTCGCGTTCCATCCGCAATCAGCAAAACGGCATCGACCAGATGCGCCAGCGCCACGACATCATCCGAGACAAGCGCCGGGGGCGCGTCCATCACCACGATTTCGGGCTTGAGCGTTGTCATCATGGTTGAAAGCGCCTGAGCCGTGGAAGGTTCCTGCAGGATTTCGGCAGCCTTGGATTCCGCCTGGTTGTTGAGGCCAAGGACAAGCGTTTCGCCAATTCGCCGAAAGTGATCTTGCAGCGACTTTTTCCCGTCCAGGAAGTCGCGCAATGCGCCGGCATCCGGCATCCCGAACCAGTAGGCCAGTTGGGGTGCGCGCAATTCCATATCAAGCAGCACCGTCTTGCCACTTGGTCGCCGCGCCAGCGACAAGGCAAGATTGGCGGCGACAATACTTTTCCCGCAGCCATGAGTCGGGGAGGTCACAAGAAGGCGCCGCCAGCCCCGTTGCTGCATCGGATGCAGAATCCGGGTTCGGATCATATCATAATATGAGCTTGCCGGCGTATCTGTCGGATCTGGAAATAAACCGTTTCCGTTCAACAGATCCGCATCCGGGTTCAACTCATCAAGCGTTTCCCAAACTTCGCCGGGGCTGGGGGATTCCGATACTTGAGGTGATGCTTGCAACTGGCTCTGCATATTCTGGTTAATCTCCTATGCCCCCGGGGTGTTGATCCCGGCTGCCAAGCTGGCATGGCCCAATGAGGGTCTCAATTGCCAACAGTTATCGTATGGGCGCTACTTCACCAATCAGTTAATGGAAAAATATCCAGCCAAATCCATTCTGAAGATCGCAAAGTCATGCCATCGACATGCCCCGCCAAACCGGCCCGATCCTAACAGCTTCAAAAACAATTGTCATATTTGAAACCACTGAAAACCACATTCCCGCAATCATGAACACCCCACCAAACAGGCCGGGCTGGAAAAATTTCGCCCGATCCATATCGAGTGCCTACCCGATTACACGGCAAATACAAAGTGGCACGCCGCGTAAAATACGGGGAAATAGTACGTTTTCCTATCACAATGACCAAGCCTATCAGGACAATACAGGGGTTTTTCTTCTTAATGTTGATATATGACGATCAATACCCATGCTGGAGGTTGAGTGCCCGGGGTCAGGGCATCAATGGCAGGTCCGACTCGGGACGATCTTTTTTGCACAGGGATGATGGTCAATATCCCTTGTCAATTTCCATCGCGGTTCCATCGAAGAAGCGGCCAAGGCGGAAGGGTTCAGGGTCAACGCATGGTGTGGCCCCGGTTACGAGGTCCGCCGTCAACCGCCCTGCCCCCGGTCCAATCCCGAATCCATGACCGGAAAAGCCCGTCGCGATGAAAAAACCCGGCACCCGATCAATGCCGCAGATCACTGGAACGGCATCGGGGGTCACATCGATCAGCCCGGCCCAGCTTTGCGCGACCTGTGCCTTGGCAAAGATCGGAAAATCCTCCGCCACACGTTTCAGGGCGGACTGGATCGAGGACTGATGCGGCACCGGATCAAGCACGCGCCGGCGTTCAAACACCGTGACCTCATCAAGCGACCATTTCCGCGCATGGCTCGCCTCTTCGCGAAACCGCGCACCAATCCGCGGACGCAAATCCCGCCATTCATGTCGCAGCGCAGGCAGGAATTTCAGGGCCAGACGAAAACTGTCCGGCACGATATCGACAATGTTCTGATATCCGTTGGCGATGGTATAACCACCATCCTGACGTTTGCGGAATGCAAAATCCGGCGTCCAGAGCGCCGATTCCGGACCCCCTTCCAAAGGCTCCGTTCGCAATACGGTATTCATGATCTTCAACTGCGGCAAATCAATGCCGAGATTGCCGGAAAAAAGCCGTGACCATGCCCCACCCGCCAGCACGACGGCATCGCAGGCAATCCGGCCCCGTTCCGTGACCACGCCCGAAACCTTCCCGGCGGCGGTTTCCACCCCGCGCACCGCACAGGAGGTCAGCACCGCCGCACCCCGGTCCCGGGCAGCCTCAGCAATGGCAGGGGCAGCTTTTTGTGGCTCCGCCCGCCCATCGAACGGGGTATAGAGCACACCATAAGGCGGTGCCTTGCAGCCCGGATAGGCCTTGTCGAAATCCGCGCCCCGGATCACACGGCTTTCAATCTGATAGGGGCGCAGATGTTCGGCCCATCTTTCGTGCCGGGCAAATTCCGCCTCATCAGCACAGGCAAAGGCGAGTCCGGCACGCTTGAACCCCGGATCACGGCCCGTACGTTCGGCAAGCCCGTCCCAGATCCGCAGAGCCTCCGCCATCAGGGGGATCTCGCGTTCATCCCGCCGGGTGATCCGGACCCACCCCCAGTTGCGGGAGCTTTGTTCCTGCGCAATCCCGCCCTTTTCACAAAGCGCAACACGCTGTCCACGTTCAGCCAGTTCAAGCGCCGTGGAAGTCCCGACGATTCCGCCGCCGATCACCACCGTATCGACGCGATCTGGCAGGGTTTCGTCTCCTCGAACCGGAACAACGGGGGGGCCAGGCATCTTGTGCTCCTTTGCGGGACAATCGGGCAAACACGGGACAGACAGAAAAACGGGGGATTACGGCACGGGGCATTTCGCCCCCCTTGAGAGGCAAGCTAACCATAAAACTTTTCACTGAGAAGTTTAAAGATCATTGCCACGTTACGGATAATCCTGTCAGTTTGACAGATGCAAACGACCGGCCGTTATAGCGATTGAGGGAAAACATGCCCCAGGTTTCCGAAGGTGATATTCGAGAGTTCTCGATCAAGGTTCTGATTGCCAGTGGCCAAGCTGAACCGGATGCCCGTGCCGTCGCGGACGGGTTGATCGCCGCAACCAAGCGCGGTGTGACAACCCATGGGGTGTTCCGCCTGCCACAATATTGCAGGAGCCTCTCAAACGGTCGGATCAATGCCAGACCCAATGTTTCGGTAATCAGGCAACATGGCGTGACGGCACTTGTGAATGCGGATGGGGGCTACGGGTTCCGGCCAAGCATGATGGCGATGGATCTGGCAATCAAGGTTGCACGCGAACATGGTGTGGCGATGGTCGGGGTGCGCAACAGCCATCATTTCGGCGCCGCCGCCATCTATACCGAACACGCGGCTCAGGCTGGCCTGATCGGGATAAGCACGACAACGACGACATCAAATATCGCCCCGATCGGGGGCGTTGCGGCGGTTCTTGGCAACAACCCGATATCGATTGCCGTACCCCGGCAAAAACCGAACAAGCCGCTTGTTCTCGACATGGCAATGAGTCAGGTCGCGAAGGGCCGCGTCAGGGTTGCCGCCGCCAATGGCGAGGCAATTCCCGAAGGCTGGGGCTATGATGCCGAGGGGCAGGTGACAACCGATCCGAACGCGATCATGGCGGGCGGGTTTCTGGCCGCTGTCGGCGCACATAAGGGCGCCGGGTTGTCCGTCATGACGGATGTTCTGGCCGGTATCCTTACAGGATCACCCTTTGGGCCGGAGGCAGACAACCACAGCCATCCTCAAGGAGGCGTCGGGCATTTCCATCTGGCCATCGCGCCCGATTTCATGCGCGACATGGATGATTATTATCGTGATATCGAAAAACTGGTCCATCAAATCAAAACCACCCCGCTGGCGAAGGGTGCCACGGAAATATTCCTGCCCGGTGAAATCGAAGCCGCAAAATCAGCCCGGGCCGACAAGGAAGGACTGACAGTATCGAATGACCTGATCGGGCAGCTTGAAGAACTTGCGCGAAAGACGGGGGTATCAGCCCCGGCCTGGATCAGGTGAAGAACCGCCGACAAACCCCGCCTCGCAGCACCATGATCATGCGGTTTGCATTGCCGTAATCCGTGTCCCATATCGGCAGGTCAATGCCATTAATCCTCGATTCATGATGTTCCGACATGCTTGCCCGGGACGCATGAAGAGGCTCCGACGTGGCAGAAGCACACATGGACAAAATGGACAGGCTGGCGCGCGAAAGGCGCGCAAGGCTGGCGGCCGAACGGTTACTGCATCAAAAGCAGCGGGAACTTTTCGCCGCCAATGAAAAACTTGCCCTTCATGCCCGTGCACTTTCGGACCAGATCGTCGAACAGCGTCATGTCACCCGTGCCGCCCTTTCGGAAGCGGAGGAACTGAAAGGGCAAAATCTGCGCTTTCTGTCCGATCTGGAAAATGCCCACACGGCCGCAGTCATGGCCGAACGCCGGTTGCGCGATTCAATTGACGCGATCAGTGACGGGTTTGCGGTTTTCGATGCGGATTTCCGCCTGGTTATCGCCAATCACGCCTATCTGTCCGCCTTTGGCGACCACCCTGTCGGCCCCGGCACCCCCTATGAGGAAATGCTGCGGATTATTGCCGAGGCTGGAACGGTCGATATCGGTGGGGAAGACATGGAGGAATGGATTGCCCGCATGCTGCTCCGCTGGGAAAGCGATCCGATCCCGCAGATGGAAGTGAAACTTTCCGACGGCACCTGGCTGCGTCTCGTCGACCGCCGCGCCCGCGATGGCGATATGGTCTGCCTCGCGCTCAACATAACCGATCAGATGCGTATCTGGGCCGCGATTGAAGCGCTGCCGGATGCGTTCGTACTCTTCGACAAGGAGGAAAAGCTCTTGGCTTTCAATCAACGCTACGCCGAAATGTTCCCTGACAGCGCCGGGATGATGATCCCGGGCACCGGTTTCGAAGACCTGTTGCGCGGGGGGCTGGAAGCAGGCCACGTTCCCGATGCCATTGGGCAGGAAGAGGAATGGCTGCAACAAAGACTGGTGCAGATGCGCGAGGCCAGGGAAAGCTGTACCAACAGGCTTGCCGATGGCCGCTGGATCCTGGAACAGGAACATGTCACCCCCGATGGCGGGCGTGTCGGCCTGCGCATGGATATTACCGCCATCAAGGAACAGCAGGCCGCACTGGAAGAGGCGCGCCGCGCCGCCGAGGCCGCAAATCGCGCGAAATCCGCCTTCCTGGCCAATATGAGCCATGAAATCCGCACCCCGATGAACGGTGTTGTCGGCATGGCGGAACTGCTTTGCGATAGCGATCTGAGCGAGGAACAACGCCTTTTCGCCGACACGATCCGTTCATCGGGGGAGGCGCTGCTGGCAATCATCAACGATATTCTCGACTATTCAAAGATCGAGGCGCAACGCCTGACCCTACATCCCGAACCTTTCGATCTGGAACGGGTGATCCATGAGGTCACAATGCTCCTGCAACCCCGGGCGCGGGCGCAGGGGATCGATCTGATCATTGATTTCGACATGTTCCTTCCCACGCGCTTTGTCGGGGATCCCGGTCGGCTCAGACAGGTGTTGACCAATCTGATGGGAAATGCGGTCAAATTCACCAGATCGGGTCATGTGCTGATCCGTGTCGTGGGGATCGAAACCGAACCGGGCCATCAGCAACTACATATCTCGGTCGAAGATACCGGCATCGGTATCCCTGCGGATCAGCTTGATCATATCTTCGGTGAATTCAATCAGGTTGAAACCGAAACGGACCGCAAATTCGAAGGAACGGGACTGGGCCTTGCCATTACACGCAGGCTGATCGAACGGATGGAGGGTGCGGTCTGGGTCGATAGCGAATTGGGTAAAGGATCCTGTTTCGGATTTCGCGTAACGCTCCCCGTGGCGGAACCGGGGCGACTGGAAACCGGGCCAATTGCCTTTTCCCGTGCCCTGATCGTGGACGATCAGTTCATAAACCGCACAATCCTGGAACGGCAACTCGCCACTTGCGGTATCGACGTGGTCGCCTGCCGATCAGGGGTGGAAGCATTGGCCCTGTTAAGAAAAGATCACGGCTTCGATCTGCTGCTTACGGATCATGAAATGCCGGAAATGGACGGGCTGGCACTGGCGACAAAAACAAGGGCGACCGGCATCGATCTGCCCATCGTGCTGCTTTCATCCAATCCCACCGCCGCGCGCGGCGAAAAGGGGGCGGAACATATCGCCGCCATGGTCCAGAAACCGCTGCTGCGTTCGGATCTCTATAACCGGCTTCAGGCGCTTTCCACCCCACCGGCCATCCCCGAACCACCACAACCAACATTGGCGGCCCCCGACCCCCGACAGCGCATGATGCGGGTTCTTGCGGCCGAGGATAACCGCACCAACCAGCTCGTTTTCCGCAAGATGGTGAAGGGGCTCGCAATCGAGCTGACCTTTGCCAATAACGGGCGTGAGGCGGTAGAGCTTTTCCAGACCACGCAGCCCGATCTGGTTTTCATGGATATCTCGATGCCGGAAATGGATGGGCATGAGGCAAGCCGCGCAATTCGCCTATTGGAAGAAAATATGGGCAGGCGAATTCCCATTGTCGCGCTGACGGCCCATGTGTTGAATGGCGATGATACCGCAATGCTTCCCGGTGGTATCGACCGCTATCTGACCAAGCCTTTACGGCGCAATATCATCTGCGACACGCTCAGGGAATTCTGCCCTGGGGATGCTCTCCCCGTCACCGGCCCCGATAAAACGGAGGCCATGACATGAATGGAAATGTCAAACGGGCAGCCCCCGCAGCAGACGCGGCAGATCACCCTGCAGTCCCGCCGCCTGCCGTATGAAACGCCGCCGCAGGCCCGGCAAGGCGGAAACCGCACCCATCCCAAGATCCCGACCAAGACGGAGCAAGGGGTTATCGTTTGAAAACAGCTTGTTGACCCCATCCATGCCCAGCGCAAGAAAGGTCGTATCGAAACGCCGCCATTGTTCATAACGCTCAAGAACATCAATCGCGCCAATATCCTCGCCTCGTCGGGCGGCCTCGATTACCACTTCAGCCAGTGCCGCAACATCCCTTAGCCCCAGATTGAGCCCCTGCCCCGCAATCGGATGCACCCCATGGGCTGCATCCCCCACCAGGGCGACCCGCGGCGCCACATAACGATGGGCCAGCGACAGGCTCAACGGATAGGTAAAGCGGATCCCGGCCAGTTCGATCCTGCCCAGAAATTCCCCGAAACGGGGCCGCAGGGCCGCCAGATAATCCGTGGCCGACAATGCCTGAATGGTTGCCGCGCGGCTCACCTCTTCAGACCAGACAATGGAAGACCGATTTCCCATCAACGGCAGGATTGCCAGCGGACCCTCCGGCATGAAAAACTGATGCGCGATACCTTCATGCGGCTTTTCATGCGCTACTGCCGTTACCAGCGCAGTCTGACCATAGCTCCAGCCCGTGCGATCAATCCCGGCCCGGGTCGCGGTGCCACTGCCACGGCCATCACAACCGATCAGCAGCCCTGCCGAAACCTGCCCGCCCGAATCCAGATCAACGCGGACCCCCGTACCATCCACCATCTGCCCCACGACCCGCTCATTCGATATCAGTGTAATCCCGGCCTGTTCCATCGCTGCAAGGAAACCTGCGTAAAGATGCCGGTCCTCCACCATATGGCCCATCGGGCCTTCCTCGATCTCGGCGTGATCAAAATGCAGGAAAAAGGGCGCGGCCCCCTCACCCGCACGGCCATCACTGGCCTTGACCTCCAGGATCGGCTGTGCGCCATCGGCCAGATCGGACCAGACCCCGATCGCCGCAAGAAGCCTGCGGCTCGCCAGGGCAAGCGCATAGGCCCGGCCATCAAATCCGACCTCCGCCCGGGCAGGCGCAGGCCTTGCGTCAATGACCGTCACGGAAAATCCGGCCTGCGCCAGGGCAAGCGCCAGGGCCGGTCCGTTAAGCCCGCCACCGACAATCAGAATATCGCAATCCCGTTTCATACCCTCAGATTGATCTGTCGGGGCGGGATTGTCCATGCCGTCCGCTGACGCTACCGTAACCCGATCTGCAAGGAGGCGATTATGTCGGGCAAATGGCTTTGGATGTCGGCGGCGGAGCTTGGGCGCGGTATCGCGGCGGGCAAGATCAACGCGATGGAACTGACCGAGGCCTTTCTGGATGCCATCGAACGCCACCCCGATGCGGCACGCATCTATTCCCGCGTGACACCGCGCCGCGCCCGGTCGATGGCCATAGCCGCCGCCGACCGTGCCAAGACCGGGCACAGGATCGGATTGCTCGACGGGGTACCGATTTCCTGGAAGGATCTTTTCGACGCGGCCGACGCCCCCTGTGAGGCCGGATCCGCGCTCTTGCAAGGACGGACCCCCAGGACGGATGCAGAGGTTCTTCATAATGCAACAGCCCAGGGCCTTGTCTGCCTGGGCAAGACGCATATGTCGGAGCTTGCCTTTTCCGGTCTCGGGCTAAATCCCATCACCGCCACACCGCCCAATGTGAATGATGAGGACACGGTTCCCGGCGGTTCCTCCTCCGGCGCCGCAGCCTCCATCGCCTTTGGCCTCGCCCCGGCGGCAATCGGCTCCGATACCGGTGGTTCAGTACGGATCCCCGCCGCCTGGAACGATCTTACGGGCCTAAAAACAACCGAGGGGCGGCTTTCATTGAAAGGGGTCGTGCCGCTTTGTGAAAGCTTCGACACCGTGGGTCCACTGGCACGCAGCGTTGAGGATTGCGCACTCCTTCTGGCCGCAATGGAAGGCGGCAAACCCGCCGATCTGGATGGGACAAGCCTGAAGGGCGTGCGGCTTCTGATTCTGGAAAGCGTCGCAATGGACGATCTGCGCGAAGCCCCCGCATCCGGTTTCGAAGGTGCCGTTGACAGGCTGGCCCGCGCCGGAGCCCGGATCAAGACCGGCAAGATCCCCGAAATCGCCGAGGCCATGGACCTGGCCGCACTTCTTTTCACCGCCGAAGCCTATGGGATATGGAGAACAACCATAGAAGCCTCCCCCGAAAAGATGTTCCCGCGCATTCTGGATCGATTCCGTTCAGGCGCAGATTTCAAGGCTGCGGATTTCGTTGCAGGCTGGCGACGACTGCGCGAATTACGCACGATCTGGGCGGAAAGGACTGCCCCCTATGATGCCATAATCCTGCCGACCTGCCCGATCCTGCCCCCGAACAGGCAACGTCTGCTGGACGATGACGCCTATTACGTGACCGAAAACCTGCTGACCCTGCGCAATACACGTATCGGCAATCTGATGGGCCTGTGCAGCCTGACCCTGCCAACCGGGCAACCTTCCTGCGGCATTTCATTTCTGGGTGCCCCGATGGATGAGGAACGCCTGTTGCGCCTTGGCGCCGCGGCAGAGCGGGCAATGGGGTAGGGTTCCTCATGCAGACAGGCGGTTATGGCCTCTCCAGGTCCGGTTTTCCGCCATGAATGGAATTGCAATCCCCCACGCGGTAGCGCAGTCTGACGGGTGAACGGGGGTCCGTTGCATATTCTTCCATGTGGCACTGGAAACTCCACATGGGCACCCATATATGTGAACATAATTTACATCGGAGGGCTTGATGGCCGATTTCGACACTAAGATCCGGGAAAGCCAGGCACAGGTGGCCGAGGCGCAAAGCAAGATCAGTGAGGTAACCAGCCGGATCGAGGCCGCCCGGGCCAAGGTCGAGGCGGGCGAAGCTGCCATCGACGTGGAAAATGCCACGCTGGAGGATGTCCATGCCCATACTGAATTGATGAACGCGAATATTGCCGAGCTCATCATGGGTCTGGATGATGTCACCGCCGGTTTCTCAAGGAATTTCGATGAGTTGCGCAATAAGACAGGCTGGGAAAGCTTTGTCGGGATCTTCTCTCGTGGGAAATCGGAATCACTGCGTCAGGAACGGCTGCGGTCAGCCTCGATTGATGACAAGTTGCAGGACCTGATCGCGAAATCGGATGTGATCGTAAAGCTGTTGCAAGGGCAGCTCGACATGTTGAATACGCAAAAGGAGAGCGTTGAAAGCAACCTGACCGGAACACTGGACGAACGTGAGAGCACAGTGGCCGCCCTGGAAGGCATTCGCAAGGAAATTGCCTCCATGGACCCCAGGATCATCGAGTTGGAAAACAAGATCTCGGTGGAACAGGATGCCGCAGCCCGAACCAAGCTGGAAACGGATCTTGCCGCGCTCAATACCCGCTATAACGAACTGGTGCAGGATGAACAGGTCCATCTGGCCAAATCCCAGACGCTGGAACGCTATATCGAAAAGGGCAAGACCTGGGTGGACAGCCTGCAAAACCAGGCCGCGACGCAGATGGTGCTGATCAACAAGCTGCAAACCGATACCAAGCAGCGGGTCGTCCTTTATGATGCACTGACCTCATCGCTGAAAACCGCACAGCAACAGGATGTCGCACATAGGATCAATGAAATCGGGGTAAAGACCGATCAGGAAGCCCAGGCTGCCATGGCCGCAATCGGCACTGCGACCAATCAGAAAATGGCCGATATGATGGAATCACATGAAGATCACATGGTCTTTGCCCGCAAGGTCCTTGAACAGAAAGCCAAGGCAGATGAACGTTTCGCCCGCCGCTTTGCGGCCATTGTCGAGAAACATGACAAGAATCTTTATGGGCAATAAGTGACGCAAGGACCGAAAACCGCACTGACCGACGACCACGCGGAACTTTACGATACCCTCATCGCGCGGCGCTATTTTGCCAAGTTCGATGCGATCACCGGCCATCTTTCCCGCGTTGCGGGTGAGATGGAGGCCCGGGACACATTGTCACGGCTGGATGCACGGGTTATCGGATCCTATATCCGCCGCCTCAATGCGACATTTACAGCCCTGTCGTGCAAATACCTGATGCTGGGAAGGGTCACCGGCCCCCTGCCCGGCCGTCTGGCCTTCGATCGCCACGAAAGCGGCTTTCCCGTAGCGCAGGAATTGCTCGTCATGGCCAATGACGCGCAAAATGCCGCACAACATCTGCGCAGCCTCGCCTCAGAGGAGGAGATCAAGGATGCGATGATCCGTCAGATTGTCGGCGAACTGACAATTCCGACCAGGCTGCAATTTACCCTGTCGCAGCGGCTATATTACGAAACGCTTCGCGACAAGGCGCTTTTCTGGGCACGCAACGACCCCGACCTGCAATGGCTGGGCGAAGGGCACGGCCGCCGTTCATGGCTGATCCACTGGGCGGTATATGACACGCAGACCAACCTGCCAATGATCTATCTGATGGAGATGGAGGATTCAGGCCGCACATCCCTGCCCCATGATGAACGGCGCTGGCCGCAGGTTCAGGCTCATCTGATGGCGCAATCCCTGGGTGGGCTGAAACTCCTGACCATTGCCAAGGGTTTTGACGAGGATTTCGACGATCTGCACCCCAAGCGCCTGCGCCGGATCCATCTGGGGCCGATGTATTCGTCCAGTTTTACCCTGCAATCGGGGCCAATTTCACAAGTCCTGGAAAATGCGCAGGCCGATGCAGGCCAGGACTGGGCACTGGTCTGGACGGTGGAAGATCTGCGATCCAAACGTATCGAAACGGTCAAGACCGGATGGTTTTCCAGCGCGGAACGGCAGATCTTCGCCTCTTCCCCCTTTACCGGCGAAGGGCTGGAAGACCATGGCGCAACCAGCCTTGAACGCATGATCATCCTGCCCGAACGACCCTATCAGGCCCTGGTGGAAATGAATCCGCCGGGATTTCGGGATGTCATGAAATTCGTGGTGGGCTATGGCGGGCGCATCATCACACAGCGTTAAGAGGGAACGATGAGCACACCGCGTGACACGATGGAGCTTCGCGAAGAGGAAATCCGTAGCCATTATGCAGCGGCCCTCGATCTGCTGAACGGCTTCGATCACGCCCCGCGACTGGCAAAACCGGCCGAGACGGCAACGCCGGAACGGTCGCCGGGTATCGGCGTGCGGGGCAGGTTTCGTTCCACCACACCGGGTCTGGTCACCCGTTCCACCGTGCGCCCGGGTGGGGTTCGGTTGATGGAACGGGTGGAGGGCCTGTCCGATGGCCTCCTTTCGCCACTTCAGGCTGCGGCGCTCAATTCACTGCGCCGGGCGCTTGGGATCGCGCTGGCAATGGGCGAAGGGTATTCCGAACTGACCGGACTGGTGGAACTGAAGAAAGCCAATCTGGAAGGGCGGCTTCCCGATACGCGCCGGGCCGAGTTTACCGAACTTCTGTCTGCCGAGGCACTGGTCGTCCTGCATGCCTTCGCCAATGCCACCGCTTTCCTGATCGCACCGCATCTGGGCGAGGTAACGGTGGAAATCGGCGATGTCGAGGAGGTACTGACCGATAATGCCCCCCTGGCCCTGCAAGGTGCGCTGTGGGAACTTGACCAGGATATTGCCACCCTGGCCGATGATGAGCCGCGCCTGATTGCCACCATTGCGGGCTTTGCCGAACAGCTTATGGAAAAGACCGCCGCACGGGCCGAAGCCACACCCCGCACCGCCGCCTATGGCGGCGCAAGCTGGCGGGTAGAGGCCGATGATCTGACGCTTTCGGGCTTTACCCCCGCCCGGACGGCCAAGGGGTCCGTCCTGACCATGAGCTTCAAGAAACCCAATGAAGTCGTGGGCAACCATATTGCAAAATATCAGGCATTGCGACTGGCCAAGATGCTGATGGCCTATGATTTCGACCGTAAGCTCAACCCCTTTGCCGAACTGGGCGGGTTCATTTTTACCTTCATGGGGGATGGCGCACCGGGAACGGGGAAAACCACGCTGATCCAGATGATGGCGGGGCTTTTGAACGATTACTGTCAGGTGGCAGGTTACCCCTTCCGCTATCAGAATTTCTCCATCGACCAGATTGACAGCTATCAGGGCAAATCAGGGCAGAATGCCAAGGCTTTCATTTCCAATGTACTGGACCCCGCGGTGATCGGCTTTGGTACAATCGACGATATCGACCAGATCGCGGGCAAACGCGGCGATCGGCAATCAAGCGCGGGCCAGCAGGAAGTGACAGCCGTTTTCATGGAGGCCTTCGCCGGGGCCAATACCGTGGTGCGCGGCAATTGCACCTTCGGGATGTTTTCGAACTTCCCCGAGAATGTGGATGACGCGCTGCGCCAACGGGCCGGCGCGCGGTTTCTGGTCGATGGCCCCCAAAGCCGGGAGGATTATATCGATATCCTCGCGCTCCTGATGGGCAAGAATCATGAAATCCCGCTGGGGGAACATGAACTTTTTGCCGCACAGGAAATAAAACGCGCGGTTTCCCGGAGCTTCGAGGCCCATGCTCGCCCACATGAGGACGCCCTGATGACGGTATGGGACAAGGTGGCAGATCGGATCGGCCCGCTGGATACATTGACAAAACTCGGAACCTACCTGAAAGCGATCCAGGAAGCCGACCCCCGTTTCACCGGTCGCGCGATCAAGAATATCACCGATGCGGTGAAGGTCCGCGCGATGGATTTCGAACTGCCCGACGAATGGGTGGAAAACCCCGATCTTTTCCTTTTCAAACCCTATGAGGAAAAGCTTTCAATGATCCGGGACATGACCCGGAAGATCACCGTGGAAATGGTGATCCAGGAAATCAACCGCTATGCCGACAGCGAATTCCGATATGCCGACAAATCGGACGAGGTGGCAATCGAAAACATGGTCCGCGACTTCGAACGACAGGAAGAAGCCAAGCGGCGCTATCTGGCAGGAAAACCGTCATGATCCGAACCATGCCCGGGTGGAAACGGATATTACGGCGGCACTATCCTGTCTTGTCGGGGGGGATGGCATTTTTCCCGATCGGCGGCCACCTCAGGATATCCCCTGCCGCCATCGCGGGCGGGAAAGGTGAAACCGCATGAAGCGCCTCATCGAAAAGGGCCTGATGTTCGGCAATCTGGTGGAGGTATCCTCACCCGCGCTGATCGAACGTTATAATCGCGCGCTCAAGGCTCTGACGGGCCGGGAAACCACGCTGAAGGATTTTCATATCGATATTTCCGGCTATTCCCCCGAAATAGGGGATGAACTGGGCGATCCGCTTTACCTCAATCCCAATGGCTGCAACCGGCAATTCATTCTGCTGAGCACGGCACAAAAGACCGCGCCATTGCTTCATGCGAAATTTTCCACCTCCCGGGGCATATTGCGGCAGTTCATCAATGCCAATGAGACGCAGCTTTTTGCCCTGACCGCCCGCGATGCCGTGGCGGGGGAATTGGCGAATTCGGTCTATGAGGCAACAAATGCCGCACGACTTTTGGATATCCGCAATATCACCATCGAGGCCGATACGATCGGTGGTCATGTCGCCGATGCCGCACGGCTTGGCCAGATGATCGAACGTTTCCGCAAGGAACCCGATGGCTGGCAGGACGATGTGCTGATTGCCGAGATGATCACCCTCGCAAAACGTACCGGCGATGTGACGCGGATACCGATCGCGCTGCCGAAAATGGGTTTCGAACAGGCCAATTTCTGGACCGCACATTTCGGCGGGCTCTATATCTTTCGGGGCATGCGGGTACCGGGGGTGGTTTCCGTCGCCTCGAAAAAGACATTGGGGCAGCTTCCGGTGGATCAGGTAATGGATTTGCAGGATCGCAACTGGATTGCCTCATGGCTGGAAAAGAACGGGCTGGTTGAACCCATCGTCAAGGCACGTGGCATGAATGCCGGGGCCGTGTTGCGCCAGAAGATGGATTTCATCCTTGTGGATGCGGCCGACACCCTGGATATCGACCTTGGCAATGCGACCCGCAATGACCTGCGCAAGATCGCGCATCGCCTTGGTACGGCACTGCCCGCCGAATTCAAGGGGCTCGCACGGCTCCTGTCCTGGGTTGAAGGCGGCGGCGACTGGCCGCGCATCACCTCGGAACATCCCGCCTATTTCTATACCCTGCGCGCACGCGCACATGCCGACCGCGATCTGGTGAACATGTTACTGAGCCAATTGGCACCTTTGGATGTCCGGCAGCTTTTCATCACCCATAAGGAGCTGTTCTATACCTCCTATGCCACTTGGTCGGATCGCAAACGCCAATATGTCGCGAATTTTCTCGAACGGGAATATCAGGTAGACAAGGCGGGCGCCCGCAACGCCCTTTTCGGCCCCGAGCCCGGCATGGATGAGACCGAGCGCCCCGAACCCAAACCCAGCCCCTCCATGGTCAGCCTGGTCGGCCCCTGGGGTGCCTTGAGGAAACGAAGCTGATGGGAGCATTGATCCGTCTCGCCGTTGTGGCCTTTATCCTGATGACAGTGTTCTATGTACTGCTTTCAATCTACCTGCGTTCACTGCGACGCGAGGAACTTGAAAAGGAATGGGATCTTGCCGAAGGTCCGGGCCAACGGGACGACTATATTGAATCCGGTATGGCCAGCTATGCAAAAGGGCTTTGGTACAAGCTGCTCTGGCTCGTCTATATCATTCCAACGACGATTATCATCGGCTTGGTCTATTTCATGAATTTTGCCTGAGGACTGCCCACGATGCGCTATGTCAAATGGATCTTCCTGTCACTTCTGGCGATACTGACCATTGTCTTTTTCCACTATAACCTGCCACAGGTTGATATCGTGCGGGTCGTGGGGACGGAAACACGGCGGATCGATTTCGGGGAAAATTCCCTTTTCTGGGCCGAACCCGAAGTGGGAAATGCCGCACAGTCAAATTATGATGTCTTCTTCATCCAGACTTTCCAGACCAATGGCAAACCCATGGTCTATCGCAATCAGGATACCGGATGGGGCTGGCCGCCCTATTTCAAAATCAACAGTTTCAACCTTCAGGCAGAGGCGTCAAACCTCGTTTCCACCGCCGCGGCCCCCAGATGGGTGGCAATACGGCACTATGGCTGGCGCAACGAATTCTTCACGATCTTCCCCAATGCGGTTTCGCTCTGGGAAGTCGAAGGGCCGGATACACGGATCATTCCCTGGATCAATATCATTATCCTGACCAGCCTTGCGGGATTGATTTTTCTTGTCTGGCGGATGTGGGCGCAATTTCGTGAAAGAACCATCGACCCGGCAATGGACAGGATCGGCGACACGATGGATGAGGTGGATGCACGGGCCGACAGCCTCTGGGCGCGCTGGAAGGCCTGGCTTGACAGTTGGAAAAGCAAGCCGCGGCGCTGACATACCCTGATCGGGACGGAAAACCGGCATTGCAAAGCCTTCCCTTGCCGCGAGCCAACGCCCATGGACGGACCGGAAGGCTTGGGGTATCAGGCGACAAAGCAATGAAGGAGCCCGAAATGTCCGCCCATGGCGCCGTCCAGCCAATGACCGCCCACCGCTCCGCCCCCCTGAAAGGGAATGCCGAGGTGCCCGGCGACAAATCGATCAGCCATCGGGCACTGATCCTTGGCGCGATGGCAGTGGGTGAAACACGGATTACGGGGCTGCTTGAAGGTCAGGACGTTCTGGATACCGCAAAGGCTATGCGGGCCTTTGGCGCGGAAATCACCCGGTCGGGACCGGGGGAATGGTTCGTTCATGGTGTGGGTGTAGGCGGGTTTCGTGAACCGGAAGAGGTCATCGATTGCGGCAACTCCGGCACCGGCGTGCGCCTGGTCATGGGTGCAATGGCAACAACGCCGGTCACGGCGGTCTTTACCGGTGATGCAAGCCTGCGCAAACGCCCGATGGGCCGGGTGACGGATCCGCTGGCGCTTTTCGGGGCACAGGCCTTTGGCCGTCAGGGCGGGCGCCTGCCAATGACGGTAATCGGCGCGGAAAACCCAGTTCCCGTACACTATACGCCGCCCGTGGCCTCGGCCCAGGTGAAATCTGCGGTACTGCTGGCGGGGCTCAATACACCCGGCGAAACCGTCGTGGTCGAAAGACAGGCAACGCGCGATCATACCGAACGCATGCTGCGCGGATTCGGTGCGGAAATTTCGGTCGTGCCACAGGGCGAAGGACAGGTCATCACGCTTCGCGGCCAACCGGAGCTACGCCCGCAATCAGTGGCGGTTCCGCGCGATCCGTCATCGGCGGCCTTTCCCGTCTGCGCCGCGCTGATCGTGGAGGGTTCCGAAGTTTTCGTACCTGGCGTAAGCCAGAATCCGACACGCAACGGGCTTTATACCACTCTGGTGGAGATGGGGGCGGATATTGCCTTTGAAAACCCCCGCGAAGAAGGCGGGGAACCGGTTGCCGACCTGCGCGTCCGGTTTTCCGCAGGGCTGAAAGGCGTGGACGTGCCGCCCGAACGCGCGCCTTCAATGATCGATGAATACCCCATCCTGTCGGTCATTGCCGCCTTCGCGGAAGGGCGGACGGTGATGCGCGGGGTAAAGGAATTGCGTGTCAAGGAAAGCGACCGGATCGACGCCATGGCGCGGGGGCTTGAGGCCTGCGGAATCACGGTGGAGGAAGAGGAAGACATCCTGATCGTGGAGGGGCGCGGCGCGGGCGGCATGCCGGGCGGCGCCACCTGTGCATCCCATCTCGATCATCGGATCGCCATGAGCTTTCTGGTGGCGGGACTGGCGGCGCAAAACCCGGTCTCGGTGGATGATGCCAGCCCGATCCTGACCTCCTTTCCGGTTTTCGAAGGGTTGATGGCGGGGCTTGGCGCAAGACTGGAGCGACAGTAAGAACACCCCCATGGAAAAGGCATTCACGGCAGCAATCGACGGGCCGGCAGCCGCCGGAAAAGGCACGATAGCACGGGCCATCGCAACACGTTTCGGTTTCGCCCATCTTGATACGGGGCTGCTATATCGGGCAGTCGGAATGATGGGGGATGATCCCGTCGCGGCCGCCCGGGGCCTGCAGCCGGAAGATCTGGAACGACCTGATCTGCGAAGCATGGCGGCCGGGCAGGCCGCAAGCAAGGTTGCCGCAATTGCCGAGGTGCGGGCAGCCCTGGTAACCTTCCAGCGCCGTTTCGCAAGACAACCGGGGGGCGCAGTCCTGGACGGGCGCGATATCGGCACGGTCATCTGCCCCGAAGCGGAGGTGAAACTGTTCGTGACCGCCAGCGCGGAAATACGCGCGCATCGGCGCTGGCTGGAACTTGGCGGAGATGAGGCACAGATCCTGGCCCAATTGCACGAACGCGATGCGCGGGATGCGGGCCGTGCGGATGCACCGCTTCGGGCCGCAAAAGATGCCGTGGTGCTGGACACTTCGGAACTGACGACCCAGGAATCCGTCGCGCGGGCCTGTGATGCCGTCGAGGCACGGCTGCACCGCTGACGCTCCGTTCTATCCGCAGGATGGATGATCATACCTTCGTGCAGGATCAGCGGCGTCGGGCAAAAGATTGCCAACCGGGCGGATTTCACCCGATTGCAAGGCAGTCAGCCCCGCCCAATGACCCGCTTTTCCTTGCCTCTGCCAGGTAATCCCGATATAGGCGCTCCATTCCGGGGCCGCGTTGCCCCTCTTTGCGTTTGCGCGAAGGGAGGGCAGATCAGGGACACGGATGGCAAAGACCGGCGGAACCAACCGTCTGGCCAGTGACAAGACATGAAAAGGAAACTGAAAACTTATGTGCGCTAAAGCATCCATGGAAGAATTTGAAGCTCTCCTTGCCGAGAGTTTCGAGATTGACACGCCCCAGGAAGGGACGGTGGTCAAGGGCAAGGTCATCGCGATCGAAGCGGGCCAGGCCATTATCGATGTCGGCTACAAGATGGAAGGCCGTGTCGAGTTAAAGGAATTCGCAAATCCCGGCGAAGCCCCCGATATCGCGGTTGGCGATGAGGTTGAGGTCTATCTGGACCGCGTGGAAAATGCCCGCGGCGAAGCCCAGATCAGCCGGGACAAGGCCAAGCGGGAAGAAGCCTGGGATCGCCTGGAAAAAGCCTATGCCGATGAGGCCCGCGTCGATGGCGCGATCTTTGGCCGCGTCAAGGGCGGCTTCACCGTCGATCTGGGGGGGGCAGTGGCCTTCCTGCCGGGCAGCCAGGTTGATGTGCGCCCCGTGCGCGATGCCGGGCCGCTGATGGGATTGAAGCAACCCTTCCAGATCCTGAAAATGGACCGCCGCCGCGGCAATATCGTCGTGTCACGTCGCGCCATCCTGGAAGAAAGCCGCGCCGAACAGCGCGCCGAGGTAATCGCCAACCTTTCCGAAGGCCAGACGGTCGATGGTGTTGTCAAGAACATCACCGAATATGGCGCCTTCGTGGATCTGGGCGGTGTCGACGGGCTGTTGCACGTCACCGACATGGCCTGGCGCCGGGTCAATCACCCCTCGGAAATCCTGTCGATCGGTGAGACCGTCAAGGTTCAGGTCATCAAGATCAACAAGGAAACCCATCGCATCAGCCTCGGCATGAAGCAGCTTCAGTCCGATCCCTGGGATTCGGTCGAAGGCTCCTATCCGCTGGGGTCTGTCCACAAGGGCCGCGTGACCAATATCACCGATTACGGCGCTTTCGTGGAACTGGAGCCGGGCGTCGAAGGCCTGGTCCATGTTTCGGAAATGTCCTGGACGAAAAAGAACGTCCATCCCGGCAAGATCGTATCCACCTCGCAGGAAGTGGATGTCATGGTGCTGGAAATCGACAGCGCCAAGCGCCGTGTCAGCCTTGGGCTGAAACAGACCATGCGCAATCCGTGGGAAGTCTTTGCCGAAACCCATCCGGTGGGAACCACCATCGAGGGCGAGGTCAAGAACATCACCGAATTCGGTCTTTTTGTCGGTCTCGACAACGATATCGACGGGATGGTTCACCTTTCGGACCTGAGCTGGGATCAGCGCGGCGAAGACGCGATCCAGAACTACCGCAAGGGCGATGTGGTTCAGGCCGCCGTCACCGAGGTGGATACCGAAAAGGAGCGGATCTCGCTCTCGATCAAGGCACTGGGCGACGATACGTTCTCCGACGCAGTGGACGGCGTGAAACGTGGCTCCATCATCACCGTGGAAGTGACCGCGATCGAAGATGGCGGCATCGAGGTGGATTACAACGGCATGAAGTCTTTCATCCGCCGTTCGGATCTGAGCCGCGATCGTTCCGAGCAGCGCCCTGAACGTTTCCAGATCGGTGACAAGGTCGATGTCCGCGTAACCAACGTGGATTCCAAGACCCGCCGTCTGGGCCTGTCGATCAAGGCCCGCGAGATCGCCGAAGAAAAGGAAGCCGTCGAACAATACGGTTCTTCCGATTCGGGTGCGAGCCTCGGCGACATCCTCGGAGCCGCTCTGAAAGGCGATCAGGACTGATTTTTGTCTACCTGTACGAGCCCGGAAACCCCGCCAAATGGCGGGGTTTCTTTTTCCTGTGACTTTCAAGCGGATATCCGCCTGTTTATTGTTGGTCCGGTTGGGTTTTTTTCATATAGTCCTCGGGTGTATTAAATTTGGGTGTAAAGGACACCGCCCAATCCCAGGGGGAAACGGATGATCCGTTCAGAATTGATTCAAAAAATCGCGGATGAGAATCCGCATTTGACCCAGCGCCATGTTGAGCGCATCGTGAATACCGTTTTTGAAGAAATAATTGAGGCTTTGGCCCGCGGGAACCGTGTGGAATTGCGTGGCTTCGGTGCCTTTTCCATCAAGGCGCGGGAAGCCCGGACCGGGCGCAACCCCCGAACTGGCGAAGCGGTACAGGTCAACAGCAAGAATATCCCGTTCTTCAAGACCGGGAAACTCTTGCGCGACAGGCTGAACGGAAGGTAGAACGGGCGCATGATGCGCTATCTTCGCTACCTTTTCTATCTCGTTCTGGCAGTCGTGCTGCTGACCGTGGCACTTGGGAATCGCACACCAACCACCGTGCATGTGATGCCGGAAGACATGTCTGCCTTTCTCGGTTTCCAGTGGTCGGCCACTTTGCCGCTTTATCTGATCATCTTCGGCGGAATCGTCGTCGGTCTGATGATAGGCTTTGTCCTGGAATGGTTCCGGGAACATAAGCACCGCGCCAGCGCCTCCAACCGCGCCAAACAGGTTGCCAATCTGGAACGGGAACTTTCCGAATTGCGGTCGCAATCGGATCACAAGGATGATGTTGTCGCGCTGCTGGAAACGTCTGCCAAGGCCGGCTGAGCATGACCACCGACATCCGCGTGAAAATCTGCGGGCTGCGCCGTCTTTCCGATATGGCCGCTGTCGTGGCTTCGGGGGCAAGCTATGCCGGGCTGGTCTTCTTTGATAAATCACCACGCAATCTGACCATCGACGAAGCACGCAGCCTGGCCTTCGCCGCACCACCGGGGTTGGCAAAAGTGGCATTGACGGTAAACGCCGACAATGCCTTTCTGGATCGGATCACCAAGGAGGTGCCGCTTGACATGTTGCAGCTTCATGGGACCGAAAGCCCCGAACGTGTGGCAGATATCAAGGCCCGCTATGGCCTTCCGGTGATGAAGGCTATCGGTATTGCCAAAGAGGCCGATCTTGGCGCCCTTCTGGAATATGGTCTGGTGGCCGATCAGATTCTGGTCGATGCCCGCCCGCCGAAAGGGGCCGAACTGCCGGGGGGTAATGGGCTCAGCTTTGACTGGCGGCTTCTGGTCGGACGCAAATGGCTGAAACCCTGGATGCTGGCCGGAGGGCTGACTCCCGACAACGTGGCGGAGGCAATTCGGCTGACGGGGGCACGGCAGATTGATGTATCCTCCGGGGTCGAATCCGCGCCGGGGATCAAGGACCCTGAACGGATTTCCATCTTCATCAAGGCGACACGGGCATGATACATTGGCGTGAGGCACGGGCGGAAGATATACCCGCGATAGCCACCCTTCTGGCCGATGATGAATTGGGCGCAACACGGGAAATGACAGACCTCATTCCCTACCGCGCCGCTTTTGCCGCAATGCAGAAGGAAGGAAACAACCACCTGATCGTGGGGGAAAAGGCGCATCGGGTTATCGCCTGCTATCAGCTTATCTTCATCTCCGGCCCGTCCTTTCAGGGCACACGTCGCGCACAGGTCGAATCGGTCCGCGTTGCCTCCGACCTCCGTGGCCAGGGGATCGGCGCAGAATTGATGCGGGATGCCGAAACCCGTGCCATTGCGGCGGGCTGCGGGCTAATGCAACTGTCCAGCAACGCCCAGCGCAGCCGCGCCCATGCCTTTTATTCCCGTCTCGGCTATGTCCCAAGCCATACGGGTTTCAAGAAGATGCTGGGCTGAACCCATGCTTTACCGGACCTGGTAATGGCGCTACATCGCAGGGGACAATCAGGAGAATTGCCATGCCGGGAAACCGCGCAAACAGCTATATGACTGGGCCTGATGAGACGGGTCGCTTCGGCATTTTTGGCGGACGTTTCGTTTCGGAAACACTGATGCCGCTGATCCTTGAACTGGAACGGCAA
The DNA here is from genome assembly GCA_047975325.1 of Pseudorhodobacter sp. Classification (GTDB taxonomy): domain Bacteria; phylum Pseudomonadota; class Alphaproteobacteria; order Rhodobacterales; family Rhodobacteraceae; genus JBKEDF01. Next base: position 20,244 of record JBKEDF010000086.1, on the reverse strand, counting down.
TATGAGGTTGCGAAAACCGACCCAAGCTTCTGGACGGAAATGGATGACCTTTGGAAACACTATGTCGGTCGTCCTTCCCCACTTTATCATGCCGAACGTCTGACGGCGCATCTGGGCGGCGCCAAAGTTTACATGAAACGCGACGAGCTGAACCATACCGGCGCGCATAAAATCAATAATGTGCTCGGCCAGATCATCCTTGCCCGCCGCATGGGCAAAACCCGGATCATAGCCGAAACAGGCGCGGGCCAGCACGGTGTGGCCACGGCAACGGTCTGTGCAAAATTCGGGCTGAAATGCGTCGTCTATATGGGGGCACATGATGTTGAACGTCAGGCCCCCAATGTATTTCGCATGCGCCTTCTGGGGGCGGAAGTCGTGCCGGTCACATCGGGCCGGGGCACGTTGAAGGATGCGATGAATGACGCCCTGCGCGACTGGGTAACCAATGTGCGCGAAACCTTCTATTGCATCGGCACGGTGGCGGGGCCACATCCCTATCCGGCCATGGTACGCGATTTCCAGTCGATCATCGGCAAGGAGGTTCGCTGGCAGCTGGCAGAACAGGAAGGCGAAGGCCGCCTGCCCGATACCGTTATCGCCGCCATCGGTGGCGGGTCCAATGCGATGGGGCTTTTCCATCCGTTCCTCGATGACCCATCGGTGCGCATCATCGGTGTCGAGGCCGGCGGCAGGGGCGTTGATGACCAGATGGAACATTGCGCCTCGCTGACCGGCGGTCGCCCCGGCGTACTGCATGGCAACCGGACCTATCTGCTACAGGATGGGGATGGGCAGATCCTCGAAGGGTTTTCAATTTCCGCCGGGCTGGATTATCCCGGGATCGGCCCCGAACATGCCTGGCTGCATGAAACGGGCCGTGCCGAATATGTCGCGATCACGGATAGGGAAGCCCTTGATGCCTTTCAGCTTTGCACGAAACTGGAAGGCATCATTCCCGCGCTGGAGCCATCACACGCCCTGGCCCATGTGGCCAAGATCGCCCCGAAACTGCCCAAGGACCATATCATCGTGATGAACATGTGTGGCCGGGGAGACAAGGATATCTTCACCGTCGCAAAACATCTGGGCTTCGACATGGAGACCTGAATCATTGCCCAATAACTTACTACATTCCCCTATACCTGACGGCGGTAGGTCACGTAATACGGCGGGCGGCCTTCCCGGATGGCCTTTTGTTCATAGCGGGTAGAGGGCCAGTCTTCCCAAGGATCCACACCGTCGGAAATCAGATCAAACCCGGCTTGCGGAACCTCCTCCAATGTCTGGCGGACATAGTCGGGAATATCCGTTGCTACACGAAATTCCGCCCCCGGTTTCAACGCACGGGCAAGGGGGACCAGATAATCCTGCGTCACGAAACGGCGACGGTGGTGGCGTTTCTTGGGCCAGGGATCGGGGTAGTTCAGAAAGGCCTTTGAAAGTGACTGCGCAGGCAGCACATCGAAAAGATCACGCACATCACCGGGATGTATTGCAAGATTCGTCACCCCCGCCGCGCGGATCTTGCCAAGCAACATCGCCACACCATTGACGAACGGCTCACAGCCAATGATCCCGATCTCCGGGTAACAGGCCGCCATATGGACCATATGTTCCCCGCCGCCAAACCCCACTTCCAGCCAGACCGGACGATCGTCCCCAAAGATTCCAACCGGATCAAGCAATTCGCGTTGCGGGTTTTCGGTTTCCCAGATGCCGCGCGGCCGGAGCTTGTCGAGATCCTCGGCAAGATAGCTTTTCTGGCTCTGCCGCAGGGTCTTTCCATGACGACGGCCATAGAAATTGCGGCGGGATTTCGGCTCGTCGGTCATGGCGGGCTCCGGTTGACTGCGCGACGGCCTACCTGCCACCGCAGCCGTCGTCAACCGGGTGAGGTCAAGGCTTGCCACCACGCGTCAATAAGCGCAGATTAGCGCGGCGATCGACACAATTTAGCGATCAACAGGCAATGCTGCAAAACGGAGCCCCGATGAAAACCATCTATATCCTGAATGGTCCCAATCTGAACCTGCTGGGCCAGCGGCAACCTGAAATCTACGGGTATGAAACCCTGGCCGATGTCGAAACTGCCTGCACCGAATTGGGCGCGCCCCTGGGCCTGGCAATACGGTTCTTTCAATCAAATCATGAGGGTGTCATCGTCGATACGATTCATGAGGCGCGACAAAAAGCGGCCGGTATCGTGATCAACCCGGCGGCATTTTCCCATACCTCTGTTGCCATTCTGGACGCATTGAACACCTTTGAAGGCCCGGTGGTGGAGGTCCATATCTCCAATATCCACAAGCGGGAGGCGTTCCGGCATCATTCCTTCGTTTCAACCCGCGCCGATGGGGTAATCGCGGGGCTGGGAACAGAAGGCTATCTGGCGGCAGTCCGGCGGCTGGCGCAAATTATCACCTGAGGCCCGCAGGGCAAGAACGCCCCGCAGACCCTGACAGGCAATATCTCAAAACGCCTTTTTCAACGCCTCGACAAGATCCGTCCGTTCCCAGGAAAAACCGCCATCGGCCTCCGGCGCGCGGCCAAAATGACCATAAGCTGCAGTACGGGCATAGATCGGACGGTTGAGTTCCAGATGTTCACGGATGCCGCGCGGCGTCAGGTCCATGATTTCCGCCACGGCCTTTTCGATTTCCGCATCCGGGACAGTACCGGTACCATATGTATCGGCATAGATCGAAAGGGGCCGGGCCACGCCAATCGCGTAGGAAACCTGAAGGCAGCAGCGTTCCGCCAGCCCGGCAGCAACCACGTTCTTCGCCAGATAGCGCGCCGCATAGGCCGCCGAGCGATCCACCTTCGTCGGGTCCTTGCCCGAAAATGCCCCACCACCATGCGGCGCAGCACCACCATAGGTATCCACGATGATCTTGCGGCCTGTCAGGCCGGCATCACCATCCGGGCCACCGATCACGAAGGTGCCTGTCGGGTTCACATGCCATTTCGTGGAATTGGTGATAAATCCGTCAGGCAGAACGTCGCGGATATAGGGTTCCACGATTGCGCGGATATCATCGCTGCTCTGGCCTTCGCTTTCATGCTGGGTGGACAGGACGATGGACGTCACTTCCACCGGTTTCCCATCGGCATAGCGCAGCGAGATCTGCGATTTCGCATCCGGCCGGAGGGTTGGTTCCTCCCCCGATTTCCGCGCCTCCGCCAGACGCCGCAAAATGGCGTGGGAATAAAGGATCGGCGCAGGCATCAATTCAGGGGTTTCATTGCAGGCAAAGCCGAACATGATACCCTGATCGCCTGCCCCTTCATCCTTGCCATTTGCAGCATTGGCATCCACGCCTTGTGCAATATGGGCGGATTGCTTGTGCAGGTAGTTGTCTACCGCGATGGTCTTCCAGTGGAATTCGTCCTGTTCATAGCCGATATCCTTTACGCAGTCGCGAACGATCCCATCGACCCGCCCCAGGAAGGTATCGAGCTTTTTCGCGTCTGACAGGCCAACTTCGCCACCGACAACGACACGGCCGGTCGTGGCAAAAGTTTCGCAGGCAACGCGGGCCTGCGGTTCTTCGGCGAGAAAGGCATCGAGGATCGCATCCGATACCCGGTCACAGACCTTGTCCGGATGCCCCTCCGAAACGGATTCGGAGGTGAAAATGAAATTCTTGCGAGTCATTTGAATTGTGCTCCGTTAGGGTAAACACGTCACGCCAGGAAGCCGTTGTGACGGTTAATTGCCCCCCGATATGCCTCGTGGGCGGGGGCGTCAAGCCCTGCGAAGGAGGGAAGGCCGCAGCGTCACTCCGATCAGGGTGATCAGCAACACCATGGCAAGCGGGAAGTCGCCCGTTCGGGCATAAACCGTGCCGGCAGGACGCGCGGCAGGCAGGACCGTATCCAGAAATCCCATCTGGCCCAGATCAAGCTGAGACAGGATACGCCCGCGTGCATCGATTACCGCCGAAATTCCTGTATTTGCCGCCCTGAGAAAAGGCAGCCCCTGTTCAATGGCCCGCAGCCGGGCCTGCGCCAGATGCTGCCAGGGGCCGGTCCTTGTCCCGAACCAGGCATCATTAGTGATTTGCAGGATCCAGCGGGCACCATCCGGTGCAGCCCGCAGATCCTGCGGAAAGATCGCCTCATAACAGATCAGCGGCAATCCCTTGCCAAGCCCTTCACCGAAATCCAGAAGCGCCGGGCCTTCCCCCGCCGAATAGCCGCGCCCAAGCTGGGACGCGAAAGCCGCAATCCCGAACCAGTCCCAGACCAGATCACCAAAGGGGATATATTCGCCAAAGGGGACAAGATGCGCCTTATCATAGACCGCGCGCAACTGCCCATCCATCCCGATCACGGCAAGGCTGTTCCAGCCGCGCCCGCCCTCTGCCCGCTGAATGCCGACGGCCAGTGCCGCCCCCTGCCCCGATCCGGCAATCGCGGAAAGCAGCCCGCCTTCGCGATCCAGCAGGTAAGGTACGGCGGTTTCGGGCCAGATAATCAGATCGGGGCGGGTCAAACCTTCGGCAGGTGACGCCGCGGAAAGGTCACGCAGGCGGTTGAAAAAGCTTTCGGCACGATCCGGATCCCATTTGAGCCGCTGCTCCGCATTGGGTTGTACCAGCCGGACCACCCCGTCCGATGATGGAGGCAGCGGTCGGGCCAGTTCTGCCTGCCCCCAAAACCAGACGGGCAGGATTGCCAGAAGCGGCAAGGGCGCGCGTATCAGGTGACCGGATAACGCCGCCGACAAGGCGGGTGGCAATACCGCAAGCAATGTCAGCCCCCCCGGCCCCACAAATGCCGCCGCCTGTGCCACCGGCGTATCGACCCAGATATGGCCAATCATCACCCAGGGAAAACCGGTGAAAACATAGCCGCGCAGAAGCTCCAGAAGGCTCAGGGAAAGCGCAAAACGAAACGCAGAGGGCCAGCCGGATGCCCCGCGCCATCGCGCGGCAAATCCCGCAACGGCCCAGAACAGGGCCAGTCCGAAGGAAATCAGGACCAGCGCGAAGGGGGCCATCCAGCCATAGATTTCGGGCTCGATCAAAAAGGGCTCAACAATCCAGCTTAGCGCCAGACCGAAATATCCCGTGCCGGCCAACTGCCCGACCCAGCCCGCAGCGCCCGGGCCTTCGGCACGCAGCACCAACAGCGTCAGACCAGCAAGCGCCAGCAGGCTGATCGGCCAGAGCCCCCAGGGCGCCTGCCCCAACGCCATCGCCAGCCCCAGCATCACCGCCAGGACCGCGCACGGCCAGCCGGGCCAGGATGCAAACGGTCCGCGAAACCTCACTTGTCCGGCTGCGCCTGCGGGATTGGCCTGGAGGAAGGCTCCACGCCAGAGGCCGGGCGGTGCGGCACGGCACCGGGCAGCCGCACACGCAGCCGCTTGATCCGGCGTGGATCGCCATCGATCACCTCAAACTCCGCGCCATTTTCATGGGCCACGACCTCCCCCCGTGCGGGGATTCGTCCCGCCCGCAAAAAGACGAGCCCCCCCAAGGTGTCGATATCGCTATCCTCTTCACCATTGCGCAGCGTCACCCCGATGGCCTGTTCGAATTCACCCAAAGGCGCCGTCGCCTTGGCAAGATAGATGCCGGGCGTCTCTTCCTTCCAATGTGCGCCTTCAACCTCATCATGTTCATCCTCGATTTCACCGATCACGGTTTCGATCAGATCCTCGATGGTCACGAGCCCATCAACGCCACCATATTCATCGATGACCAGCGCCATATGCACGCGTTCCTTCTGCATTTTCTGCAAAAGCACCCCGATGGGCATGGATGGCGGCGCATAAAGCACAGGGCGCAAAAGCTTGCGCAGGGAAAACCGCCCACTGCTGCCATTGAACCCGTATTGCAGGGCCAGATCCTTGAGAAGCACCAATCCCAGCGGGTGGTCCAGCGTGCCCTTGTAGACCGGAAGTCGCGAAAACCCGTTCTGGCGGAAGACATCCAGCAAGTCTTCCTTGCTGATATTCAGCGGCACGGCCACGATTTCAACCTTGGGAATGGCCACATCATCGACGCGCAACTTGCGCAAATTGGCAATGCCATGCGCTACGGGGGCCGTGATGGGCGCATGGCCCCTTTCCGCCTGACCTGCAGCCGCTGGCTGGCCATTGTTTTCAAGGCTCAGCGCCCCGAAGAGCCGCCCGAAGATACTTCGCTGTGCGGGTTCCGACTGATCATCGCCCTGTAGACCCATCGCATCCTGCGTCGTCACAGGCCCCGAATTCGTACTACCCATTGTTCCTTTTCCAAATACATCCCACCCCAATCGCGGCCATCATTGATATGGGTCCGCAATCCCGAGCCCTTCAAGTATGCGCGACTCGATTCCTTCCATCAATTCCGCATCGCCATTTCTGACATGATCGTAACCCAGAAGATGCAATACCCCATGAATAACCAGATGCGCCACATGATCCGGCATCGGTTTTCCCCCAGCTTCCGCCTCGGCGGCGCAGGTTTCCCAGGCAATGGCAATATCGCCAAGTTCCTCGGGATCCAGGGATGTCCCGGGGCACGGGGCATCGGGCCTTTCGCCATCGATCCTTGCCCCGCGTTCGCCGGAAGGCCAGGAAAGCACATTGGTCGGCTGCGGTTTGCCACGAAAATCCGCGTTCAGATCCGCAATCCTCGCATCATCACATCCCATCAGGCAAAGACTGAACCCCTTTTCGGGCAGGCCACGATCCGCCAATGCCGCCCGCGCAGCCCGATCCGCGAGTACGGAAAGACCCAGATCTTCCCATCGCGCATCCTCAATCACGATATCAACCAGCGGCCCCATCATCAGCCTCATATGCCTCGATAATCCGGGCGACAAGCGGGTGACGCACGACATCCTGCGCGGTGAAATAGTTGAAACTGACCCCCTTTACCCCCTTCAGAACCCGTTCGGCATCGGCCAGGCCCGAGGTAACGCCACGTGGCAGGTCCACCTGTGTGCGGTCGCCGGTGATGACCATGCGCGACCCTTCCCCCAGCCGCGTCAGAAACATCTTCATCTGCATGGTCGTTGCGTTTTGCGCTTCGTCAAGAACCACAAAGGCATTCGCCAGGGTACGCCCCCGCATAAAGGCCAGCGGGGCAATCTCAATGCGTTTTTCCTCCATCAGCTTCTGAAGCTGCTTTTGTGGCAGGAAGTCGTTCAGCGCGTCATAAAGCGGCTGCATATAGGGATCGACCTTTTCCTTCATATCGCCGGGCAGAAAGCCAAGCCGTTCCCCCGCCTCCACCGCCGGGCGCGACAGGACGATCCTGTCCACCGCCCCGGCCAGGAACATCGAAACCCCGACCGCAACCGCAAGATAGGTCTTGCCGGTCCCCGCCGGGCCAATTCCGAAACCCAGTTCATTGTCAAAAAGATGGGCAACATAGGCCTTCTGCGCCTCGGTCCGTGGCTCCACCGATTTCTTTCGCGTGCGTAATTCGTAGCGCGCGGCCGAAAACATCTCAATCTGTTCGGAAAGGGGGGTCGTGGCCTCCGGCGCCGGGCGCCCCATGCGGATTGCGGCATCGATATCGCCAGCCTCAAGGCCGCGCCCGGCCTCCAGCCGATCATAAAGCGCCTGCAGCACGGCAGCGGCGAAACCGCGCGCCTCCTTTTCCCCCAACACCGCCAACCTGTTTCCCCGATGAAGGATATCTACTCCGGTCTGATGTTCGATCTGGGCCAAGTTGCGGTCAAACTCTCCGCAAAGTTCGATCAGAAGCCGGTTGTCCGGAAATTCGAGAAGTGTCTCAACCACGTCATCCGCGGCGGGCAGGGTGCTGATACCCAAGGAGGTCTCCATTACAAGTTACATTTCAGGAATCTGGGGCCATTCCGGTGCCAAAACAAGAGTTTTGCGGCATTTGACGGATATTTATCCGCAAATGCGACACCTTCATGTCACTTTGGACGAATTCCGCCGGTTTCAACAATCCAAATGACATGTCGATAAAACCGGAAACCGCAATCCGGGCCTGCCCGTGGTCAAATACGTTCTCCGGCCAGGGAATTCGGGGCCGATGCCCCGATTCTGACACGTACCAGATCCCCGGCACCGGCTTTGGGATCCATCACATGAACTGCGTGAAGATGTTCGGACTTGCCAACCATCTGACCTTCAAGGCGTCCCTTCTTTTCATAAAGGACTGAAACCTCACGCCCCACCATGGCTTCCTGCGCCGCGCGCTGTTGCGTGGTCACCAATGCCTGCAATGCCTGCAACCGGGTATCGGCGATCACGGGATCGACGGGCGGTTTTTCTGCCGCGGGCGTGCCGGGGCGCGCGGAATATTTGAAGGAAAAGGCCGCACCGAAACCAACCGTCCGGATAAGATCCATGGTTGCCTCGAAATCGGCATCGGTTTCCCCCGGGAACCCCACGATAAAATCCGAGGTCAACAGGATATCGGGCCGGGCTGCGCGGATCCGTTCGACCAGACGCAGATATTGTTCCGCCGTATGCTTGCGGTTCATCGCCTTCAGGATCCTGTCTGAACCCGATTGGACCGGCAAATGCAGATAGGGCATGAGTTCGGGCAGATCCCCATGCGCGGCAATCAGATCTTCATCCATGTCATTGGGATGGCTGGTGGTATAACGCAGCCGCTCCAACCCCTCGATCCCGGCCATTTCGCGCAACAGCCGCGCAAGCCCCCAGTCACCGCCATGATAGGCATTCACGTTCTGACCCAGAAGCGTGATTTCCCGCACCCCGCGCGACACCAGATCCCGCGCTTCGGCCAAAAGCCGTTCGGGCGGACGGCTGACTTCGGCACCCCGCGTATAGGGCACAACACAGAAGGCACAGAACTTGTCGCATCCTTCCTGTACCGTCAGAAAGGCCGTCGGCCCCCGCATCGCCTTGCGTTTGGGCAGGTGGTCGAACTTGTCCTCAGCGGGAAATTCGGTATCAACCACGCGGGTCCTGGCCTCCACCATATCGGGTAGCCGGTGATAACTTTGCGGGCCAACCACCAGGTCGACCAGCGGCATGCGGCGCAGGATTTCCTCACCTTCCGCCTGCGCCACGCAACCCGCAACGCCAATTTTCAGATCGGGCTTGGCTGATTTGGCGGGTTTGAGACGCCCTAAATCGGAATAGAGCTTTTCAGAAGCCTTTTCACGAATGTGGCAGGTATTGAATAAAACCATATCCGCATCATCCACAGAATCCGTGGTGACATAGCCCTTGGTCCCCAGCGCCTCAGCCATGCGTTCGCTGTCATAGACATTCATCTGACAGCCATAGGTCTTGATGAACAGTTTCTTCGCATCCGCCATGGCGCATCCTTTCGATCCGGCGTCTCATCTACACCGGGCGGGCGCTGGCTTCAATCTTGCCGATCCCGGAGATTGACCTTTCTCCGGCTTTCGCCTTTTCTGGCCCGGCCCATGACGGGCAGGATACCGACCCGATGCACTATCGCAATCTTGACGATTTCCTACGCCAAAGCGGCGGGTCTCTCCTGCCCGGTCCCATCGCCATCATCATGGCCGAGGATGCAACGGAACTTGAAAGCACGCTGCGCCACCACATGACGCTGGGTTTTCAGTCAGTGCTGCTATTAGCGCGCGATGAAATCCCGCTTTCGGCCATGCTTGCCGACAGGGTCAGTCGGATCACCCATGATGTCTATGCCGAAAATGCACTGCTGGATGCCGTCAATCGGTTGCAGGAAGCCGCCCCGGGGGTATGGTTCTATTACTGCTATAATGCCGAATATCTTTACTATCCTTTCTGTGAAAACCGTTCCGTAAGTGAAATGCTGGCCTTTCACGGCGAAGAACGCCGCGATGCGATGCTCAGCTATGTGATCGATCTGTATGCCGGGGATCTTGGGCACCATCCCGATGCGGTTTCCCTGCAAGGAGCACTGCTTGACCGGTCAGGTTATTACGCATTGGGGCGACCCGACCCGACCAATGACAACCAGCCACATGAACGCCAACTTGATTTCTTCGGCGGGCTGCGCTGGCGGTTTGAGGAACATATCCCGCCCGACCGGCGCAAAATAGACCGGATCGCACTTTTCCGGGCAAAGCCGGGCCTGCGATTGCGGCCGGATTATACCTTTTCGGACGAGGAATATAATACCTATGCCTGTCCATGGCATCACAACATCACTGCGGCAGTGGTCTCTTTTCGTACCGCAAAGGCATTGAAATCCAATCCCGGTTCAAGGTTTGAGATTGAGACCTTCCGCTGGCACAATTCCATCGAATTCCTCTGGCAAAGCCAGCAATTGATGGATCTGGGCCTCATGGAACCCGGGCAGTGGTTCTGACGGCCCGGGCCTCTTGCAGGTTCAGGCCTTGCCAAAGGCCTTTTCGACCCCCGCGCGGTGTTTTTCAAAATCGGCATCGCTACGCGAAATCACCGTATAGAACATCGGCACCACGAAAAACGTGAACAGCGTACCAACCAGAAGCCCCGTGAAGATCACCAGCCCCATTGCCTGACGTGCCGCGGCCCCTGCCCCGTCGGCAATGATCAGCGGCACCACGGCAAGCGCCATGGCCGCCGTCGTCATCAGGATTGGCCGCATGCGCGTCTTGGCCGCGGCAACAATGGCCTCACGCTGCGTCAGGTTGTTCTGTTCCCGCTGCTGATTGGCGAATTCCACCATCAGGATTCCGTGTTTGGTGATCAACCCGATCAGCGTGATCAGCCCGACCTCGGTATAGATATTCAGCGTGCTCACCCCAAGATAAAGCGGCAGCATCGCCCCGAAGATCGACAGCGGCACCGACATCATGATGATCAAAGGGTCGCGGAAGCTTTCGAACTGCGCGGCCAGCACCAGATAGATTACGATCAACGCCGCGCCAAAGGCATAGATCACCGTATTGCCTTCGGTCTTTTCCAGCCGCGACTGACCTGCAAAATCGATGAAGAAACCCTCGGGCAGAACCTCTGCCGCAATCCGTTCCATTTCCGCCAGTCCGTCACCCGAAGACAGGCCCGGGCTCGGCATTGCCTGAAGGGTTGCGGAATTGAGCTGGTTGAACTGTTCGATCGACGCCGCTGCCACACCTGGAACCAGCGTGACCACCGAAGAAAGCGGAACCATCGCCCCCGAAGCCGAACGCACGAAAAATTCATCCAGTTTTTCGGGATTGTTGCGCCAATCCTCGGGTACCTGGGTGATCACGTCATAGCTGTTGGAATCGATATCGAACTGCGCAACCGAGCCACCACCGACCATGATGCCCATTGAGGATCCGATTTCACTTACCGGAACGCCAAGCGTCGCCGCCCGGTCACGGTCGATCACCATGCGGATCTGCGGGGCATCAAAGGAAAGTGAATTCTGGATCACGATGAATTTGCCCGTGGCCAGAGCCTTGGCCCGGATTTCCTCGGCAACCTCGACCACGCGTTCCGGGGCATAGATAGACTGCACCACCATCGAGATGGGCAGCCCCCCACCCGCACCCGGCAGTGAAGGCGGCGAAAAGACATAGCTTTGCAAACCCGGTGAATTATCCAGAATCCCCTGAATTTGCTGCTGGATCTGCTGTTGGCTGCGTTCACGCTCCGCCCAGTCCTTCAGCGACCAGATATAGAAACCGACATTTGACGATCCCCCCATACCCGCGACCGAAAAGGAGGTCTTCACTTCCTCTATATCCCCGGTGCGGCGGGAAACCTCTTCGGTGAATGCCCCGGTGTAATCAAGCGTTGCGTAACGCGGTGCATTCATGATGGCGAAAAGGGCGCCCTGATCTTCCTCCGGTGCAAGCTCGGATGAAGTATTGACGAACATGAAGGCCGTCGCCCCCAGCAGCGACAGCACCATCAGCAATGTAACCGGGCGATAATCAAGCGAAGAAGAAACCCGCCTCTCATACCAGTTCGCAAGGCCGTTCAGCACCCCGTCCACGATCCTCTGGAACCGGCCGGGCTCCCCATCCTTCAGCACCCTCGCCGACATGGTGGGCGTAACCGTCAAGGCGATAAGCCCCGAGATAACCACCGAACCGGCAAGGGTCAGCGAAAACTCCGCAAAAAGCGCGCCCGTCAGACCACCGGTAAAGGCCAGAGGTGACAGCACCGCCGCCAGGGTAAGCGTCATCGCCACGACAGGGCCAGTGATTTCCTTCATGCCCAGAATAGCCGCGCGCGGAGGGGACAGTCCTTCCTCAATGTGGCGGTGGACATTTTCCACCACCACGATGGCGTCATCCACGACCAGCCCAATGGCAAGCACCATCGCGAGAAGCGTCAGAAGATTGATCGAATAACCCAGCGCCAGCATCACGGTACAAACCCCGATCAACGAAAGCGGGATGGTAATGATCGGCATCAAAACTGAACGGAAAGATCCAAGGAAAAGCAGGATCACCACCACCACAATGCCGACCGCCTCGGAGATTGTGGTGAAGACTTCCTCGATCGATGCGGAAATCGTTTCTGTCGAATCGTAAACCGTTTCGATCGTCATGCCGGAAGGCAGAGTCGCATTGAGCCTGGGCAGTTCTTCCAGGACATTCGCGGCAACATCAAGCTGGTTTTCCCCCGGCACGGGCTGCACCGCAAGAAAGATCCCCGGCTCCCCCGCGAAGGTAACGGTCGCATCCCGTTCCCCTGAGGCCAGTTCGATCCGCGCCACATCCCGGAGCCGCACGACCCCGTTTGGCCCCATGGAAAGGGCCAGTGCGCCAAAGGCCTCTGCGGTCTGGATCGTGGAATCGAGTGTCAGGGAATAGAAAAAATACTGGTTTTCCGTCTCCCCCGGGGCGGAAAGGAAATTCGACGCCCTGATGGCCCCCAGCACCTCGGAGGCGGTTACCCCACGCGCGGACATCTTCAACGGGTCAAGCCAGACCCGCATCGCGTATTCGGCCGCACCGAGGATTTCCATCTGCGCGACGCCATCGATATTCGTCACACGCGGCCGGACAACCCGTTCAAGATATTCGGTCAATTGTTCCGGCGTCATGTTGGGGTTTCGGACCGCCAGATACATGAGCGCGAAGGAATCACCGGTGCCTTTCGTGATCACCGGATCCTCGGCATCGGTGGGCAACTGGCGCCGCACTTCCTGCACCTTGGACATGACCTCGGTCAGCGCAACATCCGAATCGGCACCCAACCGCATCTGTACCGTGACGATGGAAATCGACGGCACGGATTGCGTCGTGACGTAATTGACATTTTCCGTCGTCGCCACGGCCTCGGCGATGGGGGCCGTCATGAACCCCTGAATCAGATCTGCCGAGGCCCCGGGATATACGGTCGTGACGGTAATCACCGTCTCCTCGACCTCGGGATATTGCCGCACCGGCAGGTTCGTGACGGAAACAAGCCCGACAAAAAGGATCAGCAGCGCAAGTACCGTCGAAAGGACAGGTCTGCGGATGAAGATTTCCGAGAAGCTCATCGCCCGCCCCCTATTCTTCCGCTTGCACGTCGAGCGATACCGAATTGTCTATCTTGACCTTTGCGCCATTGCTCAGCCGGTTCTGACCCGAGGTCACGACCCGGTCACCCGCCACAGCCCCTTCACGCAGTTCGATCAACCCTCCGGACCGCCGTCCGGCCTGCACGAAGATCTGTTCAGCCGTAAGTTCCTCCTCCTCACCGCGCAACACGTAGATGAAATCACCATAAAGTGAAGAACTTACCGCCGTTTGTGGCAGGGCGATCACATTTTCCTCTTCGGGCAGCAGGATCTTCACACGCAGGAACTGACCCGGGAATATCTGCCCTTCATTGTTTTCCACCTCCGCGCGTACCGTCACCAGACGCGAATTCGGATCCACGCGCGGCTCAACCGCGATGATCTGACCCGGGGCACTGAAACCATCCACCTCGGTGGCCACCTCGACCATGCCGCCAAGCTGCACCAGCTTGATCTGCTGTTCCGGCACGGTGAAATCGACACGCATCTGGCTCAGGTCCTGCAAGGTCGCATAGATCTGTCCGGGCGCAACATATTGGCCAACATCAACCTGCGCGATCCCAATGACCCCGGCAAAGGGGGCGTCAAGTTCCTTGGCATCCAGTATGGTCTGCACCTGTGCCACCTGCGCACGGGCGCCTTCGGTGCGGGCCACGGCATTTGACAGGGTTGTCGCGGCACTGACACCACGCTGGGCCAGCGTTTCGGCGCGTTCCTGATCGTTCTGGGCAACCACCAGATCCGCCTGGGCCGCTGCCAGCGAGGCGCGTTCGCCATCATCATCAATCTTCAGAAGAACCTGCCCCAGTTCAACCTCGTCATTGGCCTTGAAAAGGATCTCACGCACGGGGCCGCCCACTTCTATGGCAAGTTCGACACCCTGGGCAGCACGTGTCGTTCCCACGGCCTCAATGGACGGCTGCCAGGTCACCGGCTCCACCGTGACGGTATTCACCGGAACCGGGGGGGGGGTCATACCCGCCAGGAATTCCTGGATCATGCCGTCCCGAAAATACTTGAACCACACGATGGATCCCACAACAGCGCCGAGGAGCAGCACTGCTATTACCAAGCGTTTGAACATCATGATTTCTTTCGGTGACTGGTTTTCGAACGCACGCAAAATGCCCGACAATATATACCTATATATTGGGCATCACGTATGGGTATAGGCTTGGGCAGCCCAGATCAATACCCCTTGTGACAAGGCTTCACATAACCCTCCCCGACATTCCGTTTACATTGTCCGGATGCAGGAAAAAAGCGCGTTTCAACCAACAAGATGCATCAATTTTCAGCCAAAAATGTTTCAGGATTGATTTGCGCTGGCAGTTTTCCATAGTGCTGATCGGGCTCTACACCGTCTGAAGCGGGGTCCCGCTGCAGCCGCTGCTCTGGGCAATCTGGCGGATATGGCTTGCTGGCCTAAACAACTGAAAACCGCCGAGTGTTGCACGCTGCTGCGATTTCCCCCTCTCCCTCGTCTTCAAATCATGCAATATTCGCCGCGCGCCGCTGCGCACGGACAGGTAAATGCCGGAAATATCCGGCTGTTTCACAAAAAGGAACTGGGGAATGATAAAAGAATTCAAGGATTTCATTGCAAAGGGCAATGTCATGGATCTCGCTGTCGGGATCATCATTGGCGCAGCCTTCACCGCCATTGTCAGTTCACTCGTCGATGATCTGATCAACCCGATCATCGGCCTGATCCTGGGTGGTGTCGATTTCAGTAACATGTATTTCGTGATGAGCGGCGAAGTGGCAGCCGGTGCCGGCCTCCAGACCGCGCGCGATTCCGGTGCGGCAGTCTTTGCCTATGGTGCCTTCATCACCGCCTGCATCAATTTCCTGATCATCGCCTGGGTGGTGTTCCTGCTGGTCAAGGGCGTAAATCGGATGAAGGATTCCGTTGCCACCAAGGAAGAAGCCGCCGCTGAGGAGCCCGCAGGCCCAACGCAGGAGGAACTTCTGGTCGATATCCGCGATCTTTTGAAAGCAAAAGCCTGATCAGCGGATCATCAGGGAAAAGGGCCTGCCCAGAGATGGACAGGCCCTTTTTGTTTTCTGCCCGAAAAGACGGCCCTTCAGGCGACTTTCAGGGCCTCCGCAGCAGATATCACGGGCAGGTTCAGCGCCTCACCGACGGCGGCATAGGTCAGTTTACCCGCATGGGTATTGAGCCCGGCCAGCAAATGCGGGTCTTCGGCACAGGCCTGTCGCCAGCCCTTGTCGGCCAGTGCCAAAAGGAAGGGCAACGTCGCATTGCCAAGCGCCAGTGTCGAAGTCCGCGCAACCGCACCCGGCATGTTTGCAACGCAGTAATGCATGATCCCGTCCACCTCATAGACCGGGTCCTGATGTGTGGTCGCCTTGGAGGTTTCAAAACAGCCGCCCTGATCGATTGCCACATCCACCAGCGCCGCCCCGGGTTTGAGATCGGCCAGCTGTGCCCTTGAAATCAGCTTGGGCGCAGCAGCCCCGGGGATCAGCACGGCCCCGATGATCATATCTGCCTCACGGGCAAGGTCGGCTGTGCGGCCTGCACTGGAAAAACCGGTATTGAAGGTCTGGCCAAAGACATCATCCAGATAACGCAGCCTGGGCAGGGAACGGTCAAGCACCGTCACATTCGCCCCCATACCGGCGGCAATGCGTGCCGCATGCGTGCCCACCACACCACCGCCAATGACCAGAACCCGTGCCGGACCCACGCCGGGCACGCCGCCCATCAGCACCCCACGCCCGCCATTGGCCTTTTGCAGGGTCCAGGCCCCAACCTGTGGCGCCAGCCGTCCCGCCACTTCCGACATCGGCGCCAGCAATGGCAATCCGCCACTGCGGTCCGTCACCGTTTCATAGGCGATTGCCGTCACACCGCTTTCCAGCAGATCCTTCGTCTGCGCGGGATCCGGCGCAAGATGCAGATAGGTAAACAAGAGCTGCCCTTCACGCAGCCGTTTGCGTTCCACCGCCTGTGGCTCCTTCACCTTCACGATCATCCCGGATTCGGCAAAAACCTCTTCGGCCGAGGCGGCGATCTTCGCACCGGCGGCCTCATAATCCGCATCCGTGAAACCTGCACCAAGCCCGGCGCCGGTTTCGATCAGCACGGAATGACCGTGCATCACCGCCTCATGCGCCGCGTCCGGCGTCATACCCACGCGGAATTCCTGCGGCTTGATTTCCTTGGGGCATCCGATTTTCATTGCTTTGTCTCCCTGCAATCCAGATTCTGGATGATCCCGCAAATCATGGGAAATTGCTTTGAATTCTACGTGACAAGCCACGGTTTGTTTGCAATTATATTCGATAAATACACAGAACTATCGAATAATTTCCCATGACATCTGAAATTGACGCAACAGACCTCCGCATTCTGAATCATCTTCAAAAGGATGGCCGGATGACCAATGCCGAACTTTCAGAAAGGATAAACCTGTCCCCCTCCGCCTGTCATCGCCGCGTGCAGCGGCTGGAGGATGACGGTTTCATCGCCGCTTATGTCGCCCTGCTCGACCCCCGCCGGATGGGACGGCCCACCACGGTTTTCGTGGAAATAACGCTGCAACGGCAGGCTGAGGATGTGCTTGACGCCTTCGAACGCGAAGTCGCCAGGGTTCCTGATCTTCTGGAATGTCACCTGATGGCGGGCAAGGCGGATTATCTTCTCAAGATCCTCGTCGAGGATGGGGAGGACTTCGCCCGCATCCACCGTCAATATCTGTCCCGTCTGCCGGGGGTGGCGCAGATGCAATCCTCCTTCGCATTGCGCACAGTGTTCAAGACAACGGCGATTTCGGTTTGACCCGACGACAGATGTGCACCACCACCGCGTAAAGGACCACCCCCGCATAAAGCAGGTCCAGAAGCGATATCAAAAGCCAGAAACGTGTCACCATCAGCCCGACGATCACAGCCGCCCCAACCAGCACGAAAGCCGAACGGTTCCGGGGCACCCGGAGCGCCTTGGAAGAAAGCGTCGGCACACGGGAAATCATCAGCCAGGCAACAATCGCCAGCCAGACCCCGTAATAAAAGGGATAGGGCCGCACATCGATCCCGCCCCATTGCGTCAGGAACATCGGCAGGAGCGCCAGCATTGCCCCCCCGGGGGCGGGCACCCCGACAAAAAAGGGCTTTGCACCCGCGGGCAGAGGTTCATCACGGGCCACGTTGAAACGGGCCAGGCGCAAACAGCCACAGCAGGCAAAGATCAGCACGAACATCCAGCCTGTCGCAAAATCCCGCGCCAGCGCGAATTGATAGACGAGTATTGCGGGCGCCACCCCGAAATTCACAAAATCCGACAGGCTGTCGAGTTCGCCGCCGATCTGGCTTGCAGCGTTGAGCCGCCTTGCCAGCAACCCGTCCAGACCATCGATCGCCGCCGCGAAAATCAGCAGCATCGCGGCGATATCATACCGCCCGACCAAGACGAAACGGATTGAGGTCAACCCCGCGCAAAGCCCCAGGATCGTAACCATATTGGGCAAGAGCGACAGCAGGGACAGGCTTTCGCGGCGGTCGCTCATCTTAATGTTCCCGGCCCTGGCGTTGCGGTTCCCGGGCAGACAGATCCGCCAGCACGGTTTCCCCGGCAATCATGGTTTGTCCCAGGCAAACCAGCGGCTCCACCCCCTCGGGCAGATAAACATCCACGCGCGACCCGAAACGGATCATGCCGAAACGATCCCCCGTCGCCAGTTGCGCGCCCTCTTCCACCTCGCAAACGATACGACGCGCAACCAGCCCGGCAATCTGCACCACGGCAACCATGCGCCCATCGGCCATCTCCACCGCAAGGGCATTGCGTTCGTTATCCTCGCTCGCCTTATCCAGCGAAGCGTTCAGAAACTTGCCC
Organism: Pseudorhodobacter sp.; assembly: GCA_047975325.1. Classification (GTDB taxonomy): domain Bacteria; phylum Pseudomonadota; class Alphaproteobacteria; order Rhodobacterales; family Rhodobacteraceae; genus JBKEDF01. The sequence continues at coordinate 1,986 of JBKEDF010000086.1, read as the reverse complement.
GGCCGATAGGCAATCTTCAGGATCCGCCCCGGTACCGGCACCCGGTTTACATGACAATTGAACACATTCATGAAGACTGAAACCCGCGTCAACGATGTATCCCCAAACCCCAGTTCCGGTGGCGGCACGGCAGGCTCAATCAATGAAATTACCCCATCGGCGGGAGAGATCACCAATCCTTCCCGCTGCGGCGTCACCCGTCTGGGGTCACGAAAGAAATAATAACACCAGACTGTCAGCCCCAGACCAATCCAACCCAGAGGCTGCCACAACAGGAACAGCCCCAATGTCACCAACGCGAATATCAGCAAAAAACGCCAGCCTTCCCGATGTATCGGCTTCACAACAGTGGATATCATAATGGCGGACATGGGCGACTCGCGGCAGGAATGAAAGATGTGCCGTTTTACACGCTTCCCCTCACAAGACAACCGCGCGCCGCACCTCATCGCTTTCTTCCAGCCAAACGGCATCGGCTTTCCCGGCCGGTCCAAACCGGCTTCAGGGCGGACTTTTCAAGGGGATATATCACGGCAGATATCCAATGGCTTTTTCAACACCGAAACCGGTCCTGCCGAAACAATCTCCGTATTGGCGAATACCTTCCGCGAATGCCCCCTTGCATTGCCGCGCGCAGACCGTTACATCGCCCACACCGGACCCGTAGCTCAGCTGGATAGAGCACTAGACTACGAATCTAGGGGTCGGGCGTTCGAATCGCTCCGGGTCCGCCATATTACAATTGTAAAACGTTAGACGAAATTGGCTTTTGTGTCATAAACTGACCCAATCACCGCGAACCGGATGCTTGTGGCTCGGTCGCAGACGTCCGGTTCGTACCTCCTGCAGATGTTTACTGGACCGATCCGCATAATGTCGCTTTCCCGGTAACTGCTCGCGTCCGAGGTGTTGACGGCCCACTGCCGCCCCTCCCGATGGGTATTCGCTGCCCTGCAGCATTCAGCAGACCTGCCGTTCAATGCTGGGCGCGGCATTCCCACCGCCTGAATGACGGCAGAGCGGGACTTTGCAGTCATTCAAGAAACTATGATACCCACTGAAGATGAGTCTTTTGCACCTCTCTATCAACGCTGACGCTCCTGAAGATGTGGCGACCTTCCTCGCTCGGATTATGGGCGGTGTAGCCATGCCCTTTCCGCCATTCCCTGACTGCTGGATTGCCTTCGCAGAACAAGATGATGGCACCGCAATTGAGATCTATCCAACAACACATGTGTTGGAAGCAGGAGCAAAACAGATATCCTGTGAAATCAAAGCACGTGATGCCAACTCAACTTTCGTCCATGCGGCATTGTGCGCGACACTCAACCGCTCGGAAATCATCTCTCTTGCTGCGGAAAGGGATTGGATGGCGCGCATTTGCAATCGCAGCCTTTGAAGGTTGTGTCGCGAATGCTGTGGAAATTCCCTGGCGGCGTAGTTCGGGCATGTGAAGGTTCGTTTCCTTAGGCGACGAGGTCAAGGGGCATTGGCTCGAGGGGCTGAGAAAGGGTGGTCTCCCCGCCGTCAGACCGGCCGTAGCGGAGGCGGCCAAGAAACTCGGCCAATTCCTCCTCGAACATAGCTTCGATGGTGGCTCGGACTCCCGCACGCAGGCGATCCTCAATAGGGTCGAAGCTGGCCTCGTCTGTCAGTGGCGAAAAGCTCGCAAACTCGGTATCTGGTTCATGGTGTAATCTCCCTGGCGGTTGCAGCCGCCAGTTCGGGTGGGTTTTGGATCACCCGGAGATTACACCACCTTTGAATTTCCACCACTTCCGAGACACGACCTCGCTGAAGACAGAGCTGATCTGGCACCGCGACTGGCAAACCAGACGCCAAGTCGAGATCGTCCTCTTCGAATACATCAACGGCTTCTATAACGAAGCGACCGGATTTTGATCCGTTCATATCGCTATTTTCATCTTGTATATACTCTGAGTCCTGTGGGATCCGCGTTTTCCTTGACGCATAGTGCCAAGCCGA
>JBKEDF010000070.1:0-55732 GCA_047975325.1 Pseudorhodobacter sp. | reverse complement strand
ATTTCTCCTGGTCGATCAGCACCACCCCGTCATCCTCGCGCTTGTAAATCGCACCGGACGGGCAGGAGGCGACACAGGCCGGGTTGAGACAATGCTCACACAACCGCGGCAGATACATCATGAAAGTATTTTCATACTCACCATAGATTTCCTTCTGCACCCCTTCGAAATTGTAATCCTTTGAGCGTTTGGCAAATTCACCGCCAAGGATTTCTTCCCAGTTCGGACCCCATTCGATCTTTTCCATCCGTTCGCCCGATATTTTCGAGCGGGGCCGCGCGGTCGGGAATGTGGGCATTTCCGGGGCGGATTTCAGATGGTCGTAATCGAAATCGAAGGGTTCATAGAAATCGTCGATCTCGGGCAGATCCGGGTTGGCAAAGATATTCGCCAGAATCCGCCATTTCCCCCCCTGCTTGGGTTGCAGGCGCCCTGATCTTGTCCGGGTCCAGCCGCCATTCCAGCGTTTCTGGTTCTCCCAGTCCTTGGGATAGCCAATACCGGGCTTGGTCTCGACATTGTTGAACCAAGCGTATTCCACCCCCTCGCGGGAGGTCCAGACGTTCTTGCAGGTGACAGAGCAGGTGTGGCACCCGATACATTTATCAAGATTCAGCACCATTCCGATTTGCGCACGGATCTTCATTCCGCTGCCTCCACGTTGCGGGTTGCGGGTTGGGCGACCGGTTCATCAAGCCAGTCGATGGTTGTCAGCTTGCGTACGATGACAAACTCGTCGCGGTTCGATCCGACCGTCCCGTAATAGTTGAACCCATATGACAGTTGGGCATAGCCACCGATCATATGAGTGGGCTTCAGCACCGTTCGCGTCACGGAATTATGAATCCCGCCACGATGCCCGGTGATCTGGCTTCCGGGCGTGTTCACGATCTTTTCCTGTGCGTGATACATGAACATCGTACCTTCGCGCATCCGCTGGCTGACCACCGCGCGGGCGGTGATGGCACCGTTGGAGTTGAAGACCTCGACCCAGTCATTATCGACCAGACCGGCCTTCTGCGCATCCACTTCCGACATCCAGACACAAGGCCCGCCCCGGTTGAGTGACAACATCAGCAGGTTGTCGGAATAGGTGGAATGGATCCCCCATTTCTGATGCGGGGTGATGAAATTCAGCACCACATGCTTTTCCCCGGTCGCCAGCGATTTCGTCGCCGCCTCGCCCACGGTTTTCAGGTCCACCGGCGGACGCCAGGTTACAAAGCCCTCTCCGAAGGCCAGCATCCATTCATGGTCCTGATACAGTTGCTGACGTCCCGACACCGTTCGCCACGGGATCAGTTCATGAACATTGGTCCAGCCGGCGTTATAGCAGACCTCCTCGCTCTCGATCCCCGACCATGTGGGGGACGAGATGATCTTGCGCGGCTGCGCGGCAATGTCGCGAAAGCGGATCTTTTCGTCTTCCTTGACCTCGGCCAGATGCTTGTGATCAAGCCCGGTGGCACGGCCCAGTGCCTCCCATGCCTTCACCGCAACCTCACCATTGGTTTCGGGCGCAAGCATCAGGACGACCTCAGCGGCATCGATGGCGGTATCGATCCGCGCCATGCCCTTGGTCGCACCTTCCTCCGTGACGGTCCCGTTGAGCGCCTGAAGGTGATGCACTTCCTGCTTGGTATCCCAGGAAATTCCCTTGCCGCCGTTTCCGATCTTTTCCATCAATGGGCCAAGCGCAGTGAAGCGTTTGTAAAGATTTGGATAATCCCGTTCGATGGGGATATAGGCCGGGGCGGTTTCCCCCGGGATCAGGTCGCATTGCCCTTGTTTCCAGTCCCGTACGGCAGGCTGGGCAAGCTCCCCGGGGCTGTCATGTTGCAGCGGAAGCTGCACGACATCAGTTTCCACGCCCAGGACCTCGGGGGCCACTTCGGAAAATTTCTTCGCGATGGCCTTGAAGATTTCCCAATCGGACTTGGATTCATAGGCCGGATCAACCGCCGCCTGAAGCGGGTGGATGAAGGGATGCATGTCCGAAGTGTTCATGTCATCCTTTTCATACCAGCTTGCCGTGGGCAGCACGATATCGGCATAGACCGCCGTGGTGGACATCCGGAAATCGATGGTTACCAGCAGGTCGAGCTTCCCTTCCGGGGCTTCCTCATGCCAGACGGCCTCGGCCGGTTTCTGGCCACCTTCCTCCCCCAGGTCCTTGCCCTGCACGCCGTGATCGGTGCCCAGCAGGTGCTTGAGGAAATATTCATGCCCCTTGCCCGACGACCCCAACAGGTTCGAGCGCCAGACAAACAGGTTTCGCGGCCAGTTTTCCGGTGCATCGGGATCTTCGCAGGACATCTGCAATTCACCCGATTTCAGGCGTTCGGCGACATAATCCTTGACCTCGACGCCTGCTTCTTTTGCCGCGCGGCCAACCTCAAGCGGGTTGGTCTTGAGCTGCGGTGCCGAGGGCAGCCAGCCCATCCGTTCGGCACGGATGTTGTAGTCGATCATGCTGAGGCTGGACCAATCCCCCGCCGGGGCGGTGGGCGAAAGGATTTCCTCGGAGGTTATCGTCTCATAGCGCCACTGGTCGGTATGGGCATACCAGGCGGAAGTGGCGTTCATGTGCCGGGGTGGGCGCGCCCAGTCCAACGCGAAGGCCAATGCCGTCCAGCCGGTTTGTGGACGCAGCTTTTCCTGGCCCACATAATGCGACCAGCCCCCGCCCGACTGCCCCACGCAACCGCACATCACCAGCATGTTGATGGCGGCGCGGTAGTTCATATCCATATGATACCAATGGTTCATCGCGGCACCGATGATGATCATCGAACGGCCATTGGTCTTTTCGGCATTGGCGGCAAATTCACGGGCCACCTGGATGATCTTGTCACGCCGCACACCGGTGATCTTTTCCGCCCAGGCGGGGGTGAAAGGGACATCGGCATCGTAGTCGCTGGCGACATTTTCACCGCCCAGACCCCGGTCAAGGCTGTAATTGGCGCAGAAAAGGTCAAAGACCGTGGCCACCAGCGCCTCCTTGCCATCGGCCAGCATCATCTTCTTCACCGGGACATTGCGCGTCAGCACACCGCCACGGTCATCGCGGACGAAACCATTGGTCGCCTCCCCGCCGAAATAGGGGAAATCCACCGCAGCAATATCATCCCGGTCGGCCTCGTCGATCAGGCTCATCTTGAGACGAGCCTTCGCCTTTCCGGCCTTTTCTTCAAGGTTCCACTTGCCGGTTTCGCCCCAGCGGAAACCGATGGAGCCATTTGGCACGACAATCTTGCCGCTTTCATCGATCCCGATGGTTTTCCAGTCGGGGTTGTTCTTTTCACCCAGCCCCTTGTCAAAATCCGCCGCGCGAAGCTGGCGACCCGGAATGATGCGTCCGTCGCGTTCCTCCAGTCGCACCAGCATTGGCATGTCCGAATAACGGCGGCAGTAATCGGCAAAATATTCCGCCTGCCGGTCAAGATGAAACTCGCGCAGGATCACATGGCCGAAGGCCATTCCAAGCGCCGCATCGGTCCCCTGCTTGGCATTGAGCCAGATATCGGAAAACTTCGCGGCCTCCGAATAATCCGGGCAGATAACGGCGGATTTCGTTCCCTTGTACCGGACCTCGGTATAGAAATGCGCATCCGGCGTCCGCGTCTGCGGCACGTTGGAGCCCCAGAGGATCAGGTAACCCGCATTATACCAGTCGGCCGATTCCGGCACATCGGTCTGTTCCCCCCAGGTCTGGGGCGACGAGGGTGGCAGGTCGCAATACCAGTCGTAGAAGGACATGCAGGTCCCGCCCAGCAGCGAAAGATACCGCGTTCCGGCCGCATAGGAAATCATCGACATTGCGGGGATGGGCGAAAAGCCGAAAACCCGGTCAGGCCCGTATTTCCTGGCCGTATAGGCATTTGCAGCAGCAGTGATCTCGGTTGCTTCTTCCCAGCTTGCGCGCACGAAGCCGCCCTTGCCGCGCTTGCGGGTGTAGCTGTCACGCGCCACCGGATCGGACTGGATCGCCTCCCAGGCCTGAAGGGGGGAAAGCGTCTTGCGCTTTTCACGCCAGAGCTTCATCAACCGTCCGCGCACAAGGGGCGTTTTCACGCGGTTCGCAGAATAGAGATACCAGCTGTAGGAGGCACCACGCGCGCAGCCGCGCGGTTCATGATTGGGCAGATCCGGGCGTGTCCGCGGATAGTCCGTCTGCTGGGTTTCCCATGTCACGATGCCGGACTTGACATAGATCTTCCACGAACAGGATCCGGTGCAGTTCACCCCGTGGGTGGAACGCACGATCTTGTCATGGCGCCACCGGGAACGATAGGTATCTTCCCAGTCACGGTTTTCAATCGTGGTCTGGCCATGGCCTTCTGAAAACGTGTCCTTGCGTAGCGATTTCAGAAAGTTCAAGCGGTCCAGCAGTTGGCTCATCGCGCGCTCCTTTCAGTTAGGCTGCGTGTGCGGCTGCCGAAGCATGGCCGCGCTCAATGTCATAAAGAAGTCCGCCGCGCCGCGTGTAGACAAACCATGTCACGGCGAGACAGAAGATGTAGAAGACCAGAAAGGCCCAGAGTGCCCCGACGGGGCTGCCCATCAGGTCGATCGATGCACCATAGGCCGTCGGGATGAAGAACCCGCCATAGCCGCCGATGGCCGAGGTGAAGGCGATGATCGCCGCAGATTCGCGTTCCGTCTGGCGACGGCGTTCATCCGGCGTGGCATCGGGCGAAAGCCGGGCCACCTCCTTGCGCATGATCACCGGGATCATCTGGAAGGTGGAGGAATTACCAATCCCCGTAAAGAGGAAGAGCGCCATGAACCCCGCGAAGAACAGCGCAAAGGAAGACATGTCCAACCCCTGGATCACCACCAGCACCGAAACGATTGTCCCAACAAAGACCCAGAAGGTCACGCGCCCGCCCCCGACCCGATCCGCGAGCCAGCCGCTTCCGGCGCGCGACAGCGCCCCGACACGCGGGCCGAGAAAGGCGAATTTCAGCGCATCGATCTCCGGAAAGGCGATCCCCGCCACAAGCGGGAAGCCCGCCGAATAACCGATGAAACTGCCGAAGGTTCCGACATAGAGCAGGCACATGACCCAGTTATGCTTGCGCTGGAATATCACGGCCTGTTCACGGAAACTGGCCTTTGCATCGGCCAGATCGTTCATGCCCAGCCAGGCGGCAAGGGTCGACAGCAGCACGAAAGGCACCCAGATAAAGCCCGCATTCTGCATCCAGACCTGCCCGCCACCGGGCAGGTCCTGCGCCGGGCCGCCCATTGCACCGAAGACGCCCATGGTAATGACCAGCGGCACCAGGAATTGCATCAGCGACACGCCAAGATTGCCCAGCCCCGCATTCAGTGCCAGCGCGTTGCCCTTTTCGCTGCGTGGAAAGAAATAGGCGATATTGGCCATGGAGGACGCGAAATTCCCGCCCCCAAGACCGCAAAGCAGCGCCAGAACCGCGAAGATCAGATAGGGCGTTTCGGAGTTTTGCACCGCATAGCCAATCCCCATTGCCGGGATCAGCAGTGATGCGGTGGACAGCGTTGTCCAGAGCCTGCCGCCAAAGATTGGCACCATGAAGCTGTAAAAGATACGCAGTGTCGCACCCGAAAGCGCAGGGAGCGCCGCAAGCCAGAAAAGCTGATCCTCCGAAAAGGTGAAACCGATCGCGGGCAGCTTGGCCACGACGACAGACCACACCATCCATACGGCAAAGGCAAAAACCAGCGACGGAATGGAAATCCAGAGGTTGCGCTGCGCAATCTTCCGGCCTTTTTCCGCCCAAAACACGGGATCTTCGGGGCGCCATTCATCGATGACCTTCGGCATCTGCGTGCGTTCGGGGTCGTGAATTTCTTCCAGTTCCGGGAAGCTCGGCAGTCGGTCAAGCGCGGTACCATGGGCCTTCCGTTCCATCGCGCGGATCGACATGTGCATCCACAGCAATGAAACAACCACGATCAGCAAAAGCAGAACGAAACAGGAAGTCCAGATCCCGGTCAGATCCAGCAGGGCACCGAAGCCGATGGGCAGGAAAAAGCCCCCAAGCCCGCCGATCATGCCGACAAGACCACCCACAGCGCCCACATGTTTCGGATAATAGACCGGGATATGCTTAAAGACCGCGGCCATGCCGAGGCTCATGAAAAACCCCAGCGCGAAAAGCACCCCTATGAAGGGGACAAAATCCATTTCCGTCGAAAAGGCGATGGGCCCATCCCGGCCATGGATGACGTAATCCGTCGGCGGGTAGGACAGCATGAACAGAAAGATCGCCCCGAACCCAAAGGTCCAGTACATGACCGTCCGCGCGCCGAACCGGTCCGACAGCGTACCGCCATAGGCACGGAACACGCTGGCCGAAAGGCTGAAAGCCGCCGCCCCCAGCCCCGCGGTGCGCACATCCACCCTATAGACCTCCACCAGATAATAGGGCAGCCAGAGCGCCAGGGCGACAAACCCGCCAAAGACAAAGAAATAGTAAAGCGCAAAGCGCCAGACCTGCAGTTTCTTCAGCGGTGCGAACTGTTCGGCAATGCTTGGCGGTTTGTCACCCCTGGCCCGTCTTTCGGCCAGGTCCGGTTCCTCCTTGGCCAGAAGAAAGAACAGGATCCCCGTTGCAACGGTGGCCCCGGCCCAGATTTCCACGACACCCTGCCAGCCTGCCGCAACAAGCACGAAAGGCGCTGCAAACATCGTCACGGTTGAGCCGACATTGCCCATGCCGAAAATGCCAAGCGCCGTCCCCTGACGTTGGGACGGATACCATTTCGCCACATAGGCGACCCCGATGATGAAGGATCCCCCTGCCAGCCCCAATCCCAATGCGGCCAGCAGAAAGCCCATATAGCTGCTCGCCCAGGTCAGTGTATAGGTTGCCAGCCCTGACAGGACCATCTGCAACGAAAAGACGATCCGCGCGCCGTATCGTTCCGTCCAGACCCCCAGAAAAAGCCGCGAAATCGCCCCGGTCAGGACCGGCGTGGCGATCAGCAGGCCATATTCGAATTCGTTGAGGTCAAGCTCCGCCCGGATATCGAGACCGATGATTGAAAACAGCGTCCAGACGGCAAAACACATGCCGAATGCGATCGTGCTCAGCCAAAGAGCTCTGTTCTGCTCTCCTGACGAGGGGATATGCGTGGCAGCCATAGCATCGCTCCGTCACCCGCGCAGGTTGCGCGCGCGTATTTGGTCCGCAAAGAACACAGCCCTCACCCAGCTTAACTTGACAAAGATCAAATCCGGAGAAGGCTGCGCGAAAAAAGCCCCGTATTTGATATTTATCATGTTTGGATATGCAAAAGCGAAATATAAAAACAACATGTATCCGAATGTCACATGACAAATATCAATTGAAGGGAGTGTGAGAATCATCTCGCTCCCGCATAGAGGCCGTCCCGTGCGAGATGACGAAAAACCCGGCCTGCGCCGCATGCCACTGTTCCGGAACATGATGTCCCAAACTTTCGACGGGCTGATGGAGGTTGCCTATTCGCAGACCTTTCCACCGCAGCTTGAACTCTTCCATCAGGGCCACAGCGCGGATTTCCTGCATGTGGTCATGGAAGGTGCGGTGGAGCTTCATGCCGAATGGAACGGCCGCAAGACGGTAATGGCGGTGGTGCGCCCGGTTTCGACCTTCCTTCTGGCGGCCTGCCTGCGCGACACGCCCTATCTGATGTCGGCACGGACACTGGAACGATCCCGCGTCGTCCTGCTGCCGGCCTCCGACCTGCGCACGGCCATGCGCCGCGACCCTGACCTGGCCATGGCTGCCATGGCCGAACTGGCCGACGGTTACCGATCAATGGTATGCCACGCCAAGGGCATGAAACTGCGTTCGGCCCGTGAAAGGATCGCCGCCTGGATCCTGACCCAGTCAGAAGGAAGCGCGAGCCTGATGCTGAAGATCGAAAAACAGCAGCTTGCCGCCTATCTCGGCATCACCCCCGAAAGCCTGTCCCGCACGTTGCGGTCCATGCAGGCCGACGGGCTTCTGGCCGATGGCAGCCGGATCACGATTACCGACCGCGCCTCGCTGCGCAAACTGGCCATCCTCGATCCGCTGATGGATAATCCCGCCATGGTGAAAGGGGCCTGAGGACAGGACCCTATCAAATATCGGTGGCCCAAAACCTGTTCAGGGGGCCTTGTCGGGCTTGAACGGTGCCATGCCGGCACGGGCCAGTTCATCGGCCCGTTCGTTTTCAACATGGCCCGCATGGCCCTTGATCCATTTCCAGGTGACGCGATGCGCCCCCTGTGCAGTATCGAGCCTTTGCCAAAGATCAACATTCTTGACCGGTTTCCTGTTCGAGGTTTTCCAGCCATTGCGTTTCCAGCCATGAATCCACTGGCTGACACCGTTTTTCACATAGGCACTGTCGGTCACGACCGTAATATCGGACGGTCGCGAAAGGGCCTCCAGCGCGGAGATGGCCGCCAGAAGCTCCATACGGTTATTGGTGGTCTCCGCCTCGCCCCCTTTCAGGCATCGTTCCTTCAGGGTCACCTCGCCATCGCGTGCAATCATCAGGACGCCCCACCCCCCGGGGCCGGGATTGCCGGAACAGGCCCCGTCAGTATAGGCAAAAAGTTCAGGCATGACGGATCCTTCCTCGGGCAGGTTTGCGCCCGTTTGAACCTTCAACGCCCGTCAATCAAGTCCGAACCATCGGCATCCGGTTTCATGCCATCGCGGCCGAACATGCCGCCCAGGGCCCGGGTCACGAGATTGGTAACCCCCGGGCGAGGCAATGCGGCAAAGGGCATCGGGCGGCAGACCTCCATCGCGGCAACACCAACCCGGGCGGTCAGCGCCCCATTCACCACACCTTCCCCGAAACGGCGCGAAAGCTTGCCCAGCAACCCACCCCCCGCGACCGAACCGATCAGGTCATCCCCGATGGCCAGCGCCCCCGTGGCCATCAGATGGGCAAAGACCCGGCGCAGCAATTTCAGGCTGCCGAACGTACCCGAGCGCCCGCCATAAATGGTGGCGATGGCCCGGATCATCGCCAGATTGGCAAAAAGCGCGGTAATCAGATCTGCAAGGGCCAGTGGCACCAAGGCCGTAACGGTGGCCACCCGGCGCGTTGCGGCCTCGATCTGGCGCCGCGCCGCCTGGTCAGGACCTGCCATCAGTTCCGCCTCCCCCAGATCCAGCAGCGCGTCGGCATCCATCAGCTCATCGCGCCTTTCGCGCAGCCTGGCCAGGGACCATCGTTGATCCGCCCGCCCGGCATAAAGCCGTTCAACATGCGAAAGCGCCGCCCGCGCTGCAGACAGGTCCGCAGCCTGCCTTGCTGCCGCAACCTCCGTGCGCAGGTGATCAAGCCGCGCCAACCGCCAGAAGGTCAGTGCCTCCCGCAGCGAAAGTGCGGCAAGGGCGATCAGGACCAGCCCCGTCAATCCGATCGCCATTGCGCCAAGAACAGTGTTCCGCGCCAGAAGGGCCGTTACGAAATCCCAGATTGTCACGGTCAGGACAAAGGAAAGGAGCCCCCCCATGGCCCAGAACGCAAAACGCCATAGCCGTGACGGCCGTCTCAGGGCCAGCAAGGCCGCGCCCTGCATGACCCGCCCTTCGGGCAGATCCGGCTCCGGCACGGGCGGCGCCTCGGCCGGGGAAAGCGCCGGTTCATCAATTTCGATCAGCACAGGCGCCTTGCGCGGGGTCGGCTCGTTCATCATTGCTCTCCGCTTCAGCTCAGCCGGTCGGCCAGAAGGAATTCGGCCGCACGATCCAACCGGATATGCGGAGGGCCCAGACCCGGCTTCAGCACCAGGGGCGCCGGTGCAAAGGACATCACCGAATAATCGGCATCAAGCCAGCGCGGCGCACCCGCCCGCGCCGGGCCCAGCACCTGCCCCGGATCTTCCGGCAGGTCCCCTGGGTAAAGCGCCGCCTGCCGCCCGTCGAGCAAACGCCCGCGCACCAGATCAAGGCGATTGCCACGATGATCACGGCTTTCCTCCACCGTGGCCCGCAGACTTGCCAGCGACATCGCCTGGACCGCCGCCCCGGCAAAGGCCGCACGATCCTGCGCATCGCGCAACAGTGCTTGGGTGATCGCCGTCAGGCGCGGATGCTGACTGTGATGCAGATGATCGGCCTTGGTCGCGGCAAACAGGATGCGGTCCACCCTCCTGCCCATCAGAAGCGAAGACAGCAACCCGTTCTGTCCCGGACGAAAAGCCACCAGGACCTCCGCCATGGTGCGGCGCATATCCTCCAGCGCCTGCGGCCCGGCATGGATGGCACCCAGAACATCCATGAGCACGACCTGCCGGTCGATCCGCGCGAAATGATCCCGGAAAAAGGGTTTGACCACGCGGGACTTGTAAGCCTCGAAACGCCGGTCCATCTCCCGCCAGAGGCTGCCGCGCCGGGGTGATTCCGGCCTGGCCAGCGGCGCGAAAGTCAAAACCGGGCTGCCTGCCAGATCCCCCGGCAGCAGGAACCGCCCCGGCGTGCAATCGGACCAGCCCGCCGCCCGTGCCGCCACCAGATAGCGGGTAAAGGCTGCGGCCAGGGCCTGCGCGCGTGGCTCCTCCAGCAATGCAGCGGCATCCTCATTCTGGATCGCGGCCAGAAAATCCCGTGCCTCCGGTCGCATCGCAATCCGCGCCAGAACCCCGTCGGACCACTCGGCATAGCTCTTGCCGAGCAGGGCCAGATCAAGCAGCCATTCGCCGGGGTAATCGACAATATCAAGATGCACGTTGCGCGGCCCCGTCACCCCGCCGATCAGCCCCCCCAGAAACCCCGAAGGCCGGACCCGCAACGACAGCCGGAGTTCCGAAATGGCCCGGGTCGATTCCGGCCAATGTGGCTTCTCCCCGGTCAGGGCAGCCAGATGGTTTTCATAATCGAAGCGCGGCAGGGTATCGTCGGGCTGCGGTTGCAGAAAAGCCGCCTCTATCCGGGGGGTGGGCGAAAACTGCGGCATGCGGCCCCGATCCAGAAGATTGGCCACGAGGCTGGTGATGAACACGGTCTTGCCGGCACGCGACAGACCCGTGACGCCCAGCCGGATCACCGGTTCAAACAGCGTCTCGGAAATCCCGGACATGACGTTTTCCACGCCGCGCGCCACCTCATCCGCTACCCTGCCCAGAACCACTGTCGCCGCCTCATTGCCTCGAGGCTCAAGATAGGCATCACGCGAGCGGGTTCAAAGGGGGAATTCCCGGGCTTGCCCTTCAACCCCCGGGCAGAGTAACCAGCATCCATGCCCCGATATGTACTGAAGATAGAATATGATGGCGGACCTTTCTGCGGCTGGCAACGCCAGGCGGGGGGGCAACTTTCGGTACAGGGCGCGATCGAGGCGGCGCTGGCAAGGCTTGAACCCCGCGATCACGGGATTGCCGCAGCCGGGCGCACAGATGCGGGCGTGCATGCCACTGGCCAGGTCGCCCATTGCGATCTGACACGGGATTGGGATCCCTTCCGCCTGATGGGTGCGATCAATGCCCATCTGCGCCCCCATCCCGCGGCAATCATCGCCTGCGCGCGGGTGTCGGATGATTTCCATGCCCGGTTTTCGGCACGGGAACGGCGTTACCTGTTTCGCCTCATTTCACGCAGGGCGCCACTGACCCATGACAGAGGTCTTGCCTGGCGCGTCGGCCACCCCCTCGATACCGCCGCAATGCGTGAGGGCGCAGCCCATCTGATCGGCCACCATGATTTCACCACCTTCCGTTCCACCATGTGTCAGGCGGCCTCCCCGGAAAAGACATTGGATGAAATCACCATTGAAACCCGGCACTATCCCGGTGGTGCTGAAATCCGCCTTATGCTCCGGGCCCGGTCCTTCCTGCACAATCAGGTCCGCTCCATTGTTGGCACCCTGGAAAGGGTCGGCGCGGGGGCCTGGCCACCGATCCGGGTCGATGAGGCGTTGAAAGCCCGTGACCGCGCCGCCTGCGGTCCGGTCTGCCCCCCCGATGGTCTTTACCTGACCGGGGTCACCTACCCTGCCGATCCTTTCGAGGCCTGAAAACCCCGTGTTATGCAGCTGACAAGGCCTCACCCGGGATTGGCGCGCGCAGCCCGCCCAGATATTCAGTTCAGATCCCGGAGCAGGCGCCTGTGACGACGCATCTGGTGCAGCAATTCCCCGAATGTCACGATCCCGCGCGCCTCCAGCATGGGCAGCATCCGCAAAAAGGCCTCCGCCGTCGCCCGCGTATCGCCAAGCGCAGTATGGCGCGCCTCTTCGGGAATGGTGATCCCCAGACGATGGCAAAGCGCGTCGAGATCATGGGGTTCATGCTGCCCGAACAAGACTGCGGAGATCAGCACCGTATCCAGCACCGGATGGTCGAATGATGCCCCGATCCCGGCCTCGTGACGGCGCAGGAAGGCCATGTCAAAGGGCGCATTATGTGCAATCAACACCGCATCCCGCGCAAATTGCCGAAAGATCCGTCCCACCCGCGTGATATCCGGCGCATCGGCCACCATCTCATCGGTAATTCCATGCACCCTGGTTGAAACCGCCGGGATAGAACGGCCCGGATTGACCAGCCGGTTCAGGATTTCCCCCGCAACCAGGCGGCCATTGACAATCCGCATGGCGGCGATCTGGACAATCTCATCACCCTGATCGGGCATAAGCCCGGTGGTTTCGGTATCGAAGACCACATAGACCAGATCGGCAAGGCGGCGCCTTGCAAGATCCGCTTCCTGCGGTTTTTCCAGCAGGTCGAAATCATAGACCACCCGGCGCATTACGGGTTCCGGCCGTGGCCCTGCAAGCCGGGCCAGGCGCAGCGGCAGGCAAATCATTGCCGCACCGTCAGGCCCGGTTTCAGGCCAGATTTCGGTTGCATGCGCCCTGACCACATCCCCGGCGGATCTTTGTGGCCTTCCGGGGTCCGGAATGCCGATCAGCCATTCTTCAAGCCGCGCCACGGGCAGGACCGCCCCCGTCCAGCGCAGTCGCAACAATGCAAGCGCCCCCGATTCCGTCAGTTCCAGATAAAATCGCCCGGCGATCTGCCCCTGCTGCAACTTTGCCGCAAGATAGGCCATCAGGGCCACGATCTCAAAGCCGTTGCAGCGGAGCAGAAGCGCATCGTTCGTCACCTCGACCTCACCGCCCCCGGCCTCGATCCGGGCACGCAGACCATCCATGAGGTCCGAGGCACGGGTAATCTGGAAAGGCTGTCCCGCCAAGGGGTTTTCCTCCTGCCCCGCCGCCAGGTCACGGACCTGCCCCGACAGGCCATGGATTTCCGCCTGCAACGCAAGGACCAGATCGGAAGGTGGCGGGCTGTCTTCGGGCAGGGCCGCCAAGAGGGCGTTCAGATTGGAAACCGGGCGGCGGACACCTTCCAGCAGTGCGCTGCGCGCGGCCATGGCTTCGGTTTGTGCCGCGATCTCCGCCGTCGCATCGCGCAGGGTCAGAACGTAACCGGGTGCGGCCTTTGCGGTTGCGGGCAAAAGCCGCATCCGTGCCGCCAACAGCCGCGCGCCATCCCGTGTAGAACAAAGAAGATCCGACGCCGCATCCCCGTCACCAGTTTCCAGCAAACGATCGCGCGCCTCGCGGATCGGCCCATCATGGAGCAGTTCGAAAAGATCGCGATCAAGACCCGGCATCCCCCCCATCAGCGCCGAGGCACTGCCATTGTAAAAGACAATCCTGTGTTCCCCCGAACAAACCAGCACACCTGCCGCCACATCGGAAAGCAGCGCCTCCAGCCGTGCCTTTTCGGTCGCAAGCCGCGTGGTTTCCCGCGCCACATGTTCCGATAGGGCGGAACGTGTCCTGGCAAGCTGATCGGCGGCAGAGGCAGCGGCGGGGGCCAGATCCCCCAGATAACGCGCGGATGCCACCTCACCGCCCGCCCCGGCATGGGTCCGGGCGCGCAATGAGGCGGCCAGTGCCCCGATCGGGCGGGCCAGGTTGATATCGAACAGATACCAGATCCAGACAGTCAGCCCCAGAATGCCAAACCCGCCGATCAGTCCACCCTGCACGAAGGCGCCCAGCAGTTCCGGCGCAGCCGCACGACGATAGGCCAGCGCCAGCCCCGCACCCATGATGGTAACCGCACCAAGGGCCAATGCCGCGAAAAACAAAAAGATCCGCAGCCGCAGGCCCAGGCGCGACAGCACGATCAGCCCTCCAACCCCAGGAGCCGCCTGATTTCCTGCCGCAGGGTCTTCAGTTCGAAGGGCTTGGAGATAAACCCATCCGCACCCAGCGCCAGCCCCTTTTTCTGTTCGATGGATGACCCCCGCGCCGTCATCATCAGGATTTTCACATCGGCCAATGCAGGATCAAGCCGCACGCTCTGGCAGATTTCATAGCCCGACATTTCCGGCAGCATCACATCAAGAAGCACCAGATCGGGCCGGGTTTCACGAATCCGTTCCAGCGCCGCGGCACCATTGGCAATCCGATCATGGCCATAGCCTTCGCGCATGATCAGGTAATGCAGCGCGACCGCGATATTTTCTTCATCCTCAACGACAAGAATGCGATAGCGATGTGCATCATCCCTGGCCATATCATCCCTCCTTGCAAGCCGCGCTCAGCAGGCTGTCCTGCGGGGGAACCGCACGCCATTTTGCGCCTGTCAGGCTGCCATCAGGCATCAGTTGCGCCCCTGCAAACAGATCGGCGCGCCGCGCACCCGCGCAATCCACCGCAATATCCACCGTCGCAACCGGCTGCCAGCGTGCAACCGCCAGAACCCGCGCCCGCCGGATGTCGGGATTTTCCGCCACCCTAGTCATACCGCCCCCATCCAGCGCCAGAAAGCGCAGATGTAATGGCCGCAGATAGGTCCAGGGCCGGTAGGGCATCGTTTCCGCCGGGGCGGAGAGTACAACAACACCATCAGGTAGCGCGCCGGTCACACGGTCATACCAGCTATATTCGCTCCAGATCGCATAGGTGAGCATCCCCAGCCCCGCCGATGCCGGGACCAGCCAGCCGGGCAGGCGATTGCCTGACAATCTGCGCAAGATCATCAACGTCCCGGCCAGTGCGAAACCCGCACAAATCACCACAATCAGATCAAAGAGCATTACCTTCCCCCATCAGATCCGCGCCCCCCGGGACTGGCCCAGCGCAGATTGCATGCGGCGCACCACCACGAAAGCATCGCGCAAATGCGAGCGTTCGAAATCCGACAGGTCGGAAGGCGCCATGAAATTATCGGCAGTGCGACCCGAACGGATCAACCGGGCCTGATTTTCCAGCCGGATCTCCGCGATCATGTCATAGGCTTCAACCAGTTCCCGCGCACCGGACACGGAAATCACGCCCGCCTCCTCTGCCGCCAGAAGCCGCGCGCGGCTGTTCACCGCCTCGATTCTTCCGATCAGCGCGTAGACACGGCCAAGATCCGTCACCGGAACAACCCCGCCATGTTTGAGGTCGATATGACCCTTGTATTTCCCCGACCGCAATGTCGCAAAACCGCGCAGCAGACCCAGGGGCGGTGTGTGATGCAACGAATTGGCAACCATATGCGCAACAAAGATCGAATTTTGCGCGGCCATCTCCAGTGTTTCACGCTGCAGGTCGTGAAAAAGGCCGGTCTCACCACCGATCGGGCGCAGATCGAACATGACCGAGGCCAGCATCTGCGCCATCGGATCCGGGGTTGTCACCCAGCCCCGGAAATAGTCACGCCAGACCCTGACGGGCTGACACCAGCGCGGGTTGGTCGCCATCATGTCACCGGGACAGTAGACATATCCGCAGGCATTCAGCCCATCGCTGACATATCCTGCCAGGGCCGCGAAATATGCCATGTCTTCTTCGGTCGCGGCATCGTCCAGAAACAGGCAGTTATCCTGATCGGAATGGCCCGTCTGTTCCTGGCGTCCCTGCGATCCGCAGGCAAGCCAAAGATAGGGAACGGGAGGCGGGCCCAATTCGGCCTCTGCCAGCCGTAAAAGACGGCGTGTCACGGCATCGGCAATATCGGTGATCAACCGCGTGACCACCTCATGGGCGCTGTTGGCCGCAACCAGTTGCACCAGCAACCGGGGGATACGTGCGGTTACGGCGGCCAGTTGCCCCATCGATCCGGCCTGTGCAACCTCACGCGCCAGAAGCGCCGGGGAGACCGCCTGAAAGCGGGTAATATCGGTTTGCGTCACCATGCCGACAAGACGGCCGGCCTCCACCACGGGCAAATGGCCCACGCCATGTTCCTGCATTGCCTGCAGAACATCCGCCCCCAGGTCATCCGGCGCGACCCTGATCGGATCGGGGGTCATGATCCCGCTTACGGGGCCTTGCGGATCCAGCCCTTCGGCCAGCGCCCGGCCCGTCATGTCCCGCGTCGTGACAAGACCCAGCAAATGATCATCTTGCGCAACCACCCCAAGCGAGGAAACCTTCCTGTCCCGCATCAGTGCCGCAGCACGAAGGATCGGGGTATCGGGTCTGACGGAAACCGCGGGCCGCGCCATGAGATCCGCCACTTTCTGCGTTGCAAGACCCGTGCGGCGCCGTCCCGTATCGCGCCCATGTGCAAAGAAACGCGCAATGACAGGTTCCCCGGCGATCAGCCGCCGGAGATCCCCGGCAGGCAGGCAAAGCAGGACCGCATCGCCTTGCGCCCGCGCGGTGGTCGCCGCATATCCGTCACGCAGGAGCCCGCGTTCCCCGAAGGAACTCTGCGGACCCAGGATCGACACCACCGCACCGGAGGCATCTGTCACCTCCACCCGCCCGCTTTCGACAAGATAAATCCCCGCAAGCGGCGCCCCTTCATGATAAATCTCTGCCCCGGCGGGATAGGCCTTGCGGGTGATGGCGCGTGCAAGCCGGGCATGTTCCCCATCCGGCAGCGCATCATAGGGATGGACGGTTTCAAGAAACCCGTGGATCGCAGCGATGTCAGGCTCCATTCGATCCTCCCGCAGGAAGGGGGCGCGCACCCCGGAAAAACCGCGGCGCGCGCACCATTGTCAATGCAGGGTCGCTTCGCCTGCGCCTTTCGGGATACGGATCGATTCGACCAGATCCTGCACCTCTTGCGGAGGTTCTTCCGTCGCGTTGGACACGAAATAGGCCACCACGAAATTCACCAACGCCCCGACCGCTCCGAAGGAGGTCGATTTGATCGAAAGCAACAGTGGATCCGCATCGGTGAAGCTGTTCGTGCCGGGAATGAAGAACCATCCCTTGTGCAGGAAGATATAGATCACCGTCACCAGCAGACCGGCCACCATTCCCGCCACGGCACCCTTGTTGTTGATGCGTTTGGAAAAGATGCCCATCATCAGCGCCGGGAAGATCGAAGCCGCAGCCAGGCCAAAGGCCAGTGCCACTGTCTGCGCCGCAAAACCCGGCGGATTGAGGCCCAGCCAGGTTGCCACCCCGATCGCCACCGCCATCGAGATCCGCGCGGCCAGAAGTTCGCCCTTTTCGGAAATCGCGGGATTGATCTGGCCCTTGATCAGGTCATGTGACACCGCCGAGGAAATCGCAAGCAAAAGCCCCGCTGCCGTCGACAGCGCCGCAGCCAGCCCGCCCGCCGCGACCAGTGCAATGACCCAGCCAGGCAGATTGGCAATCTCAGGATTGGCCAGAACCATGATATCGCGATTGACCGAAAGCTCATTGGCCTCCGTATCCGCCAGGTATTCGATCAGCCCGTCGCCATTCTTGTCATCGAATGCCAGAAGCCCGGTCGTTTCCCAGTTGCGGACCCAGTTCAGATCCTCCCGGGTTTCGATCTCCTCCAGCGACAGTGCGGCCTCGGTCGTCCCGTTGGGATAGAAGGTGCCAATCAGGTTCATCCGCGCCATGGCCCCCACTGCCGGGGCAGTCAGGTACAGAAGCGCAATGAAGACCAGCGCCCAACCTGCCGAAGACCGCGCATCGGCCACTTTCGGCACCGTGAAGAAACGCACGATCACATGCGGCAGGCCCGCCGTCCCGATCATCAGCGACACGGTGAAAAGGAACATGTTCAACGTGGTATCATGCTGCTGTGTATAGGAAACGAAACCCAGATCGGCGAGCATGCCGTTCAACGTGGTCAGGATCGGCTCACCGGTGGATTTGGCGTCGGAGAAAAGCCCAAGCGCCGGAATCGGGTTGCCGGTCAGTTGCAATGAGATGAAGACCGCCGGGATCGTGTAGGCGACAATCAGCACCACATATTGCGCAACCTGCGTATAGGTGATGCCCTTCATACCGCCCAGAACGGCATAGAGAAAGACGATCGCCGCACCAATCAGGAGGCCCGTGGTATTCGAAACCTCAAGAAAGCGCGAAAACGCAACCCCGACACCCGTCATCTGGCCGATCACATAGGTCACCGAAGCCGTGATCAGGCAGATCACCGCAACCATCCGTGCGCTTGAACTGTAAAAGCGATCACCGATGAATTCCGGCACCGTATATTTGCCGAATTTACGCAGATAGGGTGCAAGCAGCATGGCCAGCAGCACATAGCCCCCGGTCCAGCCCATAAGATAGGCCGAGGTATCATAGCCACCAAAGGCGATAATCCCCGCCATGGAGATAAAGGAGGCCGCCGACATCCAGTCCGCACCCGTGGCCATGCCGTTCATGACCGGGTTGACCCCCCGGCCCGCAGCATAGAATTCGCCCGTCGTACCCGCCCGGGCCCAAATCGCGATACCGATGTAAAGCGCGAAAGTCGCGCCGACGACAAGAAGATTGAGGGTAAACTGATCCATTGTGCCGCCCCCTATTCTTCCACGTCATGTTCAGCGTCGATCTTGTTCATCCGCCAGGCGTAGAAGAAGATCAGAACGAGAAAGACAAGGATGGATCCCTGCTGGGCAAACCAGAACCCCAGATCCGTCCCGCCGATGGCGATCCCGGACAGCATGGGCCGCAACAAGATGCCGAAACCGAAAGAACAGATGAACCAGACGACCAGGCAGCCGAAGATCAATCGAATATTCGCACGCCAATAGGCGTTCGATGACGTTTTATCCGTCATTGTCCATACTCCTGCATATTTGCCAGGCCGCCCCGTTCGCTGGGGGCAGCCGCTCGCTTTATCCCGATACCCATCCGGGGATGAGGGAAGGATCCTTCGCCATCGTTTCGGCCCCTCGCGGGGTTTCAAGGTGGTGGAACATCATCCGAACCTCATCATGGATGATCGGGCGGCCGTCCGGGCCGGAGGGGCTGCAAGCAGCGCCCCCGGCCCTTCGGCAATGTCGGCAGCCCGGCGCGTGGAGGCCGTACCGCCGCATCTGTTGCAGATCCCGGATCTTGCGGGCTGCCTGAATTCGATACCCGCATCTGACGGGCCGGGAAGGATCGGGGCTGCGGGCGGCATCGGATCCTTCATCATCGCTCAGCCCCGGTTCATCCTGTTTTCGATCAATTCCTCGACCACCGAAGGGTCGGCCAATGTCGATGTATCGCCCAGGCTGCCATAGTCATTTTCGGCAATCTTGCGCAGGATGCGGCGCATGATCTTGCCCGAACGGGTCTTCGGCAACCCCGGCGACCACTGGATCAGATCGGGGGAGGCAATGGGCCCGATTTCAGTCCGGACCCATTTCACCAGCGCCTTGCGCAGATCGTCGGTCGGTTCCACATCATTCATCAGCGTGACATAGGCATAAATCCCCTGCCCCTTGATCGCATGCGGATATCCGACCACCGCAGCCTCGGCGACCAGTTCATGCGCAACAAGCGCGCTTTCGACCTCGGCTGTTCCCATCCGGTGCCCGGAGACATTGATCACGTCATCCACGCGGCCGGTGATCCAGTAATAGCCATCCGCATCCCTGCGGCAGCCATCGCCCGAAAAGTAATACCCCTTGTATTGCTGGAAATAGGTTTCCTGGAAACGCTGGTGATCGCCCCAGACGGTCCGCATCTGGCCCGGCCAGCTATCGGCAATGGCAAGCACGCCCTCCGCCGCCACTTCCGTCTGGACCTCCCCCGTGGCAGCATCCAGTACCACCGGTTGCACACCAAAGAACGGCTTTGTGGCCGAGCCGGGCTTGGTCGGGATCGCGCCCGGGATCGGGGTCAGCATGTGACCTCCGGTTTCCGTCTGCCACCAGGTATCCACAATGGGCAATTTTCCCTTGCCCACATGGGTGTTGTACCAGTTCCAGGCTTCAGGATTGATAGGCTCACCCACCGTGCCCAGAAGTTTCAACGAGGACAGATCATGCTTGTCGATCCATTCCGGCCCCAGCCCCATCAGGGCGCGAATGGCCGTCGGGGCGGTATAGAACTGATTGACCTTGTGCTTGGCGCATACTTCCCAGAAACGGCCCGCATCGGGCCAGGTTGGCACACCTTCGAACATCAATGTCGTGGCACCGTTGGCCAGCGGCCCATAGATGATATAGCTGTGCCCCGTGACCCAGCCGACATCCGCCGTACACCAGAAGATGTCACCATCATGATAATCAAAGGTGATCTCATGTGTCATCGCGGCAAAAAGAAGATACCCGCCCGAGCTGTGCACAACCCCTTTCGGCTTGCCGGTCGATCCCGAGGTATAAAGGATGAAAAGCGGATCTTCCGCCCCTACTTCGGCACAGGGGCATTCCGATGAGGCAGCGGCCATTTCGGCCTTCACATCCACGTCACGGGCGGCGTCCCAACCGGTTTCATCCCCGGTATGTTTCACAACAAGGCATTTCACCTGATCCCCGCAATGGGCAAGCGCCGCATCGGTATTCGCCTTGAGCGCGGTACGCCGTCCGCCACGTGGTGCGGTATCGGCGGTGATCACCACCTTGGCGTCGCAATCATTGATCCGGTTGGCCAGGGCGTCCGGCGAAAACCCTGCAAAGACCACGGAATGAACGGCCCCGATCCGCGCACAGGCAAGCATCGCATAGGCAGCCTCCGGGATCATCGGCAGATAGATGATCACACGATCGCCCTGCGCCACCCCCTGCGCCTTGAGGAGATTGGCCATGCGGCAGGTATTTTCCAGAAGCTGACGATAGGTGATATGCTGCGCGGGCGTTTTCGGATCATCAGGTTCCCAGATGATCGCCACCTGATCCCCGCGCGTGGCAACGTGGCGGTCAATGCAGTTGGCGGCGACATTCAGAACGCCATCCTCGAACCACTTGATGGAAACCTGTCCGAACGTGAAATCGGTATCCCTGACCTTGGTAAACGGGCGCATCCAGTCGATACGCTTTGCCTCCGCCGCCCAGAAGGCGGCAGGATCAGAAATGGAGGCCGCATAGAGATCCTCATAGCGGTCCGCATCCACATGGGCCTGCGCCATGAACTCTTCCGAGGCGGGGTAGACCCCTTGCGACGGTCCCGGTTGCGACATCTTCGATCTCCTCTCCGGCAGCGCGGCAAGGCGCCCCGATCCCCCAATTCGCGACCATTCGGGTCACGCTCCTCACCCCTTTTTGAACCCAGTTTCTCCATGTGTCAATTTTTAGCTAACTATCTTTATAAAAAAGATTTTTTTGTAAATTTATTAACTGATACTTTCGTATAATTGTAAATATTTTGCATTTCAAAGCCATTTTGGAAATTGTTTTCAATCCGCTAGCCGTTCACAATTCCAACAAATTGCGCATATTTGCCAAGGATATTCCGCGAATTGCCCCCTTGAACCCGCCTGTAACAGCGTGAGGCCTCGATACGCCAATAGGCGCATCGTGCGGACAATCCGCCGCGAATCATTTCGCCCCGGCCCATCGCAAACCGGTTTTCGCAGACCGGAGATACCTTGTTTCACCCCCAAGGCAGCGATACCATTACGAGGTCCTGAAAAAGGCCATGAAAGCCGACAATGCCGCAGCACGCCAATCCGATCCAACCCGCAGATGCCGAAGCACTTGCGCTTTGCCACGAGATCCTGCGCGAAGCGCGTTTTGCCGCGCTGGCCTATCAGGCACCGGAAACCGGACACCCCGCCATAAGCCGGATCGCCTTCGGTCTGGATGCGGAAAACTGCCCGCTTACGTTGATTTCCGACCTCGCCCCCCATAGCGCGGGATTGCGATCCATGCCTGCCTGTGCGGTGATGGTGGGGGAACCCGGCCCGAAGGGCGACCCCTTGACCCATCCCCGGCTGATGATCCGTGCCGAAGCACATTTTGCGCCGCCCGGACAACGCCCGGCGCTGCGTGATCACTGGCTGGCCGATCACCCGAAATCAAAGCTCTATATCGATTTCACGGATTTTGCCTTCGTGCGGCTCATGCCGGTTTCCGTCATGCTGAATGGCGGTTTTGCCCGGGCCTTCCAAATCGACAGGGCGCAGTTGCTGAAAGCCGCCGAAACGTAGAAATGGGCGGGTTCAATCCGGGCGCAACGCCTTGATACGCGCCAGCATGGCTGCCGCCGCTGCCTCGGGTCCTTCCTGCCCAGAGGCGACACGCGCGCCGGTTTCAGCCATGGCGGCGCGGATATCCGGATCCATGTCCAGCGCAGCCAGCAATCCCTGTCTTACCTCTGCCTCAAACCAGTGCCGGGCCTGAGTGGCACGCCGGCCTTGCCAATGGCCATGTTCGCGCCGCCATTCGTTCAAGACCTGCATTTCCCCCCAGGCTTTCGCCAAGCCTTCACCCGTCACGGCCGAAACCGTCAGCGCCTTTGGAAAGCCCTGCGGGTCCTGCGGCCTGTGCCGCATCAGCCGCAGCGCCCCGGCATAATCCGCGCAAGTCCTTGTCGCCAGTTGCCGAAGATCCCCATCCGCCTTGTTCACAAGGATCAGATCGGCCATCTCCATGATCCCGCGCTTCACACCCTGCAATTCATCCCCCCCCGCAGGGGCAAGCAACAGGGTGAAAAGATCACAAAGTTCCGATACCAGGGTTTCAGATTGCCCGACCCCGACCGTTTCGATCAGCACCACGTCAAAACCGGCCGCCTCGCAAATTGTCACGGCTTCCCGCGTGCGCCGGGCAACCCCGCCCAGTTGCGTCTGGCTGGGTGAGGGCCGGATGAAGGCCCGGGAACTTCGGCTCAACCGTTCCATCCGCGTCTTGTCACCCAGAATCGAACCGCCGGTCCGGGCAGAGGAAGGATCAACCGCCAGAACCGCCACACGCAACCCTGCTTCAATCAACATCATTCCGAAAGCTTCGATAAACGTGGACTTGCCCACGCCCGGCGTCCCCGAAAGCCCGATCCGAAGGGCCTGCCGTTCCGCCTTGCGCAAGGTTTCCGTCAGCTCCAGCGCGGCACGGCGATGATCCACGCGCGAACTTTCCACCAGCGTGATGCCGCGCGCCAGCGCCCTCCGATCGCCTGCGACGATCTTCGCTGCCAATTCAGAAACATCCATATGCAGGCTCCGGCAAGGTTTCGCCCAACCAAAGCCGCAAGCACGGAAATGTCAACGCAGCCCTGAAAAGCGGGGTTTTTTTGCGCGGTGTCGCCGCCTATCCTTGGGCAGGGCCACGATCCGGCCCTGACTGAGGATTTACGAATGCCCCCCCTTGCCCGTCTGACCCTGATCCTTGCAATCGCCTTCGGCCCGGCCACCGCCGCCTTTGCGCAATCGAACCGTATCGAGGACAAGGCGACCTTCGATGTCATCCTGAAAGGCATAACCGCGGGGCGGCTGGTCTTTTCCGGCGCGCAGGAGGGCAATCGCTATGCCGTTTCCGGCAGGCTGCAAAGTTCCGGCATCGCGGCCATGCTGCGAAAGTTCAGCTATACCGCGAAGGCGAACGGGGCCGTTTCCGGAAGCCGTTACACCCCTGCGCGCTATTCCGAGGAGGCCGATACGGGAAAACGGCGGGGCAAGAGCCAGATCGAATATCGCCGCGGGGTCCCGGCCAAGGTCACGACCGAACCTTCCCGTCCCAGCAAGGTCGACCCCAGGACAATGGGCGGCACGGTGGATCCCCTGACATCGCTTTACGCCACATTGAGGGATGTCGATGCCGGGCAGGAATGCAAGTCCAGCGTCAAGATCTTCGACGGTCGCCGCGCCACGCAAATCACCCTGTCACGCCCCCAGAAACAGGGGGACAGGGTTGTCTGTTCGGGCGAATATCGCCGTCTTGCCGGGTTTTCCGCCAAGGACATGGCCGAAAAGACGCGCTTTCCCTTCAGCCTGAGCTATGCACCACTTGGCAATGGCCGGATGCGCGTCGTCGAGATATCGACCGATACGGTCTATGGTAAAGCGAGCATGATCCGGCGATAAGGGCTACGTGACGAAAACGGCCCCCATATCCCTGCCCATCGATGAGGTCATCCCCGCGCTGATCACCGCATTGCGCAAGGATCGCATGGCCGTCCTTCAGGCCCCCCCCGGCGCGGGGAAAACCACCCGCGTGCCGCTTGCCCTTCTGGAGGCCGGGCTGACCGGAGGGCGGATCCTCATGCTTGAACCCCGTCGCCTCGCAACGCGGGGCGCGGCCGAACGCATGGCAGAGATGCTGGGTGAGGAGATCGGGCAAACCGTCGGATATCGCATGCGCGGGGAAACCAGGCTTTCCCCCGCAACCCGGATCGAAGTGGTAACCGAGGGCATCCTGACCCGGATGATCCAGTCCGATCCCGGGTTGGAGGGTATTGGCGCAATTCTCTTTGACGAGTTTCACGAACGTTCCCTGAATGCCGATCTTGGCCTGGCGCTGGCCCTTGAGGTACGGGAGGCGCTGCGCGGGGATCTGATCCTGCTTGCGATGTCCGCCACCCTGGATGCGGCCCCGGTCGCCGCGCTGATGGGGAACGCGCCCCTGATCACTGCCGAAGGCCGCGCCTTCCCGGTGGAGACACGCTGGCTGCACCGCCCCCTGCCCACCCGCGCGCGGCTGGAGGCGGAAATAGCCACCTTGATCCTGCAGGCGCTGGAAGACATTCCCGAAGGCGGCCTTCTGGCCTTTTTGCCCGGGGAAGGGGAAATCCGCCGCACCGGGGCCGCATTGAACGGAAAACTCCCAACGGGCTGCACCCTCCATCCGCTTTTCGGCGCCATGAATTTCGCGGCCCAGAAGGCGGCTTTGCGTCCCGCAAAAGACAGTCGCAAGATCGTTCTGGCCACGGCCATTGCCGAAACCTCACTGACCATCCCGGATATTCGCATCGTGGTGGATGCCGGGCGCGCGCGGCGCGCGCGGTTCGACCCGAATTCGGGCATGTCCCGTTTGATCACGGAAAGGGTAACCAGGGCCGAGGCCGAACAACGCCGTGGCCGTGCCGGACGGGTGGCCCATGGATATTGCTACCGGCTCTGGACGCGGGGCGAGGAAGGCGCGCTCGCCCCCTACCCGCCTGCAGAAATCGAGGCGGCCGACCTGACCCCGCTGGCACTTGAGCTTGCCGTCTGGGGCGGAGGCAATGGCTTGTCCTTCCTGACCCCCCCGAACCCCGGGGCCATGGTCGAAGCAAACACCCTGCTGACCACCCTCGGCGCCCTGAAGGAAGGCAGGATCACCGATCATGGTCATATCCTCGCGGCACTTCCGCTGCATCCCCGACTGGGCCATATGCTGACCATTGCGAATGGCAGCCAACGCGCGGCCATGCTTGCCGCGATCCTGTCGGAACGCGACCCCATTCGCGGTGCCTCCCCGGATCTGGCGCTACGGCTGAAAGCTGTCGAAAATCCGGGGCAATTCGAGGCGGAACATCCCCATGGCGTGGATCGCGGCGTTGTCGAACGCATTCGCGCGGAAACCAGACGACTGGCCCGCAAGGGCGGCCAAAGTGGATTGAGTATCGGGCAACTTGCCGCACTCGCCTATCCGGACCGCGTGGGATTGCGCCGCAAGGGTGACGCGCCCCGTTATCTGCTATCCGGCGGCAAGGGCGCGGCACTGGAGGCGGACGCACCGCTGGCGGGACATCGCCTGATCGTCGCCACCGATCTGGACGGCGATCGGCGTGAAGCCAGGATTCGTCAGGCAGCCCCGATCTCCGAGGCAGAACTGCGCGCCGTTTTTGCAGATCAGATCCTCTGGCATGATATCTGCGAATGGGATCGGCGTGAAGGACGTGTCCTTTCGCGAAAACAGGAAAGGTTTGGCCAAATCGCGCTGGATGACAGGATCTGGAACGATCCTCCTGTAGAGGCAGTTGCCCGGGCCGCCTTGGCGGGGTTGCGCCTGATCGGATTACCATGGCCCGCAGCCGCGGCACGGCTCCGCGACCGCGCTGCTCTTTGCCGGTCCGAAGGGATGGATCTGCCAGACATGTCCGATCAGGCGCTCCTGGCCTCAGCGGAGGACTGGATATTACCCTATCTTTCCGGGGTCAGAACCGAAACGGATTTACGCAATCTCGACCTGAGGGACGCACTTCGCGCCCATATCGGCTGGGACAGGATGCAGGCCCTCGATCATGCGGCACCCTCCCATTTCGAAACACCGCTGGGCAGGCGGATCCCCATCGATTATTCGGGCGAAAACCCTTCCATCGAATTGCGGTTGCAGGAAGTTTTCGGGGTCACGGAACATCCCATGATCGGGCCGAAGGCGCTCCCGCTCAGGATCACGCTGTTATCGCCGGGATCGAAACCGGTACAGGTCACGATGGACCTGCCGGGGTTCTGGGCCAGTTCCTATGCCGATGTCCGCAAGGAAATGCGCGGCCGTTACCCCCGTCACCCCTGGCCCGAGGATCCGCGCGAAGCTGATCCGACCCTGCGTGCCAAACCCAGGGGGAAGTGAGGCCACACCGCCCCTGCCGGCACTTTTCCAGCGCGTTCACGCGGCTGCCAGGAAGCCCCGCAAGACCCGTGAACACAGCCTGAACATCATTGCCTCATCCATCGGGTGGATCAATGTCGGGGAAACGGACAAGTCCGCCATTCCATGGACCATGGACCACAGCAGCATCTCATCATCGTGGTTGGGTTCCCGCCTCAACAGGTCTGTATCATACAGCTCCTGTATCGTTTTCTGCAGCCAGAGATAGGTATTCGCCCCCCGATGCGTGGTTTCGGCCATTGGAACACCCGTAGGACCGAACATGAGGCGCCAAAGCCCGTAGTTTTCCCGCGCGAAAACAACATAGGCCTGCCCCAGCCGGGCGAAACGCAACACCGCTTCGGCGGAATCACGGGGCGTGGTGTCAAACGGCATCGCCGCCTCAAAGGCTGCCGCCATCTTGTCAAACCCCAGCGCGGCAACCTCACGCAGCAAGCTTTCCTTGCTGTCAAAATGACGATAGGCCGCACCGGCAGAAACACCCAGTTCCCGCGAAACCTGGCGCAGGGACAATTCCTCAATCGTACCCTGTCGGGCGGCCTCCATTGCCCGGTCCAGCAAGGCCTGCCTCAGGTTGCCATGATGATGCGCGCTCTTATCAGACATTCTCTAATTGGATGAAAAGTAATCATCGTTTACACGCCTCGGTAAGAGGCGTATATAAGCGATGTTCACTTGTGACGAGTATGGCGGGAGCGCCCGGTGCGGAAGAGGACGGTATAGGTATTTCGCAGCTGGTGCTCCCGTAGGTTTTAAGTGCTTTCTCTGAATCCTATCTTTGAAATTTCACAACAAATGACCAAATGATTCGCGCTTTCTAGCCCTATTATAGGGGCTAAAGCCGCCTTTTCGAAATGAAGATATTCAGTTTTCCCTAAAGTCATTGAAGTTTTTGGAAAGTCTGTGACTATGCCCAGCCGCCGTTCACGAATTTTATCCGGGCCGCGAATCAGAATCTGCCATCATCCTATCCCCGATCATCAAAACGGCATATTGTGCAAACAACCGGTCACGACAATCTGATCCCTATTCGGCAATATGGAAAACCGGCTCATGATGAACCGGGAAGCATACCGAACGCGCGATAAAGCAGACCTCGGGGATACGGGCATGAAGCGCTTCGGCCAATGCCAGATCCGTTCCCGGCACAACGGTAATATCGGGCCGCAGCGTTACCGAAAGGAAACGCCCCGCACCGCCGGGTTCAACCTCGCCTTGTCCGGTCGGGTTATCCTCATAGCCTATGACGACGACACCCGCTTCGGAAGCGTAGTGGAGATACCAAAGCATATGACAGGCCGAAAGCGCCGACAGAAGCAGATCTTCAGGGTTCATCTTCCCCGGATCGCCCCCCAGCAGCGGATCATTGGAACAATGGATAACCTGCTTTCCCGGCACCGCAACATCCCAATGCCGATCATAGCTGCGGTAATGCGCCGTCCCCTCGCCCCGGTTTCCCGTCCAGCGAATTATCGTTCCATAGTCATGTACGGCCAATACGGATATTCCTTCTGTCCCTGGCCTGCCCGCAGGCAGCAATCATAATTCGGAATACCGGGTCAGCCTGCGGCATGATCGGCCCGGGATGCATCATCCATAATGCGCAACGGAGGTCCCTGCCAAGGCGGACATGTTCAACAAGCCCCTTGCGGTAATCGACGATGTCACAATATGCGCCCTGTTGCCCATCCCCATCAGAATCGGGCCGACCTCCAGTCCGCCCCCCTTCATTTTCAGGATATTACGGACACCGGAGGCGGTATCGACATTGCCGAAGATCAGCACATTGGCCGCCCCGTCAAAACGGCTGCCCGGGAAAATATGGTCGCGAAGCATCTGATCGAGCGCCGAATCCACATGCATCTCCCCTTCATAGGCAAAATCGGGTTGCTGTTCATCCAGCAGTTCCATCGCCCGGCGCATCCGCCTGCCGCTGTCATTTTCGAGGTTGCCAAACTGGGAAGACGAACAAAGCGCGATTTTCGGTGTGACACCAAAGCGCCGAACATGCCGCGCCGCGCCGATCGTGACTTCCATGATCTGTTCCGGGGTCGGGTCGGAATGGACATGCGTATCGGCCACGAAAAGCGGGCCATCCTCCAGGATCATCAGGCTCAGCGCCCCGACCGGATGCAGACCGTCCTGCGCGAGGATCTGACGGATATAGTTCAGATGCCACAGATATTGGCCGAATGTGCCGCAGATCATGCTATCCGCCTCACCGCGCTGCACCATCACGGCAGCGATGGCCGTGGTATTGGTGCGCATCACCGCGCGGGCCGTATCCGGCGTAACCCCGCGCCGGGCCATCAATTCGTGATATGTTTCCCAATAATCGCGATAGCGCGGGTCATTTTCGGGATTCACGATTTCAAAATCCTGTCCCGGCCGGATCGGAAGACCCGCCCGTTCACAGCGGTTTGCCACCACTTCCGGACGACCTATCAGGATCGGCTTGTCCGTGGTTTCCTCAATCATCGCATTGGCCGCACGCAGGACGCGTTCATTTTCACCCTCGGCAAAAACGATCCGTCGTTCCAGCATCGCTGCCGCCTGAAAGACCGGCCGCATGATCAGGGCGGAACGGAAGACCGAACCATCAAGCCGCCGTTTATAGACCTCCAGATCGTCAATCGGCCGCATTGCCACCCCGGTTTCGATTGCGGCCTTTGCAACCGCCGTCGCCACCACACCGATCAATCTCGGATCAAAGGGTTTCGGGATCAGGTATTCTGCACCGAAGCTCAACTTTTCCCCCTGATAGGCGGCGGCGGCCTCCGCGCTGGTCGTGGCCCGTGCCAAGGCCGCGATCCCTTCGATACAGGCCAGTTCCATCGCATCGTTGATCTGGGTCGCACCCACATCCAGCGCGCCGCGAAAGATGAACGGAAAACACAATACATTGTTAACCTGGTTGGGATAATCGCTGCGCCCGGTGGCAATAATGGCATCCGGCGCCACCTCCCGCACGACCTCGGGCAGGATTTCGGGGGTGGGATTGGCCAGCGCAAAGATAATCGGCTGTTTTGCCATCCGCGCGACCATTTCGGGCTTCAACACGCCCGGCCCGGACAAGCCCAGAAACAGATCCGCCCCCTCGATCACCTCTTCAAGCCGGCGCAGATCGGTCTTTTGCGCGAATTCGGCCTTGAGAGGGTTCATATCCACCTCGCGGCCTTCATGAACCAGGCCGTGGATATCGCAAAGCCAGACGTTTTCGCGCTTCACACCCAGTTTCAGCAACATATTCAGGCAGGCAATCCCCGCAGCGCCACCGCCGGTGGAAACCACCTTGATTTCATCAAATTTCTTGCCCGCCACATGCAGCGCATTGGTGGCTGCGGCACCGACCACGATGGCCGTGCCATGCTGGTCATCGTGAAACACGGGAATATTCATCCGCTCCCGGCAAAGCCGCTCGACGATGAAACAATCCGGCGCCTTGATATCTTCAAGATTGATTGCACCAAAGGTCGGCTCCAGCGCACAGACGATATCGGCCAGCTTTTCCGGATCGGTCTGGTCCACCTCGATATCGAAACAATCGATCTTGGCAAATTTCTTGAACAGGACGGCCTTGCCCTCCATCACTGGCTTGGAGGCCAGCGCCCCGATATTACCCAGCCCCAGCACTGCCGAGCCATTGGAAACCACCGCAACCAGATTCCCGCGCGATGTATAGCGGCTGGCATTCGCCGGATCTTCCTTGATTTCAAGGCAGGCCTCGGCCACGCCGGGCGAATAGGCAAGGCTCAGATCGCGCCCGTTGGCAAGCGGCTTGGTCGCGCGAATTTCCAGTTTACCCGCTTTCGGAAACTCATGGTAATCCAGCGCCGGATGCCGTGCGCCATCTGATTTTGCATCAGTCATTGATTTCTCCCTGCCTAGATTGTTCAGTCTTAAACGACCGCGGGGCAGGTGCAAGCCCGACCCCGTCAGGACGTTCGCATACACCCCGAAAAACGAACGCCCTGACAACCGCTGCACAGGATTGGCAGGTCGCGTGCGGCTGGTCCGATCAGACAAAACGGTCAGGCCATGAAGATGCGCGGAGAGCCTGTAAGCCGGATTCTGTCCGGGAGTTCACACCCCCTGGATGACCATTCTTCTGCCGCTTCCGTCACCGGGGCGGTCAAGCTGCCAACCCGGGCCCCTGGGCTGAAGCGTCCCTGCGGTTCCGAAACCCGAAGGCCCGGCCCGCGTGAGGCCCCTATTCGGCATTGCTCCGGGTGGGGCTTGCCATGCCGTCCCGGTTGCCCGGGCCGCGGTGGGCTCTTACCCCACCGTTTCACCATCACCCCCGAATTGAGGGCTGTCTGTTCTCTGTGGCGCTTTCCCTCGGGTTGCCCCGGCCGGGTGTTACCCGGCACCCTTGCTTCATGGAGTCCGGACTTTCCTCGTCCGCGCCCGGTTTCCCAAACGGGACCCTTGGCGTAGCCGCAGCCATCCAGCCCTCCGCGCGGCGCCAGCCCTACGCGCGGATCGTTCCCGCGTCAACCGCGAAGCGGCGCGCAAGATCGGCGGCTTCGGCACAATCATCCCCCGTCAAGGCCCCTCTCCGCCAGGGTGCGAAACGCAAACGGAAGGCTGATAGAAGCAGATCATCCGTCACATCCGGATATCCGAAGGCCTGTGCATCACGACGAAAAGCATCCCTGTCAGCTACGGCCACCGCCCGCATGGGCCAAACGGAAAGCCCCCCCAATGCCAGGCGTCGCCAGTCAAACCGCCCCCCCGGGTCGGCTTTCCTGCCCGGCGCCATATCCGAATGACCGATCACCCCATGCGCCGGGATCTTCCATCGTGCCATAATCCCCGGCAGCAACCGTTCCAGTGCGGCCATCTGCGCTTCGGGAAAAGGTTCAAGACCGCAATTGCCAAGTTCAATTCCGATCGACCGTGAATTGACATCACCCCGCCCGGCCCATTGCCCTGCCCCGGCATGCCAGGCGCGATGCTCCTCCGGAACCAGCAGTTCCGTTGTGCCGTCATGACCGATCAGATAATGCGCCGATACTTCCGCGGCAGGATCACAAAGCCGCCGGCGCGCTGCCGCAAGGCTATCCATGGCGGTAAAATGGATCACCACAAGCTCCGGCAGCAACCCGTCGCGCCTGGGCCCATGATTCGGGGATCGCACGTTATTGACGTGCCGCACGGAAGGGGCGCGGATCCCATCCGCAGGCGAACCCGTCACCATCCGGATCCACGCCAAGCCGGTCGCGCTCCGGCCCTCCCCGCACCAGAAATTCTTCCTGTGCCAGATCCGGCGAGGCGAATTTTGCGCAGGCGGCATTCACATCGCGCGTAAACAGCCCCCCCCGACGATAAAGCTGCGTCCCCGGCCCATGACTGGTGGCAAGGGCAAACTGAACGATATTGGGGCGGCTTTCCCCGCTGCGCTGGGGCAAGACAGTGGGTGTGATCACCTGATATTGCGCCCGGTTCTGCGCAATCCTCTGGGCATCACTTTCGATGGTTTCACGCGCGGAAACCGCATCGAAATTCTGTTCATCGGAAATCCCGCCACTCGAAAGCCGCAATTCACCCGATTCCGCGCGGATATTGCCGGGTGCGTTGCCACGCGGCCGGGTGCCCGGCGTCACAAGCTGCCCCGTCGGAGAACCACCTGCAACGGAATTGTCTATCGCAGCACCGATCCGTTCGGTTGAAAAACCGCTATCTACAGGCGGTGCATCAAGGCCCTGTAACTGTTGCTGGCCCGTATAGTCAGGATAGCCGTATCCCACGCCCGCCCCGCTATCGGGGATCGGAGGCGCACAGGCGGCAAGGGCAAACAGGGCCAACAAGGGTCTGGCGGCAAACATGGGATCACACTCCGGCTGAAGACCTTTCAGCCGTGCGAATTACCACCATTTCTCCGGTTTGGCCACAAAACCGGCGGCACGTTCAAGCACATAGGCGTGATTTAGCAAGGCATCCTCCGCCCATGGCCGCCCGATCAGTTGCAACCCCAGCGGCAACCCCTGCCTGTCCAGCCCCACGGGAACCGAGATCCCCGGCAATCCTGCAAGGTTCACCGTCACGGTAAAGACATCGTTCAGATACATCTGGATCGGATCGGCAGAGGCCATCTCCCCCAGCCCGAAAGCGGCGGAAGGCGTGGTCGGTGTCAGGATCGCATCGATCCCGGCCCCAAAGGCCTCATCGAAATCACGCTTGATCAGCGCCCGAACCTTTCGCGCACGGTTGTAATAGGCATCATAGAACCCGGCCGAAAGCACATAGGTCCCGATCATCACCCGACGCTGCACTTCCGGCCCAAAGCCTTCGGCACGGGTCTTTTCATACATCTCCGTGATGCCATCGCCCTGGGCGAGCCGTGCACGGTGCCCATACCGTACCCCATCATAGCGCGCGAGGTTGGAAGACGCCTCCGCCGGTGCGATGACATAATAGGCAGGCAGCGCATATTTCGTATGTGGCAGGGAGATATCGACGATTTCAGCCCCGGCCTCCTTCAACATCGCTATCCCGTCAGCCCAGAGCTTTTCGATCTCATCAGGCATGCCATCCATCCGGTATTCCCGGGGAATGCCGATTTTCGTGCCACGGATATCGCCGGTCAGTGCAGCCTCGAAATCCGGCACCGCAATATCAGCCGATGTCGAATCCCTGGGGTCATGCCCTGCCATTGCCCCCAGCAGGATCGCCGCATCACGTACCGATTTCGTCATTGGCCCCGCCTGGTCCAGCGAGGAGGCAAAGGCCACGATACCCCAGCGGCTGACCCGCCCATAGGTTGGCTTGATCCCGACCGTGCCGGTAAAGGCCGCCGGCTGACGGATCGAACCCCCGGTATCCGTTCCTGTCGCAGCCAGGCACAGATTCCCGGCCACCGCCGCCGCAGATCCCCCCGAGGACCCCCCGGGCGTCAGCTTGCGATCATCCACTTTCCACGGATTCACCGCATTCCCGTAACAGGATGTCTCATTGGACGATCCCATCGCGAATTCATCCATGTTGAGCTTGCCCAACATCACCGCGCCCGCCTCGAACAGCTTCGACGTCACGGTCGATTCATATTCCGGCCGGAAATCTGCCAGGATTTTAGAGGCCGCCTGGCTCGCAACACCCCTGGTGCAGAACAGGTCCTTGATACCCAGGGGGATCCCGCAAATATCCGGTGCCCCACCCGCCTTGATCCGCGCCTCGGCCTGACGCGCCTGCTCAAGCGCAATTTCGGGGGTCTTGTGCACATAGGCATTCAACCCGTCACCCGCATCCATGGCCGTCAGACAGGCCATGGTCAAATCAGTCGCACTCAAATCACCCTTGCGCAACGCGTCGCGCGCTCCGGCGATGGTCAATTCGTTCGCAGTTGTCATTCCACCACCTTCGGCACGGCAAAGAAGCCCTCACGCGCCTCTGGCGCATTTCTCAGGACGGCTGCCTGCTGATTTCCATCCGTCACCTCATCGACCCGACGCTTCAACCGCATCGGCGTGACGGAGGTCATCGGTTCCACCCCCTCAACATTCACTTCCTCAAGCTGTTCCATGAAACCAAGGATCCCCGAAAGCTCCGCCGCAAGTGCGGGCAGCCTTTCTTCTTCCACCCGGATCCGGGCCAGTTTCGCGACCTTGCGCGCGGTATCGATATCGATGGACATGGGGGCTATCTCCCGAATTTTCCGCCTTCGTTTAACGATGCGGACGGGTGGGTGCAAGCGCCCTGCGGGAAAAGCCCCTGGCCCTTCCTGCCGGCAAAAATACTTCCGCCCGCAGTCTCCTTCCCCGCCAAGGGGGCAATCCGTCAGGCAATGATATCAGGGATCAGTTCATCCTCGATCTTCACGATCTGCTCCTTGAGGGCCAGCTTCTGCTTCTTGAGCCGCCGCAGCATCAGTGGATCGGGTCGCAAACCTTCCTGCAGGGCCAGGATGGCCTCATCCAGATCGCGATGTTCCCGACGCAGCCCTTCAAGCTTGATACGCAATACATCATCATGGCGAAGTTTATCGGGTGCATTCATGGCGGATCCGGTTTCGTGAATCGTCTTGGCTACGGCCACTATACCGCAAAACCGGCTTTGCCGACCAGTTTTCCCTAACGTTCCTTGAACGTTCCTTGCCCCTTGCGCCCCCCGATCATCCCCCCCATATTCCTTTCATGGGGCTGCCGCTTACGGGGCCTCCTTGCGATATGTCGCTTAACCCAAGGACAGGTCGATGTCGAAACTGAGCTTCGGATCACACCCCCATCTTCTGGGGTTCGAACAACTGGAACGGCTGGTCGAACGCACTGCCAAGACAGCTGCCGAAGGCTATCCACCCTTCAATATCGAGGCCGTTTCGGAAAATGAATACCGTATCAGTCTGGCCGTTGCAGGATTTTGCGAGGATGATCTTTCGATCACGGTGGAAAATCGCCAGCTTGTGATTCGCGGCCGTCAGGCCGAAGAAGAAGCTGATCACATCTATCTCCATCGCGGAATCGCGGCCCGTGCCTTCCAGCGTTCCTTCGTACTGGCCGAAGGGGTGGAGGTCGCGAGTGCGGGCCTCGA
Organism: Pseudorhodobacter sp.; assembly: GCA_047975325.1. GTDB lineage: Bacteria > Pseudomonadota > Alphaproteobacteria > Rhodobacterales > Rhodobacteraceae > JBKEDF01. The sequence goes on along the minus strand of JBKEDF010000070.1, from coordinate 20,582 downwards.
ACACGGGCTCTTGCACATAGACCTGCGCAGACTCATCCCTGAAACCGTGGTTCAGACAATCCGCATCGACCGTCGCTGACAGCTGCCTGAAAGGAGCAAAAGATGGATACCCCCTTCAAGTCCCTGCCCGGTCCGGAAGACAAGATCGTCTATGTCCGGCCCGTTTCCGTCGCCGATCTTCCCGTTGAAATCCGTGAACAGGCAGGGGACATAACCGTGCTTTACGCCGTGCATCGTCATGATGGCGAACGCCTTGCCCTTGTGGCGGACCGCAACCTGGCCTTCGCCCTTGCCCGTCAACACGATCTGGCCCCGGTGAACGTCCACTGATCCCGGATTCCATAAACCACCGGCCAATTTTCGCAACGGAAACCCGCGCCTTGGGCGTGTCAGTACCCGAACCCGACGAAAAGAGGCCGAAATGAAGACCACAACCGGATATTCCACTACGCAAATCCTGCTGCACTGGCTCATCGCCCTCGGCATCCTGATCAACTATGTCACCAGCGATGGCATGGGCAACGCCCTGGATCAGACACTGGCCCAGACATTGGTCACGTCCCCGATGGCGGGGTTGCATGTCTGGACGGGCGTTACCGTTCTGGCACTGGTGCTGATCCGTATCCTGCTACGCGCCCTGCGTGGGGCCCCGGCACCCGAGACGGGACTGATGGGCCGCGCAGCAAGCCTCACCCATATCGCACTTTATCTGCTGATGATCCTGGTTCCCTTTTCAGGCGCGATGGCCTGGTTCGGCGGCGTGCAAGAGGCCGGAGACATGCACGAACTTCTGGTCAATCTGTTGATGATCGTCGTGCTTGCCCATGCCGTGGCTGCCCTTTTCCACCACTATATCCTGAAAGATGGGGTCATGCGGCGAATAATGCGCCCAAACTAGGGTTGCCCGCCTATGCCTTCGCAGCAGCACGGGTCAGGAATTGCATGCCCCGGGCACATCATTCCTTCGGCAAATGGATCTGGTCCATGGTGACGGAAGGCTGATCACAACCCGCTTCCCCCACGACTCTGGCTGGCACACCGGCCACCGTTTTACAGGGCGGGATATCCTGAAGCACCACCGACCCCGCCGCAATTCGGGAACAATGGCCAATCCTGATATTGCCCAGAACTTTCGCGCCCGCCCCTATCAGGACGCCATTCCCGATTTTCGGGTGGCGGTCCCCGTCTTCCTTGCCAGTCCCCCCAAGCGTAACGGAATGCAGCATCGAGACATTGTCCCCGACCACCGCCGTTGCACCAATCACGATGGAATGGGCGTGATCAATCATGATCCCGTGGCCCACCCGGGCGGCAGGATGAATATCGACCCCGAAAACCTCAGAAACCCGTGCCTGCACATGATAGGCCAGATCGCGCCTGTTCTGAAGCCAAAGCCAATGACCCACACGATAGGCCTGAACCGCCTGATATCCCTTGAAAAAGAGGATTGGCTGCAACAGGCGGCTACAGGCAGGATCCCGATCATAGACCGCCACGAGATCGGCACGGGCAGCCTGACCAAGGTCAGGATCCTGATCATAGGCATGATCGGCAATTTCGCGCAGGATCTGTTCGCTCATTTCACCCGAGGCCAGCTTGAACGAGAATCGGTAGGCCAAAGCCCGTTCCAAACCCGGATGGTGCAGAACACTTGAATGGATCAGCCCCCCAAGGAGCGGCTCGGCAGCAACCGCCGCCTCCGCCTCTTCCGTCAGGCGGGCCCAAACCGGATCAACCGCCGCCAGTTTGCGCTGTGTCTTGCTCATCGGGCTCTCCTTGCCACTCCCTGCAAGCCTACAAGAAGCTTCGCGGAAGGTCCAAGCCCGGAACGTAGCTGGATCAGGGCTATACCGTCAATGTGGCAAAGGCGCCCGGTCCGGCCCGATCGGATATCTGCGCGACATGTAGCTCAAAACCATCCTGTGTGGCATCACTGACCTGTTGCGACAAAGGATAGCTCCAGGCAGCGGTTTCGACTGTTGCCTCCCGACGTATCGACCCTTCCCTTACGACACGAACCAGGTATCGTTCACGTTCTTCACCAAGCGGCACATCAAAAGATTCCCAACTATCCCCGTCTATCCGTGTTCGACGTATCCAACTCGCATGAACCATCCCTTCACCATCCGCCTCTGCCCGCAGATGCGCGGGGAAATAGCAGCGCAGGCCCACCCCCTTGAAGGCCTCGATACGATGTATAACATCCGGATCCTCATCGCCTCGCACCGCATTGCCAACCCTGTAATGCCGGGCAAGTCCACGTTCTGATGCATCAAGATCAATCTGAAGCAGTGCGTCATTATACAGAACGACAAAACTGCCCTCGGGCCAGATTTCAGGCATCACTGCATCCGATCCGAGTTGACCGCGCAATCGCTGGCTCAGATCATAGGTCCTGGCTGCAAGCAAATCCGCCCGGGCAAATTGGAACAGTTCCCAGTTCTCCGGACTACCGTCACCAATCATCATCAGATTTGCACCATTAAAGAGTTCCTGATCGGAAACAGAACTCAAGGAGCCAGTTGACATCCTGACCCGCAGTGGTGCGCCACGATCCCACATGCCCGCCCGCGCCCGCCGCATCGGAGAAAGCGTCACCCCGACCATGGCCGATGATGGGACAAGCCTGTTCAGACTGTATGATTCATCGTTCAGCCCCTTCCAGACCGCAGCCGCCCCGGGCCAAGGGCTCGCCGCTACCGCCACATGCGGCGCATGCGGCACTTCGGTTCCCCGAATAATCGGAAGGTCAAGGAAAAGTGGGAAATGCACGGAAGGCGAAACATGGATCCGTCCCCGCCGGACGGTTTCACGTTCCTCGGCCGGGACATATAACGCCGGTTCGATCCGCGTGGCTTCGGCCAGCGCCGCACCATCCTGATCAAGCCGGTCAACCCGATAGGTCGCATTATCAACCCGGATAACATCCCCTGCTCCGATCCGCGCAAGTGAAGGCGGCAGGGCAAGCCGCAGAGTATCCCGTGCAACGCGCGCTTCGGCCAGCCAACGTTCTGCAATATTCAGCGCTTCCGCATCATTTAAGCCCAGTGCAAGCTCGCTTCGCGTGATCGTAACGGCATCGTCATCGGGAAAAGAGGTTTCCACCTCACGAATGGCAAAATCGCCATCCGCCTCAACAAAGGCAAGGCGAACCCGCCCGGCAGTCTCAGCTTCCGAGGCCCGCGTGCGTTCAATCGCTCCACCAATCTCCTCCGCTTCGGCCAATTCGGCAGGCGACAGCACAGTCGTGCCCTGCCCTCCACGGTTTCTGAAGGTCAAGACCCCTTCGCGTTCAATCGCATCCACACCGTAAGCCAAAAGGAGAGGTTGCAAAGCCGCCCGGCCCGAACCCACGCCGGGCGGCATAGCCCCGCGAACAGCACCATATAGGCCGGATACATCAATATCGGTCAGCCCCGCCCGTTCACAGATCTCTGCCACAACCGTATCCAGAGGCTGCGTCGCAGATCGGCCTGTCAACCAGTGACCCCGCGCATAATTCTCTCCGTCGGTCCATAGATCGTCGCGGTTTGGAAAGGCCGGGAAAGGCCGTGCATCCCAGGCCCAGACATGCGCATGCGTCATATCAAGCATCGACGCACCATAAATTGCGGAAACCGGGTTATTTGCCTCATCTCCCCAGAATTCCGCCATCGCCCGCAGATATTGGATCGGCACTATCTCATCCCGGCGCCCGGTTGAATATTTCGGCAAACCACCTTCGGAGGATTTCGGATCAAGGAAACGATTGGGTTGATTTGTCCCCCGGTCAATCGCCGCACACCCGTATTCCGTAAACCAGACCGGCTTTGATTGCGGAATCCAGGCCGTTGGCACCGCCGCACGATCCCCGTCTATACGATTGAAATGCAGATTGCTCCACCATCCCGGAATATCCTTGTAGCGATATATCCAGTCCTCGCCATAGCTGTCATCATTGATCGGCAACCGCAATTGGTCAGCCTCTCCCTCGGGGCTGTCATAGTACCAGTCGTACCCCTCACCTCCGAGGATATTCGCCTTCAGATAGTTCCGGTTATAAATGGACCCCCAGCCTGCATCGGCATGGTCCTCCTCATCCCGCCAGTCCGAAAGCGGCATGTAATTGTCGATCCCGATAAAATCGATATTGGTATCGGCCCAAAGCGGGTCCAGATGAAAATAGATGTTGCCATCCGCATGGTAGCCAAAATACTCCGACCAGTCCGCCGCATAGCTGATCTTCGTCTCCGGCCCGAGGATCGCCCGAACGTCACCTGCAAGTGCACGCAGTGCAGTAACAGCTGGAAAGCCATGTTCGGCACCACGGATCTGTGTCAGGGACCGCATTTCGGATCCGATACAAAACGCATCCACACCGCCGGCCGCCGCACAAAGATGCGCGTAATGCAGGATGAAACGGCGATAGCTCCAGCCATCCGTTCCGGTATAGGATACGGAAGTGCCGTTGATTGCAAATTCCTCTGGGCGGGCCGTCCCGAAAAATGCCGCAACCTCGGCCTCCGCTGCGGCGGTACCATCGGGTGAACCCTCCCGCCCCGGCGCAGCCGAAAGTGTGATCCGTCCGCGCCATGGTAATAGCGGTTGATCAACCGCACCCGTCCAGGGGTCCCCCAACGCATTCCCTGCAAGCTGTTCCATCAGGATGAAAGGATAGAACATGACCTCTTGGCCCGCTCCATGCAGGGCAGCGATTGCTTCGATCACCGAGGCATCTGTCGGCGTACCTCCGTAAACAGGGCGGCCCTCTGCCAATGCGACTTCCTCGGCGGAATCGCGCGTTACCCCGTTCACCGACCAGGACATCCCGACCGGATCTTCAAGCTTCTGATCAACCTTCGGCTTGATCCGACAATCTGCACATTTCAGGTCGGAACCAAACCAGGATACGATCAGCGAAACGGATCCAACCTCCGGTAATTCGCCCGTCAGAGCATCAAGGGATGTTTCGAAATCCGGCTTGCCCGAAGGCGTGTTGATATTGACGGGTCGTGTCAGTCCCGGACCATCCTTGAAATGTAAAGGCGTCGTGGCCAATGAAAATTCGCCTGTACCCGGCATAAGCGCAACCGCGCGGATCGCCTTGTCCAGGCGTCCGGTCTCTTCGGCAAGTGTCCCTTGTGCGGGGCGAATGACCTCAAACGTAAATTGCGGCACTCGATTACCGAAAGGGCCAAGATCAAGATCCTCGAAAATTACATAGGCGATGCCACGATAGGCCGGAGCATGGGCTTCCCCCTCGATTACAACGATCTTTGGATCGGGGAGCTGGTCTTCGCTGCCATCATAGACGCGGTAGTTCAGGGTAGTCCGGTCGATTTCGGTACCATCGGCCCATATATGCCCTACCGAGGAAATCACACCTTCACAAAGCGCCACCGCAAAGCTGACCGAATAGGAATAGCTGGTCACGCGCGGACGGGGCGCACCCTTGCCCCCGCCGCTACTGCTGGTGCTTTCCAGAAAACGGCTTGCCCAGATCACCTGCCCTGCCAGCCGCACCCGACCGAAAGCCTGCGCAATTTCTGCACCTTCGGAGGCACCTGTCAGACGAAACCGTTCCACTTTGCCGGTTTCAACCGGTTCAGACCCGGCCCCCAACAGGCGCTGGTCGAGCGCACGACCCAATGTGGCGCCGACGGCCCTGCCAATCACCGCGCCGGAAAGTCCCAAAACCGTTCCGCCAAAACCCGATCCGATTGCGGCACCCGCCGCCGAAAGCAAGATTGTCGCCATTCACTTGGCTCCTTCAGGAAAACGGAAACGCGCCACAACCCGACGCGACCAAGCCCCCGTCAACGGGCTTTCGACCACAGAATGCCCCGAATAGGCATGAATAAAACTGGGCGCTGCACCCATTTGGGCTGCAATTCCCAGATGCTTTGCCACAGATCTATCCCGCATCCGGAAAAGCAGGACATCCCCGGAAGAGGGTGAAACCGCTGGCAGCAACCAGCGCGCTGCCGCCGCAAGAAGAAATTCCTGCCGTCCCAGTTCACCCCAATCCTGACTATAGGGAGGGACATCCTCCGGCTCGTCATCAAACAACGCGCGCCAGACGCCCCTGATCAGACCAAGGCAATCAGTCCCTGCCCCCTTTGTACTTGCCTGATGCACATATGGTGTCCCGATCCACGAACGGGCCTCAATCAGGATCTTGTTCTCGAATGGCTTCATTTCAACAAGCTCCCACCGTCATTTCGACTGCTTGAGGTAGGATAGGAGGTAAGCCAATCCTCACCCGGAATATGGGGGAACCCGCGATAATTCAGGAAATTCGCAAACTTGGACTGGCAAGATGAAACACTTTTGTCGCATCCTGCTTCCAGCCGGATCATGTCCCCCGGTTGCAGATTTCCCCTGATCGACTGCCAAAGTTCCAGAACACGGCCCTCCGCCTTTCGATTGTCCCCCTTGATCACACCAAGACCACCCGCTGCGGCACCGCCCAGAACAACCAATCGTCCTCGTTCAAACCAGCGATCCTCGAAATCGGTTAACCCCTCAAAGGTGAAACGCCGCCCATCCTCCAATCCTTCAACCGGAAGCTCGACCGAAAACCCCGGTTGCGTAACATCGAACCGGCATTCACGATCTCCGAGAATCGCAGTGCAATCGCGCTGATAACTGCGGCCATGCGGCCGGTTCAACGCCTCCGAAAGCCCGCGCAATTCAGCACGAAATGCAACGCCCGCATGCGAAATTTCTCCGATGGAACCGCGAAAGCGCAGCATACGCTCCTCGGGATTTTGCCAGTTCACAAGCCATGCTGTCAGCCGGGCATCATCAAATCGCCCGGCATTGATATCGGTCTCCGTTACCGAAAGATCGGAAAACGCACCGACTGCCTCGCTGTTGTCCACCGACAGTCCCGTGCTTTGTTGCAGCGCCTTCGCGGTCAGACCCGTGCCTGCACGAAAGTCGATCCCGTCGAAGGACAGATCTTCGTCATGATCTGTAAACCCGTGCACTCCACCATCCCGACGATGGATGGCCCAGGCATGACAGACGGTAGTCGTCCCGCTTTCAAGATGTGCCAGAAGATCATCACGCGCCGTCATCAGATCCGCACCTCCACAACCGGAACCGAAGGTACATCGCCCGCCCGAAAGGTAGCCACGGATGTCTGAATACGGTCGGTATCGAAGCGCACTGGAACATCGAATTCGAAACCACAGGTAACCTCGACGCCCGGATCCGGCGGAACCGAAAACAAGACGCGCCCCGTCGCCTCCTGCACGCTGTAATCCGGGCCTTCGATTAGGCGATCCCCCGCAAGCGCCACCTGAACAGTTCCAGGCACCGGTTTGCGAATAGGCCGAACATAGCTTTGCCCACCCGATCTATAGGTTTTCATCAGCGCAAATTCAGTTTGCGACCCGTCACCTGTCCCAAGGATCTGGTCCATATGATCCACCGGTTTCGAGGCCGCACTGGATTTGAAATCCGCCCAATCCTTCCAGCGAAAGCCGTAAAGCTGCCCGCGCCGGGCCTCGAAAAAGGCAATCAGCACCTCGACATCATCAAGGCTGCGCAGCCCCATCCCCGCATCATAGCGCCTGCGCGAATGCGCCCATGCCGTGTTGCGTTCCTCGAAACCATTCACAAGTGTCACCACTTCCGTGCGCCGCTCCGGGCCGCCGACGGAACCGAAACTCAAATCCGTCGGAAACCGCACTTCATGAAAACCCATAATCTGTCCTCACCTGTTGCGTTGCCCACGCGCCAGCGCCCGCGCGGCTTGCGCAGCAATCTGGCTTTGCGAACGTTGAAAACCCTGCACATCGGGGGTCGAAATATTCATCACGACGGAAATTGGTTGTCCACCACCCGCAGCCCGCACCCCCAGCCGCCCATCTGGTCCGCGTGAAAGCGGCATGATGGCTTCTGGTCCCGCCTCACCCATCAACCCTGTACCACCCCGCATGGGAAAGGTTGTCGGACTGGAAAAGACGCCCCCCCTTGCAAAGGGCATTACCCGCCCCTGGGTGAATGCCCCCCCTTTTTCGAAGGGCATTACCCCTCCCAAAAGTGAATTTATTCCCTGCGCCATAAACCCGCCCAGGGCATTCTGCACCGGTCGCATTGCGGCGTTATAAACCGTGTTTGCCATGCTCTGCCCGACGCTTTTCAACGCATCGGAAAGCTTCATCCCATCAAAGATAAGTCCGTCGAAAGCACGCCGCAGACCCGTTCCAAAACCGCGCGAAAGGCTATCGACCTCGCGACCGGTAAAAACAAGGCTGTCACGCATGCGAGACAGTTCACCATCAAACGCCGCCACGACACCAGCAGTACCATCCAGACTGACCTCAAGTGCTGCAATCTGGTCTTCCAACTGTTCAATTTCGGCCATAGCCTGCCTCCTTTTCCACGTCCGGAAACGCACGCGACAATTCTTCCAACCGCGCGCGGGTCAGCGGAGGCGCTGTACCTTCCGCACCCAACATGATCCGCAATTCCATCGGAGTCAGCCGCCAGAAAACCTCCGGTGCAAGCCCGAGCCCACAAAGCCCCGCCCGCATCAACCCGGGCCAATCGATCCCATTCATGTTGATTGTGGTGTTCCAAAGGCGCGGGCCAGCAGCTGCGCCGCAACCCGCACGGCCTCCACCGGCCCTCCGCCAATTTCTACCGTTCGCAGATTGTTGGCCGTTCCGTTCCATCCCCCACCCCGTAGCCCGGCCACAATCAATGCCAGAACATCGCGCGATGAAAACCGCCCCGTTTCAAAACGCTCAACAAGTTCGATCAGCGTTCCGGTATCCAATGCGTCCTCCAGTTCAGCCAGCGCACCCAATGTCAGCTTCGCCACATGGCGCTCACCATCAAGGACCAGCACCACCTCTCCTGCCCACGGGTTCATCACAACGCCACAAAGGTCAGTGCACCGGCAGAGGCCATGGTCATCTCATAGGCCGCCTCGCCATTATGGCTGCCGGAATAATCGATGGCCGAAATCTGAAATGGCCCTTCGATCGTACCAAAATCCGGGATGACCACCTGGAAGTTCGGAATTTCCCCATCAAAGAATATCTGGCGCGCCCGCTCGTCCGTTGCTGCATCACGAAAGACACCGGAGCCGGAAATCGACGCCGATTTTACCCCCGCGCCAGCCAGAAGCTCGCGCCAGCCACCCTCGCTTTCAAGGCTGGTCACATCCACCGTTTCCGCATTGAAACTGATCCGCGTGGCGCGCAGCCCCGCTATTGTCTCGAACGTACCATCGCCCGCCATGTCGAGCTTGATAAGAAGATCCTTGCCGCTCTGCACAGCCATGTTTTATCTCCGATCCAGAATTTTATTTTGTCCCATGCCGGGCAGGGTCATGCCTCAACCCTTGCGCGGAAAGTCAGATCAATTCGCCGCATGGCGCCCTCATCCAGACGCCGGGCCACCGCCCGCTGAAAACTGATATTGACCAGCCGTCCCCGATCCAGTTCCAACGGGGCGTCATCAAGCGCGTCCGAAACCGCCACCGCGACCTCTTTTGCCGCCTGGAAACCATCACGGTCACTGACAACCGTTATCATCAACCGATGCGCTGCTCCGGCCCCGCTCTTGTCAGAGGCATCCCTCACATCTTCCGGGCCGATCACGACAAAGGTTCCACCAGGCCCGCCGGTCGGCGGTGCATCAAGAACCGGCACCTCAGACAGTGCAGGAAACTCCGCCAGCCGCGTAAAGACCGCAGCCTGAAGCGCGGCCGCCATGCCATAGCTCATTTCTGTCTTTCCTCCCGCACAAAACAACGCAGATAACGTGCTTCCACATCGCGTTCCGTAACCGCGAGTATCTCGAAAAATCGTGTATCTTCACGAAAGCGTTGACCAGGCACCGGACGCGCATCTGACCCGACCGGCGCACCGCGCACGGTAACCCGGTAAGGGATGTAAGACAGCAGCGCCTCTTCCCCGCCAATCTCCTTCCCCGACCCCGGAAGGACCTCCGCCCAGATCCGGCCAAGCGGCCGCCAGGTTATTGTGTTACCGCCCATGCCGTCCGGTGCCTTTTGCGGAGTTTCCAGCACGAGGCACCGATTCAGGCGCACAGGGATCATGCCGCACCCCCGCCCAGAACCCTTACCGTGCGCCAGCGTTCCAGCAATGTCAGGATCACGGAGGGGAGCCCCGCCCCCACCCGCATGCCTCCATCGTGGCGCATCTCGTAATATTCTGCACTCAACAGCATCACGGCCTGGGCAAGATCCGCCGGAATTTCCGCCCAATCTGCACCGAATCCCGCTTCGAACTCAATCTCAACCCGGCCGGCCGGCGGCACCGCGGGCAAGCTTGCGCCATTCGCAACAAGCTTCGGTCGATGCGGATCCGACATAAGGCGGTAGCGCGCCGGATCAACGGTCCCGGTCATCCCGTCAGCATCAAACAGATTGATCGAATGGATTGCACTGACAGGCGCAAGAGGCAGAGACTGCACCCGCGCATCACGCCAGCTATCCAGAACCATCCTGTAACGCCGCGACAATACGGCCTTTCCAATACGCCCCTCTATCGCCGTCAGCGCCGCACGCAGATAGGACACCATCAGCCCGTCTTGCATACCATCATCCGTAAAACCGCTCCCCATTCGCAAATGGGTTTTCAGCGCGGCAACGGGCAGTGCCGCCTCAGGCACCTGCGTCAGCTCATTCAGGATCATATCAAACTCTCCATTCTTCCCTCTGAAGGTTGGACGCGCGCCCCGCATCACTCGGACGGAAGGGCTGCTAGACAATACGGTTCGGGTCGATCCCCGGACGCGCGCCCAACTAACCCGGCCCCTGGCAGGGGCCGGGCTTCGCGGTCCAGTCAGGACACTGCGAATTTCAGCAGTTTGATTGCCGCAAAATCCGTAACTTCGCCGCCCACACGCTTGGTCGCATAGAAAAGCACGTGCGGCTTGGCCGAGAAGGGATCGCGCAGGATCCGCAAATCCGGACGTTCGGCAATGGTGTATCCGGCCGCAAAATCCCCAAAGGCAATGGCGTAGGCATCGGCACCGATATCCGGCATGTCTTCGGCGATAAGCACCGGATATCCCATCAAACGTGCGGGCTCCCCCGCTGCAAGGCCATCGGACCACAGGAAACGGCCATCGGCATCCTTCATCTTGCGCACTGCGCCAGCGGTCTTCGAATTCATCACGAAACTCGCATTGGCCCGGTATTCCGCGTCAAGGGCATAGACCAGATCGACAATGCAATCGGCCGAATTGGTTCCGGGGAAATCTTCCGCCGCACCCGTGGCGACATAGCCCAGATTACCCCAGTTCCAACTGTCATTGGCAACTTTTGGGGGCAGCAGAATGCCCTTGGGCTTGTCTACCCCATCACCGTTGATGAAGGCTGCAGCCTCGGCACGAATGAAACGGTTCGCGATCTTGCCGGCAAGCCAGTTTTCCACCTCAAATGCACTATCATCCAGCAGGCGCTGGCTGGCCTTGGGCATGGCCGACAGCTCATGCAGGCGAATTGAAATACGTTCCAGCGCGGGTGTCGTGCTTTCACTTGTCGGGTCGGCTTCGCTTGCCCAGCCCGAGCCAACCTCGGTATGGTCGATCAGGACATCAAACGAGCTGGCCTCCACCTGCACGACATTGGCGATCGAACGGATCGAGGAGGTTGAAACCAGCATCGAACGGATCGTGTCTGCCGTTTGCGGGTCAACGAGATAGCCACCATCCGCCGCCACCGCAGTGTTCATCGCCTTGCCCTCAAGGACAAGCCCGCGCAGACCATCATCATCACCCGAACGCAAATAGGCGTTGAAGGCCTTCTTATGCGGCACATCGGTTTCGGACTGGGCCGAAAGAGTGGGGCGTGCATAGGTCGTGGTTTTCCGGTCCAGCATGGTCAGTCGTTCTTCCTGTTGTTGCAAAACGGTCTTGATTTCACTCTGAAAGGAATTGATTTCCTTCAGAAAACCGGCCATTGCAGCTTTCACGCCATTTGCCGGTTCGCGGCCATCAGGCAAATCTGCCCTGGCCCGAGCCTTGATCTCGGTCATATCGGTTTCCCCTTGGATTACTATCGCTGGAGGGCCGTTCAGCGCCCGGCCAGTTCCTCACGCGCAGCCTCAAGGGCGCACGTCAATTCAGCCCAGATGTCGCCGGGCTCTTCACCCTTGGACGCCACCCGCGCCTCGGGAAGCATCGGGAAAGTTACCAGTGACACTTCCCAAAGCTCCAATTCCGACAATAGCCGATGGCCCTTGCCGTCCCGTTCCGCCCGCAAGGTACGATAGCCGATTGACAACCCGTCAATCGCCCCCGCAGCCAGCAGGGCCGCCGCCTCGCGGCCTCTTTCCACCTCGTCCAGGATCCGCCCCTTGACATAAAGCCCCGTATCGTCTTCCCGGACTTCATCCCAGACGCCAATCGGCTGCGCCGGATCATGCTGCCAAAGCATCTTGACCCGCCTTCCACCGCCGGACAGGCGCTTCAGGCTCGCCGCATAGGCGCCCTTTTTCACCACATCGCCACCCTGATCGCATTTGCCAAAAAGACTGGCATAACCTTCCACGATTGTTCCATCGGTCACGACCAGCCCCGCTTCGGGGGAATGAAACTTCCGTTCCGGGGCACCCTGTCTGCCTAGATCCATCATCCTTCACCTCATAGCTGCGCTTACCAGCGCCTCTGCCCCCTTGGTCAGCAGGAATGCCGCCACGCCATAAACCCCCAGCCAGAGCCGTCTTTCGAGGCGCTCCAGCGCTCCCTCGATCTGCACCAGCCGATATTCGAGCCCGGCCCAGCGTTCCTCTGCCACACGCTCATTTGCCTCAATCCGGGCCTGGGCCGCATCAAAGCTGTCATAAAGAAAACGCGACCCGCTCGCGCCCCGCTCCCGCAGGGTCATTCCTCCTCCGCAAGCACCGGAAGCCCAAGAAGCGCCCGCTTTTCCACCGTAGTCAGGAAATCGGCAGCCCCAACCCGCGCCCATTGCTGATCGCGTTCCAGCGCCAGGGCCGGAACCTGATCCAAATCGGCCCGCAATTCCGCCGTCGATCCATCATATTGCGAAAGCCAATGTGAAAGCGCGGATGTCACCTTGGCCACCAGCGGCAACACGGTCAGCCTGTAGAAGGCACGATTGGCCTCCTGATAATTTGCGTAGGTTGCATCGCCCGGAATACCCAACAACATCGGCGGAACACCAAAGGCAATGGCGATGTCGCGCGTTGCGGCGTCCTTGGTCTTGTGGAACTCCATATCGGAGGGGGAAAACCCCATCGGTTTCCAGTCCAGACCACCTTCCAGCAACATTGGCCGACCAGCATTGCGTGCGCCCTGATGATGGCTTTCCATCTCTTCTACCAACCGCTCATATTGTTCAGGGCTCAGCGTCGATTGTCCATCCATACCGCGATAGACGATCGCACCTGATGGACGGGCTGCATTATCCAGAAGCGCCTTGGACCAACGTGACGCAGACACATGTACATCCATTGCCACCGCCGCCGCCTGGAGAGGGGAAAAGCCATAGTGATCATCCTGCGGATGGAAGTTCTTGATATGGCAAATCGGCGCGGGACCATTGCCTATATCGAACCGATGCCTGCGATTACCAACAGTATAATCATAGGCAACGGGCCAACCATCCGCCCCCGGCACCACGCCCATCCGATCAGAACGCAGCACATGCAATTCCCCGGGCATCTGGCGCGGACTTGGTACCGCCTCGACATAGGCATTGCCCGAAAGCAGCAGTTGACCATAGATCGCCTCGAAAAGCTCTGCCCTGCCCTGCATCGGATTTGGACGCCGGATCAGATCCAGCATCGGATGGATGTCATAGCGCCGTTCATTATCCTGCAGGACCAACGGCAACGCGGCAGCAGCCTCTGCCACCAGCTTCACCGCCCGGAAACCGACGGGATTACCCAGGAAACCCGCTTTCGTAAGGCTTACCGTATCACGTGGGCTCCAGGCCACGCGGCCCGATCCCGACCAGGCAACCACCGGCCCGGTAGCGGAGGCTTTGCGCTCCGGCACCTCTTCAGATTTTCCACGTTTCAGGAAATCGAAAACCATTCCGGTCTGCTCCTTTCATTGCCGCGTCCCGGCTTCAACCAGAACACGCCCGGCGCGGCGTCCGGGCCACGCGAAGGGTTTTCCGACAATTTGTTTTAAACCTGTTAAAGCGACCGTACGCTCGGTCGCGACCACCCCTTGGACGGGGTAATCATCAGATCGGTCAATGCCCAGACCAGGGCATCCACCCGATCCGGGGATCCCTTGCCCAGATACCCACCCGGGGTCATCTGGCACATCTGATCCTCCAACCGGCCCAGATCCGGCATATGTGCAACGCGACCTTGTTCATAAAGCGCCGCCACAGGCTCTGCCCGTGTAAACTTGCCGCGTGAGGCACGCACGGCCCGGTATGGCACCATTGGGTCAATCTGCCGGATCAACGTTTCAACCAGATTGCCACCCTGATTGACCTCCGCCACCAGCCGATCCGCACCATGGCGTTCCATCGCCGCCAGGGCCATCCGTGCCCATTGTTCCGGAGAAGCCCCCTTCACACTGGCATCCTCCAGTACCACGGCATGCCAATTCTGGGGAGGACCCTCCATCATGGCACCGACAACAACAATGCCACATTCATCCGATCCACCATGGTTCGAAACCGGTGGGTCCACTGCCACCACTACCCGTGAAACTTCGGGCACATGCGTGATACGGGCCTTGTCCAGCGCCGTCTGTTTCCACAATGCGCCCTCGACCTCCTCCAGCAATTCGCCGTCAAGCTCCTGTCGTCCCAACGTCGTTCCTCCATAACGGGTGCGCACCTCGACAAGAAAACTCTCGGCCAGATGGGCCCTGTTCGCCTCGGTCGGCGCATGGGTTACGACAGTTGACGGGTTTTTCAGGATAAGCTTGAGAACGCCTATATTTCGCGGCGTAGTCGTTACAACCTGACGCGGGTTTTCACCCAGACGCAACGCGAATTGGAGCATATCCCATGTGGTTTGGGCCTGTTTCCACTTGGCGAGTTCATCCACCCAGGCCGCATCGAATTGCGGTCCTCGCAACGCCTCCGGGTTGGAGGCGGAAAGGACAGTCGCAACCGCGCCGTTCGGCCAGACCAGCCGATTACGGCTCGCCTCCCATCGTGGACGCCGGTCGGGGGGGGAACAGGCCAAAATCCCCGAAGGGCCAAAAACCATGACCTCACGTGTCTGTGCCTCTGTTTCCCCGATCAGTGCCACATTGCGCGCCCGTCCCGGATCTGTCGGGCGCGCACCTTCCACCTCGCTGCGCACCCATTCCGCACCGGCACGCGTCTTGCCTGCGCCGCGCCCGCCCATGATAACCCAGCTTTTCCAACCCCCATCGGGCGGAAGCTGATGTGGCAAGGCCCAGAATTCAAAGATCCAGGGCAAGGACAGCAACGCATTGTCGCTCAAACCCTCGATGAAATCACTCACCATCTCCGGCGCTGCGGAGGCAAGCCAGCCTGCGCCCGATTTCATCGCGCGCGGTATCAAGGTCGAGCACCCCGGTTCCGGCATCGTCGGCAACCTGTCTGCGAAGTTTGTCAACTCTGGTCCTTTCATCCATGGCGATCTGATAGGCATTGCGGAAATCCTTCACCGCCTGAAGGGCGGCTTTTGCCTTTTCCCCGGCCCTTGCCTCATCCAGTTCGTCCAGCGCCATTACCGCCCGTCCCAGGGCAAGCGCCGATTGCGAGAAGATGCGATCCGTCACCGCCAACAAATCAGCCGCCGTCCGCTCTCCCTCTGATATCTCGATTGTCATATCCTGCTGTACCCGCCTCTCATGCCTGCCCGCACGAGCAAAATGAAAAAGCGGCGCCGGGTTACCCCGGGGCCGCTTGCACATTTCTTCTAGCATGCCTCATGGGATACATCGGGGCGCACGGAAAAGTCAAGGATAAATATATTTATAAACAGATACTTAAGGACTATCCCTTAATCATCTGATAACCTCCACCCATGGGCATCCTGCAAGTTTTCCATTTTTCAAATCTGCGAAAATACAGAATGTGACAACCAACACCCTACGTGAACCAACCGACCACTTTACGGGAGGTTGATCGACGCGATTTCCCCGCAGAACCGGCAGGTTTCCGCTTGTTTATACTCAGAAATATACCCTGATAGGAAAAACGCGTTCAGCAGCCAGATCCAGAAAATTCTTCTATGATTTTCGTTAAGAAATCCATATACCTTGAGCTGGGGAAAAGTGGACTGGTATTGTTGTCGCCTGAGTTGGGGTTTGTGTTTATGCCGACAAGTTTTGATGTAATCTACCTTGGGAATCTTCCGGATATTGATACGAGAGAGGGAAATGCCAGCGTTAACACCTCTGTCGTGAATGGTTGGCTGGGAACATATGGCACCTCTGCCGATCCGTTGAGCGCACATGTTCAGGAATTCGCTCCGGGCAACTATACCGGTGGAATCATCAACGTCTACGATATCAACAATAACCGGTCGAATGACACATTCACCGTTGACGGCGCCACAAGAACCCATGACGCCACCATGGTTTTTGAGGCGACGATCACCTATCTGGATGGGACGACTGCAGAAATCAATGCGGTCCTGATGCAGGCAACCAATGGCGATGTGTATCTGGTTCCGGGTCCCCTTCGCAGCACGCCTATTCCCGATGAAATCGCAGATGCCGCAGCTCTGGCTGCCAAACCGCTCCGTTCAATTGAACTTGAAAGCCCCATTTACGCCTTCGGTATTGACGGTCGGGCCTATAACCTGCTCGCAAACCGCTATGTTCCCCCGGGTGGGCAGGTTGTTATCCCCTGTTTTACCCTTGGTACACTTATCGCAACCACCAAGGGCGAATGCCTGATCGAGGATCTGCAACCGGGCGACCGCGTGATTACGCGTGACAATGGTGTACAGACAATCCGCTGGATCGGGCAACGGGAACTGGAAGCAAAGGACCTGCTCCTGACGCCGGGTCTGCAACCGGTTCTCATTTCCGCAGGGGCTCTGGGCGGGATCCTGCCCTGCCAGGATATCCTGGTCAGCCCCAATCACCGGATGTTGCTGACCAGCGATAAGGCGGAACTCCTGTTTGGCCAGCGCGAGGTTCTGGTGGCGGCCAAGCACCTGACCCGCCTGAACGGTGTGGAGCAGATCAAGACGCAATCCGTTACATATATTCACCTGATGTTCGACCACCATGAAATCATCCTGTCGAACGGAACCTGGTCCGAAAGTTTTCAGCCCGGCGACTACACATTACAAAGCATTGACAAAGAACAAAGAAACGAGATTTTGACTCTCTTCCCCGAGCTGGCCGAAGAAACCGGGCTCGACGCCTATGGTTCCGCCCGCATGTCACTCAAGGCGCATGAGGTTACCTCTCTTCTGGCGATGACAGCATCAAGCTGAGCAGACCGCGAAACGGCGGGCAAGACCTGGGGGTCGCTCTGCGGGACCAATGCTACCATTCGGCCTTGTCGACCTCTTCCCAGCTTGAGTAACATTTGAAAATGGCGATGAAACTTCTTGGAATTATGTTGATCGCAATATCGACGCTCTGCGTTACGGCTTTTACATTGTTGTCTTTGGTCGCATTTTCCGATGCTTACTATCGTTGCCCAGGAATACAGTGTTCCGACGCCCTGACGACTGGGGCGGTATCTTTGATTATAGCGACAGCCGGCCTAGGGACCGGTTTCTTAAGTCTTCGCTTCTTCCGGCAGACCTGACACGAACGAATCGAATATCGCAAGGATGCAGTGGCACCCTAAAGGCAGATTGTTGATACAAAAAATAAATAATCTGACTATCGACAGTGTCGAGAGTCACCGGATTTGTCCTTTCGGACCTCGGCAACCCCTTGAAAACACGCGGGCCAATTTCGGTTCGGCTACGAGGATACCCTTTTTCGTCACGGGTTTTGTCCGGGGCGGGCACAGCCCGAGAGGCAGCTATGCGGGACAAGGACGAAACCGCTCTCGCGGTATTGGCGCTTGTGGCGGGTGATGCGCACTGAAGTGAGCGCCGCAGATTTTGCGAACTGACGCTCCTGTCTGACGATTGGGACCTTCTCAATCTGATGACAGGAGGGTCTGATGACCGATCAATACGTGCCGCCATTGCGCCAACGCTTTCTCGAAGACATGCGGATCAAGGGGCTGCAGCCCAAAACCCAGACGATGTATCTGCGGGCGATGCGGGAGTTCACGCGGTATCTGGGCCATTCGCCTGATAGCGCGACACCGGAGGAGCTGCGCGCCTTTCAACTCGACATGAAGGAGCGCGGCGTGGGCGCGCCGACCTTCAATAATCGGCTGACGGTGTTGAGCTTTTTCTATGCCACGACCTGTCCGCGCCCGGGGATGAAGCGGCACATGCGGTATCAGCGGGCAGCCAAGAAGATACCTGTCGTGCTGAGCGCTGAGGAAGTGACGCGTATTCTCGAGGCCGCCCCCGGGCCCGGGCTTCGCTACCGGGCGGCATTCAGCGTGGCCTATGGTGGCGGGCTACGTGCGAGCGAGGTGACCCACCTGAAGGTTGGCGATATCGACAGCGACCGCATGTTGATCCGCATCGACCAGGGCAAAGGCCGCAAGGACCGCCATGTTATGCTGTCGCCGAGCCTGTTGGAACTTCTGCGTGACTACTACCGCGAAGCCCGGCCCGCAGGCTGGCTCTTTCCTGGCCGCAACCGGGTCGATCCGATCTCGACGCGGCAGTTCAACAGGGCCTTTGGCGTCGCCTGCGACTTCGCCGAGATCAAGAAGAAGGTATCTCCGCACACATTGCGGCACAGCTTTGCCACCCATCTGCTCGAAGGTGGAACCGACATCCGGGTTATCCAGGTCCTGCTCGGACACGCCAAGCTGGAGACCACGACGGTCTACACAAAGGTGGCGACCAAGACGATCCGGGATGTGACCAGCCCGCTTGATCTGCTGGTGAGACGGGAGGCTGGGTCCGGCTGACCCCGGTCCCATGTCCCGTCCCAAACTGGAGATCGCGGATATCTTCCGCACCCATGGTGATACGTATCGCCGTGACCATGCCGGGCGCCTGAACCTACCGCAATTGAAGGTGATGTCCTCCATCGAGTCCTGCCGGACCGCGGCGCTCGGTGGCCATATTGCCGCTTGCACCAAATGCGATCATCGGCATATTGCCTACAACTCCTGCCGCAATCGACATTGCCCGAAGTGTCAGGGGGCAGCCGCGCGCGATTGGATGCTGGCGCGGATGGAAGACCTGCTGCCGGTGGAGTACTTCCATGTGGTCTTCACGCTGCCCACCCAAGTCGCCGAAATTGCCTATCAAAACAAGGCGGCGGTCTACGGCCTCCTGCTCAAAGCATCCGCGCAGACGCTGCTGATCATCGCGGCCGACCCCAAGCATCTGGGCGCAAGGATCGGCATAACATCGGTGCTGCATACATGGGGCTCAGCGATGACGCACCACCCGCATGTGCATGTCATCGTGCCAGGTGGTGGGCTGTCGGCAGATGGCGCCCGGTGGGTCGTTTGCCGCCCGGGGTTCTTCCTGCCGGTGAAGGTGCTGTCACGGCTGTTCCGGCGTCTGTTCCTCGAAGGGCTGGCCAGGTTGCACAAGACGGGCAAGCTGAAGTTCTTCAGCAATCTGTCGGGGCTGGCCGATCCCGATACCTTCGCAACCCATCTCGCGCCGCTGCGCAGGACCGAATGGGTCGTTTACGCCAAGCCTCCCTTCGGCGGACCCGAGGCCGTGCTGGCTTATCTCAGCCGCTACACGCACCGCGCCGCGATCTCGAACCACAGGCTGATCAGTACCGACGGCGACACGGTGTCATTCCGCTGGAAGGACTACCGCATCAAGCGCGGGGACCGCATGAAGACCATGCGCCTGCCCACGGATGAGTTCATCCGCCGCTTCCTGATCCATGTGCTACCCGTCGGCTTCCACCGAATCCGTCACGCGGGCTTCCTCGCCAACGGCATCCGCCGGGACAGGATCGCGATGATCCGGCGCTTGCTCGGCAGTGAGACAGAGCCAGATCAAATGGCCGAAGAAGAGGCGCCCACCGGTGCTGACGAAGCGGATCAACTTCCGCCTTGCCCGAAATGCGGCGGCCCGATGCGGATCATCGAAACCTTCCTGCGTGGTCAACTCCCGCGATCCCGGGCACCGCCATGGGAGGAAGCCGCATGATCCAACCGTCACACCTGGCTCCACTATCCGGAGGAACCGGACCAATCGTTACGGCCCTTCCACCGAAACCCGGCGCTGCTGGAGGTCTACGGCAACAGAAAATGGCTCTTCGGCAGCACCGACCCGGACAGATCAGCCGACCAAAGCGGATCGGTGGCGCAAGATGCCAGACTCAGAGCATCAACCCACCAGGCCTTGAGCCACTATCCCCATAGCAACAAAATCCGCCCGCGCTTTCTTCCTTGTCAGATTTGTCGCCGCTGCAGCTCACGCTGACAGCAGCCACAAACCTTAGACGAAGCGGACATTGGGCTGAAGGTTGCGCTCAGCGGATCGAGGCCCAGGTCAAGCCCGGCGCGACGGGGCGGGGCGCGTCTGCTTCCGCAGCCCCGGCCTTGCGCCGGGGCCTCGACCCGCTGCGCG
>JBKEDF010000013.1:0-1563 GCA_047975325.1 Pseudorhodobacter sp. | reverse complement strand
AGCCCGAAGGACCTGGAAGGCCGCAAGGTTGGCATCCGGGCCTATTCGGTGACGACCTGCGTCTGGAATCGCCAGATACTGACCGAGGAATACGGTGTCGATATCTCGAAGATCACCTGGGTGGTTGATGATGAGGAACATGTCCAGGCTCTGCAATTGCCCTCCAATGTCGTGCATGCGCCGGAAGGGCGTTCGCTCTATGAGATGATGCGGGATGGCGAGATCGTTGCCGGATCTTCGGGCAATTCCGGGGTTGGGCGGATAGGATCGCCGACAGGTGGCTGGAAGACGGTCAAGACGGACTGGCCCCGTCTCATCCCCAATGCGGCAGAGCGTGACAAAGCTGCGTTTGACGCAACCGGAATCTATCCGATGCACGGCACGATTGTTGTCAGGGACGAGATCCTGGCCGAACATCCCTGGGTATCACGGTCGCTCTATGATGCGTTTCAGAGGGCAAAGGACGATTGGATGGCCGGCTGGAAACAGGGCCTGGGTGATAGCAAGGATGACGAGAAATACCGACGGCTGAGCAAGATCGTCGGCGACCCGCTGCCCTATGGCATGAAGCCCAATTTGCAGACCATTGACGCGCTGAGAACCGCCGCCTTCAGGCAGGGGCTGACCCCGCGCCTGATGGAAGCCGATGAAACCTTTGTTGATCCTGCGAAACTTTGACCCCCGACCGACACGCTCTTGAGGAGGTACGCCCATGCCATCGTCAATTATCGATATCCATCCACACATCATCTCCAGTGATCTGACGAAATATCCGCCGTCCCCGCTGTTTGGAAAGCAGTCCGACTGGTCGAAGGAGAGGCCGGTCGAGGTAAAGGATCTGTTGGCGGCGATGGAGCGGGCAGGGGTGGACAAGGCGGCGATCGTCCACAGTTCCACCTGCTATGGCTATGACAATTCCTATGTCTGTGATGCGGTTCAGGACTATCCCGGCAAGCTGACGGCGGTTGGGTCGGTCGATCTTATGGAGAAGGACGCGACAGGTCAGATCCGTGCCTGGATGAAGCGTGGCCTGACCGGGCTGCGGCTTTTTACGGGCGGATCGACGAAGGCTTTCGATACTTCCGCTTTGGATCACCCCGACAGCTTCCCCGCCTGGGATATGGCTGGTGAGGAGGGGTTGCCGATCTGTATTCAGACTGGCCCGGCAGGGCTGCCGCAAATTGCTGGACTGGCCAAACGGTTTCCCAAGGTCAAGATAATCCTCGATCACCTCTCGCGCCCGGTGGTTGATGATGGTGCGCCCTACAACAAGGCAGTTTCGCTCTGGGCGATGTCAGCCTTCGAAAACATCTACATGAAGATTACGCCGCGTACGACGGATGCAGCGATTGTGGGTAATGCCGATCCGACCTCGCTTTTTACCAAGATCGTCGAAACCTTTGGTGCCGAACGACTGGCTTGGGGTTCGAATTTTCCCTCCTCGGAAGGAGAGTTGGCGGACAACCTGAACACCGCCAAACAGCAACTGAAGTTTCTTCCGGCAGATGTCAGGGACCAGATCTTTGCCGGCACGGCCCGACAGCTCTACCCGTCGCTTGCGGG
>JBKEDF010000089.1:0-84971 GCA_047975325.1 Pseudorhodobacter sp. | reverse complement strand
ATCGGCGTTACCGGATGCCATGGAGGGTCCGGTTTTCAACTCGCCCGTCCGTTCAGGAGGGCACCAGACGCATCGCTTTACGGAGGATGATATGCGTAATTTTGATCTTGCCCCGCTCTATCGGGCAACCGTTGGTTTTGATCGTATCGCCGATCTGATGGACAGGGCCCTTTCGACGGATGTCTCCCAGCAGACCTACCCGCCCTATAACATCGAAAAGACTGATGATGACAGATATCGGATTTCGGTTGCCGTTGCCGGATTTGCCCCCGAGGAACTGACGGTCGAGGTTCGCGATGGCACATTGTTTGTCGCGGCTCGGAAGGCTGATGAGGATACCCAGCGCCGTTACCTGCATCGTGGCATCGCCACCCGGGCGTTTGAACGCCGCTTTGCCCTGGCGGATCATGTCCGCGTCAGCGGTGCCGCCCATGAACATGGCATGTTGCATATTGACCTCATGCGGGAAACGCCCGAAGCACTGAAACCACGGCGCATTGAGATCGCCCGAACTGACGCTGCATCGGGCAAGACGCTCGACAGCAGTGCCGAAACGGTTTCCGTCAAAGGCTGATTTACCGCCTGATGCATTTTGCGCATCCGGCTTCGGCCGGGCGCGCGCCTGTTGGTATATGTTTTTGCAATGTTACTGCGTTTCCCCTGATATTCAGATGATCGGGATCAGCCCTTCGTTTGGCTATGGTCCGAAATTTCAGTCTGACGCCATGAATACCGTGTCATGACTTTCGCGTAAAAGTAGTGGCGTTTGGCTATTTTTCACCTGTGGTATCGGAAGTGTATGGGTGCATCCTGCCCCGTTTCGGTAGAAGCGGCGGCGGCGCGATTCGCACCTCCTGTGAACGTGAGATGAGAAGATCAATATCCGCTATGTTCAGGACATTCACAGATTTGGCAGACCGTGCCGGCGGGGGCCGGTCGGGATCGACGATCCTCGTGGCCGATGCCCAGGATCTTGTACGTGACACGATCGCAGCCTTCCTGCTGGTTGATGGGGTGTCCAGGGTTGCCACTGCCGCCACGCTTGATGAGGCAGTGGACCACCTGGCAACGGAACGGTTCGATCTTGCATTGCTTGATCATGATATGCCGACCATGCAGGGATTGACGGGGCTTTCCACGGCGCTGGAGAGCTCGAACGGCGCGTATGTGGCACTGATGGCGGGCAATAACCGGCGTGAATTGGCTTGTGCGGCCCTTGATCGTGGCGCAATCGGTTTCGTTTCCAAACGGATGTCGGCGGAATGGATGGCGGCGGCTGTGCGGCTGATGGTGCAGGGCAAGGTTTTCGTGCCGGCTGAATTATTGACATCAGAGGCGGCACCGATGGCGCCGCTTGCTTCCTTGTCGTCGCGGGAAACGTCGGTTTTGCGCGGGCTGTGCGAAGGCAAGTCGAACAAGGAAATAGGCAGGGACCTTTCCCTGCAGGAGGTTACGGTGAAGTTGTATGTCAGCACGCTGATCCGCAAGTTACAGGCGAAAAACCGGACCCATGTTGCCATGATTGCACGGGATTATGGGTTTCATTGACCGCAGGGCAGGCTTGCTGAAGGTCTGCACGCCAGTCATTCCGCCGGATTGCGGGCGACATCCTTGTGAATGATGACATCCGCATGCGGATAGGCCTGCAGGATCCGTTGCCGCAGCCCGGCACCGATATCATGGGCCTCCCGCAAAGGCAGATCGCCATCAAGTTCAATATGGAGATTGACGAAGAGCCGACTGCCGGCGGTGCGTGTTTTCAGGTCATGGAAACCGCGCACGCCCGGCCAGTCTTGTGCAAGTTCGGCGATGCCGGCCACGGTTTTCGGGTCGGCGGCGCGGTCCATCAGCGCATCCAATGCCCCCTTGCCGATTTTCAGTGCGCCGAAACCCAGAATTGCCGCAGCCATGATCGCCACAAAGGAATCGATTTGTACCCAGCCCAGGGCCCTGGAAGCCCAGAGCGACAGGATTGCCCCGATATTGGGCAGCAGGTCGGCCAGATAATGCAGCCGGTCTGCCTGAATGACCTTGTTGCCCGTGCGCTTTGCCACATAGCCCTGCCACAGGACCAATGCCAGCGTCAGCAGGATAGAGATCGCCATGACCAGCATCCCCGTCCCCTCCGAAGCCAGGGAGTGCTGGACGGGGGAGAGAAGACGATTGAAGGCGGCCGCAGCAATCAGGCCCGCGGAAAAGAGGATAAAGATGGCCTGGCCAAGCGCGGCCAGATCCTCGGCGGAGCTATGGCCGAAAACGTGATCCTCATCCGGGGGTCTGGCGGCATAGATGATTGCGGCCATTGCGGCCAGTGACATCATCAGGTCAAGGCCGCTATCGGTGAGGGATGCGGCGACGGAAAGCGAACCGGTTTCGGCAAGGGCCCAGAATTTTAGCAACACCAGAATTGTTGCGACACTCAGGGAAGCGACGCCTGCGGACAGGGTCAGCCGGTTATTGCTTTCAAATATCATGATGAATCCTTCACGCCGCCTTCCCCCTTGGGACGGCCCCCGCAAGTTATTCGATGATCTCTCCGGGGTCCACTCCCCAAATGGCGGATTTGCGGATCCAGCCGCTTTCCCCATCTATGGACAGACGGCACCAGTTGGCCCGGCATTGCAGGAGCCGGCCGATAACCCCGGTCTCTGCGCGAAAGCGGATTTCCGCATCTTCCTGCGGCTTTGCCAGAAGATCCGCAATGCCATCCTTGATCAGTACCGTGCGCACGCCCGATAACAGGGAATAGTGGATCCAGCCGCCCAGACCATCCACATCCTCGATCCGGCGCCAGTTGTCATATTCGGCGGTGACCATCAGCGGCATGCCCGCCCTTGCGAAAATCCAGTCGATCTTGTGGGTCAGTCCCGGTCCGCGGCGCGCGCGGCCTTCCTTTGCCTTGAGCGAGACATAACGCGGCAGCGGCAGGTTGGTTACGGCACCGCGCGCCTGCTGCACATGCGATTGCGCGGCAGCATATTGCGGCCCCACCACCTGTACCATGGCCAGAATCGCCGCCACGAGGACCGTTCCTATCGGGTTTTCCGTCATTTTCTTCTGCCCGTTCCGCCCTTGACCCGCCCAAAGCGGGGTGAGGATGGCCCTTCTTGTCGATTTCCGTTGACCGGGGCTTGTGCCTCGCCCCGCTTGCCGTCACTTTGCCAGTAGGACAGCCGATTTGGAAGGGGAACGAAAAATAACATGTCGTCATCGCGCCTGAGTGTTGTCGTCACGCGACGCCTGCCTGAAGTAGTGGAAACCCGCATGAAAGAGCTCTTTGATGTGGAGTTACGGGATGCCGATGTCCCGATGAGCCGGGGCGAACTGGTGGAGGCAATGTCGCGCGCGGATGTGCTTGTGCCCTGCGTGACCGACCAGATCGATGCGGGGCTGCTTGCCCAGGCAGGGGAACGGCTGAAGCTGATTGCAAGTTACGGGGCGGGTTTTGACCATATCGATGTCGAAACCGCACGGCGTCGTGGGATTCTCGTATCCAATACGCCCGGGGTTGTGACCGAAGATACCGCCGATATGACCATGGCGCTGATCCTGTCCGTGACGCGGCGGATCCCGGAAGGGTTGGCGGAGATGCAATCCGGAACCTGGCGGGGATGGTCGCCCATGGCACATCTGGGGGGCCGGATCGGTGGCCGTCGGCTTGGGATTCTTGGCATGGGGCGGATCGGCCAGGCCGTGGCGCGGCGGGCGCGGGCCTTCGGCATGCAGATCCATTACCACAACCGTCGCCGTTTGCGTCCGGAAACGGAGGCTGAACTGGATGCGACCTGGTGGGAAAGCCTCGATCAGATGATCAGCCGGATGGATATCATCTCCGTCAACTGCCCGCATACGCCTGCCACGTTTCATTTGATGAATGCCCGTCGGCTGAAGCTTCTGAAGCCGACTGCGGTGATCGTGAACACCTCGCGCGGGGAAGTGATCGATGAAAATGCGCTGACACGCGGGCTGCGCGCGGGGGAGATTGCCGGCGCGGGGCTTGATGTTTTCGAACATGGCCATGAGATCAATCCAAGGCTGCGGGAATTATCCAATGTGGTGCTGTTGCCGCATATGGGTTCGGCCACGGTTGAAGGACGGGTCGAGATGGGGGAAAAGGTCATCATCAATATAAAGACCTTTGCCGATGGCCATCGCCCACCGGATCAGGTCGTGCCGGCGATGCTCTGAAACCCTGCTTGCGATCTGCCGGGTAAATCGGAAATCACAATGTTTTCACGGCGATCCCGGCGGGGATCGCCGTTGTTTTATGATCTTGTGTTGCGCGCTTGGACAAGCGCCCTGTCATGAAACTGTTACATGCACTTTGCATTACTGTCATGAAAACCCGTTAGGCAGCGACCAAGCCAGACAGGCTTGTACTGCCAGACAGGAGACAGTGATGTCCTTTAGAATGTTCACCTCTGCGATCGCGCTGACGGCATTGTCGGCGGGGGCTGCCGCTGCCCGCGATCAGATTCAGATTACCGGGTCTTCCACCGTGCTGCCCTATGCCACCATAGTGGCCGAGGCTTTTGGCGAGAATTTCGATTTTCCGACTCCGGTCGTCGAAGGCGGTGGCTCCGGTGCCGGGCGCGCAAAACTGTGCGAAGGCGTGGGCGAAAATACAGTGGATATCGCCAATTCCTCTTCCCGGATCACGCAGAAAGACCTCGATACCTGCGCGGTCAATGCCGTGGATGAGGTGATGGAGGTTCGCATTGGCTATGACGGGATCGTCTTTGCATCCGATGTGAATGGGGCAGAATTCGCCTTCACGCCTGCTGATATCTATAATGCGGTGGCTGCGCAGGTTGTTCGTGATGGTTCGACGGTTGCCAATCCCCATGCCCAATGGGCCGATTTCAACGGCGATCTGCCTGCGCAGGATATTCTCGTACTGGTTCCCGGCACCAAGCATGGCACGCGTGAGGTCTTCGACAAGAAGGTGATCGAAGCGGGCTGCAAGCAAACGGGGGCCTATGATATCTTCCTTGAAGCCGCATCCGGAGATGAAAAAGCCGCGCTGAAGGAATGCACCACGTTGCGCGGTGATGGCCGTTCCGTGGATATTGACGGGGACTATACCGAAACACTGGCGCGGCTGGATGCCGACAAGAACGCTGTCGGGGTGTTCGGCCTGTCCTTTTTCCAGAACAATACTGACAAGCTGCGGGTGGCGACGATGGGAGGGGTTATCCCTTCGACCGAAAGCATTGCCTTGGGGGAATATCCCGTATCCCGGCCGCTTTATTTCTACGTCAAGCTGGCCCATCTGGATCTGATCCCCGGCCTGAAGGAATATGTTGAATTCTTCGTTTCCGATGATATGGCCGGGCCGGATGGTCCGCTTGCCGAATACGGGCTGGTTTCGGATCCGGAACTGGCAAAGACCCAGGACGCGGTGGCACAGCGTGTCGCGATGCCACCCCTGAACTGATGCCGGAACGCCCCGGCCCGGCCCGGGGCGCTTCCTTTGCCGCAGGAATTTGCGATGTCCGTCCTTTTCCTATCCGTTCTTGTTCTTGTGTTGGGCGTGATGGCTTTCTTCATTGCCCGCCACAGGGTCCTTGCCAGTGTTGCCGGTGACGGGCGCAGGCTGCATTCCCTGCCTTCCAGCTATGGCTGGTATGCCGTGATCCTGACGGTCCTGCCAGCATTCGTGTTTCTGGCCATATGGGAGGCCACGCGCACCACGATGGGGGGCAGTGCGCCAGTGCTGCGAATACTGTTTGTGTCGGGGGTTGCATTACTGGGCCTTGTCGGCGGGCTGCGTAATTGCCATCCGGGTTTTCGCGCCCGCAATTATGTGGAACGGGTTATCCTTGGGCTGCTGATCCTGGCCTCGACGATCGCGGTCCTGACAACCGTGGGTATTGTGTTGTCCATGCTGTCAGAGACGGTCCGGTTTTCGACCATGTATCCCCTGACCGATTTCCTTTTCGGTCTGGTCTGGCAGCCAAGCTTTCATGGTGGCAGTGAACTGGGGTTGATCCCGCTTTTATGGGGGACGCTTTATATTACGCTGGTGGCGATGCTGGTGGCGGTTCCGATCGGGATATTCACCGCGATCTACCTGGCCGAATATGCCACGCCGAAGATGCGTTCGGTCGTCAAGCCGCTGATTGAGGTGATTGCCGGGATACCGACAGTCGTGTTCGGCCTTTTCGCGTTGGTGACGGTGGGGCCATTCCTGCGGGATTACCTTGCCCAGCCGACGGGCCTCGGATCTTCCGGTTCTTCGGTTATGACGGCGGGTATTGTGATTGGGATCCTGAATATTCCGTTCATTTCCTCGCTGGCCGATGACATCATCAATGCGGTGCCGCAATCCCTGCGGGATGGCTCTTACGGGCTGGGGGCGACCCAATCGGAAACGATCAAACAGGTCATCCTGCCAGCCGCCCTTCCGGGGATCATGGGTGCAGTCCTGCTTGCCGTCTCGCGTGCCATCGGGGAGACGATGATCGTGACGCTTGGGGCAGGGGCCTCGGCCAGGCTCGATCTTAATCCTTTCGAGGCGATGACCACGATTACCGTGAAAATCGTGAGCCAGCTGACCGGCGATACCGAATTCAGCTCGCCCGAGACGCTGGTGGCCTTTTCCCTTGGCATGACGCTTTTCGTACTGACCCTTGCGTTGAATGTCCTCGCGCTCTGGATCGTGCGCAGATATCGGGAGCAATATGAATGACGGATGTTACCGTAGTCGCAGCCCCGGCCCGAAACAGGACGCTTTATTCCATCGATAACGGGATGCACCGCCGCAATGCCGCGGAAAAGCGGTTTCGTATCTACGGGATCTTCGCGATTTTAATCAGCCTGCTGACCCTGGCAGTGATGCTTTGGACAATCCTGTCCGATGGGGTCTCGGCCTTTCGTCAGGCCAGTCTGGGTTTTCCGGTTTCCCTGGATGCAAAGGTGCTTGACCCGAAGGGCAATCGTGATCCGGAAGAGATGAAGAAGGTCACGACAATCGGTTATGCAAAGCTGATCGAAGCCGCATTGGTGGCGCATCTTGCGCAAAGGGGGATCCCGATGGAAGGTCTTGGCAAAAGGGATATTGCCGCTTTCATATCGCGCGATATGCCGGGTGAACTGCGCGATATGGTGCTGGCCGATCCCTCTCTTCTGGGACAGGATATTGCCTTTTCTGGTTTTGCCGGAGGGCGGATTGACGGCTACCTGAAGGGCCGCGTGACGCGGGAGACGGCAGAACTGGACAGCAAGATTTCCGTCGCGCAGCTTGATCTGGCTGACCGGATGATTGATGCGGGGATCCTTCGTTCCGGTTTCAACCTGCGTTTTCTGACCAATCCCGATGCCTCGGATCAACGACCGGAGGCGGCAGGCCTGGGTGTGGCGCTGATCGGGTCGGCCTATATGATGGCGCTGGTTGCAATGATGGCCCTGCCGATCGGGGTTGCGGCTTCGATCTATCTGGAGGAATTTGCGCCGCAGAATCGCTGGACCGATCTGATAGAGGTGAACATATCGAATCTCGCAGCGGTGCCTTCCATTGTCTATGGCATCCTGGGTCTCGCCATATTTATCAATTTTGCCCATCTGCCGCAGTCATCCCCGCTGGTCGGGGCATTGGTGCTGACGCTGATGACATTGCCGACGATCATCATCGCGACCCGGGCGGCAATCCGCGCCGTGCCGCCCTCGATCCGTGATGCGGCATTGGGCATCGGCGCATCAAAGATGCAGACGGTCTTTCACCATGTGCTGCCCCTTGCCGCGCCCGGGATCCTGACCGGCACGATCCTGGGCCTTGCCACCGCCCTGGGGGAAACGGCGCCACTGTTGCTGATCGGAATGGTGGCATTCGTTGCGAATTATCCTTCCGCGCCGATGGAAGGTGTGCTGGATCCGGCAACGGCGCTTCCGGTTCAGGTCTATTCCTGGGTGACGCGGTCCGATCCGGCTTTTCTGGAACGGTCCAATGGCGCGATTATCGTGCTATTGGCCTTTCTGGTCATGATGAACATTATCGCAATCCTGCTGCGGCGCCGGTTTGAGCGGCGCTGGTAAGGGGG
Source organism: Pseudorhodobacter sp. (assembly GCA_047975325.1). Classification (GTDB taxonomy): domain Bacteria; phylum Pseudomonadota; class Alphaproteobacteria; order Rhodobacterales; family Rhodobacteraceae; genus JBKEDF01. The sequence continues at coordinate 76,932 of JBKEDF010000089.1, read as the reverse complement.
AATCCGACATGAACGATATGCGAATTGTGGAGAATATGGTGCAAGGTGAGGTGACGAAGATCAGCGCGCGCGACGTGCAGGTCCATTACGGGGAAAAACATGCGTTGAAGGATGTCAGCGTTGATATCCTTGATCGGACGGTGACAGCCTTCATCGGCCCTTCCGGCTGCGGTAAATCCACTTTCCTGCGTTGCCTGAACCGCATGAACGATACCGTTGCCATTGCCCGGGTGGGGGGTGACATCCTGCTTGATGGTGAAGATATCTATGACCGGCGCGTCGATCCGGTACAGCTTCGTGCCCGCGTGGGCATGGTGTTTCAGAAACCGAACCCGTTTCCAAAATCGATCTATGATAACGTGGCCTACGGGCCGAGGATCCATGGGCTTGCCCGGTCAAGATCCGAACTGGACGGGATTGTGGAAAGCAGCCTGCGCAAGGCTGCACTCTGGAATGAGGTGAAGGATCGGTTGCATGATCCGGGAACCGGGCTTTCGGGTGGCCAGCAGCAGCGTTTATGCATTGCGCGGGCGGTGGCCACTGCGCCCGAGGTTCTGTTGATGGATGAACCCTGTTCGGCGCTTGACCCCATTGCCACGGCGCAGGTGGAGGAACTGATCGATGAATTGCGCCGGCAGTTCACGGTGGTCATAGTGACCCATTCCATGCAGCAGGCGGCACGGGTCAGTCAGCGCACTGCCTTTTTCCATTTGGGTAATCTGGTGGAATATGGTGAGACAGGTGCGATATTCACTTCCCCGCAGGATACACGGACGGAAAGTTATATTACCGGCAGGATCGGTTGAGGAACAGGACATGATCACCAATGAACCGCATATCGCCAGCGCCTTTGACCGCGATCTTGAGGCCATCCAGGCGATGATGCTCAAGATGGGTGGGTTGGTGGAATCGGCCCTGCTTGATGCGGCACAGGCGCTGGAAACCCGTGATGACGATCTGGCGGAACGGGTGCGCAAGGGGGACAGGGCCGTGGACCTGCTGGAAGAACAGATCAATACCGAAGCTGCGCGGCTGATTGCGCTTCGGGCACCCACGGCGGGGGATCTGCGCACCGTCCTGACGGTCATGAAAATTGCCGCCAGCCTTGAACGCTGCGGTGACTATGCCAAGAACCTGGCAAAGCGGTCTTCGGTCCTGTCGCAAATGCCGCAGATCGACGGGACGACCGGCGCGATCCGGCGAATGGCAAGGGCGGTTGAGGCGTTGCTCAAGGATGCGCTGGACAGTTTCGTCCGCCGTGACATGGCACTGGCCGAGGATGTGCGCCAGCGCGATGCAGAGGTGGATCAGATGTATAATGCGCTCTTTCGGGAATTCCTGACCCATATGATGGAGGATCCCCGCCATATTTCCGCCTGCATGCATCTGCATTTCATTGCCAAGAATATCGAACGCGTGGGTGATCATGCGACGGGCATTGCCGAACAGGTGATCTATCTGGTTTCGGGGCAACTCCCCGATGATGACCGCCCCAAGGAGGACCGTACATCGGTCACCCTGCCGACGGAGGCTATCTGATGTCGAAGCCCGACAAACCCGTTGTTCTTGTCGTTGAGGATGAACCCGCGCAACGGGAGGTTCTGTCCTACAATCTGGAGGCGGAGGGGTTTCAGGTCCTGCAGGCCGTCGATGGCGAAGAGGCGATGACGGTGGTGGAGGAAACCCAGCCCGATATCATCGTGTTGGACTGGATGCTGCCCAATGTTTCCGGGATCGAGGTTTGCCGCCGGTTGAAGATGGCCTCCCGGACCCGTAACATCGCGATCATCATGCTTTCGGCCCGGGCCGAGGAAGTCGACCGCGTGCGCGGCCTGGAAACGGGGGCGGATGATTATGTGATCAAACCCTATTCCATTGTGGAACTGATGGCGCGGGTCCGGGCACAGCTGCGGCGTACGCGGCCCTCCACGGTGGGGCTGGTCCTGGAATATGAGGATATCCGCCTCGATACCGAACGCTACCGTGTCTTTCGTTCGGACAAGGTGCTTGAACTGGGCCCGACGGAATTCCGCCTGCTGACTACCTTCATGGAAAAACCGGGCCGTGTCTGGAGCCGTGAACAGCTTCTGGATCGGGTCTGGGGGCGGGATATCTATGTCGATACGCGGACGGTGGATGTGCATGTTGGCCGTCTGAGGAAAGCCCTGATGCGCCATGGTGGCGGTAACCCCCTGCGTACGGTACGCGGCGCGGGCTATGCCCTGGGCTGATCCCGTCCGGACAGGTGGGGGATTTCCCGTTTCAGCCGCGATGGGCGCCTTCGGCCAGGGATCTGACCCGGGCAAGCACCTCTTTCACCGGTTTGCCTTCGCCGATATCTTTCACGATCGCGGAGCCCACGACGCAGCCATCGGCAACCCCGGCAATGGCCTCGGCCGTTTCCGGAGTTGAGATGCCAAAGCCCACGATCACCGGCAAATCGGTCCCGGCCTTGATCCGTGCAACCTCCGGCGCGACATCCGAAGGTTTCGGGGCTGCTGCACCCGTGATGCCGGTAATTGAGACATAATAAACGAAACCCGAGGTGTTCTGCAAAACCTTGGGCAGGCGTCTGTCATCGGTGGTTGGCGTGGCCAGCCGGATGAAGTTCAGCCCGGCCGCCTGCGCGGGCAGGCAAAGTTCGCCATCCTCTTCGGGAGGAAGATCCACGATGATCAACCCATCGATACCGGCAGTTCTGGCTTCCTGCAGGAATTTTTCCACCCCCCGGCTGTAGATCGGGTTGTAATAGCCCATCATCACCACCGGAGTTGTATCATCCCCCTTGCGGAAATCCGTGACCATGGCAAGGGTCTTGTCCAGCGTCATGCCCCCTTCCAGCGCGCGTTGCCCGGCCAGTTGGATCGTGGGGCCATCGGCCATGGGATCGGTGAAAGGCAGGCCGATTTCGATAATATCCACCCCGGCCCCGGGGAGGCCCTTCATCACCGCCAGCGACGTTGCCACATCCGGATCACCTGCCATGATATAAGAGACGAAAGCCTTCTTGCCACTGGCGCGAAGGGCAGCAAATTTCTGATCAATCCGGGTCATCATGGCTTCCTTGGTCCTGACGCCCCGGTTTGCCGAAATGCCGGCGGGAAATCAATGCCTGTCAACCTTGACAATGGAATGGTCCGGCGGTCAGAGGTTGATCCGCCAGCGCAGGGACAGGTTGTTCACGCCCGGATTGTGGTCTCCGAGATGGGCATTCGATTTGTGGTCAAAGGCGAGCGAGATGGAGTTGCGATCATTGATCCGTTTGCCGAAGCCAAGGAGGGTACGAAATTCCAGATCATAGCCAAGATCGTTCCTGTCATCGCCGGCATGGTAATAGCCGGGCATGAAACTGCCTTCAAAGAACCAGCCGTTACTGCCGATCGGGGCCAGCGTCGACACTCCGATACCGACCCAGGCACCGCCTTCGCCATCGACGGATGCCCCCACGGCGGGCATGAAATAAAACCGGCCAAGGCTTCCAAAGGCGGCTCCGTGGTACTCCAGCGTGAACATCGGGCTGTTCTTGCCATTGTCATCCGAAAACTTGCTGCCCCCCAGTCCGAAGACAAGATCCCCGGCCGTTGCCGCACTGCCGGTGGCCATGGCGAACAGAAGAACTGCGGTTCTAAGCATGGATACCTCCTGAAATACGCTTGTTTGGGCGCTTGACTGGTTTGATTCCATGTATCGAATCATGGTGCCAGAGGTTTTCGTCCATTGGTCGATCTGATGTTTTCACTGTGTTGTAACGACCACGCGGGCGGGTTTGCTTGCACTGTGGTGCGGGACTGCGTAGAAGCAGCCGATCTTTCAGTTCGGCGAGGCGGAAATGGGTTTCAAAATGGGTATCGTGGGCTTGCCGAATGTTGGCAAATCGACCCTGTTCAACGCTCTCACCCGGACAGCAGCGGCGCAGGCGGCGAACTTTCCCTTTTGTACGATCGAACCGAATGTCGGTGATGTTGCGGTCCCGGATATGCGGCTGGACAAACTGGCGGCCATTGCCGGGTCGAAACAGGTTATCCCGGCGCGCATGACCTTTGTCGATATTGCGGGATTGGTGCGGGGTGCCTCCCGTGGTGAAGGCCTGGGCAACCAGTTTCTGGCCAATATCCGCGAATGCGATGCCATTGCCCATGTGCTGCGCTGTTTTGAAGATGGCGACATCACCCATGTCGAAGGTCGCATCGACCCGGTCGCCGATGCGGAAACGATTGAAACCGAATTGATGCTGGCGGATCTCGATTCCATTGAACGACGCCGCGCAAATCTGGTCCGCAAGCTTAAGGGCAATGACAAGGAAGCCGCTGAACAGGATCGCCTGCTGGCCCTTGCGCAAGAGACGCTGGAGGCAGGCCGCCCGGCCCGTACTGTCGATGTGCCACAGGATGACCGCAAGGCCTGGCGGATGTTGCAGCTGCTGACGGCAAAACCCGTTCTTTACGTCTGCAATGTCGAGGAATCCGCTGCGGCGGATGGCAATGCCCAATCTGCCCGCGTGGCGGAAATGGCCGCAGGGCAGGGGGCGGGAACGGTTGTGATCTCCGCCCGGATCGAAGAGGAAATCAGCCAGCTTGCCCAGGATGAAGCGCAGATGTTCCTGGAAGAAATGGGCTTGGAAGAAGCCGGGCTCGACCGGTTAATCCGGGCGGGCTATGCGCTTCTGGGCCTGCAGACATATTTCACCGTGGGCCCCAAGGAAGCCCGTGCCTGGACTATCCGCAAGGGCATGCTGGCCCCACAGGCGGCAGGTGTGATCCATGGGGATTTCGAAAAGGGGTTCATCCGCGCTGAAACCGTCGCCTATCAGGATTACATCGCCGGAAATGGTGAGGCAGGGGCAAAAGAGGCAGGCAAGTTCCGTGTGGAAGGCAAGACCTATGAGGTCAAGGACGGGGATGTCCTGCATTTCCTGTTCAGCGGTTAGGGTGCCTCCCGCAACCAATGTTGCGGGAGTGCGGAAAATCAGGCTGGTCTAGGCCAGCATTGCCATTGGATCCTTCAGATTTTCGATGACGGCCTTGAGAAACTCGGCCCCCAGGGCACCGTCGATGACCCGGTGATCGACCGAAAGCGTCATGGACATTACCGTGGCTACCTTGATTTCCCCATCCGCGCCGATCACGGGTTTTTTGATCCCCGCGCCGATGGCCAGGATGGAGCCATGGGGTGGGTTGATCACCGCATCGAAATTTTCGATCCCCATCATGCCGAGGTTGGAAATTGCGAAACTGCCGCCCTGATATTCATGTGGGGCCAGCTTCCGGTCGCGGGCGCGCCTGGCCAGATCCTTCATCTCGGCCGAAAGGGTTGAAAGGGATTTGCTATCCGCATCGCGCAAGACCGGCGTGAAGAGCCCGCCTTCGATGGCGACAGCCACGGCAACATCCGAAGGCTTCATCTTCAGGATCCGATCACCCGCCCAGACGGCATTGGCATCAGGAACCGCCTGCAATGCATTGGCACAGGCCTTGATGATGAAATCATTGACCGACAGCTTCACGCCGCGTGACTCGAGTTGCTTGTTCAATGTTGCGCGGAAGGCCAGCAGTGCATCGATTTCCACATCGCGCCGCAGATAGAAATGCGGGATGGTCTGCTTGGCCTCGGTAAGCCGGGCGGCAATCGTCTTGCGCATCCCGTCAAGCGGCATTGCGGTATATTCGCGATCGGCGAACATCTTGAGCACCATTTCCGTGGAGGGGCCGGCCGGGGCCGCCGCCACTGCGGGGGGCGGGGCCTTGGCGGCCGCTGCCGCCGGGGCGGCAGGGGCGACACCGGGCCGGGCGGCCTCAATATCTGCCTTGACGATACGGCCATGTGGGCCGGTGCCCTTGATTTGCGACAGATCAAGCCCCTTTTCTGCTGCAATCCGCCGGGCGAGGGGGGAGGCAAAGATGCGCTTGCCATCCGATTTGGGTGCCGCAGGTGCCGGTGCCGATGCGGCTTTCGGGGTGTCCGGTGTGGCTTCGGCCTTTGGTGCCTCGGCCGCCGGCGCAGGGGCTGCGGCGGTCTCCGCCGCCGAGGCATCTTCGCCCTCTTCCAGCAGGATGGCGATCGGGTCATTGACCTTGACCCCGGCCGTGCCCTCGGCCACCAGGATCTTGCCGATCACGCCCTCATCGACGGCCTCGAATTCCATCGTGGCCTTGTCGGTTTCGATTTCGGCCATGATATCCCCGGAAGTGACGGTATCCCCCTCCTTGACCAGCCATTTTGCCAATGTCCCTTCCTCCATCGTGGGGGAGAGCGCGGGCATCAGGATTTGCGTTGCCATTTGGGCCTCCTTAACGATAGCAGACGGATTTCACGGCGCTGACCACCTCATCGGTGGTGATCAATGCGTGGCGTTCGAGATTGGCCGCATAGGGCATGGGCACATCCTTGCCCGTGCAATTGACGACCGGCGCATCAAGATAATCGAATGCGCGTTCCATGATCATGGCGGACAGGTGGTTGCCGATGGAACCGACGGGGAAACCTTCCTCCACCGTCACGCAACGATTGGTCTTCTGCACCGAGGCAAGTACCGTGTCATAATCCAGCGGGCGCAATGTACGCAGGTCGATCACCTCGGCCGAGATGCCCTCTTCGGCCAATTTGTCGGCGGCTTCCAGCGCATAGGTCATGCCGATCCCGAAACTGACGATGGTGACATCCGTGCCTTCGCGCCAGATCCGTGCTTTGCCGAAGGGAATGGTGAAATCCTCAATCCGCGGCACCTCGAAGCTTTTGCCGTATAGGATCTCGTTTTCCAGGAAGATCACCGGGTTCGGATCGCGGATCGCGGTTTTCAGAAGGCCTTTGGCATCGGAGGCGGAATAGGGCATCACGACTTTCAACCCCGGGATTGCCGAATACCAGGCGGCATAATCCTGGCTGTGCTGTGCGCCGACACGGGCGGCCGCGCCATTCGGTCCCCGAAAGACGATGGGGCTGCCCATCTGCCCGCCCGACATATAAAGCGTCTTGGCTGCTGAGTTGATGATATGGTCGATGGCCTGCATTGCGAAGTTGAAGGTCATGAATTCGACGATGGGGCGCAGCCCTGCCCAACTGGCGCCAACGGCAATCCCGGCAAAACCATGTTCGGTGATCGGTGTGTCCACCACGCGCTTGGCGCCGAATTCATCCAACAGCCCTTGGCTGATCTTGTAGGCGCCCTGATATTCGCCCACTTCCTCGCCCATCAGATAGACATTTTCGTCGCTGCGCATTTCCTCGGCCATGGCCTCGCGCAGGGCCTCGCGTACGGTCAGGCTTTTCATTTCCGTGCCTTCGGGCCAATCGGGCGAAGCCTTGGAAACCACCGCAACCGGTGCCGCCGGGGCGGCTGCGGCAGCCGGGACTGGGGCCCCGGCAGCAGCGGATGTATCGGCCGCCGGCGCTGCGGCAGCGGAAACCGTGACGGATGAGGCATCCTCGCCCTCTTCCACCAGAATCGCGATCGGGGTGTTCACCTTTACCCCGGCAGTGCCTTCTTCCACGAGGATCTTGCCGACGGTGCCTTCATCCACCGCCTCGAATTCCATCGTGGCCTTGTCGGTTTCAATTTCCGCGATGATCTGGCCGGATGTGACCTCATCGCCTTCCTTGACCAGCCATTTGGCCAGCGTGCCTTCCTCCATCGTGGGGGACAAGGCGGGCATAAGCAGTTCGATTGCCATTCGTGTTTCCCCCTCAGGCGTAGATATCGGTCCAGAGCTCATCAAGCGCGGGCTCGGGGCTCTCCTTGGCGAATTCGGCGCTTTTGTTCACCACCGCCTTGATTTCCTTGTCGATGACCTTGAGATCCTCCTCGCTGGCATGTTTGCCCTGGATCAGCAATTCACGCACGTGTTCGATGGCGTCCTTTTCCTCGCGCATCTTCTGGACCTCCTCGCGCGTGCGATACTTTGCCGGATCGGACATCGAATGCCCGCGATAGCGATAGGTCATCATTTCAAGGATATAGGGACCCTTGCCTGCACGACAGTGTGCCGTGGCCTTTTCGCCGGCCGCCTTGACGGCCAGAACATCCATACCGTCCACCTGTTCGCCGGGGATGCCATAGGCCACCCCGCGTTCAAAAAGCGTGGTGGATTTGGTTGAACGCTTGACGCTCGTTCCCATTGCATACTGGTTGTTTTCAATTACGAAAATCACCGGTAGTTCCCAAAGCTCGGCCATGTTATAGGCCTCATAGACCTGGCCCTGGTTTGCCGCGCCATCGCCGAAATAGGTGAAGGTGACATTGTCATTGCCCTTGTACTTGTCACCAAAGGCCAGTCCCGCACCCAGCGGTACCTGCGCGCCCACGATGCCATGGCCGCCGTAGAAATGTTTCTCCTTCGAGAACATGTGCATCGAGCCGCCCTTGCCCTTGGAATAGCCGCCCTCGCGCCCGGTCAGTTCGGCCATCACGCCATTGGCATCCATGCCGCAGGCCAGCATATGGCCGTGGTCGCGGTAGGAGGTGATGCGCTTGTCGCCTTCCTTGCTGGCCGCTTCCAGACCGACAACCACGGCTTCCTGCCCGATATAAAGGTGGCAGAAGCCGCCAATGAGACCCATGCCATAAAGCTGGCCGGCCTTTTCCTCGAATCGGCGGATGAGCAGCATGTCGCGGTAATAGCCGAGCAACTCCTCCTTGCTGGTATTGGATTTGCGGGATTTCCTCGCGGCCATAGGTGGCATCCTCCCCTGTTTTCGGCATGATAGTTCAGTGTTAAACTATCTGCGACAATACGGAAAAACAAGGCCGAATCCCGGATCATGCATTGAATTTCGCAGGTTGGATGACGGCGGGGCAAAGGGCCGCAATCGGCGCGGTGTTGACGGCAGCGCCTGCGCAGCCTAGGCAGCGGATCATGGCACGCGCTCCGCTTTTGCAACTTTCCGGCCTTTCGCTGACCTTCGGGGGTGATCCGGTTTTCGATGGGCTGGACCTGACGGTTCAGCCCGGCGACCGGCTGGCGCTGGTGGGGCGAAACGGGTCCGGAAAATCCACCTTGATGAAGGTGATGGCGGGTCTGGTGGAACCTGATCAGGGGGACCGCGTATTGCCGCAAGGCGGAACAGTCGGTTACATGGAACAGGATCCTGACCTGTCCGGTTTTGCGACCTTGGGGGATTTTGCCGTTGCGGGCCTTCCGGAAGGTGAAGCCTACCGGGTGGATATCGCGGCGGAAGGGTTGAAGTTCGACCCTGCGGTGACGGTGGCGCAGGCATCGGGTGGAGAAAGGCGGCGCGCGGCGCTGGCCCGGCTGATGGCGCAGGCACCGGAACTGATGTTGCTGGATGAGCCGACCAACCACCTTGATATCGAGGCGATCCAGTGGCTGGAGGCCGAACTTTCGACCACGCGGCAGGGCTTCGTGCTGATTTCACATGACAGGGCCTTTCTGCGGGCGTTGTCGCGCGCGACACTCTGGATTGACCGGGGTGTTTTGCGCCGCCGTGAGACCGGGTTCGAAGGGTTCGAAACCTGGCGCGAAAAGATCTGGACCGAAGAGGATGATGCGCGCCACAAGCTCGACCGTAAGATCAAGGCCGAGGCGCGGTGGGCGGTCGAGGGGATCTCCGCCCGTCGCAAACGCAATCAGGGCCGGGTGAGGACGCTTGCGGCCCTGCGTCAGGAACGCGCGGCGCAGATCCGCCGTCAGGGCGTGGCGGCACTGGAACTTGATGGTGGTCCAGCATCCGGCAAGAAGGTGATTGAGGCACGCGGCCTGACCAAGCGTTTTGAGGACCGGGTGATCGTCCGGGATTTCGATCTGCGCGTGATGCGGGGGGATCGCGTGGCCTTCGTGGGGCCGAACGGGGTGGGCAAGACCACGCTTCTGAAAATCCTGACCGCGGAAATTGCGCCCGATGCCGGTTCGGTGAAACTCGGCACCGGGCTGGAGGTGGCGGTTTTCGACCAGAACCGCGAAAGGCTCGATCCCGAGGCAAGCCTTTGGGAAAACATGACCGGGGATCCGCTGCTTTCGGTTTCGGGCAATTCCGATCAGGTCATGGTGCGGGGTGTTGCGCGCCATGTCGTGGGCTACCTGAAGGATTTCCTGTTCTCCGAAGCGCAGGCGCGCGCGCCGGTACGTTCCCTTTCGGGGGGGGAGAAGGCGCGGCTTTTACTGGCCCGTCTGATGGCCAAACCATCAAACCTGCTGATTCTGGATGAACCGACCAATGATCTTGACGTGGAAACGCTGGATCTGTTGCAGGATCTGCTGGGCGATTATGACGGGACGGTGCTGCTGGTCAGCCATGATCGCGATTTCATTGACCGCGTGGCCACTGCTACGGTTGCGATGGAAGGGCAGGGGGTGATTGGTTTCTATCCCGGTGGATGGTCGGATTATGTTGCGCAGCGCCCGGAACGCCCGGAACCTGTGGCAAAACCGCGCATCGCGCAGCCCCCTGCAGCAACTCCTCCGTCTGAAACCCGGCGTGCGGAAGGGCTTAGTTTCACCGAACGCAAGCGGTTGGAGGACCTTCCGGCCCTGATCGGGAAGCTGGAACAGGAGATCGCGAAACTCAATGATCTGCTGGCCACGCCGGATCTGTTCACGGCCGAACCGGTCAAGTTCCGCAAGGCCAGTGAGATGCTGGTTGAACGTCAGGATATCCTGCGGGCGGCCGAAGAGGAATGGCTGTTACTTGCCGAACGCGATACCGCATGAGGCGATAACGTTTTAGTGACGCGCCGGAATTCTTGATCCCCCCGGGCTTAAACGTTAACAGATGCCCGGGGGAAAACGATGGGTTTGAGGCAGGATTCGATTCGACCAATATATCCTGAGAAACCCATGCGCCTGATTGTGAGGCTAAGACATTTGTTGATAGTTTCGGGGTCCATCGAGGCGCGGATAACGTAAGTAAAGTTAAAAGGAGTAAACAATGAAATATCTAGCAGCTCTTGCTCTCGGAACGGCCCTGAGCGCGCCTGCCTTTGCCGGTGGTCTGGTTGAACCGGTGGAAGAACCGATCCTCATTGCAGCCGCCCCGAATGGCGACTGGACCGGGTTCTATGTCGGTGGTCAGCTTGGCTATGGCAATGTGGATACCAGTGTTACCGGTGTGGATGGTGATGGCCTCCTTGGCGGTCTGCATCTTGGGTATCGTTATGACTGGGGTACCTTTGTCGGGGGCGTGGAACTTGCCTATGACTGGGCGAATATCGACCTGGATACCACTCCTGCTGAGGTTGATAATATCGCCGCGCTGAAACTGATCGGCGGTTATGACATGGGGAACAGCCTGATCTATGCCACGGTTGGTGCGGCCCACGGCAAGATCAAGGCTCCTGGCGCCTCTGCTTCCGATAATGGCTGGCTGATTGGTGCCGGCTGGGATTACCAGTTCACCTCCAACTGGATCCTTGGTACCGAAGTGACCTATTCCAAGTTCAACGACTTCGGTAACAGTGGCAATGATGTTGATTCGTTCGCTGTCAAGGTCAAAGCCTCCTACCGGTTCTGAGGCCATTACCCGGTTATCGAAAACCGGGATAACGATATCCGAAAGGGGCGGTGCTGGCCGCCCCTTTTGTCTTGCGGTGTCTGCTGTTCATCAAGGCGGCCGGGCATTGATATGCCAAGGGGCGCCTATTGCGAAATCGCGAACTACCGTTGGGCTTTCTGTGTGTCCTGCCTTGGTGGCAGGGTCAAATCCGGCCCCGGATCAATCCAGTTGATGGGGTAATGTGATGCCACGCAGGAATTCACGGGCTTCCATCGGGCGCTTGCCCGGCCTCTGCGCCAGGGTAACTTCCACCGCACCCGAACCGCAGGCCACGGTCAACCCTTCCAGAACTTCGCCCGGGGTCCCCTGACCTTCCGTCAGGCGGGATCGCAGCAGCTTTATCCTTTCGCCCGCCGCTTCGCACCATGCACCGGGAAAGGGCGACAAACCACGGATGATGCGGTCCACCGTTTCAGCGGGCTGATGCCAGTCGATCCGGGCTTCGGCCTTGTCGATCTTGGCCGCATAGGTGATGCCCTCTTGCGACTGGGGTGTCGGGGCAAGATCCGGCAGTTGGTCGAGTGCCTCATTGACCAACTGCGCACCCATGCCAGAAAGCCGGTCATGCAGGTCCGCCGTGGTTTCCCCTGCTGCAATCGGCGTAGCCTTTCGCAAAAGGACCGGGCCGGTATCGAGACCGGCCTCCATCTGCATGATGCAGATGCCGGTTTCACGATCACCCGCAAGGATTGCGCGATGAATGGGGGCTGCGCCACGCCAGCGGGGCAGGAGGCTGGCATGGATATTGAGACAGCCGTGACGCGGCGCGTCCAGTATGGGCTGGGGCAGGATCAGCCCATAGGCCACCACCACCGCCAGATCGGCCCTGAGTGCCGCGAATTCCGCCTGTGCCTCGGCATTTCGCAAGGAGACAGGATGATGTACCGCGAGGCCGAGGGCCTCGGCCCGTGCCTGTACGGGGGAAGGGCGGTCTTTCCTGCCGCGTCCGGCAGGCCGGGGGGGTTGGCAATATACTGCGATCACCTCATGCCGGGTGGCCAGGGCCTCCAGGACCGGGACGGAAAACTCCGGTGTTCCCATGAAAATGATCCGCATGATTGCCCCTTCGTGCCTTGGTTCCTGCCGGGTTGCGTCGGGTGCGTCAGCCCCTGTGTTTCCTTGCGCGTCGCAGCAACATGTCGCGTTTTACCTTGCTCAGCCGATCAAAATAGAGCTTGCCGTTCAGATGATCGATCTGGTGTTGCACCGAGGTTGCCCAAAGCTGCACGAAATCGCGCTCCTCCCAGTCGCCATCCGGGTTCAGGAACCGAACCGTCACCGCGCGCGGGCGGGAGATCCTTGCCGAAACGCCCGGCAGATTGGGGGAGGCTTCCTCATGTTCGCGCATCTGGCCCGAAGCATGGATGATTTCGGGATTGGCCATCAGAACCGCCTGGCCGCGTTCGGTGGAACAATCCACCACTGCAAGACGCCGCGCGATCCCGATTTGCGGTGCGGCCAGCCCATAGCCCGGCATTGCTTCCATCGTATCGACCATATCCGCCCAGATCCTGCGAATATCATCATCAATTCCGTCTACCGGCTTTGCCACTGCCTTCAGTCTCGGATCAGGCCAGGGGATGCAGGAACGCCGGGTCATGTATCTTCCTTCGGGGCGAAATTTCAGGGGGTGATGTGCCCCCTTTTAATCGATGCGGAACCAGCGGGGCGGTTATCAGGCCTGCCTTGCCTTTTCGCGCTTCAGCTTCTGCATCTTTCGGGTGATCATCTGCCGCTTTAGCGGTTTCAGGTAATCGATGAAAAGCTTGCCATCCAGATGGTCGATCTCATGCTGTACGCAGGTCGCCCAGAGGTCGGTGAACTCTTCCTCCTCCGCCTTGCCATCCAGACCGGTCCAGGCCACGCGCACGGTCTTGGGTCTTGTGACCTCGGCATATTGATCGGGGATGGACAGGCATCCCTCTTCATAGCTGTTAAGATCTTCTGACGCCCAGGTGACCTTGGGGTTGATCAGCACTATCGGGCGTGGTGGTTGTCCGGGGTCTTTTTCGCAATCCATGACCAGCAGCCGTTTCAGGATGCCAACCTGCGGCGCCGCAAGCCCGATGCCCGGGGCGTCATACATGGTTTCGAGCATATCCTCGGCCAGTTTGCCGATATCGCTTGATATGTCCCCGACCGGGTCGCAGGGCTTTTTCAGCCGTGGGTCGGGATGGATCAGGATGGGGCGTTTCATTCCGGTGATGTATGCGAAGCGGAAACGCGGTGCAATGGCCCGGATGCCTCAGCGTCCTGTCAGTTCCGAAATGACCTGAACCGGGCCGCTTTGGCCGCGCAGCTTGGCGCGGTAGATGATCAGCGATTCCACCACTCGCATCACGTAGGTACGGGTTTCGGAAAAGGGGATGGTTTCCACCCAATCCACCACATCCACCGCCGCGTTGCGCGGATCGCCGAATTCCTGCACCCAGCGACGTGGGCGGCCCGGACCGGCATTGTAACCCGAGGCGACAAGGGCCACCGAAGGCCCGAATTCCGTGACCAGCCCTGCCAGATAGGCCGCGCCGAGCGAGACATTATAGGCCGGATCTTCCGTCAGTCGTGCCCGGGAATAGGATTGCCCGGTTTCCGTCGCCATCATCCGTGCGGTGCCGGGCATGACCTGCATCAGACCCCGGGCGCCCGCGGGGCTGATCACGGCCGGGTCAAATTCGCTTTCGCGCCGCGCGATGGAAAGCGCGAAGGCGCGGGTGACGGGCAGGTCATCGGGGATCAGATCCGGCACCGGGAAATAGGCGCGCGGCAGGATAATGCCGCGTGCGGCGGCTTTCTTGCCGATCAATACCGCAAAATGCGGCTCACCCATGGTCAGGGTCAGATCCGCAAGCTGGTCAATCTCGGTTGCGTTCAGATCGTCGGCCATATGCAGGATGAAGCGTTTCGCCAGACCCCGTTCGCCCGTCCTCAGCAATAGCCGTGCAGCCTCCAGCACCGGGGAGCTTGCGAATTCGGCGCTCTGCCAATCGGGTGGACGGGTCTCCGACAGAAGTCCGGGGTCGAGGTTCAATCCCAGCTTTTCCGCCGCCAGAAGACCATAATAGGCCGTCTGGTGGCGGGCGGCCTCACCATAGGCGGCGCGTGCAGCGGTTTTATCCCCTGCCGCCTCGGCGGTGCGGCCTTGCCAATAAAGTGCGCGGGAAAGGCTGATCGGGGTTGAAACCCCCTGAGCGAGACGCCGGAAATGGCCAAGCGCGGTTTCAGGGTCCTTCAGGCGGCGCAACGCGATCCAGCCTGCCAGAAATTCCAGATCGGCAAAGGCTCCGCCCGATATCAACCGATGCCCGGCAGCGGCCCGATAGGCTTCTTCGCCCCGTCCCTGTGCCAGAAGGTCGCGTACAAGCTGCGCGCGCCTGCGTGCCCATTCTGCCGGATGGCCCAATGTGGTGGCTGATTGCGAATGTTGCAGAAGCAGGACAAGCGCACTGTCCGTCAGCCCTTTTCGCATGCGCCAGACAAAGCGTTCATAGGCAAGGCCCGGATGATCGCGGAGGGTTTCGGGAACCGCTGCGATCAGATCGTCGACACCGGGGGATTCGGCCCGCAGGGCAAGTCTGGCCCGTGTCAGGGCCTGCCAGTCGAGGGAAAGCCGTGGCAGCATCCGCTGGGCCTCTGCCCGTCTTCCGTCCCATAGCAACGCATCTGTCCGGGCCTCATGGGCGACGGCAAGGGCGGGGCCTTGCAACTCCAGCAGGCGGTTTTCTTCCGCAGCGCTGAGTTCCAGCCCGACCCAGGCGCGGCGTGCCTCTGCGCCAGCCTCGTCATTTCGTCCCTGTGCCATCAGCGCGCCGATCAATGCGATGGCGCCTTGTCCGGTGGCAGGTTTTGTCTGGTCGAAATAGGCGATGACACGGGTGGGGGTGGTTGATCTGGCGACCGCCACCTCGCCCCTGCGTTGCAAATAGGGCAGGCCGGGCCAGTCGGAATGATGTTTCAGGAAGGTCTCATAGTCACCAAGAAGACCCTCGCCTGCGCGCAGATATTGCCAATCGATGATATCGCGCCCAACCCCTTCGGGGATCAGGGACCGGGCTTTGTCCCAATCCTTTTGTGCGGTTGCGGCAAGGGCCGCGCGCATTGTTGCCGGATCGGTCTGGGTGGCTGCCGGCATTGGCAACCATGCCAGCCAAAGCAGGATGCAGAAGGGAATCAGAAAGGGCGTGCGGGGCAGTGTCATGGCGCGCAACCTGCCACCAGCATTGAGATGTCGCAACTCACATCCCTGCCATCCGCCCGGCTTGGCAAGCCTGCCGCCGGAGGTTAGGAAGGCGGGGAAGTGCCGAAGGGCGACTCACCGCAGTCGCCACCCATGCAAAAAAGGAGGAGCGTGCCATGTTCAGAGGGTCCATGCCTGCCCTGGTCACGCCGTTCAAGGACGGTGAACTGGATCTGGTGACGCTGAAGAAACTGGTCGATTGGCATATTGCCGAGGGCAGTACCGCGCTGGTTCCGGTGGGAACCACCGGTGAAAGCCCGACGCTGAGCCATGAAGAACATGAAACGGTGGTTGAGGAAGTGGTCAAGGCCGCTGCGGGCCGGGTGCCGGTCATTGCCGGCGCGGGGTCCAACAATACGGCCGAAGGGATCCGCCTTATTCAGCATGCCGAAAGGGTTGGCGCCAGTGCCGCGCTGGTGGTGACGCCCTATTACAACAAGCCCACGCAGGAAGGCCTGATTGCGCATTACAGGGCGCTGCATGAATGTTGTGCGCTGCCAATCATCATCTACAATATTCCCGGTCGTTCAGTGATCGACATGACCCCCGAAACCATGGGGGAACTGGCCCGGCTGCCCCGGATTGTCGGGGTGAAGGACGCCACTGGCAAACTGGAACGTGTCAGCCAGCAGCGGATCACCTGCGGGCCGGATTTCCTGCAGATTTCGGGTGAAGATGCGACGGCGCTTGGTTTCAATGCCCATGGTGGGGTGGGGTGCATTTCCGTGACGGCGAATGTCGCCCCGCGGCTTTGTGCCGAATTCCAGGCCGCGACGCTGTCGGGGGATTACGCCAGAGCGCTGGAATATCAGGACCGCCTGATGCCATTGCACGATGCAATCTTCATCGAACCGGGGTTGGCGGGGGCAAAATATGCCATGTCCCGCCTGGGGCTTTGCAAACCGGATGTGCGCCTGCCTCTGGTTGACGTGACAGAAGGAACCAGGACCCTTATCGATGCCGCAATGCGCCACGCGGGGCTTCTGAACTGAACCTTCACGCTGTCGGGGTGTGAGGCCCGGCCGTGGGTTGAATATCGGCGAAATCGATCAGAGATTCGCCTCCGGGCGGAAGCTGTCGGGAATGCCGTCCTTTCCCTCAAGGATCAGATCGACAAGCGTTTCGGCCATTTTCGGGGCCATGCCGAAACCGATCTTGAAACCACCATTGGCGATGAAATGACCAGGGCGTTCGGGCCAGGCGCCAAGGATCGGCGCGCGGCTGCGCGCACGAGGGCGCAAACCGGCCCAGCGTTCGATCACCTTTGCCTCCGTGAGGCAGGGCAGGGCCTGGCGTGCCCGCGCAATCAAGGTTTCAAGCTGTGCGTCCACCGCTTCGGTTTCCCAGTGGTTTTCCGAGGTTGAGCCGATCGCGACCGTGCCATCATCATGCGGTATGATATGCAACCCGTTCAGGAAAAGCTGTGGCAGGTCCCGTGCCTCGAAACGCAAGATGGCGGCCTGACCTTTCACCCCTTTTCCCGCAGGGCGCCCATTTGCGTTGCATAGTGCCGTGAGGCCCGGAACCCCGGTGGCCCAGACCTGGATACCTTTGGCACGGCCCTCGCGGGCGATTTCCACCCCGTTTGCCTTCAGGGCCGCGATCAATGCGACAAGGGCCTGACGGGGATGGATCCGGGCCGATAGCGTATCATGGATCAGCCAGCCGCCGGGGGAAGGGGGTTCCCACCCGGTGCCGGCCCTGCGGACCACCTGCCATGTCGCGCGACCCTGCCAAAGCGTTTGCGCAGTGGTTTCGCGCGCGCGGGCCAGATCCAGTGCTGCGGTATCGGCAAGTGGTTGCAAACGTCCCGTCCGGGCATAGCCGGGATCCCTTCCTCCCGCCTTGGCAACATCCCGCCACCAGGCTTCAGCCATAATCAGGCTGTCAAGCTGGAAAGCCTTCTTTTCATTCCAGTTTTCCGGAACATGTGGGGCCAGAGCGCCAACAAGCCCGCCGCTTGCCCCTGCGCCGGGACCGCCCGGATCCAGCACGCGCACCCGCGCACCGCGCCGCGTTGCCGCCCAGGCCGTGGATAGCCCGATAATTCCTGCACCATGCACTGTCAGATCCGGCGTTGCCATTTTCTACCCCGTGTGATCCTAGTTTTTGCAACAAGAGGTTTAAGCGAAATGGCAGACACCGGCCAGAGCATGCCCGAAAGGGCCGGGATCGACTGGAAAGACGGGGCTGTTCCCGTTTCCACCCGGTTTGAGGATCCCTATTTCAGCCTTGTCGACGGGCTGGCCGAAACCCGCCATGTGTTTCTGGCCGGAAATGGCCTGCCCATGCGGCTGTGGCCGGGTTTTCAGGTTGCCGAACTGGGGTTCGGAACCGGGCTCAACATGCTGGCGACACTGATCTGCAGCCGGGATGTGGCCATGCGCTTCACTTCTTTCGAGGCCTTCCCGCTGGGGGTGGAAGACATGGCCCGCGCCCTGTCTGCTTTCCCGGAGGTCATCGCGATTGCGGCGCCTTTCCTGGATCATTGGGCGGCAGGGCGGCGCAGCTTTGCCCTTGGTGCGATGCAGGTCGAGGTGATTGAAGGGGACGCGCGCGAAACCCTGCCCCGCTGGAAAGGCCGTGCCGATGCCTGGTATCTCGACGGTTTTTCACCCGCACGCAATCCTGAACTCTGGTCCGCCGAAATGATGTCGGAAGTGGCCCGCCATACCGCGCCGGATGGCACCTGCGCGACCTATAGCGCCGCCGGTCATGTCCGGCGGGGCTTGCAGGCCGCCGGTTTTCAGGTAGAGCGGAAACCGGGCCATGGTCGTAAGCGCCATATGACCACAGGAAAGTTGATCCGATGACCACGCAGAATACCCCCCTTGGCATCTGGCTGATGATCGCCACTGTTTTTACCTTTGCGGTGCAGGATGGTTTCGCGCGCTATCTTGGCTTCGACTATTCCGTCTATATGATCATCATGGTCCGCTACTGGTTTTTCCTTGGCTTCGTGCTCATCCTGGCGATGATGCGGAAGGAGGGGTTCCGCGCGGCAATCCGCACGCGGCATCCCTGGTTGCACCTGATCCGTTCCGTACTTCTGGTGGCGGAAATCTGTGTCATCGTGCTGGCCTTTACCCGGATTGGGTTGATCAATTCCCATGCCGTTTTTGCGGTTTGCCCCCTGTTGATTGCGGGGCTTGCCGTGCCGGTCCTGGGGGAAAAGGTCGGCTGGCGGCGGTGGCTTGCCATTTTTATCGGTATGGTCGGGGTGCTGATCATCCTTTCGCCGACTGGCGGGGTTTTCTCGCTCGATTCCTTCCTGCCGCTGATCTCCGCCTTCCTCTTTGCCATTTATTCGCTGCTGACGCGTCTTGCCACGCGGGATGAAAGTGCCTTTGTATCCTTTTTCTGGCTGGGGGTGCTGGGGGCGGTGGTTATAACCGTGATTGGCCTGCCGAACTGGGAGGCCATGCCCCTGTTCGACTGGCTGATGCTGGGGCTCTATTCCGGGCTTGCGCTGCTGGGTCAATATCTGCTGATCCGCTGTTATGATGTGGCAGAGGCCTCGGCGGTGCAGCCTTTTGCCTATCTTCAGATCTTCTTCATCGCGGTTATCGGTATCGTGATCTACGATGAGGAATTGCGCAGCAATGTCGTGATTGGCGGTGCGATTGTTATCGCGGCGGGAATTTTCACGCTTTTGCGAAATCGCGCCACCGAGCAGGGCAAGGTGCGGCAGGTCGCACCGCGTTGAGGGCGCCATTTAATTTGACCCTCATGCCCAGATCCCCCAGGCCGCAAGCATCAGCACGGTATATCGTCCGGTCTTGGCCAGCGCGACCAGGGAAAGGAAGATCCAGAACGGTACCCGCAGGATACCCGCGACAACGGTGACGGCATCGCCAAGCGGTGCCCAGCTGAGCAGTAGCAACCATATCCCCCAGCGGTTGAACAAAGCTTCCGCACGGGCCATTTGCGCCGGTGTTGCCGGGAACCAGCGCCGATCGCTGAACCGTGTCACATAGGTGCCAAGGGCGTAATTGACTACGGAACCCAACGTGTTTCCCGCACTGGCGGCAATCAGAAGCGGTAGCCAGGGGATCCCTTTCGTGGTCAGCAAATAAAGGAAAAGAAGCTCTGATTGTGCGGGCAACAGGGTGGCCGCGATGAAGGCAAGTGCGAACATTCCGCCAAGGGCTGCGATCATGGCGGTTCTTTGTCCATATTCAAACGTAATGTGTTATAGAAAAGGGCGCGTGGCCTGTGGCCCGCGCCCTTATTTTCCTGAACCGGATACGGCTTATTTTGCGTCGACCGTTTCTTCGGTTTCCTCAACCTCGAAGCGCGGCTCCCGTGGCGGGCGGCCAATCACTTCGCGCAGATCATCCAGTTCGATGAAGTTATCGGCCTGACGGCGCAATTCATCGGCAATCATCGGCGGCTGGCTGCGAATGGTCGAGACGACCGAAACGCGAACCCCCTGCCGTTGCAGGCTTTCAACCAGGGGCCGGAAATCGCCATCACCGGAAAAGAGCACTGCATGATCCATGCGATCCGCCAGTTCCATGGCATCGACGGTCAGTTCGATATCCATGTTGCCCTTGACCTTCCTGCGGCCCTGACTGTCAGTATATTCCTTGGCAGCTTTGGTCACCATGGAATAGCCGTTATAGTGAAGCCAATCGACAAGCGGCCGTATCGGCGAATAGTCGTCATTTTCCAGAAGCGCGGTATAATAGAATGCCCGAAGCAGTTTTCCGCGCCGCAGAAATTCATGTCGCAACAGCTTGTAGTCGATGTCGAAACCAAGGGCCTTGGCGGCGGCATAGAGATTTGAGCCGTCGATGAACAGCGCGAGGCGCTCATCCTTGTAAAACATAATTTGTCCCCTCATAAACTTTCGTAAATGGAACCCATGGCAAGAACTTCATGGTAGCTTAACATCAGTGCTCGTTAACAAACTAAAATACTAACTATTGGGCGAAGGTTTGCCCTTCAACCGCCCTTATACGGAAGAATAGCCCATATGATGAATGGAGTGGGGCGAATTTTTGTTGCGCTAGGCGCGAATCTGCCAATTGAAACAAGGCGTGGACGGCGGGAACCCGCTTATACGTTAAAGAAGGCGCTACTACATATTGTTTTTGAAGGTTTTTCCCTTTTGGGCTGTAGCAGGTTTTTCCGCACCCCATGTTTTCCGCCCGGTGCCGGTCCCGAATATGTGAACGCCGTAGCCGCGTTTTCGGTCCCGTTGGAAATCGAATCACCGGAAATCCTGGATATTCTGCACCGGATCGAAGCGAAATTCGGGCGCAGTCGCGATACCCGCTGGGGCGCACGAAGCCTGGATCTGGATCTGCTTGCGCGGGGACAATCCGTATTGCCCGATCCCGAAACCCAGGACCGCTTGCGCCTTCTGCCTCCGCAGGAAAGGGGCCGTCAAGCCCCTGATCGCCTGATCCTGCCACATCCACGCCTGGAGGAGCGCGCCTTTGTTCTGGTGCCCTTTGCCGAAATCGCGCCGGATTGGCGCCATCCGCGGACGGGGCGGAGCGTGGCGCAGATGCTGGCGGCCCTGCCCGAGGCTGACCGGGCCGCAATCCGCCCGCTTTCAACCGATCCGCCAATGACGTAGAATCACAGCCTTGACGCGTAAGCCCCGTCATTTTCTTCCCGCAGGGCGGGTGGCAGGGTACGCAATTTCGTGATCCGCCCGAATTTGATCGGTTTTATTGTGGAACAAGGCGTGATCTGCGCTTGTCAAGCCTTTTGCTTCCGCTTAAACAGGCCTTTCCTCGCTCTCCAAGCAGAAAGGTATTCCCATGGCCCGCGTTACGGTCGAAGATTGCGTTGACAAGGTGCCGAACCGGTTCGAGCTTGTCATGCTGGCATCCTACCGCGCCCGGGAAATCCAGTCCGGTTCGCCGCTGACGATTGACCGCGACAATGACAAGAACCCGGTCGTTGCGCTGCGCGAAATTGCCGATGAAACCCAGACTGCGGCCGATCTGCGTGAACGCACGATCGAAAGCCACCAGACCCAGATTGAGGTGGATGAGCCCGAGGAAGATCAGATGGCCCTCCTGATGGGGGCGGAGGTGGATCGCCCGGCAATGGATGATATGTCCGAGGAAAAACTCCTTCGTGCCCTTATGGAAGCGCAAGGCGGCAACTAAGGTCCGGGGACAGGTTGGAAAGACACAGGGATGATCGACGTCGAAGACCTGATCGCCCTCGTTCACAACTACAATCCGGGTAGCAATGCGGATCTGATCCGGAAAGCCTATGATTTCGGGCACCGGATGCATGAGGGACAGTTCCGCCATTCCGGGGAACCCTATTTCACCCATCCTGTCGCAGTGGCCGCGATCCTGACGGAAATGCGGCTTGGTGATGCTTCGATCATTACCGCACTCCTGCATGATACGATTGAGGATACCAAGACAACCTATTCGGAGATCACCTCCCTGTTCGGTGAGGAGGTTGCAGAACTGGTGGATGGTGTCACCAAGCTTACCAATCTTGAACTTTCTTCGACGCAATCCAGGCAGGCGGAAAATTTCCGCAAGCTTTTCGTTGCGATGTCCAAGGATCTGCGGGTGATCCTGGTCAAGCTGGCCGACCGTTTGCACAACATGCGCACGATCAAATCCATGCGCGCCGAAAAGCAGGCCCAGAAGGCACGGGAAACGATGGAGATCTATGCCCCGCTTGCCGGTCGGATGGGGATGCAATGGATGCGCGAGGAACTTGAGGATCTCGCCTTCCGCGTGCTCAATCCCGAGGCGCGCAATTCCATCATCCGCCGCTTCATCACCCTGCAGCGTGAGGCGGGGGATGTGGTCTACAAGATTACCGCCGATATCCGCCTTGAACTGGACAAGGCGGGGATCGAGGCCGATGTCTATGGCCGGGCCAAGAAGCCCTATTCGATCTGGCGCAAGATGCAGGAAAAGAACCTTACCTTTTCCCGGCTGTCCGATATCTATGGGTTTCGCGTTATCACCACCAATGTTGCCGATTGCTATCGTGTGCTGGGAGTGATCCATCAGCGCTGGCGTTCAGTGCCGGGGCGGTTCAAGGATTATATCAGCCAGCCGAAGTCCAACGGTTACCGGTCCTTGCATACCACTGTTTCGGGGCGTGACGGCAAACGGGTGGAAGCGCAGATCCGGACCCGTCAGATGCATGAGGTGGCCGAGGCGGGTGTTGCTGCGCATTGGTCCTATCGCGAAGGGGTCCGGGCGGAAAATCCCTTTGCGGTCGATCCGGCAAGATGGGTGGCAAGCCTGTCGGAACGGCTGGATGAGGAAGACCATGACGATTTTCTCGAAAATGTGAAACTGGACATGTATAATGACCAGGTTTTCTGTTTCACCCCCAAGGGCGATGTGATCCAGCTTCCGCGCGGGGCGACGCCGCTTGATTTTGCCTATGCGATTCACACGCGGATCGGGCAGTCCACGGTTTCGGCAAAAGTGGATGGGATCCGGGTCCCGCTCTGGACACGTCTGAAGAATGGACAGTCGGTGGAGATCATCACCGCCGAGGGGCAAAGCCCCCAGACTAGCTGGGTCGATATCGTTGCGACAGGGCGGGCGAAATCCGCAATCCGCCGTTCACTGAGGGAGGAGGATCGCGGCCGTTTCATCCGTCTGGGCCGCGAACTTGCCCGTGCCGCCTTTGAACATGTCGGTCGCAAGGCAACTGACAAGGCCTTGAGAACTGCGGCAAAGATGCTGGGAATGGCGGATGAGAAGGAACTGCTTGCCCAGCTTGGCAGCGCCGAGATTTCAGGCCGGAAGGTGTTGGAGACGCTTTACCCTGAACTGGGCGAACGTGAAGGGGAAGAGGTTGATTCCCGCCGTCCATTTGTCGGCCTTGGCCCTGGCCATACCTATCAGCGCGGGCCTTGCTGCCAGCCCCTGCCGGGCGAACGGATCATCGGGATCACCTACCGTGGCAAGGGGGTTGTGGTGCATGCCATCGACTGCCCGGCCCTGGCCGAACTTGAGGATCAACCCGGTCGCTGGGTTGATCTGAACTGGCATTCCGGCAGGCATGCCGCCGTTCACACAGTTGGACTTGAATTGACGATTTCAAATGATGCCGGCGTATTGGGCAGGGTCTGCACCTTGATAGGGGAGCAGAAGGCCAATATCTCGGATCTGCATTTTACTGATCGCAAACCTGATTTTTTTAGGATCCGCCTCGATGTTGACCTGAGAGATGTTGAACATCTGCATATGGTGATGACATCGCTTGAGGCGGAAATCGATATAGCGGAGGTGAAACGCCGGCGCGATATCGGGCGCAAGCCATAAGGAGGGGCCTGGCGCAACTGAAATGGTATTTAAGAGGCGCAACAAAAGAAGCTGGGGACGTGTTTTGATCGAAAGCGTCTGGCCGCGTGGCGGCTGGACGCGGGCGGCCTATTACGTCAATCATCGCCTGCGGCGGCTGCCCGATGCGCCGCATCGGATCGCCCGGGGTATTTTCGCGGGAATCTTCATTTCCTTTACGCCGCTCTTTGGGTTTCATTTTCTGGCCGCCGCGCTTTTTGCATGGCTGTTGCGCGGGAATATCCTTGCCTCGCTGATGGCGACCTTTGTCGGCAACCCGTTGACCTTTCCCTTCATCGCGGCTTTCAGCGTTGAACTGGGAAACTGGCTTCTGGGCAGTCCGGGCACCATGACGCCGCTTTACATCTTTTCGGCCTTCGGGCAGGCGGGAACGGAATGCTGGGCCAATATTCGTGCGCTTTTCAGCGATGATCCGCTGCATTGGACCAATCTGATCCGGTTCATGAAAACGGTCTGGTATCCCTACCTGATCGGGGGGATCATCTGGGGGATCGTTGCGGGGCTGGCGGGATACTATCTGTGTCTTCCGGTGATTATCGCTTATCAGAACCGCCGCAGGAAAAAACTGCGCGAAAAGTTGGAAAAACGGCTGGCGGCGCGGGAGGCCGAAGCGGTGGAAGCCGCCAAGCAGGTACAACAGTCCGAAGCGGGGCTTTCATAGGGCTGGTGACAAGGGCAGGGCGCGTCACAACCCCGTGTGAAGCCCGGCCCGACGATATGATTGCGGCTTTTGCGCTGGTCATTATGGATGAACCCAAATACTTTCTGATGAAAGCGATGGGGAACACCCCGCAGCATGCCGGGAAAAGGATGGGAAGATAGAATATGAAGCCGCTGACACGGATCAGGCTCGGCGTGAATGTCGACCATGTGGCAACCCTTCGCAATGCGCGTGGCGGGGCAATGCCGGATCCGTTGCGTGCGGCACTTCTGGCGGAGGCGGCAGGTGCCGACGGTATCACTGCCCATCTGCGTGAGGACCGTCGTCATATCCGCGATGCCGATATCGAGGCGTTGATGGCCGGGATCACGGTACCCTTGAATTTCGAATGTGCGGCCACGGCGGAAATGCAGGCCATCGTGCTGCGCCACAAACCTCATGCTGTCTGCCTTGTCCCCGAAAAGCGTGAGGAACGGACGACCGAAGGCGGGCTGGATGTGGCAGGTGATCTGAAGAACCTGACCGAATTCGTCACGCCGCTGCGCGAGGCGGGATGCCGTGTATCGATGTTCATTGGCCATGAGGCGGCGCAGATCGATGCTTCGGCCAAATGCGGGGCGGCGGTGGTGGAACTTCATACCGGCCATTATTGCGACCTGCTTGCCGAGGGGCGGGAGGCCGATGCCGCAACCGAACTGGAGGCATTGCGCCGTGGTGCCATGCAAGCGCATGGTTTGGGGCTTGAGGTCCATATGGGCCATGGGCTTGACTATGAAACCGCAGCCAGGGTTGCGACCTTCCCGGAGGTTGTGGAACTCAATATCGGCCATTTCCTGATGGGAGAGGCCGTTTTCCGTGGTCTTGGCCCCGCGATTGAGGAAATGCGCCGCCGTATGGATACGGCGCGGACGCATCTGTGCTAGGGCGTTCATGTTTCAGGTAAGGATATTCTTATAATAATTTGTTTTATTTGTATAAATTATAATTTTAGAAGGAAATAATATAATTTCCGCCATGTAAGGATGGGCACGAATGATCCTTGGTATCGGTACGGATCTTGCGAATATTGACCGCATCGCCGGTGTGCTTGATCGCTTTGGGGATCGTTTCCGACAGCGTGTCTTTACCGAAACCGAACAGCGCAAGGCCGAAAACCGTATGGATGTGGCCGGAACCTATGCCAAACGATGGGCCGCGAAAGAGGCCTGTTCCAAGGCGCTTGGGACCGGGCTGCGCATGGGGATTGCCTGGAAGGATATGGCGGTCAGCAATATGCAAAGCGGACAGCCGGTGATGCATCTGACGGGATGGGCGGCGGAACGGCTGCACAGCATGACCCCTGCGGGGCATGAGGCGGTGGTTCATGTTACGCTGACCGATGATCATCCATGGGCGCAGGCCTTCGTCGTGATCGAAGCCCGCCCGATTCCCGCTACGCCCGCTTGACTCCGCATCCCCCCGCGCGCAAGAAGCGCGCGAGGCAGCGAAGAGGCAGAAACATGGCCCGCAAGGCGAAATCCGAAAACGGTATCGTGGAAACCCTGAAGACGATTTTCTATGCGCTCCTGATCGCGGGTGTGTTTCGCACGCTATTTTTTCAACCTTTCTGGATCCCCTCCGGATCCATGAAGGACACGCTGCTGATCGGCGATTTCCTTTTCGTGAACAAGATGGCCTATGGCTATTCGCGGTTCTCCTGCCCGTTTTCGGCCTGTCCCATCGAAGGGCGCCTGTTCTTTTCGGAACCGGAACGTGGCGATGTCGTGGTCTTTCGTCATCCGGTCAACAATTCCGATTTCATCAAGCGCCTGATCGGTCTGCCGGGTGATCGGGTTCAGATGAAAGACGGGCGGCTCTGGATCAATGATGAAGAGGTGCCGCAGGCGCCCAACGGGCTTTTCGAGGAAATCAGCGAATTGCAGGGTCCGATGGGTAATCAGGCACGTTGCCAGAATGCACCGGTGGGGCAGGGTGGTGTCTGCGTCAAGGAACGTTTTACCGAAACATTGCCGGGCGGGCGGAGCCATTCGGTCCTGAACATCGAATCCAACAGCTATGGCGACAATACTGATGTGTTCACCGTGCCGGAAGGGCAGTATTTCTTCATGGGTGATAATCGCGACAACAGTCAGGACAGCCGTGTGGGGCAGGCCGTCGGGGGGGTCGGGTTTGTGCCTGCCGATCATCTGATCGGGCGCGCGGACCGGATCATGTTTTCTTCGGCGGGGCGGTCGATGCTCTATTTCTGGACCTGGCGTTCGGATCGCTATTTCAAGGCGGTTGAGTGAAGCTTTCGGCCGATCTCCAGGCCTTTTCGGCCCGGCTTGGTCATGAATTTTCCCGACCGGAGCTTTTGCTGCGCGCGGTCACGCATAGTTCGATTTCCTCTCCGACCCGCCCGGATAACCAGCGTCTGGAATTTCTGGGGGATCGGGTATTGGGGCTGGTCATGGCAGAAGCATTGCTCAAGGCCGATCCGAAAGCCGCCGAGGGGCGCCTTGCCCCGCGTTTCAACGCCCTCGTGCGCAAGGAAAGCTGTGCTTCAGTGGCGCGTGAGATCGGGCTTGGCGATGTGCTCAAGCTTGGCCGGTCGGAAATGATGTCCGGCGGGCGACGCAAGGAGGCGCTTCTGGGCGATGCGATGGAGGCGGTGATTGCCGCAGTCTATCTTGATGCCGGTTTCGACGCATCGCGGGACCTGGTGCTGCGGTTTTGGGGGGAGCGGATCGCGACCGTCGAAAAGGATGCGCGGGATCCCAAGACTTCGCTGCAGGAATGGGCGCAGGCGCGGGGAATGGCGCCGCCAGGCTATCATGAACTGGGCCGTTCCGGCCCCGATCATCAACCGCTTTTCACGGTTGAGGTCAGGCTGGACAGCGGCGAGGCTGCGAAGGCCAGCGCCGGTACCAAGCGGGCGGCAGAACAAGCTGCCGCACGGGCATTGCTGGCGCAGATGGAGAAGATAAATGACTGAAGCGACCCGTGCGGGTTTCGTGGCCCTGATCGGAGAACCCAATGCCGGAAAGTCAACGCTTCTGAACCGGATGGTGGGGGCCAAGGTTTCCATCGTCACCCATAAGGTACAGACAACCCGGGCGCGCATTCGCGGGATTGCGATGGAAGGTGCGGCGCAGCTTGTCTTCGTTGATACGCCCGGGTTGTTCCGTCCTCGCCGCAGGCTGGACCGCGCGATGGTGGCGGCGGCTTGGGGCGGGGCGGCGGATGCCGATGTGGTTGTGCTGCTGATCGAGGCTCATCGCGGATTGACCGAAGGTGTGGAGGCCATCATCGACAGCCTGCGTGACCGGGTCCCGCAGGGCCGCCCGGTTGCCCTTGCGATCAACAAGATCGATCGGGTGAAGGCCGAGGTCCTGCTGGGGCTTTCTGCAAGGATGAATGAGGCTTTCCCCTTTGTGGAAACCTTCATGATTTCCGCGGAACGCGGCCATGGGGTAGACAAGCTTCGCGTCTGGCTGGCGGAACAGCTTCCGGAAGGGCCGTGGTACTACCCCGAGGAACAGATCGCCGATCTGCCCATGCGCCAGATTGCCGCCGAGATTACCCGCGAAAAGCTGACGCTGCGCCTGCATGAGGAATTACCCTATCAATTGACGGTGGAGACCGAGGCCTGGGAGGATCGCAAGGATGGCTCCGCCCGGATCGAACAGGTGGTCTATGTTGCCCGTGAGGGGCATAAGGGGATCGTTCTGGGCAATCGCGGAGAGACGATCAAGGCTGTCGGTCAGGCTGCGCGGGCAGAACTGATGGAGTTTCTGGGCCGGAAGGTACATCTTTTTCTGCAGGTCAAGCGGCGTGCCAACTGGCTGGAGGAGCCGGAGCGCTATTCGGAGATGGGGCTTGATTTCAAGGACGGGAACTGAGGCCGCCCATCTGTGCCAGATGCTTGCGGGGATCCCCGATCAGGATATTTCCGCAAGGGGGAAGGGGGGCAGATCTTGGCGCGGCTGACGGCAGATTTCTGGGTGCGGGCCTATCTGACACGGCTTCGGCTGGCCGATATCCCGGCCTATGTCGTGGCAAGGGGTGATGCGACGGCCGGTGCTGTTCTGGTCAAGCTGGCAACGCTTGACGGGCAGGCGCAGGCTTTTCAGCGATCGTTCGATCTGATGACCGGTGCGCGCGCTTGGGTCGTTCTGGCAGAGGGGGAAGAGACCGCCGTTGATGCGGCGATTGCGCGCCAGCGCGGTTTCGACCCCGATCTTTGGGTAATTGAACTGGAAGACAGGGCAGGGCGGACCTTGCTGGAGGAGGACGGGCTCAGCGAGTAATCCGGGCAAGCCCGATCAGCAGGAGGGTGAGGGCCGCAAAGGCAAGCGCCAGTTCCACGACATTCAGTGCGACCATTTCCCAGCCAATACGGTGGGCGTCGAGAAACGGATAGGGGAAAAACCCTGTTGCCGCGCCGCGGATCAGTACAGCGAGGCAATAAAGCAGGGGCCAGGCCAGGCAGAAGGGCAGATCGCGCAAGGACAACCCGCGTGGCGCGAACCGCATCCACCAGAGCGGCACGAGGGTGGGAACCAGCGCATGCAGGCCGAGATCCGCCCACCATCGCAGTAAATAGGGGGGCAGGCTGCGTGCCAGGATAAGGTGATAGACCAGCCCGATCATGATGATGGATGTCGTAATGGCTGCGGCTTCCCGTGCAGAAAGGCGTCTGCCAAACACCTGTGCCGCGAAGGCGATGGCAACAATCCCGTTGGTCAGGATGGTAAAATAACCGCTGAGCCAACGAAAGGAGGCGCCAAGGTCGCCCGTCCGTCCCTGTACGAAGGTGAATTGAGCGGCAAGCGCAGCCAGGGCGATGGCGGCAATCAGTGCGGAAAAAAGGCGGTTTCCCCTTGTCATCGTGGATCTTGGCCGTCTTTCCCCGATTGCGTGCTTGCCCGATATCCATGTGACGGGCCTCCCCGTTCCGCTATATTCATCACCGTTGCCCGATTGCAAGCCGCACCTTGCGGGGCTGACGCAGGCGTGATCCCCCCTTGGCAATGTCTTGATAGGGCGGGATAGTGCCAGCCATGGAGTGGCGCGACGAAGGCATGCTGATCGCCCTGCGCCCTTATGGCGAGGCATCCGCGATTATCGAGGTGTTTACGGCGGCGCATGGGCGTCATGCCGGGGTTGTGCGCGGCGGCGCTTCGCGCCGGATGGCGGCGATCCTGCAGCCGGGAACGCAGCTTTCGGTGACATGGCAGGCGCGGCTGGAGGGACAGCTGGGCAGCTTTCGGGTGGAACCCTTGCGATCACGCTCGGTGATCATGGAGGATAGGTTGGCACTTCTGGCGCTGGGTTCGATCTGCGCGATGCTGCGCGTTACCCTGCCGGAACGTGAATCGCATCCCGGTCTCTGGCGGCTAAGCATGGGATTGTTGGCGCGGCTGGAGGACGGGGGGAATTGGCCCCCGGATTATCTGCGCTGGGAAATGGCACTTCTGGAGGAAACCGGTTTCGGCCTTGACCTGACGCGTTGCGCGGTAACCGGAATGCGTGAGGACCTTGCCTATGTCAGCCCCAGGACAGGCCGGGCCGTCAGCCGCGACGCGGCGGGTGATTGGGCGACGCGGCTTTTGCCCTTGCCGCCGGGGCTTCTTGGGCAAGGGCCGATCAGCCCACGGGAACTGATGCAGGGTTTGATGATCACCGGGCATTTTCTGGAACGGGAATTACAGCCCCTGCTGAATGGCCGCGCGCTGCCGGAGGCGCGCGCCCGGCTTTTGGCGGCACTGGAAAAGGCCGCTTCATGAGGTCGGCGGCTGCAACCTGCCGGGTCGGGAACGATCAGCGCAGGATTTTCGTGGCCGCCCATACCAGTGAATACAGCACCGGCTGATGGATCAGATAGATCACGAGGCTGTGCCGTCCGGCCCATTGAAAGAGGCCGGCCCGGCCCGGCCCGGGATAAAGGATGCGCGCCCACCACCCCTGTCCTTCACCCATCTTGGCCAGGCCGAGCCCCGCCAGAAACGGCGCCAGCCAGGGCAGAAGCGGTTCGTAATCCATCATCGGGGGCGTTTCGGGGGCCAGACCCAGCCAAAGCAGCCAGGGGGAATCGAAGGCGGGAGAGGCCAGAAACGAAGGGAGGGCCAATATGATTGCGGCCAAGGTGAATAACATCCAGGCCGGGGCCTTGCGCAGCGCCACTGCAAGAAGGGAACAGGCCGCGATCGCATGCAGGATCCCGAACCGCACCCATGTTTCGCCCATCGCAATTCTTGTGACCAGGCTGATTGCCAGCGCTGCCAGGACGATTAATCCGAACCGTCGCCAGAAGGGGCGTGCCCGAAACCCTGCCCCATGGGCCAGCCAGAAGGAGATCCCTGACAGGAACAGAAAGCTGCCGGCGATGATGCGGGCGAAAATCGGCATGAAGCCGGTGGTGATTGCCGTTATCGGCACATGGCCGAAAAGCGCCAGATCGAAGCCGAAATGAAAAATGGCCATACCCAGAAGCGCGACGCCGCGGGCAAGGTCCAGTATCGGGCTTCGTGAAGATTTCCCGGTGATCATCGGGCCACATTACCCGCCTTTCCGGCAAAGGAAAATCCTGCGTGCGGAATCGCGCCTTGCTCCGCCTCCCTTGCACCTTTATCCCTTTTGATGCGCGAAATCTGGAGGAACAGCCAATGGGGACGAACCGGCGTTTTGACAAATCGAAACTTCCCAGCCGCCATGTCACGGAAGGTCCGGCCCGGGCGCCACATCGCAGCTATCTTTACGCGATGGGGCTGGGGGAGGAGGAAATCCACCAGCCACTGGTTGGTGTTGCCACCTGCTGGAATGAGGCGGCTCCCTGCAATATCGCGCTGAATCGTCAGGCCCAGGTGGCCAAGCTTGGCGTCAAGAAGGGCGGGGGGACGCCGCGGGAATTCACCACCATCACGGTGACTGACGGGATTGCGATGGGCCATGAGGGCATGCGTGCCTCGCTCGCCTCCCGTGATGCGATTGCCGATACGGTGGAACTGACGATGCGGGGCCATTGCTATGACGCGATTGTCGGGCTGGCAGGGTGCGACAAATCACTGCCCGGCATGATGATGGCCATGGTGCGGCTCAACACGCCGTCGGTTTTCATCTATGGCGGGTCCATCCTGCCGGGGCGCTATCAGGATCGTGACCTGACCGTGCAGGACATGTTTGAGGCGGTTGGCCAGCATCAGGCAGGCGGGCTTTCGGATGCGGAACTTGACATCATGGAACGCGTGGCCTGCCCGTCTTCCGGGGCCTGTGGGGCGCAATACACCGCCAATACGATGGCCTGTGTTTCCGAGGCGATTGGCCTGGCGCTTCTGAATTCATCCGGTGCGCCGGCGCCCTATGAATCCCGGGATCAGTTTTGTGAAGCCTCCGGCGTTGCCGTGATGTCCCTGATCGAAAAGAACATTCGTGCCCGCGATATCGTGACCCGCAAGAGCCTTGAAAACGCCGCACGGGTGGTGGCCTGCACCGGCGGTTCCACCAATGGGGCGCTGCATCTTCCGGCCATTGCCCATGAGGCGGGGATCGATTTCGACCTTTTCGATGTTGCGGATATTTTCAAGGATACGCCCTATTTTGTCGATCTGCGCCCCGGGGGCCAATATGTGGCCAAGGACCTTTATGAGGTCGGGGGCGTGCCGGTGGTGATGAAGGAACTGGCAAGGGCGGGCTATCTGCATCTTGATTGCATCACGGCCAATGGGGTGACACTGGGTGAGGCCCTGCAAGGCGTGAAAGGTGCCGCTGATGGCCGGGTGATCCATTCCATCGACAAGCCGCTTTCCAGAACTGGTGGTGTGGTCGGGCTGAAGGGCAATCTTGCCCCGGACGGGGCCATCGTGAAAGTTGCGGGGATGGCCGAAAAAGACCAGGTCTTTACCGGGCCCGCGCGTGTTTTCGATTGTGAGGAAGACGCCTTCGAGGCCGTCAAGGCCCGGGCCTACAGGGAGGGTGAAGTCATCGTGATCCGCAATGAAGGCCCGGCGGGAGGCCCCGGCATGCGGGAGATGCTGGCCACCACAGCAGCGCTTTCGGGGCAGGGCATGGGCAAGAAGGTGGCGCTGATTACCGATGGCCGCTTTTCCGGGGCAACACGCGGGTTCTGCGTTGGGCATGTCGGGCCCGAGGCTGCGCATGGCGGGCCGATCGCCCTTTTGGAAAATGGCGACATGATTACCATTGATGCCGTTTCCGGTGATATCTCGGTCGATCTGAGCGATGAGAAACTTGCTGCCCGCAAGGCCAACTGGAAAGGACCGCGCAAGACTGACTACGCGTCGGGTGCCTTGTGGAAATATGCCCAGCTTGTCGGCAAGGCCCGCCACGGCGCGGTGACCCATCCGGGTGCAAAGGTTGAGACACATGTCTACATGGATCAATAAGAAAAAGACGGCTCTCCTTGCGCCGCTCCTGATTTCCGCCTGCGTGGCAATGGGCGGCGGGCAGACCGTCCCTGCCGCAGTTCCCGGGGGCGTGGCCCTGGCAGGCCCTTCGGGTTTCTGTCTGGTCGAAAGCACCCGGCAAAGCGCCGGGGATCGTGATCTTGCCGCTTTTCGCCGCTGTGGCGATACGGCGGCGCCGGATGCCGTGCTTACGGTGGTGGTGGGCACGGAAGGCTCCGCGCGGGGCCTCGATCCAAGTGCGGAAGCGATGGGGGCTTATTTCAATGGCCCCGAAGGGCGCCAGGCGCTGAGCCGCTCGGGGGATGCCGAAACCGTGACAGTGCATGAATTGCGCGATGCCGACGGGGCGCTGCTGATCCGCCTGAGCGATCAGAGCCAGCCGGGCGGGGCTGACAACTGGCGTGCGGTGACCGTCTTGCGCGACCGGATCGTTACCCTGGGCGTGCGCAGCCCTTCCGATGGCCCCGCCTTGCCGGGGGCAGAGGCAGAACGCCTGATCCAGCTTTTCCTGACTGCCATGCGCGACGCCAATGTCCCGAGTGGCGGCTTGCCTTTCGGATTGGGTCAGCGGGCTTGACGGCAGGTGGCAGATGGTCAATTCCTGACAGGCATGCATATCCCGCAGGAGCAGTGACAAGCCGATGGCCAAGGGCAGGGACAGTTTCATTGACCGTCTGAGACATCGCGCATCGCTGCGCCATTGGCGGAAGGTTGCGGAAACCACCCCCGATCTTGATATCAAGGCCCTGCGGCATTTCCGTGGCGAAGCCCGGGCGCTGCGCCGGCATCTTGACCGGGTGATCCACCATGCCGAATATCGCCTGGCCCTTCCGATGATCGGGTCCAATGCCCTGCGCCGCCCGATGGGGACGGATTGGATCTGGCGACCGATGCTTTGGCAGGGGCCGATCCCGGTGCCGGGGGTTGCCTCTGCCGAAAGCCGGGCGGAGATCTGTCAAGGGACAACCCTATTTCATGACTGCCGCCACAGCGAACTGACCCTGCGCCAGATCCGCAATACCCGTGAAGCCGATCTTGCCCCTTTCGGACTCCGCATGGATGTGTTCCGTTTTGATGGTTCTTTCCTGTCGCTTGTGCTTGATCTGCCCGATGAGGCCGTTGCCGGGTTGCGGCTTAACCATATCCTGCGTCTCGATGTGATCGTGGAGCTGGAAAAGCCGCTGGAAATCTTCGCGCGGCTCAATATCAAGCATGGCCCGAATATTGAACAGGTGGCGCGCGAACTGCCCCTGAATTCCGGGGAGGTGATGGTCGAATTCGATCTTGCCTATACCCGGATGAACGAAAGGCGGGTGGAACGTCTTTGGGTCGATCTGATTTTTGAGGGCCCCGAGATGAACCAGATTATCCTTCGGGATCTGAATCTTTCCCGTCGCCCACGGGCGGCGCTGTGATGGGGGTGGATATGGCTGGGCAGAAACTGGTCAGGACGCGGCTGATGGCAGGTGTTTGGGAAGGCGTGCTTTCCGGCGTCATTGCCCCGCCGCAGATTGAGGTCCTTCATCTGGAACAGCCATTACCGGGGGTTGAGATTGCCGAAGCCCCTGATGGTGCCGGGGATTGGGTGGTCAGGGTTCCGATCCCGATGGAATTGCTGTCGGATGGGGTGCAGACTTTCCTGATCCGAGACGTGATGGCCGATGAAACCCTTGACAGGTTTACCATCATCACGGGTGTCGCGATGGAGGATGATCTGCGGGCCGAAATTGACCTTCTGCGGGCGGAGCTGGATCTGCTGAAGCGGGCGTTTCGGCGCCATTGTCTGGAAACCCCGGGCTAAGCAGGGTTTCCGAAAAGTGGCTACCGGTTTTCGGATGAAAGCCCTGCAAAATCAAACAGGCCTCAGCAGGTATTTGCGGTTTCACCCGTGAATTCTTGCCTGGCGCTGGATTGGTGGTGCTTGCCTGACGTCGGGTCCGGCGTGACTTCGGGAAATTCCGGGGGCATGGTTCCTCCAGTTTCCGGAAAAATTCATGCCCTGTTTTCCTCACCTGCTGGCGCCGCTTGACCTTGGTTTCACCATTCTGCCGAACCGGGTGCTTATGGGATCCATGCATACCGGGCTGGAAGAAACCGGTGATTGGGACCGCGTTGCCGAATTTTACGCCGCCCGGGCACGTGGGGGGGTGGGGTTGATCGTGACGGGAGGAATGGCGCCCAATGCCGAAGGCAGGGTCTTTCCCGGTGCGGCCGGGCTTTTTGACAGGCAGGATATCCGCAACCACCGGCGTGTGACCGATGCCGTTCATGCCGATGGCGGGCGAATTGCAATGCAGATCCTGCATGCGGGCCGTTATGGCGACCATCAGGATTGTGTTTCCGCCTCTGCCGTGAAATCGCCGATTTCCCGTTTTGTCCCCCGGGCCCTGGATGAAGACGGAATTGCAAGGCAGATTGCCGATATCGCGACGGCGGCCGCCCGTGCGCGTGAGGCGGGCTATGACGGGGTGGAGGTGATGGGCTCGGAAGGCTATCTCCTCAATCAGTTCCTGACGCCCCAAAGCAACCGCCGTACTGATCGTTGGGGCGGTTCCCTTGCCAATCGGATGCGCCTGCCGCTGGCGGTCATGCGGCAGGTACGGGCCGCTGTTGGTGATGATTTCATCCTGATCTACCGGATCAGCCTGGTCGATCTTGTACCCGCTGGGGCCAGTTGGGATGAAACCGCGCAACTGGCCCGTGCTATTGAGGCCGCCGGGGTCACCCTGATCAATAGCGGTTTCGGCTGGCATGAATCGCGGGTTCCGACCATTGCAACCTCGGTGCCGCGCGGGGCCTTTACATGGCTCACCGCGCGGTTGCGGACCGAAGTGGGGATCCCCGTTATCGCCTCCAACCGGATCAACACCCCGGAACTGGCGGAGGCCATCCTTGCCGGCGGGCAGGCGGATATGGTGTCCATGGCGCGGCCGTTCCTGGCCGATCCCGACTTCGTGGCCAAGGCGGCGGTGGGGCGTGCGGATGAAATTGCCCCCTGCATTGCCTGCAATCAGGCCTGCCTGGATCATACTTTCAGTGGCAAGCTGACGTCCTGCCTTGTCAATCCGCGGGCTTGTGCCGAAACGGAACTTCGTTTTGAACCGGCCTTGCGCCCCAAAACCATCGCGGTGGTCGGGGCCGGGCCTGCGGGGATGACCTGCGCGATCAATGCAGCGGGACGTGGCCATAAGGTGACGCTGTTTGAGGCGGAAGACCGGGTTGGCGGGCAGCTTTGCCTGGCGGCGGAAATTCCCGGCAAGGAGGAGTTTCTCGGGCTCTTGCAATGGTTCAGAACGATGTTGTCGCGCCATGGGGTTGATCTGCGTTCCGGATGCCGGGCCACGACGGAGATGCTGCAGGGTTTCGATGAGGTGGTGATCGCGACGGGCGTTTTGCCGCGTGATCCGGGTATTCCCGGGCAGGATCAGGGCAATGTACTGACTTATTCCGCGCTTCTGGGCGGCGCGCCTGCCGGGCGGCGGGTGGCGGTTATCGGGGCGGGGGGGATTGGATTTGATGTTGCGGACTACCTGGCTGAGGCGGGGCCGCGGGCGGCGCTTGACCCGGTGCTCTGGCCGCGCGAATGGGGGGTGGGGGATCCCGTGGATCATCCCGGGGGGCTGGCAGATGGCGGAGCCGTTCCGGCGCCACCTTCCCGGACGGTTCATCTGTTGCAACGCCGGATGGGAAAGCCTGGCCGACATCTGGGCAGGACGACGGGTTGGATACATCGCGCCACGTTGCGCAAGAAGGAAGTGCGGATGCATAGCGGTGTCGGATATGAGGCCATCACGCCGGAGGGGTTGCAGATCACCACGGCCACCGGCCCTGACTTTCTGGAGGTTGACACCATCATTCTTTGCACGGGGCAGATATCAAACCGGCGGCTGTCAGATGAACTGACAGCCGCTAGGATCACGCATCACGTCATCGGGGGGGCGGATGTGGTGGTTGAGTTAGACGCAAAATACGCAATCGACCAAGCTGCGCGGCTTGCCGCGCAACTTTGACATATTCGGGGCGGCCCCAGGGCCAGGAACCGCCCCGGCGGGGTTATTGGGCAAAAGCCCCCGCTTCGACGGCCGCATCATATTCGGCGCGATCGATCTGGCCATCGGCAGAGGTGTCGATCTGTGCGAAAGCTTCTTCCGTCAGATCCGGATAGGCCACCTGCAGCTCTTCCATCGACCAGAGGCCATTGCCATCTGCATCGGCGATATCTTCGGCGGCAACCTGTGCCATTACCGGAGCAGCCAGAAGCGCAGTGCTGAAAGCCAGAGTCGGGAGAATACGTTTCATTTTACTTCCTTCCTTCGTTAAGGCGGATGTTCGTTTCCGCTGCAGAAGCATTTAGGGGGTGCCAGAACGATGTTCCATATGTGGTCGGAAAACTTCAAAAAAATGCGCACCAAGTTG
Organism: Pseudorhodobacter sp.; assembly: GCA_047975325.1. Classification (GTDB taxonomy): domain Bacteria; phylum Pseudomonadota; class Alphaproteobacteria; order Rhodobacterales; family Rhodobacteraceae; genus JBKEDF01. Next base: position 39,399 of record JBKEDF010000089.1, on the reverse strand, counting down.
CCAGTGCCGGATTGTTCAGGGAAATAATTCCGCCTATTCCCAAAAATGATCCTTTTTCCGCGCTTCGAAATTACCCTTGATGGCGCCTTTCCGCTGACTCGCGGGCGCAAGTGGCCTGTTTGGTCCTTTGGAATTCCTTGTGGTGGTCGTGGGCCTGCCGTGATCCTGCCCGATTCGTGTCATAGACCGGGTGTATGACCGGATTCATCGCCAGAGGATCGACATGGACCGACTGACAGAAATGGAAGCATTTGCCATGGTTGTGGATCAGGGGGGCTTTACCGATGCCGCCCGCAAGATGGGGATTTCGAAATCGGCTGTCTCCAAACATGTTTCTTCACTGGAGGCGCGGCTTGGTGCCCGTTTGTTGAATCGTACCACGCGGCGCGTCAGTCCGACGGAAATCGGCCTTGTCTACTATGATCGTGCGCGGCGGGTGCTCAACGATGCCGGTGAGGCCGATGCGCTGATTACCTCCATGCAATCGGCCCCGTCGGGAATGTTGCGCATTTCGGTGGCCACGGATTTCGGGGTCAATCTGCTTTCCCCCATCCTTGGGGATTTCCTGCATGAATATCCCGATATTACCGTGAACATGGTCTTGACCAACCGCTATGTGGAGCTGATTTCGGAAGGGTTCGACATGGCGGTGCGGATCGGGGATCTGGAAGATTCAAGTCACCGTGCGCGCAAGGTGACGGAAACGGTACGACGGATGATTGCGTCACCCTCCTATTACAGGTGCTACGGCCGCCCCACGCGAATTGAGGACCTGAACGAACACAAGCTTCTGCACTATTCCAGTCAGGCCAATGGAAATGTCTGGCGCATCCTTGCCCATTCAGGGGAAAGGCGACAGGTGCGCAGTGCGGGCTGGCTGACGGTGAATGATGGTCAATCGCTTCTCAATGCTGCCATCTCGGGGCTGGGTATCGCATATCTTCCTTCGTTTCTGTATTCCGATGCGTTGAGAAAAGGACTGGTGGAGGAGGCAATTCCTGATCTGCCCCCTGACCCGCAGGGGATCTATGCCATCTATCCGCCGGGCCGGTTCACACAGCCCAAGGTCAGGGCGTTCATCGATTTTCTTGTGCAGCATTTTGCCGAAAAGGGTCCGGACAATTCGTTGTCTTGTGGGCGCGCGCCAGCAATCCGGGCTGCTGGTGGTGGCCTCATATAATGCCTGGGCGTCAGTCGATTGACGTCAACACGGCCTCAACCCGGCGATTTCGGGTACGGCCTTCCTCCGTCTGATTGCTTGCGCGCGGGGAAAGATAACCCACGCCTTCGGCCGCGATCTGATCGGAAGGGATCTGATGATCCTCGATCAGCCTGCGACGCACCTCGGCGGCCCTTTGGCGTGACAGGGCGACATTGCCGTCAAGCCCACCTGAAGCGTCGGTATGACCCACCAGGGTGATCGTCTTTTCGGGATTGGCCAGAAGCCAGGCGGCCAGTTTCACAAGCTCGGGATAGGTTTCCTCCGGAAGCCGCGTTTCGCCAGAGGCAAAACTCAGCCCCTCCAGAACCACGTTGCCGTTTATTTCCAGGGCCTTGCCCGGATCGGTAAATTCTTTCCCGGTTTCGGCCTCGGGCCTTGCGGGAATTGGGGGTTCGGGGCCGACCTGCCCTTGTATGACGAGGGGGGGGGCTGTTGGAAACAGGGTTATCAATTGCACATAGGCGGCCAGTTCCGAACGGCTGACCAGAATGGAAATTTCGGTCCCATCCGCCCGTTGTGCGGATAGAAACCGGAAATCACCCAGGTCAACATGCATTTCGGGCTCCGGCAGGATTTCCGTTCCGAAACGAAAATCGAATCCGCCGCATTCGGCCGTCGCACATTCGAATGCGACCTCATAGCCTTGCTGCCGCGCCTGTTCGCGCAGATTTGCCAATATGGCAAGCGTGCCGTTTTCGGTGGTCTCCAGGGTCCAGGCCTGCCGGTCGATCCGCCCCTCCAGCCGCTTTGCCGGGATATGGCCATCCGCCCAGGGGCCAAGGGGCAGCAGATAGGTTCCGAAATCGGTGCTGTTACGCAGGCGTTCTTTGGCGGGTGCCGGAAAAACGGGGGTAAAGGCAAGGGCGGGTATTGCAAGGAGGCTCGTCATCACGGCCAACAGGCCTGTCAGAATATGCCGCGTCATGCCTGTTGTCCCCGATCTTCCCTGATCCGGTAATGATATCCCCCCACAACCGCCATGCCGAGGGACGCATAGAGCGCGCGGGCAGGGGCATTGGATGCGGTCACCACCACGGCCAGTTGCCCCGCCCCTTGATCGCGGGCCCAGCCTGCAGCGCAGCGCAGGATATTCCGGGCTGCGCCCCGACGGCGCTGCCCGGGGATGATTTCCAGCGCATGAAGCATGGCCGCATCGCCATGAAGGGCAAGGAAGGCACTGCCGGATGCCCGGTCGTTCTGACGGCCAAGGAGGGCGCATTTCGGCCCCCCGGTGCGGTCCATGACGGCCTGCCGCGCCGGTCCGATCCCGGCATCGGACCAAAGGGAGCGGGCTATGGCAAGCGGCGGCCAATGGGGAAAGGCCGCCATGGCGGAGGGTACAGGATCGGCCAGATCGGCGGTTGGCGCGGCATAGGCGATGACGGGATCCTTGATGCCATAGCCGCGCATTTCCAGCGCCTGATCAAGGTCGCTCTCCCCCTCCCGGATCATGAAGAGCGATGGTTGAAAAAGCGCTTCCATCGCATGTTCGGCCAGCGCGATATCTTCCGGTTGCCATTTGGTTGCGGCGGTTGCCGCGGAAACCCGGCTGCCGCCGCCCTGGCCCTCACGGATTGTCCAGGGACCGACCCGATGGATGAAGGCGGCGGGCCAGCTGGCCTCCATCAGGGCATGAAGCGTTTCGGGTGTCATGTGCCGAAAAGGGCTGCCAGCCGGGTCATGGCGCTGTCGAGCCGGGCGGCATTGCTGCCCCGGATCACCAGATTGGTGCCATAGCTGCCCTGATGACGGAACGGATAGGAGCCCATCGACAGATCGGGGAACTCCGCCGCCAGGGCCGCGAAAGGTTCGGCAACCTCGCCTTCGCCCCGCAGCACGCGCAGCGACTGGCTCAGGAGCGGGGCGCCGCCTGTCAATCCGGGCAGGACGGAGGCCACCATGGCCTGAAACACATCCGGCACCCCGGCCATGACATGGACATTGCCCAGGGTAAATCCCGGGGCGATGGAAACCGGATTGTCGATCAGGGTTGCCCCTTCGGGGATCCGGGCCATGCGCTGCCGGGCGGTGTTGAAATCCAGTCCGCTGCGTTCGTAATGAGCGCCAAGCATTTCCATTGCCCCGGTATGGTGTGAGATACCAACACCGAAGGCTGCGGCCATGGCATCGGCGGTGATGTCATCATGGGTCGGGCCGATGCCCCCCGAAGTGAATACCGTATCATAAGTCATGCGCAGTGCATTCACCGCCTCGCCGATCCTGGCCTGATCATCCGGGACGGTGCGGGCCTCGGCCAGGGTAATACCGATGCGGGTCAGTTCCCCCGCCAGGAAATGCGTGTTGCTGTCGCGGGTACGGCCGGAAAGGATTTCGTCCCCGATCACGAGAATTGCGGCAGTCGGATTGGGCATTTGCGGGCTCCGATGGCAGATATGGGGCAGGTATAGGATGCGCAGCCCCGGGTTTCAAATGGCAAAGCGGCACCTCTGGCCTTTTGGCCCTTGGCATCCTATCTAGGGCAAAACGAACTGTATCGGGCCGGACCAGTGGAAGAGACGCGGGCGAGGATTACCAAAGAGGGCATTCGTATCTATGAGGATACGGATTTTCCCGGAATGTATGCGGCAGGCAAGGTTGCCTCGGAAATCCTTGATGCCGTAGGGCCGCTGGTGGTGCCGGGTGTGACAACCGGCGCGCGGGACGATTTCATCAATGCCGAGGTGGAACGGCATGGCGTGATTTCCGCTACCATCGGCTACAAGGGCTATCAACACGCCTCCTGCATCTCGGTCAATCATGTTGTCTGTCACGGGATCCCGGGTGGCAAGGTGATCAAGGATGGCGACATCCTGAATATTGATGTGACAGTGATCAAGGACGGCTGGTTCGGTGATACGAGCCGGATGTTCGTGGCCGGAAAGGCATCCCGCAAGGTGGTACGGCTGGTTCAGGTCACGCATGACGCCTTGATGAAGGGGATCGAGGCGGTCCGGCCGGGCAAGAGTTTTGGCGATATCGGCCATGCGATCCAGAAATATGTCGAGGCGCAGCGGATGAGCGTTGTGCGCGATTTCTGCGGTCATGGGCTGGGCCGGGTGTTCCACGCACCCCCCAATGTGCTGCATTACGGACGTCCTGGCACGGGCGCAGTGCTGGAAGAGGGGATGTTCTTTACCATTGAACCGATGGTAAATCTGGGGCGCCCCGAAACCAAGGTTCTGGCAGATGACTGGACGGCGGTTACGCGCGACAAATCGCTTTCGGCCCAGTTTGAACATTCTGTCGGGGTGACGGCCTCGGGATGTGAGATTTTCACCCTATCGCCCGCAGATCGGTTCCTGACCGGAATCTGAGGGGTGACCAGGGGCAAACCCCCGCCACCCCGCCTGTATCAGAGCCTGTTCAGCAGATCGCGCGTCGGCCAGGCATCGGCCGGAAGCCCGTGGCGTATCTGTTCCTTTTGCACCGCCTCACGGGTCATCTTGCCCAGAATGCCGTCGATCCCTCCGACATCATATCCACGCGCCTGAAGTTTCTGTTGCAATGTCTTCATCTGGTTGCCGGAAAGCTGCTTGTCGGGGTTTCCCGCATTGAAGACCGGCGCGCCCTCAAGCCGGGTGCCGAAATAGGCTGCGGTGGTGACATAGACGAAGCTCTTGTTCCATTCGAAAAGAACATGAAAATTCGGATAGGCAAGGAAGGCCGGCCCCTTGCGCCCCTCGGGCAGAAGCATCGATGCGCGCAGGTTTCGAGGCAGGGAACCGTGGCGCGGCTTGACCCCCATGCGCGCCCATTCGGAAGCGGGGCGGCTCTTGTCCAATCCGGTTTGCGACCAGTCCAGGTTGGACGGGACGACGACTTCCTGCAGCCAGGGCTCGCCTCGCCGCCAACCCAGGTCACGCAGCATCCGTGCGCCGGACAGGACCGCGTCGGCCACTGATGTTTTCAGAAGTACCTTGCCATCGCCATCGCCATCCACCCCGCGTTCGAGGATATCGCCGGGCAGCATCTGCACCATGCCGATTTCGCCCGCCCAGGCACCCGTGGTTCGGGCCGGATCGATCATTCCGCGTTTCCATAATTGCATTGCCGCATGCAATTGCGGCTGAAAGAGCCCGGGCCGACGGCAATCATGGCCCAATGTGGCGAGCGCGTTGACGGTGTTGAAATTGCCCTGAACTTTCCCGTAATCGGTCTCAAAGGCCCAGAAGGCCAGCAGGATACCGGGCGAGACACCATATTCCTTGGCCGCGCGATTGAAGGTCGACTGGTATTTCCGGGCATTTGCAGCGCCGTTTCGGATCCGGCTCTGGCTGATCAGCTTGCGGGAAAAATCGGTGAAGCTGCTGCGAAATACCCCTTGGGACCGGTCCGCTTTCAGAACGCGGTTATCCTGACGGACATTGGCAAAGAACCGATCCGCCTCGGCCGCGGAAAACCCACGTTGCCGGGCTTCCGCCTTTATCGCGGCGATATATTGGGAAAAGGAGCCGCCACAAGGTGCGGCAAAGCCTGGCGTGGCCAGGGTGGCGCAGAGCAGGGCGGTCGCGCAAAGGTTCGGAAAACGCATCAGGGCACCTCTTTGAAACATCCCCGCAGCCTAGCAGCGCAGCGCCACGGTGCAAGCGTCAGAGAATTGTGATGCCGCCGACAAGCAGGACAAAGAGTGCCCAGGCACGCCAAAGTGCCATCACGGCGGCATCAATCTGCCCGGCATTGGGGGTGCGTTGTCCTTCGGGCCAGAGATAGGGGAAATCCTGCCATGCACCGCCATAGCTGCGGGGGCCCGACAGGGCGGTATTGAGCACGAATGCCATTGCCGCCTCCGGCCAGCCGGCATTGGGGGATCGGTGCAGCCCCGCATCGCGCAGGATTGGGGCCACTGCGATGCGCCCATGTGACAGGACGATAAGCCCGGCGGTGATCCGGGCCGGCAGCCAGTTCAGCACATCGTCAAGCCGCGCTGCGGCCCAGCCAAATTCTGCATGGCGCGGGGTGCGATGGCCGATCATGCTGTCGGCGGTATTCACCATCTTGTAAATCGCCATTGCAGGCAGTCCGCCAATGAGAAACCAGAAGGCGGGGGCGATCACCCCGTCGGACAGGTTTTCCGCCGCGCTTTCGATTGCCGCGCGGGCGATATCGGGGGGCTCCATGGCGGCTGTATCACGCCCCACGATCTGCGCGACGGCCTGTCGGCCCTTGTCCACGGATTGGCGCAGGGCCCGGGCCACCGCCCTTACATGGTCGGCAAGCGAACGCTGCGCCAGAAGGATTGCCGCCGCGGCGATTTCGAGGATGCCGAAATCCGGGATCAGCGCGATGCCCCAGCCAACCAGCCCGGCAAGTGCGGCAAGACCGCCCATGGCGATGATCCCCCGGATGCGCCGCCCTGCACCATGGTTCAGTGTGCCATCCGCCCAGGCAACGCCGCGCCCCATCACGACGGCGGGATGCGGAAAGCGGGACCAGAGGAAGGGCGGTTCACCCAGAACGGCATCCAGCAGAAGCGCGAAGAAAAGGAGCGCCGCCGTCATTGTGGCAGAGTCCAGGGGGCAGGCCTGCAAGCGAATCGTTCCCGCGCTGGTTTACCCGTCCTGTTCCCGTTCTGCCTGGGCATTGCCTTGCCGCCTCATTCGTTTTGGTCAGGAAGCCGATTTTCGCCGATGACGCAACGGCTTTTGCCCCATCAACTGGGCAAGACCCTGCTTTCAGGGCCTGAATGTCATCAGGTTGACTTGATTTTAAGCCATTTTGAGGGAGATTTGAGAGAAGGGGTGTGATGATGCTTGAGTTTCTGCCGAAAGAGATTGTCGAAGGCCTGGCGCAGGCGCAAACGCGGCTGTTGAAAAGGCGCGCGAGGCTGCGCGTTCATGTCGGAGACGCAATATATCCGGTATTGCGCTATTGGGAGGGCGGCTTTTCCCTTGATGCTGCGCAAGTGTCGCATTTGCGGGGGCTGGTCGATCTCCATGATGGTGGCCGGCATGTGTTCCAATGCCTGATTGTTGCCTCGGCGGTGGAACAGGGTGAACTGATTTGTGAATTCAAACGCTCCACTGCAGTGGCGGATCGCCCGCCCCGGGATTACTGGCTGGGTGAACATGCGCCGGTTGCGCTTTTGCCAAGGGCATAGATGCGGATTGATATCGCCCAGGCAGGCACTCGTGGGCGAAGCCGCGAATATCTGCTTAGGCGACAAGCGCCTCCGCCTTTTTCAGATCGACTGAAACGAGCTGACTGACCCCTTGTTCGGCCATGGTGACCCCGAACAGGCGATCCATCCGTGCCATGGTCACGGCGTGGTGCGTAATGATCAGGAAACGTGTTTCCGTGCGGCGGGTCATCTCATCCAGCAGATCGCAAAAACGGGTCACATTGGCGTCGTCCAGCGGTGCGTCCACCTCGTCAAGGACACAGATAGGCGCCGGGTTCGCCAGAAAAACCGCAAAAATCAGCGATAGCGCCGTCAGCGTCTGTTCCCCCCCTGAAAGAAGCGACAGCGTTGACAGCTTCTTGCCCGGGGGCTGGCACATGATTTCCAGCCCTGCCTCCAGCGGGTCATCGGATTCCACCAATACCAGACGTGCCTCTCCGCCGCCGAAGAGATGGGTGAAAAGCGTGCCGAAATTACTGTTGACCTGCTCAAAAGCGGTCAGCAGCCGTTCGCGACCCTCGCGGTTCAGCCCGGCAATCCCTGCGCGCAGCTTCTTGATGGCCTCTTCCAGATCAAATTTTTCACGTGCCAGCGTGTCATGTTCATCCTGAACGGATCTTGCATCCTCTTCGGCCCGCAGATTGACGGCGCCCAGGGATTCGCGCTGACGTTTCAGCCGGGCGACCTCACTTTCCAGGTGATCGGCATCGGGCATCGCATCGGGGTCACTGTCGAGCCGCTCCAGAAGTTCCTGCGGGGCACATTCGGCCTCTTCCTGGATACGTGCGGCGGCAAGATCACGGGTTTCGCGCGCGGCATCGGCGCGGGTTTCGGCGCGGGCGCGGGCCTCACGGGCCTCCGATGCGTTACGTTCAGCCTCACGTTCGGCCTCGGCGGCCTGGCGCAGGGCGGTTTCGGCTTCCGCCAGCGCATCTGCGGCGCGGGCGCGGCGATCCTCGGCCTCGGCGATGGCATCGGAAAGTTCCTCGCGCCTGATCGCAATTTCCTCAGGCGCGGCCTGTGCCTCGATCAATTCCTCCTCAGTCCGGGCCTTGCGTTCGGTCAGTTCCGCATTGCGTTTTTCGGCGGTTTCCAGCCGGTGTTTCCAGCCGGAGATTTCCTTGGTCACCTCCTGGCGTCGTTTCAGTCGGGCAGCGCCTTCGCGGCGCAGTTCGTCATGGGCCGAACGCCGGGTCATCATGGTGATCCGTGCGGCCTCCACGGTGGTTTTCAGCGCCTCGATCGTTGTGCGGGCGGTGTCCAGTTCGGGCAGGGCTTCCGCACCGCGTTTTGCTTCGCGCAATGCGGCGCGGGCTTCTCCCGCTTCGGTTTCGTGACGGGCCACGGCAAGGCGGGTGGCGTCAAGTTTGCCTGCGGCAATGGATTTGTCCGCCTCTGCCCGCGCCAGCATCCGGTTTGCCTCGGTTACCCTGGCATCGGCGGTGCGACGGGCTTCGCGCGCCATCTGATCTGCGCGGGCAAGTTCGGAGAGCCGTGCCTGCAGCGTCTCATGGGCCAGCCGCGTGCCTTCCGCAGAGGCGTTGAGTTCCTCCAGATCGCGCTTGAGCTGCACGAGGCGGTTCAATTGTTTCAGCCGGGCGGCAGCGGCAGAGGGCGCATCTTCGGCACTGGCGCGAAAGCCGTCCCACCGCCAGAGATCACCCTCACGACTGACCAGCCTTTGCCCGGGGCGCAGGCTGGCTTGCAACACCACCCCCTGATCCTGCGCAATGATTCCGATCTGCGCGATACGGCGGCGCAGGACATCCGGGACCTGAACATGATCGGAAAGGGCGGAGGCCCCGGCGGGCAGTGGCGCAGTTTCGTCATAATCGGGCAGATGTGCCCAGCCCGAGGCATCTCCGCCTTTCACCTCGGCGGCGCGCAGATCATCGGCCAGCGCCGCACCAAGGGCCGATTCGTAGCCGGGATCGACCTCAACCCGGTCCAGAACCTGGCTGCCTGCCTCGCTTTCCCGTTCCACCAGCCGGGCCAGCGCGGCCACCTCTGCGCGCAGTGCATTGGCCTCGCCTTCTGCCTCGGAGCGGGCCGCGCGGGCCTCGGCCTCACTGTTCTGGGCATCGGCGCGGGCTTCCTCGGCCTCGGTCAGGGCGGCTTCGGTTTCCTCGGCACTGGCCAGCGCCTCTTGCTGTGCCTCGGTTGCCCCTTCCATGGCCTCGGCCGCACGGGTCAGGGCCTCTTCGGCCTCCGTCGCAGCCTCCTTGGCCTGTTCGGCCCCTGTTTCGGCCTTGGTAACGGTCGCATTGGTATCGGCCAGAAGCCGCTGCACCGATTGGTGGCGGGCCGCAAGCCGGGCGACATCTTCGGTCTGTTCCGAAAGCGTCGCTTCCCGTTCCGAAAGCACCGCCGCCGCCTCACGGGCGGCTTCGGCGGCCTCCGCGAGGGTTTCCTCATGGCCATCGGAGGCGCGGGAAAGCTGGTCGGTTTCCCATTCCAGCCGTTCGATTGTTTCGACCGCATCACGGTTCAGCCCCGCTTCGCGTTCCATGTCATGGCCCAATTGTTCAATACGGGCCTGCAGGGTGCCGATGGTTTGTAACGCGCGGGATTCGGTTTCGTTAAGCGTATCGCGCTGCACGGCAAGGCGTTGCAGGATCGCCCCGGCGATGGCTTCTTCCTCGCGTTTGGGGGGAAGCGTATCCTCCGCTTCCTGGCGTGCCGTCCCTGCGGTGCGTGCGGCGGTTTCGGATTGTGAGGCGGCCAGCAGCCTTTCCCGCAACATGGTCTCCGATTCCGTGACGGCCAGATCGGCCTCCCGCCACCGCCGGAAAAGCAACATGCCTTCGGCCCGGCGCAAGGCCGATCCGATTTCGCGATAGCGCGCCGCCTGCCGGGCCTGCCGCGCCAGTGTGGCAAGCTGTACCGCAAGCTGTTCAAGCACGTCATCCACGCGAGCAAGGTTCTGTTCGGTCGCGTTCAGCCGCAGTTCCGCCTCATGGCGGCGTTGATAAAGGCCGGAAATTCCCGCGGCCTCTTCCAGGATGCGGCGGCGGCTTTTGGGTTTGGCATTGATCAGTTCGGCAATCTGGCCCTGACGAACCAGCGCCGGGCTATGTGCCCCGGTCGAGGCATCGGCGAACAGCATCTGGATATCGCGGGCGCGGACATCCTTGGTATTGGCCTTGTAGGCGGAGCCGGCATCGCGGGTAATCCTGCGTACGATCTCAATCTGATCGGCTTCGTTGAAACCCGATGGGGCGAGCCTTTCCTGATTGTCGATGATCAGCGCGACCTCGGCAAAATGCCGTGCCGGGCGCGACGCGGTTCCGGCAAAGATCACGTCTTCCATCCCGCCGCCGCGCATGGCCGTGGGGCGGTTTTCCCCCATCACCCAGCGCAGGGCCTCCAGAAGGTTCGATTTGCCACAGCCATTCGGGCCAACCACGCCGGTCAGCCCGTCATGTATGAGCAAATCGGTAGGGTCCACGAAGCTTTTGAACCCGTTGAGACGAAGACGACTGAAACGCAAACTGCTGGATCCGATGATTCTGTGCCTTGTCGATGGTCGGGGGAGGCGGCGGGCGTGTCAAGCTTTGGCCCCATTATCCTGCGGTATTTTGGCGGTTTTCCACAAGATATTGACGTGCTGCGTGGTTTTATCGGTCATAAAGGGGCCATTGGCGGGAATAGATGCATTTGAAAAGAACTTGACGGACTGCCCGTCGAGGCCGAAACTTCGCATTGAAACGCCGAGGGAACTGACATGGTGCCGTTTCGTCCGCAGGGGTTATATGATTGGCAGGCCTTGCTTGGCCTGATCAGGCGTGCCTTCGCATCCATGGAAGGCCGTATCGATCCGCCATCGTCAATGCACCGGCTGACGGAAAACGACCTGGCGCAATATGAGGGCGAAATCTGGGTCACGGGTGATCCGGCCATTGCCTGTGTGTTGCTGAAGCCGAAGGCCGATGTGCTTTATCTGGAAAAGCTGTCGGTTGAGCCCGCCTATAAACGCCAGGGCCATGCCCGCGAATTGATCGCGGTTGCGGAAAAACGGGGACGTGCGCTCGGCTGCAAGAGGATTGAGCTTCATAGCCGGGTGGAACTTGTTGAAAATCATGCCGTCTTTTTTGCACTTGGCTTTCAGCAGACCGGCATGGCGACACATCCGGGATTTGAATATCCGACCTCGCTGCTTTTTACCAAGGACCTGACGAGGCAGCCCGTATTTCCTGCCTGAAACGGGGCTTGGCGGTGCGCACTGGACCTGCGGGGCCTGTGGCCTTAAACCTGCCGCGAAACCTGCGCTGGAGCCACCATGACGAAGCCTGCCCTGACCCTCTATCTTGCTGCGCCGCGTGGTTTTTGCGCAGGCGTGGACCGGGCCATCAAGATTGTCGAGATGGCGCTGCAGAAATGGGGCGCGCCCGTCTATGTGCGCCATGAGATCGTGCATAACAAATATGTGGTGGATGATCTGCGCGCCAAGGGGGCGGTTTTCGTTGAGGAGCTGGAGGATTGTCCCGATGACCGACCGGTGATCTTTTCCGCCCATGGCGTTCCCAGGGCGGTTCCGGCAGAAGCGTCGCGACGGGAGATGATTGCGGTCGATGCAACCTGCCCGCTGGTGACCAAGGTGCATAATGAGGCTGCGCGACATCATGAAAACGGCATCCAGATCGTGATGATCGGCCATGAGGGCCATCCCGAGACCGTGGGAACCATGGGGCAACTGCCCCCCGGAGAGGTCCTTTTGGTGGAAACGCCCGATGATGTTGCCGGGCTCGAAGTGCGGGATCCCGAAAAGCTTGCCTTCATCACGCAAACGACACTTTCGGTTGATGATACGGCGGAGATTGCCGCAGCCCTGATGACACGTTTCCCCGCCATCCTTGCCCCCGCACATGATGATATCTGCTATGCCACGACCAACCGGCAGGCGGCGGTGAAGGCAATCGCCCCCGAGATCGATGCGCTGCTGGTGATCGGGGCGCCGAATTCTTCCAATTCCCGGCGGCTGGTGGAAGTGGGCCGCGCGGCGGGATGCGCCTATTCGCAGCTTGTTCAGCGTGCCACCGATATTGACTGGCGTGCCCTGGATGGCATTGGCGCGGCCGGGATCACTGCCGGGGCCTCGGCCCCCGAAATACTGGTCGATGAGGTGATAGATGCCTTTCGGACCCGGTATGATGTGAGGATGGAGATGGTGGAAACCGCGCAGGAAAATGTGGAATTCAAGGTTCCGCGCCTGTTGCGGGAACCAGCGTGAAGCCCGGGCGATGGCGACGATGGCAAAGCTGCCGCGCGTGGCGCAGATAGCAGGCGTTTTGATGGTGCTGCCCTTCCTGTGGGGTGCGCTGACCCAGCTTGACGAAGATGCAGCCGCGTTGGGCAGTCACTTTCTTGGGGCGCGTTTCATTGGCCCATATATTGGCCTGACCTGGGGGACTGTCGTGCTGGCCTTTCAATCCGGGATTCTCTGGACCTTTGCCAGCCGGGCCGGGCGGGGCTCTGTCATCGGTAGTCTTTTGGCATTGATCCCTGCCGTCTGGGCCTTTGTGATGGTTGGCGGTGGGCCGGTTTCGGCATCGATCAACCTGATGGCCGGTTTCGTGGCGCTTCTTGTGCTGGACTGGAGCTTCTGGCGCTGGGGCGTTGCGCCGCGCTGGTGGATGCGCTTCCGGCTCCTGCCGGTTTCCATGATCCTGGCCTGTCTGGCGCTGACTGCCTTCGGGTGAAAGACCGACAGGGCCAGCCCGGATTGTCGGGCAAGTTTTGGGGCTTGCCATGAAAGATCCCGGTGGCGTTCCGGCCTACCAGCGGCCCGAAGCACCCCCTCCGGAGGATCGCCCGCCGCCGAACCCCGATGAACGTGATTTTGAGGCGCGCCCCGGGGTGGCGGCATTTCTTCCGGGCCGTGTTTCACGGTTTCGGTCATACCCCTGCATGGCCCGTGAGGCCACGACATATTCCGTCACCTTGTCATGTCCGCATTCGGGGCATTGATCCGTGCGGCGGTTCCTGCCCGGATCGGTATCACCCGGGGCGAGCAGGACCGCCACCGTCATATCCATCGGAGAATGCCCGCAATTGGGGCAGGGGATTTTCTTTTGCGTCAGGCTTTTTCGGGCCTTGCGCCTTTTGTTCCACCATACGATCGCGCCGAATATGGCCAGGAAGGAGCCAATGGCCAGCATGTCCGTTCTGGCCGAATTATCCTTGCTGTCATTTGTAGCTTCGGTGCTATTGGCCACAAAGGGCCGGACAAGGGTTTCAATGGCGGAGGCAGCGCCTTCCTCAAGGCCGCGCGCATAGTCATCCGCCCGAAAGGCGGGCAGCATGGTGCGGTCAATCACCCTTTGTGCGCGGTTGTCCCAGATCACGTCAAACCCCTCGCCCAGAATGATCCTCGCCTCGTGATCATTGCGGGCAACAAGGATCAGCACACCATCATTGCGGGTTGCGTCACCGATCCCCCAGGCATTGAACCAGCCGGTTGCAAAATCGGCAAAACGCCCAGTGCCGCCGTAATCCCGCTGACGTTCGATCGTGACCATGACGATATGAACACCGGTTTCATCCCGGGCCTGTTGCAGCATGGTTTCGATCCGGGCTTCCGCCTCGGGGGGGATCAGATCTGCATAATCATTCACCTTGTCCGAAAGTGGCGTGGGATAGTCTTGTGCCCATGCGGCAACGGGCAGGAAAATCAGGAAGGCCAGCAGGCGTATCATCATCGGGTCTGTCGACTCACATTGGGGTTGGCCCAGACTGTGCCATTTTCAGGGGGCCGGTCAAACAGGCAACCTGTTGCCGCCTGCGCCTTTCTTGACACGAAAACTGCTTGGCGCGACCGCGCGAAGCGCGTAAGACAGGGGCATGATACACAAGGGCATTATCGGCATTTGCTGTATTACCTGCTGACCATCGGTCGCGGGCGCCCTTCTTTTCGTTTTCCAACCCAGACGAAAATCGGTAAGCCCGCGCCGGGGCCGTGCCGTTTTGAGGAAGAGAGATGACAAGGATCCGCCTGCATAATTCACTGACCCGCCGGAAGGAGGAGTTTATCCCCCTCGATGCGGACAATGTGAGGATCTATGTTTGCGGTCCCACCGTTTATGATCGGGCGCATCTGGGCAATGCGCGCCCGGTGGTGGTGTTTGACACGCTCTTTCGGCTGATGCGCCATGTCTATGGGGCTGATCATGTAACCTATGTGCGCAACTTCACGGATGTGGATGACAAGATCAATGCCGAGGCACAGCGGCGCAAGGCGGCAGGCCGCCCTGAAAGCCTGGAAGATCTGATCCGGGAACGGACCGGGGAAACCATTGCCTGGTATCACGCCGATATGGATGCCATCGGTGCGCTTCGCCCGACAAAGGAGCCGCGCGCGACGGAATGGATCGGCGCGATGATTGCGATGATCGAGGGGTTGATTGCGGGGGGCCATGCCTATGAAAAGCAAGGTCATGTGCTGTTTCGGGTACGGAGTTACCGCGACTATGGCACGCTTTCGGGACGGTCGGTCGATGACATGATCGCAGGCGCGCGGGTTGAAGTTGCGCCTTTCAAGGAAGATCCGATGGATTTCGTACTTTGGAAGCCTTCGGATATCGATCTGCCGGGCTGGGACAGCCCGTGGGGCCGGGGAAGGCCGGGCTGGCATATCGAATGTTCCGCCATGAGCCACGAACTCCTGGGCGAAAGCTTTGACATCCATGGTGGTGGGCTTGATCTGCAATTTCCGCATCATGAAAACGAACTCGCCCAAAGCCGTTGCGCCCATCCCCATGGTGGTTTTGCGAAGGTCTGGATGCATAATGAAATGCTGCAGGTCGAAGGCGGGAAGATGTCAAAATCGCTTGGCAATTTCTTTACCGTGCACGACCTGCTGGAGCAAGGCATCCCGGGTGAGGTGATCCGTTTCGTAATGCTGTCCACCCATTACCGAAAACCGATGGACTGGACCGAAAAACGCCGTCTGGAGGCCCGGCATAAACTGACAAGGTATTTTCGGTTCGTGCGTGACTTTGCCAAGGAGGAACTGGCCGATCCCAATCGTGTCAGCCCGGAGATCATCAAGGCTTTTTCCGATGACCTGAATACCCATGCCGCACTGACGCATCTTGATCAACTGGCAAACCGGGCCGAAAATGAATTGCGTGGCGGACCATCGGGACAGCAACTGGCCCATGACCTCAGGTTTCTGGGTTTCTGGCCTGTTCCTGACTGGGCAATAGACAACTCCGCAACACGCTATGCGGGAATGATCGATCTTTCGGGCTTGCGCGACAAACTGACTGCCTTGCGTGCTGAAGCCATGCAGACCAAGGATTTTACCGGTCTCGATGCGATGAAGGCGGCGCTGATTGATGCCGGCCTTGAAGTTCGGATGTCCAGGCAAGGTATCGAATTGATTCCGATGCCGGGTTTCGATCCCGAAAAACTGGAGGTGCTGATATGAGCCGCGAGCGCCTTTACCTTTTCGACACCACCTTGCGCGACGGCCAGCAGACGCAGGGAGTGCAATTCTCGGCCGCTGAAAAACGGCAGATCGCGCTGGGCCTTGATGCCCTGGGTATTGACCAGATCGAAGGCGGCTGGCCCGGCGCGAATCCGACCGATAGCGAATTTTTCCGTGTGGCGCCTGAAACCCGCGCAACGATGACGGCCTTTGGCATGACCAAACGGGTTGGCCGCTCTGCGGAAAATGACGACGTTCTGGCTGCGGTTCTGGATGCTGATACGTCGGCTGTCTGCCTTGTCGGTAAATCCCATGTCTTTCATGTCACCACCGCGCTTGGCGTGACGCTTGACGAAAACCGCGATGCGATCAAGGCCTCCGTTGCGCATCTGGTGGCGAAGGGGCGTGAGGCGCTTTTTGACGCGGAACATTTTTTCGATGGTTACAAGGCGGACAGGGATTATGCCCTGTCCTGTTTGCATGCGGCGCTTGATGCGGGCGCGCGCTGGGTGGTGCTTTGCGATACCAATGGTGGCACATTGCCCGCCGAAATCGGCCGGATCACCGCAGAGGTGATTGCGGCGGGAATCCCCGGCAGCCAGCTTGGCATTCACTGCCATGATGATACGGGAAATGCGGTGGCAGGTTCGCTTGCCGCCATCGATGCGGGTGCGCGGCAGGTGCAGGGGACGCTTAACGGTTTGGGGGAACGTTGCGGCAATGCCAATCTGGTTACGCTGATCCCGACACTGCTTTTGAAGGAACCCTATGCCAGCCGCTATGAAACCGGTGTTACACGGGAAGGACTCAAGGGTCTGCTGCGATTGTCGCGGATGCTGGATGACATCCTGAATCGGGTGCCCAACCGCGCCTCCCCCTATATCGGGGCCTCGGCTTTTGCCCATAAGGCGGGGCTTCATGCCAGTGCGATCCTCAAGGATCCTTCGACCTATGAACATGTTGAACCTGCGCTGGTTGGAAATGCGCGCATCATCCCGATGTCCAATCAGGCGGGGCAGTCGAATCTGCGCGCACGCCTGTCCGAAGCCGGTCTGGAGGTGGAGGCGAAGGATCCCCGCCTTTCTTCCATCCTGGAGGAAATCAAGCGGCGCGAGGATGACGGCTATGCCTATGACGGGGCGCAGGCCTCGTTCGAATTGCTGGCCCGGCGCGAACTGGGCCTCATGCCGGATTTCTTTGAGGTCAAGCGTTATCGCGTCACGGTGGAACGCCGCAAGAACAAGTATAACCGGGTGGTCAGCCTGTCCGAGGCAGTCGTGGTCGTGAAAATCGGCGATCAGAAGATGCTTTCGGTTTCCGAATCCATGGATGAAAACGGAACGGATCGCGGACCCGTCAATGCGCTTGCCAAGGCCCTGGCCAAGGATCTTGGCCCCTATCAGGCGGTCATTGATGATCTGCGGCTGGTGGATTTCAAGGTGCGCATCACCCAGGGCGGCACCGAAGCCGTAACCCGCGTGATCATCGATAGCGAAGACAATCTCGGGCGGCGCTGGTCCACGGTGGGGGTCAGTCCGAATATAGTCGATGCAAGCTTTGAGGCATTGCTTGATGCGATCAACTGGAAACTGGTTCGTGACGGGGTGACACCGGAATGAAACCGTTTGTTGTGGCACCTGCGTGAGCGAGGCCTGCGCCGCCCTTGTCCAGCGCGCCGATCCCGCGCGTTTCGCCGCCGTCATGGCAGCGCCCGCAGAGATGCGCGCCGATCTGTTCACGCTTTTTGCCTTCAATCTGGAGGTCGCCCGTGCTCCCTGGGCCAGCCGTGAACCTATGATTGCGGAGATGCGCCTGCGGGGGTGGTGCGCTGCGGTGGTAGGCGCGCTGCGCGGTGAAACGCCGCCCGCGCATGAGGTCATGGGGCCGATGGCCCGGCTGATCGCGGCCCGGAACCTGCCCGGTGATGTGCTGGGCAGGCTGATCGTGGCGCGCCGCTGGGACATCTATCGCGATCCGTTTGAGGATCAGGCGGGTTTTGACACCTATATCGAAGATACCGGCGCCGGGCTTTTCTGGCTGGCGATACGGCTTGTCGGGGCCGGGCCGGAAACGGAAGCCGTTGCCCGGGCTGCAGGCTGGGCGGTTGGCCTGGCGGGGTTTTTGCAGGCGGTGCCGGAACTTGAGGCGCGGGGAAGGATCCCGCTGGTTGATGGACGGCCGCAGGCAGTGGCGGCGCTGGCGGAGCGTGGGCTTGAACGGTTCATGGCGGCCCGGGCGGGGCAGCGCAGTCTGGGCCGGGCAAATGCGGCGATACTTTCGGCCTGTCTGGCCGGGCCGGTTCTGCACCGGGCGGCCCGTGCCCCGGGCAGGGTTGCGGCCGGGATGCTCGGGTCATCCGAATTTTCCCGCCGGTTCGCCCTGGCACGGGCCGCCATCACCGGGCGCTGGTAAGGCGGCTTCCCGCGCAGGGCCTTTTGCGGCTGCGCGGTTTCGGCTAGGCTGCAGCAAACTCCGCAGAGAGGATGAGCAGCATGACCCTATCGCGTCGTAATTTTACCTTCGGTCTTTCCGCCCTTGGCCTGTCCGCCTGTCAGGGCGGTGGGGCCATGCCGATCCTGGCGTCCCGTCAGAGCCAGAGTTTTGCCGCTGCACCAAATTCCGGTTTCGATGCCTGGGTTGCCGCCTATCGTGACCGGGCCTCGGCCAGTGGGATCTCCGCTGCAACGCTGGATCGCGCCTTTCGCGATATCGGTTTCCTGCCCGGTGTGGTCGAACGGGACATAAACCAGACCGAAT
The DNA here is from genome assembly GCA_047975325.1 of Pseudorhodobacter sp. GTDB lineage: Bacteria > Pseudomonadota > Alphaproteobacteria > Rhodobacterales > Rhodobacteraceae > JBKEDF01. The sequence goes on along the minus strand of JBKEDF010000089.1, from coordinate 20,874 downwards.
TCACCCGGACCTTGCTGGATTATCTGGCCATTGTCGCCTCGGATGAACGTATCGGCATGGGGCGCGCGGCCCTTGCGCGGCATGGTGCCACGCTGAATGCCATCGAGGCGCGTTATGGCGTTGAGGGCAATGTCGTGACGGCAATCTGGGGATTGGAAAGCTTTTACGGCGAGCGTCGCGGGACGGTGCCGGTGGTTTCCGCCCTGGCAACGCTTGCCTATGACGGGCGGCGGGGCAAGTTTTTCGAAAGCCAGCTGACGGCAGCGCTCAAGATCCTGCAAAGGGGCGATATCACCCCCGAACGGATGACCGGAAGCTGGGCAGGCGCGATGGGGCATACGCAGTTCATCCCGACCTCCTTTCTGGCCTATGCGGTCGATTTCAATGGCGATGGCCGCCGTGATATCTGGTCCGATGATCCGACGGATGCACTTGCCTCTGCCGCGGCCTATCTTTCCCGCTCGGGATGGCGTCGGGGTCAGCCCTGGGGGGTGGAGGTGCGCCTGCCGGATGGATTCAATACCGGCCTTGCCGGGCGTGGCACCACCCGAAGCCCGGCGGATTGGGCCGCGATGGGCGTGCGGGACATGAGTGGCGGGCATGTGCCCGATCATGGCGCCGCGTCGGTCCTGATCCCGATGGGTGCGCGGGGCCCTGCCTTCATGGTCTTTCGCAATTTTACGGTCATCACCCGCTATAACAATTCGGAAAACTACGTGATCGGGGTTGGCCATCTCTCGGATCGTCTGGCAGGAAAATCGGCCATTCAAGGCAATTTTCCGCCGGATCGCTATGGCATGCGGATAGAGGATCGCAAGGCGCTGCAATCCCGGCTTACGGCTGCGGGATACGACACCGAAGGATCCGATGGCGTGATCGGGTCCAAGACCCGTTCGGCAATCTCCGCCTATCAGCGCCGGCAGGGGCTTACCGAAACCGGTGAGCCTTCGCTTGATCTGCTGCGCCGACTGGGTGGCTGAGCCGGGCCCGTCCGGGACCGGCGAGGGGAAAGGCTTGCGCAGCCCCCTGGCTGCGCTCCGCAAGGTCAGGACGAAGATCAGGCTCAGGCGGAGGATTGTTCTTTCGGACGCAGGACAAGCCAGATCAATGCGCCGCCGGCAAGGATCAGGAAAGGGGCCATCGCGATATTGACGGCCTGCCAGCCCGCCTGAACTGAACTTCCCGAACAATTCATCAGACCGCCCGAAGAAAGGGAGGCGAGCGTTACCGCGCCGAAGACCAGAAGATCGTTCAACCCCTGGACCCGGCCGCGTTCTTCCGGAGCATGGGCTGCGGCAAGCATGGTTGTGGCGCCGATGAAACCGAAATTCCAACCAACCCCCAACAATGCCAGCGCGATGAAGAAGTTGGAAAGCGCCACGCGTGAAAGGGCCACCGCCCCGGCCGCGGCCAGAATGGCAAGGCCCGTCGCGACGATCTTTTCCACCCCGAAACGTGCGATCAGATGACCGGTAAAAAACGAAGGCCCATACATGGCCAGGACATGGCCCGAGACGACATCTGCCGCATCGGAAGTCTCAAAGCCGCAGCCGACAACCGCCAGGGGGGAGGAGGTCATGACCAGGTTCATCAATGCATAGGAAACGGCCGCACAGATTACGGCCACCGCAATACGCGGGGTACGAATCAATTCCCACCGGCTGCGTCCCAGGGGGGTTCCCTGTTTCGGGGGGGCGGGGTGGGGAATTTTCAGGAACAAAAACAGGAACGGGCCCACCAGGTTGAGCGCGATAACCGCCAGATAGGTTCCCAGAAACGGCACCACCATGGATTGCGCCGTCACCTTCACCAGTTGCGGGCCGATCACTGCGGAAAGAAGTCCGCCAGCCATCACCCAGGAAATCGCCTTGGGGCGAAATGCCTCCGACGCGGTATCGGCTGCGGCAAAGCGGTAAAAACCCTGAGCGGACATATACGTGCCTGTCATCAAGGCCCCGGCCAGAAAGATCGGAAATGACGAGGATATGAGCCCGTAGGCCCCGACCGCGGCACCAAGCGCGCCCATGAAGGTTCCGATCATGAACCCCGTGCGTCGCCCATAGCGTTGCATCAGTGCCGAAAGCGGTGTTGCCGACAGCATCGAACCGATCACGATGAAGGAGATCGGCAGGGTTGCCCAGCAGGGATTGGCTGCCAGTGATTGCCCGGCCAGCCCGCCGATTGTGAAGATCATCGGCATCTGGGCGCCAAGCAGGGCCTGCGCCGCGACAAGCACCAGCACGTTTCGGCGCGCCCGCCGGTCGGGATCTGCAATTGCGGTGGTTTCGGTCATGACCAAGGCTTAGGCCCAGCCAAGGGGGAGGGTCCAGCGCGAAATTGTATCGGAGACAATCGGCGCCAATGTTGGGATTGCCCGTGAATGGCCTGTTTTTTGGCGGATGTTGCCACTTTGGCCGCGCCTGCGGAGCGACCCCTGACCCCGCGAGTGATTGCACGGCGCCGGGGGCTGGGCTATTCCCGGTGGAAACAGCATTTGGAGGGCAGATGGCACGCGCATTCGTTTTTCCCGGACAGGGGGCACAAACCATTGGCATGGGACAGGCGCTTGCAACGACCTATCCGGCGGCGCGCGCCGTCTTTGATGAGGTGGATGATGCGCTGGAAGAAAAGCTTTCAGCACTGATCTGGGAAGGGGATATAGCGGAATTGACCCTGACCCAGAATGCCCAGCCCGCGTTGATGGCAACCTCGATTGCCGCGCTCAGGGCGCTGGAGGCGGAAGGGATCCCGCTGGAGGGGACGGCGGATTTCGTGGCGGGCCATAGCCTGGGGGAATATTCCGCGCTTTGTGCGGCGGGGGCGATCAACCTTGCCGATACGGCGCGGCTGCTGCGGATCCGGGGGGCTGCAATGCAGGAGGCTGTCCCGGTAGGCGTCGGTGCCATGGCAGCCTTGCTGGGGCTGGACTTTGAAACCGCCTCCGAGGTTGCGGCGGAGGCCGCGCAAGGGGAGGTCTGCCAGGCTGCAAATGACAATGATCCGGCACAGGTGGTTGTTTCAGGTCATAAGGAAGCTGTGGAACGTGCCGTGGAACTGGCCAAGGCACGGGGGGCTCGCCGCGCCCTGCTTTTGCCGGTTTCCGCGCCGTTTCATTGTGCGCTGATGGAACCCGCCGCTGCCGTTATGGGCGATGCATTGGCCGAGGTGGTCATCTCCGCGCCTGCGGTGCCCGTTGTTGTCAATGTTCGGGCCGAGGCGGTGACCGAGCCGGACCGGATCCGGGCCCTGCTTGTGGCGCAGGTCACCGGTGCGGTGCGCTGGCGTGAATCGGTGGAATGGATGGTTGGGGCCGGGGTATCGGAATTCTGGGAAATCGGGGCCGGTAAGGCACTTTCCGGGATGATTAAGCGCATCGCCAGGGAAAGCGCCACGCGCACGGTTGGCACGACTGAGGATATCGCCGCAATCAAGGGATGAACGATGCCATGGAGGGCTTCCCCCGTTTGTCCTGTCCCGGGTAGCAGTTCGGTTCAGGGCAAGACATCCTTTTTGACGGAATCGATTCCGTTATATTGACTATTTGATCCGCTGCAGGCAGACTCCTGAAAAACGGAAAGGATCCTGCAATGGCCGATGGCGCTGCGTTTCTGACATATCTGCAAGATCTTCTGGGCCAGATCGAGGCCGAGGGGCTGTACAAGCACGAGCGGGAGATTTCCGGACCGCAGGGGATCCATGTGGAAATGGAGGGGCGACAGATGTTGAACCTCTGTGCCAATAACTATCTGGGGCTGGCCGATCACCCGGTGCTTGTGGCGGCGGCGCGGGAGGCCCTGGACACACGGGGTTTCGGCATGGCATCGGTACGCTTCATCTGCGGAACGCAGGATCTGCACCGGCAATTGGAAGCACGAATCGCGGCCTTTCTGGGGCTGGAGGATGCCCTCCTTTTCGCGGCCTGTTTCGATGCCAATGGCGGGCTTTTCGAACCCCTTCTGGGGGCGGAGGATGCGATCATCTCCGACGCGCTGAACCATGCCAGTATCATTGACGGGGTCCGCCTGAGCAAGGCGCGGCGGTTTCGTTATGCAAATTCCGACATGGCGGATCTGGAAGTCCGGCTCAGGGAGGCAAGGGATGGAGGCGCGCGCTTTATCATGATCGCGACGGATGGCGTGTTTTCGATGGATGGCTATCTGGCGAACTTGCTGGAAATCCGTGCGCTTGCCGACAGATATGGCGCGCTTCTGATGGTGGATGACTGCCATGCGACCGGGTTCATGGGGCCGCAAGGCCGTGGGACGCCCGCGCATTGCGGCATCCGGGCGGATATCCTGACGGGAACGCTGGGCAAGGCGCTTGGCGGGGCTTTGGGGGGCTATGTTGCGGGGCCGCAACCGGTGGTTGATCTCTTGCGGCAACGGGCACGTCCCTACCTGTTTTCCAATGCCCTGCCGCCTGCGGTGGTTGCCGCAGGAATTGCAGCATTTGATCTGGTCGAGGGGGCGGATGACCTGCGTGCCCGGCTTTTCGACAATGCCCGATATTGGCGGGCGGGGCTGGAGGAGCGCGGGTTTACCCTGCTGCCCGGGGAACATCCGATTATCCCCGTCATGCTGGGCGAAGCCCGGCTGGCGCAGGATATGGCGGCTGATCTGGGGCGGCGGGGCGTGCATGTTTCCGGCTTTTTCTTTCCGGTTGTCCCGAAAGGGCAGGCGCGGATCCGCACGCAGATGAATGCCGCGCTGCAACGCCGGGATCTTGACTTCGCGCTTGATGCCTTTGAGGCGGCAGGCCGTGCCGTGGGGGTGCTGTCATGAACAATGAAATGAAGGCGCTGGTGAAGGCGCGCCCGGAGCCCGGGCTTTGGCTCGAACATCGGCCGGTGCCGGAGATTGGGCCCGATGATGTACTGATCCGCATTCGCAAGACGGGGATTTGCGGTACTGATGTGCATATCTGGAACTGGGATGACTGGGCTGCCGCTACGGTGCCGGTCCCCCTGATCACCGGGCATGAATTTGCCGGGGAGATCGTTGAGATCGGCCGCAATGTCGAAGGGCTGGAGATCGGGCAGCGTTGTTCCGGTGAGGGACATCTGATTGGCAAGCTTTCACGTCAGAGCAGGGCGGGCAAGTTTCATCTGGATCCGGCGACGCGCGGGATCGGGGTGAACGAACCGGGCGCCTTTGCCGAATATCTGCGCCTGCCAGCCTTCAATGTCGTGCCACTGCCCGACTATGTGGATGATGAAATCGGCGCGATCCTCGATCCGCTGGGCAATGCCGTTCATACGGCGCTCTCTTTTGATCTGGTGGGGGAGGATGTGCTGATTACCGGCGCCGGGCCGATCGGGATCATGGCGGCGGCGGTTGCGCGCCATGTCGGTGCGCGTCATGTGGTCATCACGGATGTGAACCCCGCGCGGCTGGAACTGGCGGGGCAGGTGGCCGATGTGGTGCCTGTCAATGTCCATGAAGATGACATGACGGCGGTAAAATCCCGGCTGAAGATCGTACAGGGTTTCGATGTCGGCATGGAAATGTCGGGCAATCAGGCCGCACTTGACCAGATGGTCGAGGAACTGGTGATGGGCGGGCGGATCGCCATGCTGGGTATTCCTCCTGGCAAGAGCCCGGTGGACTGGAGTCGCATCGTATTCAAGGCGATCACCATCAAGGGGGTTTACGGGCGGGAGATATTTGAAACCTGGTACAAGATGATTGCAATGCTGGAAAACGGCCTGGATATCCGTCGGGTCATCACACATCGGATGCGGGCGGAGGATTTCATGCAGGGGTTTGCGGCAATGCGTTCCGGCCTTTCGGGAAAGGTTGTCCTGGACTGGGGATAGGCCTGACCGGGGATCGACCTGATGTGAAGGAAAGCCGGTTGTCGGCAATCCTCAGGCCGTGATTGCCGTAATATCCGGCATTGCGATGATCCTTGCCATGTCCCGGTCATAGGCGGCCGAACAATGATCGACAAGTTCCTCATTCCAGCCCTGCATGGTGATTTCCTGTTCGATCTGTTCGCGTCTGGCGAATTTGTCCAGGAAGGCCGAAACGATGCGCCGCCGTTGCGCGGGGGATTGCGGCGGATGGCCCGCAATATAGGTGGTCATGCGTGTCAGGCCTTCTTCGGTCATGATGGATTGCAGCAGATCGTTGCTGCCTGCCAGTTCCATCCCCTTTGGATGACGCGAAATGCCTTCCAGGACCTCCGGCCAGATCAGCGGTGTATCCTCGTCACACCAGACGGTGATCGGCACGCCAGGGTTATGGCGGCGCAGGTTGGTGATCGTATCGGACCAGCGCAGATCTGCCGGATCATCGATGGTCATGAATTCTTCATGGCTCAGGCCCGATTGTTTGCGAAAGAGGGTGGGCAGGAAGGTTACGGGATTGCGGATGGCCAGATGAAATTCAACCTGTGCTTCCGGGAAGATCCGGGTATAGGCCTGCATGCTTTCCCCGGCATTGGGATAGAGCATGTGGCGCAAGGCTCCCTGCGGGGAGGTCATGAAACTGTCCCAACTGAGGATGATCCGGTCCTGTGGGCCGCCTTGCAGGATTTCCTGCAGAAGATAGGCCTGCGTTTCCTCCGATGCGGTAGCCCCCATCAGTGAAAGCGCCGTTTCACGCAAGGGTTTGCGATAGAGATCGGGCTCCGGCACGGCAATCCCGTGTTCTGCCAGGGCATCGCGGTTTTTCAGCAGGCATTTCAGCAGGCGGTCATCATCGGTGCAATGGGCTCCAAGGTGAAAGACGATTTGCATGGTCCGTTCTTCCAATCCTTCACTTGGGTCTGCATCGGCTTGTGGCACAGTATACGTGCTTTCTGGACAGGGAAACCGGTTTCCTGTAATCCGCACGGATGGTTACGGGCGCGGAAACTCGGGGGGGGATGGCGGGCCGAAAGGTGCGGCGCTGGCCCGATTTCTGGTCATGGGGGGCTGCGCTGATTGCCGTGGTGGTCCTGGCACCGGTGGCCGCCGTGATCTGGATTGCCTTTCACCCGGTTGAAAATATCTGGCCGCATCTGATGGCGACGGTCTTGCCACGTTATCTGGGCAATACGCTTCTTCTGATGGCGGGCGTTGGGGCCACGACGGCGGTGGCAGGGGCGGGTACGGCCTGGCTGGTTACGATGTATCGTTTCCCGGGAAGCCGGATTCTGGATTATGCGCTGCTTTTCCCATTGGCTGTACCTGCCTATCTGGGGGCCTATGCACTGGTGGATTTCCTTGATTATTCCGGGGCCTTGCAGGTGGGTTTGCGTCAGTTGACGGGCTGGCAATCGGCGCGGGATTACTGGTTTCCCGCGATACGCACCCGATGGGCGGCGATCCTGGTGCTGTCTGCCGCGCTTTACCCTTATGTCTATCTCCTGGCACGCGCGGCCTTTCGGGAACAATCGGGCGCGACCTATGAGGTCGCAAGGGCCCTTGGCCGTGGGGGCTGGGGCCTTTTCCTTCGCGTCGGGATCCCGTTGGTGCGGCCTGCCATTGCGATGGGTGTTGCGCTTGCGCTGATGGAAACGGTTGCCGATTTCGGTACCGTGGATCATTTTGGCGTCCAGACCCTGACGACAGGGATCTTTTCGGTCTGGTTGACGGGTGGAAATGCCGGAGGGGCGGCGCAGATTGCCCTGGTCAGCCTGGGGCTCGTGGTGGCGCTGATCTGGGTGGAACGGTTTGGTCGCCGCGGTGCCCGTCATCACCGGCCAAGCCGCGCAACCCGCCCCATCGTGGCGGAAAGGCTCCGGGGTGGGCAGGCCCTGCTGGCCTTGCTGGCTTGTCTTCTGCCTTTTTCATTGGGTTTTGTGCTGCCGGTCGGGGTGATGGGCGCGCATGCGCTGGCCAATCCGGAGGCCTGGTTTCTGCCCGGGCTGGGCCGGGCGGTGATCAATACGCTGACGGTCGGCGTGGCGGCGGCCTTGCTGACAGTGGGCGGCGCGGTGTTCCTTGTCTATGGCGTGCGAATGGCCCGCCGGGAACTGCCACGGAGGCTTCTGCCGATTGTGTCGCTGGGCTATGCTGCGCCGGGGGCTGTTCTGGCGGTGGGGATCCTGATCCCATTGGCGGCGCTGGATCATCGGCTTGCCGATCTGGTGCTGGTGGTCACGGGGCAGGATCCCGGGCTTGTCCTGACGGGAACGGGCTTTGCACTGGTTCTGGCCTATATCGTGCGGTTCTTCGGCGTTGCGCAGGGGGCGGTGGATTCGGCTTTTGGGCGGGTGCCGCCGTCACTTCCGCTGGCGGCGCGGTCGCTTGGACGCGGTGCGGGGGGGGCCTTGCGCGCGGTTTATCTGCCGCTGATGCGGGGGTCCGTCGCAACGGCGCTGTTGGTGGTTTTCGTCGATTGCGTGAAGGAACTGCCCGCAACCTTGCTGCTGCGACCCTTCAATTATAACACGCTCTCCACCCGGTTATATGAACAGGCCAGCCTTGAACGGCTTGGAGAGGCCTCCCCGGCCGCGCTTCTGGTGATGGGGGTCGGGCTGTGTGCGGTGGTGCTTCTGGCGCTGGCCAATCGCGATCCCGGTCGCAATTGAGGTGTGAAACCGCTCGTTCCTTGCCCTGAATTGGTTTGGGGGTGGAACGGATCCAACTTGGCGCTATAGATTGCCATGAACCGGGACCGCGATAATGACGGCCCTTGGAGGCGGAAGGCGAGTAACGGGCAGGAGGTCTGTGTGGGCAGTGGTTTTTTTTCGGGCGTGCTTTGGGGTGTGGTTATCGCCGGGCTGGGCCTTGGTGTCGTGTCTTTGATCACACCTTTTCCGGGGCCCGCGATCCCGCCCGTATCGCAGATGGAGGAACCGACATCCCCTGCGAAGGATGCCGATATCGTGGTGCCTCCTCCGCAGAAGACGGAAATAGCCCCTGATCCGCAAATTGCCGATACGATTATTCCCTCGGAGACTGTGTCGGCACCCGATATGGTGCCCTCTGCGACACAGGCCGAAGAAATGGTATCGGTTGAGGAGGAAACCAGCGCGGAAGACCCACCACTCCCTATGTCCTCCGATCCTGCCGAGCCCATGGAACAGCCCGCCGAGGAGGAAGACACCGCCATGACGGCGGAAACGGATGTCTCGGAAGAGCCAGTTGCCGAAAGCCCGCCGGCTGAGCCTGCCATGTCTGAACCGGTTGGAATGGCAGCCGGGGGCGAGCCGATGGAGGAACCGCCCCTTGTGCCCGAGGTTGGGAACGATGCCCAAACAGAAGCTGTGGCGCAGGATGGGCTTGATCCTGGCCCCGAAGAAGGCGCGCGCGTTGAAGGCGAATTACCCTTTGCTGCCGCAGAGCCGCAGGCCTCCGATGCGCTGCCCGATACCCCCCCCGAAGCACCGCAACTGCCCGAGATTTCCGATATGCTGGAAACGCCCCCGCCGGATATGGATGAGGCGCCCGTGGCGCCTGCCGAGGAGATTCCGGCGCCGGAACTTTCCCGGGATGATCCCCCTGCATTGCCTGAAACCACAACAGAAGATCCCGACCCCGAGATTGCCGAAGCACCGCCATTGCCGCCCCTGACGGCGGAAGAACAGGCGCTTGTCGAGACGGCCGAGGCTTTGCCCGAGGCCGTTGATGATGCGTCATCCCCCGATGCCGGGATGTCCGGATCTGCCCCCGTGATCCTGCAACCGCAATCGGAACCCCTGCCCAGCGTGCCGCCCTTGAGCGGGGAAGTCGAAGGCGTGACGGCTGATCGGTTGCCGCGTATCGGGAATGTACCGCCCGAACCGGTGGAGGCCGGAGCCGCCACCGAGGCCGCAAAAGAAGATGCGAACCAGCCTGCCCATATCCGCTATGCGCGGGAGTTTGAAAATCCTGCGGCAAAGCCCGTCTTTGCTATTCTGTTACTGGATACGGGCGGGGCGGAACTTGATCGTGAAAGGCTGGCTGCGCTGCCCTTCCCGGTAACCTTCGCGATTGATCCTACCGCATCCGATGCCACCAGCGCCGAAAGGATATATCGCCAGGCCGGGCAGGAGGTGGTGATGCTGGCCACGGGGCTGCCGCCAGAGGCGACGCCAATGGATCTTGAAGTTGCCTTCGAAACGCATGCGCAGGTCTTGCAGGAGGCCGTCGCCGTATTGATCCCGCAAGCGGGGGAGGTGCAGCAGGAACGCCAGTTGGCCCAGCAGATGCTCGCCGTTCTGAAGGAGCAGGGGCGCGGGGTCCTGTCCTGGGATCAGGGGTTGAACCCGGTTGAACAGATTGCCCGGCGCGAAGGATTGCCGAATATGACGGTGTTCCGCGCGCTTGATGGCGATGGCGAAAGCGTTGAGACGATCAGCCGCTACCTGGACCGCGCAGCCTTCAAGGCCGCGCAGGATGGCCGGGTGGTGGTGGTTGGCGCGATCCGCCCGGAAACCGTGGATGCCTTGCTTGAATGGGTGGCGGGGGATCACGCCGCCTCGGTCGCGCTTGCCCCGGTGACGGCCGCGATGGAAGGGCGATAACGCCTTTCTTTCGGGGATTTTCTGCCCTGCTGGTCAGGTTATTGTATCGCCGATCTGATAGGGCAGGGTGCCGCGTCGGTCAGGGTCAATGGTCAGCGGCCGTTCAAGCGGAGGAACCGAACGCTGGTGACAATTGGGGCGTTCGCAGATCCGGCAAGAGATTCCGATGGGTTCGAACCGGCCCTTGAGGTCCAGCCCATCAGCATAGACCAGCCGATCCGCATGGCCGACTTCGCAACCCAGCCCGATGGCATAGCGGCGGACAGGTGCGCCGTAAGCACCACCGGATTTGGAGACGTCGCGCGCAAGACAGAAATAACGGTGGCCATCCGGGGTTTCGGCCAGTTGTCGCAGGAAACGTCCTGGCATTTCAAAGGCCTGGTGCATGTTCCAAAGCGGGCAGGCCCCGCCGAAACGCGCGAATTGCAATCGTGTGGCGGAATGACGTTTGGTGATCGTACCGGCCTGATCCACACGGACGAAAAAGAACGGTACGCCCTTGGCACCGGGCCGCTGCAATGTGGAAAGTCGATGTGCGACCTGTTCGATGGAGGCATTGAAAAGCTCCGCCAACCGTTCCAGATCATGGCGAAGCTCGGAGGCCGCTTCCAGAAACGGGCGATAGGGCATCAGCGCGGCCCCGGCAAAATACTTCGCAAGCCCGATCCGCGCAATGCCACGGGCTTCGGGCGTCTGGAACTGGGCCAGATCCAGCGTGGCCTCCAGCAGATCGTTCTGGGTCAGCAATGCCACCTGATGCAGGATCTGAAAACGATGCGTTGGCCCGGAAGCCCTGCGCCCGATTCGCAGGTGGCGGGTTTCCGGATCGAAATGGCGCAGGTCTTCGCCATTGGCAGGCTGCAATTCGACACCGAGCCTGTCAAGCGTGGAGAGCGCGGTGGACAGGACATCCTTCCGCACCCCTTGCGGACAGGTGTAATGTTCCGCGGCGCGGTCGAGTGCATCAAGGTAATTGTCGCAGTAATGAAAGAAATCCCGCACCTCTTCCCAGGGGGAGGGGCGCAGGGCCGCGTCCTCCCGGCCCAAGGCCTCATCAAGGGAGGCAAGCCTTTCATGGCTTTGCCGATAGGCCTGGTGCAGAGACAGGAAGGCGCGTGCCAGGGCAGGGGCGTTGGAGGCCGCAAGGCGCAGATCGGCCAGGGGCGGCGGTGCCGTGAAGACCGGATCGGCCAGCGCCTCACGCATGTCGGATACCATTCGTTCGGCATCGCCGGTGGAAAGTTCGGTCACATCCAGCCCGAATTCCCGCGCCAGCGCCAACACCACCCCGGCGGAAACCGGGCGATGGTTGTTTTCCATCTGGTTCAGATAGGGCAGGGAAATGCCAAGCTTTTGTGCAAAGCTCTTTTGCGTGATGCCCAGTTGGCCGCGCAATTCGCGCAGCTTTGTCCCGGCATAAAGTTTCTGCACTGCCATCGCGGCCCCCCTTTGCAAAGCTGAAACTGGCTTTGCAAAGTTTCCGCGTCAAGCCCCCCCGACCCTGCGTTGCCGCCAGATCACCCAGAAGATGCAGGGAACCGCGATGGCGGAACTGGCAAGCATCAGCAGGATCAGCGGCATCGGTCCGGTTTCCGGTCTGAGGATGAACCCCGCCAGGACCGACAGCGCCGCCCCGCCGCCGATCATGAAGGCGCCCCCCAGCCCGGCGGCCGATCCGGCCAGATGCGGACGCACTGAAAGCATGCCTGCATTGGCGCTGGGCATGACCAGCCCATTGCCGATCCCGACGCCGACCATCATTCCGAAAAAGGCTGCGGGACTTGCCCCCAGAACAAGTGTCAGAATGACCAGCACAATCAGGGCCAGCACCGTCAGCATGACACCCCAGAACAGCATCCGGTTGGCCCCGAAACGAACGGCGTACCGCCCGGAAAGGTAGTTGCCGAACATGTAGCCTACCGCGGGAGTGCCGAAATACAGGCCAAGGGTTGCCGAATCCATTTCAAAATATGTGCTGCCGACATAGGGGGCACCGCCCAGATAGGCAAAGAACGTCCCCGAGGAAAAGGCGGAGGTCAGGCAATAGCCCCAGAAACGCTGGGATACCAGAAGTTGGGGATATTCGCGCAACTGTGCCAGCATGCTCGTGCTGCGTCGGGTCGTGGTTTCCCCCATATCGGCCCAGATCAGCGTTACCAGCGCCAATCCGCACAAGGCCATAAGCAGGAAAGTGGACTCCCACCCGAAAGCCTGGTCCAGAAAACCCCCCAGCACCGGGGCAGCCATCGGAACCAGTGCCATCCCCATGGTGACATAGCCGATCATCGAGGCGGCCTGATCCTGCGGGACCATATCCCGCACTGTCGCGCGTGACAGTACCATGCCCGAGGCGACCACCGCCTGGATCATGCGGCAGGTGATGAAGGTGGTATAATTGGGTGCAAGAAGGACACCAAGCGAGGCCAGTATGAAAATCCCAGTTGCCCAGAGCATTACCGGACGGCGCCCGTAACGGTCTGAAACCGGGCCGACGAGGATCTGCAGAACTGCCGTTGCCGCTAGATAGAGGGAGACCGAAAGCTGCATCAACCCATAGCTGACGCCGTAGGTTTCCGCCATCGATGGAAGTGATGGCAGAAACACATTCAGGGACAGGGCACCGACGCCCGCCATGAGAACCAGGGTTGTCAGATGCGGGGGGGTTGTCCGGTCCAGGTAGCGGACAATGGGTTTTTCGTACATGCGTGATGGCTACGCCTGCGCGGCGTCGCTGTCCATCACGAAAATGTACAGAAGATTCGCCCCACTGTCCCGAAAAGGGAAGATATTCGCAAATATTCAATTTGCATATGTCTCTTTGAGAACTATTTGCAAATTTGATTGAAAAAGCTTTCCGTGGCGAGGTGCCAACGTTAGGTTGCGCGGATCATGGGAAGGGCACAACATGAAAGATATCCTTCAGGAACTGGAAACCCGTCGTAATTCGGCACGTTTGGGTGGTGGTGCGCAAAGGGTCGAAGCGCAGCACGCCAAGGGCAAGCTGACAGCGCGCGAAAGGATCGAACTCCTGCTTGACGAAGGGTCCTTCGAGGAATTCGACATGTTCGTGCGGCATCGTTCCACCGATTTCGGGATGGATGCCGACCGACCCTATGGCGATGGCGTGGTGACCGGCTGGGGCACGGTGAACGGCAGGATGGTCTATGTCTTCTCGCAGGATTTCACGGTTTTCGGCGGCTCGCTTTCCGAAACACATGCGCAGAAGATCTGCAAGATCATGGACATGGCGGTACAGAACGGCGCCCCGGTGATCGGGATCAACGATTCGGGCGGTGCGCGGATTCAGGAAGGCGTGGCATCGCTTGCGGGTTATGCCGAGGTGTTCCAGCGCAATGTCATGGCCTCCGGTGTGGTGCCGCAGATCAGCCTGATCATGGGCCCCTGTGCAGGGGGCGCGGTCTATTCCCCGGCGATGACGGATTTCATCTTCATGGTGAAGGACAGCTCCTACATGTTCGTAACCGGCCCGGATGTGGTGAAAACCGTCACGAATGAGGTGGTCACAGCCGAAGAACTGGGCGGAGCCTCCACCCATACCCGCAAATCATCAGTGGCTGATGGGGCCTATGAAAATGATGTCGAGGCGCTGGCCGAAACCCGCCGTTTCATTGATTTCCTGCCGCTTTCCAATCGTGAACGTGCCCCGATGCGGCCGTTTTTCGACGCGCCCGACCGGCTGGAGCCTTCGCTTGATACGCTGGTGCCGGATAATCCCAACCAGCCCTATGATATGAAGGAATTGATCCTCAAGATTGCTGATGAAGGCGATTTCTTTGAAATCCAGCGCGATTACGCGGCCAATATCGTTACCGGTTTCATCCGGCTGGAAGGGCAAAGCGTTGGCGTGGTGGCCAATCAACCCATGGTTCTGGCGGGCTGTCTGGATATTGATGCTTCGCGCAAGGCCGCGCGTTTCGTGCGGTTTTGCGATGCGTTTGAAATTCCGATCCTGACCCTTGTGGATGTTCCGGGTTTCCTGCCTGGCACGACGCAGGAATATGGCGGGGTGATCAAGCATGGTGCGAAACTGCTTTTCGCCTATGGTGAGGCCACGGTGCCGAAGGTGACGGTGATCACCCGGAAAGCCTATGGTGGGGCCTATGATGTGATGGCCTCGAAACATCTGCGCGGGGATTTCAACTATGCCTGGCCCACGGCGGAAATCGCGGTGATGGGGGCCAAGGGGGCAACCGAAATCCTGTATCGCAGTGAATTGGGGGATGCGGAAAAGATTGCGCAGCGCACCAGGGATTATGAGGATCGTTTCGCCAATCCTTTTGTCGCTGCCGAACGCGGCTTCATTGATGAGGTGATCATGCCGCATTCCACGCGCCGCAGGGTGACGCGCGCCTTTGCCGGGCTGCGCAACAAGAAACTTACCAATCCTTGGAAAAAACACGACAATATTCCGCTTTGATTCCTTCTTGTTCAGACAGGATCACGCGGGGCAGGGGGCAGGGCCATGGCCAATGAAAATGAAACCGTACCGGGCGAGGAGATGACCGGCCTGCCTTCGGGGCAGCGTGTCATCCTGCAGGAGGTGATCTGGAACGATGACGGCCCCAGGGGCCGGACGGCGCGGTTCCGTTTCATCGCACCGGATATCGCGCGGCAGGGCGGGAAGATCGATTTCGACATGGCCGCCGCCGACATGCAGGCGCTTTGCGAAGGCTTTGCGCTGTCGCAGATCGATGGGGAGGATCCCCCTCCTGCCCAGATCATCATTTCGCTTTCCGACCGTGCACTACCCTTTGGGGAGGCCGATCCCGATGCAACCCAGTTTTTCGAAGCCTATCGCGTTGAGGATGGCACCTGCATATGGGAGATGTTCTGATGTTTGCGCAGCTTTCCCGCCCCGATCGGCGAAAACGCGCCAAATCTGATGTAGTGCTGCCACAAAGCAGGAAGTTTGCGTTTCCCCGGTGTCAATTCACTATTGGAAAGGCTATGGTCGCCCCGGGTCGGATCCAAGCGGCCCAGACCTCGGATTGGGGGCGGCATTCAAGTCCTGCCCTCCAAGAAATTAGGAGTAGAGGATGTCAAAGAGCACGAAAGTTATTGTCGGCCTCGGTATGGTTGCCTTCCTGGCCGCTTGTGCCCCGAAGCCGGAACCGCAACCGGTTTACGAAGAGGTTACGACCGAACCGACCTATACCGGTAAATACAAATAAGCCTGATGGGCGGGCTTTGGGGCGCCATGCCCCGCCCGCCCGCTTTTCTGCCTCCCGGCGCTGGCAAATGGCTGCGGGAGGTGCCGCATGATCAAGCATCGCGGCTTTCCCGGGCGCCTGCCCGGCACCGATTTCCAATTTACGATCCGTCGTGCCAACAAGAAGGGCGCGACCAGAATCATCCGGCGTGAACGGTATCGCGACCGGGCCAATATGGATCGCGCCGCTGATGAGGGCTTTTTGCAAGCCCTTTGGGAATATTTTGGCGAAGAACCATTTGAACGCGGCAATCTTGATGCCGGGCGTCTGTCCTGGCTGATTGAACGGGAGGTCGTTGCAGCCTCTGACCCCTTCGATCCGGAAAGCTACGATCAACTCCTGCGTATCGATGTGAAAGCGGCAGAAGCCGGTTTTCCTGCGATATTTGTTCCGAACAACCCGGATGCAATATCGGATCGGGACGATGATGAGGGGCAGCCATGATGCATGGCGCCCCTGTTTTCGGCGGGATATTGCCCGTTTCGGGCGGGTTTCATCCCGATTGTGATGCAAATATCGTGAATTTTCCCTTTTTTGCTGCCGGAGATGGTGTAGAATCCTGTGTCATAACAAAAAGCTCACGAGGCAAAGCAGTATGCGGATTCACCAGATTTCACTCGCCCTTGCGGCGATCCTTTCGTTGTCGGCCTGTGTGTCGAACAATGGCTATAATGAAGGTGGCGTGGTCAACAGCGCCGCAGCACGAACGGTTGGCGGTGCCGTTGCCGGTGCCATCATCGCGGATGCGACGGATGGCAGCAAGACCAAGGGTGCGCTTATCGGTGCCGTGGTCGGCGGCGGGTCCTGTGCCATTCCCGGCGCCAATACCTGTTATTGATCCCGGCGCCCCGCAGGCGCGGGGGTACATCACCAGAATCGTCACTACAGGGACCACCCGGGCCAACCTCCCGGGTGGTCCCTTGTCATTTCCACCCAGCGCCACCCGGAAGGGGCATGAATGTTCAAGAAGATCCTGATCGCCAATCGGGGCGAGATCGCCTGCCGTGTTATCAAATCCGCCAGGGCCATGGGGATCGGGACGGTTGCCGTCTATTCCGAAGCCGACCGCAACGCGCTGCATGTGCAGATGGCCGACGAGGCGGTCTTTATTGGCCCGCCGCCCGCCAACCAATCCTATATCGTGATCGATAAGATCATGGCAGCCATCCGTGAAACCGGCGCGGAGGCGGTTCATCCGGGATATGGTTTTCTGAGTGAAAACATGAATTTCGCATTTGCCCTTGAGAAAGAGGGTGTGGTTTTCATCGGTCCGCCCAGCAGCGCGATCGAGGCGATGGGCGACAAGATCACCTCCAAGAAGATTGCGGCCGAAGCCGGGGTAAATACCGTGCCGGGCTATATGGGCCTGATTGCCGATGCCGATGAGGCGGTGAAAATCGCCGGGGAAATCGGATATCCGGTGATGATCAAGGCCAGTGCCGGTGGCGGAGGCAAGGGAATGCGTATCGCCTGGAATGCCGATGAGGCGCGCGAAGGTTTTGAATCGTCGCGCAATGAGGCGGCGAATTCCTTTGGTGATGATCGTATCTTCATCGAAAAATTCATCACCCAGCCCCGTCATATCGAAATACAGATCCTGGCCGACAGCCATGGCAACTGCGTCTACCTGCATGAGCGCGAATGTTCGATCCAGCGTCGCAATCAGAAAGTCATTGAGGAGGCGCCAAGCCCTTTCCTTGATGAGGCGACCCGCAAGGCGATGGGGGAACAGGCCTGCAAATTGGCGCGCGCGGTGGGCTATACCAGTGCGGGGACAGTGGAATTCATCGTCGATGGGGACAGGAACTTCTACTTTCTTGAAATGAATACCCGCCTTCAGGTGGAACATCCGGTAACGGACCTGATTACCGGGGTGGACCTGGTCGAACAGATGATCCGTGTGGCGGGCGGGGGACAGCTACCCTTTGCGCAGGATGATCTGAAGATCAATGGCTGGGCCAGCGAAAGCCGCCTCTATGCCGAGGATCCATATCGCAACTTCCTGCCCTCCATTGGCAGGCTGACCCGCTATCGCCCCCCTGTTGAGGGCAAGACCCCGCGCGGCGGCATCCTGCGCAATGATACCGGCGTCTATGAGGGCGGTGAGATATCGATGTATTACGATCCGATGATTGCCAAGCTTTGCAGCTGGGGGGTGACCCGGGCCGAGGCGATAGAGGAAATGCGGCTTGCGCTTGATACTTTTGAGGTAGAAGGCATTGGCCACAACCTGCCTTTCTGTGCTGCGGTCATGGACCATCCGCGCTTTGTTGCGGGGGATATCACGACCGCCTTCATTGCCGAGGAATATGCCGAAGGTTTTACCGGCGTGAAGCTTGGCGCGGCCGATCTGCGCCGCGTCTGCGCCGCCGCAGCCGCGATGCATCGCGTGATGGAGATCCGTCGCGCCCGGATTTCCGGGCGGATGGACAATCATGAACGTCATGTCGGCGAAAACTGGGTGGTCAGCCTTCAGGGGGAGGATCTGCCCGTGGCCATCTGTGCGGATAAGGCAGGCTCCACCGTTACTTTCGCGGATGGCGCCGCCCTGCGCGTCGAAAGCGACTGGACCCCGGGCCAACCGCTGGCCCGGCTGGTGGTTGAAGGGACGCCCCTGGTGATGAAGGTCGGCAAGATCCCTTCGGGCTTTCGCATCCGTTTGCGGGGGGCTGATCTGAAACTGCATATCCGTACGCCCCGTCAGGCGGAACTTGCCGCGCTGATGCCCGAAAAAATTCTGCCCGACACATCGAAATTCCTTCTTTGCCCGATGCCCGGGCTGGTGGTGAAGATCAATGTGATTGAGGGGGACGAGGTGCAGGAAGGTCAGGCACTGGCGACGGTCGAGGCCATGAAGATGGAAAATATCCTGCGCGCCGAACGCGGGGGGGTGGTGAAAAAGATCAATGCCGATGCGGGCGCGAGCCTGAAGGTCGACGATGTGATCATGGAATTCGAATAATGGACGAAAACCCTGCCCCTATCGGCCTAGTTCCTCCCCGGGTAGCGTTCCAGCATCTCCTGCCGTGCGATGGGGAACTTGTCGATCGCGCGGGTGATTTCGCGGATATCCCAGGGCAGGGGCTTGCGCAGGGTCGTTTTTCCGTCCTTGTCCATCAGGACCAGCGAAAAGCCCCGCGGCCGAAACCGTTTCCGGAAGGCCGAGGGGGGCTGTGGGTCGGTATCGGTGATGACCACGACATCGCGTTCCAGCAACGCATCGGGGTTGGCCCGCAGCAATTCCAGCTGCCGCTTGAAGGCGGGATCGGATGTGCTGTCGGCGAAAACGATCACCGGGCGCTTGACCCAATGAAATTCCTCCGGTTGAAGCCCCTGTGCATCCAGGAACATTTCATCTTCAAGGTCCTGAGCCATTATGGCCACCGGAATCAGACACAACAAAAGAAAATGCAAAATCAGTCGCATCGGCCCTCCATTACCCCTGATATAGGGCAGTGCGCAACCGAACCAAAGCCCGAAGCGACGCGGAAGCCCCATCTGTTTTCTCTTGATGAAGGGATACCGGGGATATGTCCCGGCCGTGCGTCGTGGTCCGAATGCAAGGATGACATGATATGACCGATCCAATGACAGCCTGGCGCGACCTGGCCGAAAGGGAACTCAAGGGCCGCACAGCGGATAACCTTACATGGAAAACGCTGGAAGGGATTTGCGTCAAACCCCTTTATACCGATGCCGATACGACAGGTCTTTCCCATATGGGTGGGCTGCCCGGCCTTGCCCCATTCACACGTGGCCCGCGCGCCACGATGTATGCCGGCCGGCCCTGGACGATCCGTCAATATGCGGGTTTTTCCACTGCCGAGGAATCGAATGCCTTTTATCGCAAGGCGCTTGATGCCGGTCAGCAGGGCGTCTCGGTCGCTTTCGATCTGGCGACCCATCGCGGCTATGACAGCGACCATCCCCGCGTGGAAGGCGATGTCGGCAAGGCGGGGGTGGCCATCGATTCGGTCGAGGATATGAAAATCCTGTTTGACGGCATTCCCCTTGATAAGGTTTCCGTCTCGATGACGATGAATGGCGCGGTGATCCCGATCCTGGCGAATTTCATCGTCACAGGGGAAGAACAGGGCCATTCCCGCGCCGTTCTTTCCGGCACGATCCAGAACGATATCCTGAAGGAGTTCATGGTTCGCAATACCTATGTCTACCCACCAGAACCTTCGATGCGGATCGTGGCGGATATTATTGAATATACCTCCACCGAAATGCCGAAATTCAATTCCATCTCCATTTCCGGCTATCATATGCAGGAGGCCGGTGCGAATTTGGTGCAGGAACTGGCCTTTACCCTTGCCGATGGGCGTGAATATGTCCGCGCCGCGATTGCGCGGGGCATGGATGTGGATGCTTTTGCCGGGCGGCTTTCGTTCTTCTTTGCCATTGGCATGAATTTTTTCATGGAAGCGGCAAAGCTGCGTGCGGCGCGGCTTCTGTGGCATCGGATCATGTCGGAATTCGGTCCGAAAAAACCGGGCAGCATGATGCTGCGTACACATTGCCAGACTTCGGGCGTCAGCCTGCAGGAACAGGACCCCTATAACAATGTGATCCGTACCGCCTATGAGGCAATGGCCGCCGCCCTTGGCGGAACGCAATCGCTGCATACCAATGCGCTGGATGAGGCCATTGCCCTGCCGACCGAATTCTCCGCCCGGATCGCCCGGAATACCCAGCTTATCCTGCAGGAGGAAACCGGCATCACCAATGTCGTGGATCCGCTGGCGGGCAGTTACTATGTCGAAAGCCTTACCGCCGAACTGGCCGAAAAGGCCTGGGCGCTGATCGAGGAGGTCGAGACGATGGGCGGCATGACCAGGGCTGTCGCCTCCGGGATGCCCAAGCTTCGCATCGAGGAAAGCGCGGCACGCCGCCAGGCCATGATCGACCGGGGTGAGGAGGTGATCGTCGGGGTCAACAAATACCGCAAGGATGCCGAAGAGCCGATCGATATCCTCGATATCGACAATCTCAAGGTGCGCGAGGCGCAGATCGCGCGGCTCAAGGCCACCCGCAGGGCGCGCAATGAACCTGCCTGTGCCGCTGCGCTGAATGAACTTGGCCGTCGCGCGGCCGAAGGCGGAAATCTTCTGGAAGCGGCCGTTGAGGCCGCCCGCGCCCGTGCATCAGTCGGAGAAATCAGCATGGCTATGGAAAAGATCTTCGGCCGCCACCGCGCCGAGGT